>JBDTPN010000009.1:0-98841 GCA_039932715.1 Pseudomonadota bacterium | reverse complement strand
TACTGCCCTCCGAAGGCAGGGGTCACTGGTTCGAATCCAGTCGGGCGCGCCAGATCAGGCGAGGGAGACTACCGGAAATCGTCTTTTGCGCAGGCGCAGGGCTGCCACAAACACCACCAACGCGCACAACTCCCGCAATCCGACGGCGCCTCCACCTCCAGAAGGTGGAGCTGTAACGGTTACCGCCGGAAGAGGAGCTACCGCTGCCGACACCTTCACCGTCACCGCTACACTGGCACTGCTGCTGCCGCCGGTGCCGGTGCAGTTTAAACCAAGGTGCGCATCGGCCGAGAGCGCCGCCGTCTGCTCGACACCTGAAGGAGTCTTCGTGCCGCTCCAGTCCCCTATTGCCACGCAGGAATCGGCATCTGTCGTGGACCATGTCAACTGCGCCCTGCCACCGGCATCCAGGGTGGTCGGAGATGCGCTGATCGTGACAGTGGGAGGCGGCTGGGTAACAGCGACGTCGACTGCCCCGGTGCTGGTGCCGGCGGGTCCCTGGCAGACGAGAGTGAACGTCGCCGGGCCCTGAATGGCCGACGAGGTCTCCGTGCCCGTGATGTCTTTTGTACCGCTCCATGATCCAGTTGCGATGCACGACTGCACGTTGGTCGCGGTCCAGGATAGCTGGATCGTGCCGCCCCTGATAACGGTTGCGGCGCTGCTGGTCAATGTCACAGTGGGCGGTGGTGGCGGTGCTTGTGGTGGTGGCGGCGCAGTCACATTCACCTGCGTTGTCGCCGTGGCATTGCCACCGGCGCCGCTGCAATTGAGCCCAAAACTCGTTGTCGCGGATAACGCCACCGTGGTCGCTGTGCCGCTAGTGCCCTTGGTACCGCTCCAGCCGCCAGAGGCCGTGCACGAGGTTGCGTTGCTGCTGCTCCACGACAGCTGCGTGGTGTTGCCACTGACGATACTCGTGGGGTTAGCTGACAGGCTCACAGTCGGCGGCGGCACGGCGACCATCACCGCCGTTGTCGCACTGGCGTTGCCACCCGATCCGCTGCAGGTCAGCACAAACGTGGAGTTGGTCGATATCGCCGCTGTGGTTGCCGTGCCGCTGGCGCCCTTGGTGCCGCTCCAGTCACCCGAGGCCGTGCACGACGTCGCGTTGCTGCTGCTCCACGACAGCTGCGTAGTGCTGCCGCTGACGATACTCGTGGGGTTAGCCGACAGGCTCACAGTAGGCACCGGCGCGGTGACCGTAACCAACGTCGTCGCACTGCCACTTCCACCTGGCCCGCTGCAGTTGAGTCCAAATGTCGTTGTCGACGATAACGCCGCTGTGGTAGCCGAGCCGCTAGTGCTTTTGTTGCCACTCCAACCACCCGAAGCCGTGCACGATGTCGCGTTGGTGCTACTCCAGGACAGCTGCGCGGTGCTGCCGGTGACAATGCTTGGTGGCGTGGCCGTCAATGCAATGGTCGGCGCAGGCGTCGCGTCAGGCGGCGTTGAAACCCCGACCGCAGTGGCGTAACCGGACAGGTTGGGCCCGGAGGTCGCCCGGTCGAAGGCATTGACCGCATAAGAATAAAAGTTATTTGGTGCCGCGCTGTAGTCGGAAAAATTGGGCGTGGTGCTGGTGGCAATCAGTGCACCATTGCGGTAGATACCGTAGCCACCCAGCCCGGAGCTGTTGTCACTGGACGCATTCCAGTACAGATCGACACGATTGGGCGCCCCCGCCGTGGCATGCAGATTGGTCGGCATCGCCGGCGCAATGAAGTCCGACGGAAGGGGGATGGATTGCTGCGAAATCAGAACGGGACGGATGACGCTGGTCCAAGCTTGGTAACCCGCGGTATTGAGATGTAAACCGCCGGTGACGTAATACTCCGGTTTCGGTTGCCCATTGCCGCCGAGCAGCGCCAAGGAGATATCAATGAATGTGTAGCGCGCATCGGTATTGCAAAACGCCTCAAGCAGCTGATTGGCTTGTGTCATCTGTGGCCATAACGACCATCGCGCCACACTGGGTTTGATCGAGATGACGTAGACGCGCACGTTGGGATAGCGTGCAGTGATGCGCCCCATGATGCCGGCGATGCGATTCGCCACATATTGCGGCGTGGCACCGGTACCGATGTCGTTGTCGCCTTCGTACAGGACGACCGCACGTGGCCTGTAAACCAGCACCATTCGCTCGAGATAGTAATCAATGTCGTCAGCCGTGCTGCCGCCAAGGCCGCGCGAAATGATCGTCAGTGGCGACAGATCGGCATTGATCGTGGTCCACAATTGAATCGTCGAGCTTCCCGTGACGACAACTGCGCCGGTCGGCGGCGGGTTTGTCTGGTCCTGGGCTTCGTATGCCAGCACAGCACCTTCTTGGGGATTCGCCGCGAACGTTGCGGTGCCCCAGACAGCGCAAACTGCCAGCATCGATAGCTGAGCGATTCCCCGAATACTGCGCATTGCAGTTCCGCCCCGTCTTTTTTTATGGTTTTGTGCGGATGCCTAGTCGGCTATTCCCGCAACAGGGATTAAGTTTAGTCCGGTATCGTTGCGTTTGTGTGGCAGAACGGCATTCAGCCTCACGCCATTGTCTTGAAGTAATAACCGGCTCCCGAAAGTGCCGCGTCACCACGACAGGAATGGCGCCGAGGCCATTGATCACAGAGATCCAGAACAGAGCTAGACGTCATGAGCTTTCGCACGTTTAACAGTATTGTCTACCATGCATGACGGATGTCGGCAACGACATTCGAATGAACGCGACTCGCTCTCGGCCCATTCGTATGCCAGCATCTGTACGACCCTCCTCGCCCTCACTCTGACAGGTTGCAATTCCAACGTGAAGCACGCCGGATCCGCCGTTGCACCACCCGTAGCTGCGCAACGCTCCCACCAGGTGCCTTCGCCCAACGGGAGTCGCGAAGACGAATATTACTGGTTGCGCGATGACACGCGCACCAACCCGCTGATGCTCGATTATCTCGAGCGCGAGAATTCCTACGCCGACGAGATGCTGGCGCATGTAAAGCCGCTGACTAGCAGGCTTTACGCGGAAATGGTGGGTCGGATCAAGCAGGACGACGCCACGGTGCCGTTTCTGCGCAACGGCTACTTCTATTTCACGCGTTATGAGACCGGCCAGGAATATCCCATCTATGCCCGGCGCAGTACCACAAGCGGCGCGCCCGAAGAGATCCTGCTCAACGTCAATGAACTGGCAAAAGGTCACGACTTCTTCGAGGTGGGCGATCTGGTCGTAAGCCCGGACAACCGGATGATGGCCTGGGCACAGGACACCGTGGGTCGACGCCAATATGTGATCAAGGTGATGGACCTGCCTACCCGGGCCGTACTGCCAGTCGAGCGCTCCAACGCGGAGAACAACATCATCTGGGCCGGCGACAGCAGGACCTTTCTCTACATAGAGAAGGACCCGGAGACACTGCTGGGGTTTCGCGTGCGCAAGTACACGCTGGGACACGCCAGCACTGGCATGGCCACCGACCCGGTGGTGTGGGAACAGGAAGACGAGAGCTTCTATACGCAGCTCAGCCGCACCAAGGACGATAAATACCTGCTGATCAGCACGCAGAGCACGGTATCAACCGAGGTGTGGTTCGCCGACGCGGCTGATCCGCGGCTGCAGTGGCGGCTGTTCCTGGCGCGCGAGCGCGATCATGAATACCAGGTGGAGCGCGCTGGCGAACTGTGGGTAATCCGCAGCAACTGGCACGCCAGGAACTTCCGCATCATGACGGCAGCGCACGGCGAGACCACTGACCGCTCAAAATGGCACGACGTGGTGGCCGCCCGCGAAGACGCATTCATCGACGGCTTTGATGTGTTCAGGGATTTCCTGGCCATTGAGGAGCACTCGCAAGGCCTGCGCAAGCTGCGCATCCGGCCCTGGAAAGGCGACGCGGATGTTCTGGTTCGGGCCGATGAGCCCAGCTACACCATGGCGCTTGGCGACAACCACACATTCGACAGCGGCAAGCTGCGGTACACGTACACATCGCTGGTTACGCCGCGCACCACCTACGATTTTGACTTTGCCACTGGCGAGCGCGAACTGCTCAAGCGTCAACCGGTGCTGGGCGGGTATGACCCGACTGTCTACGCCACACAGTTTGCGTGGGCGACGGCCCGCGATGGCGTGAAGATCCCGGTATCTATTGTGTATCGCAAGACCACGCAACTGGATGGCACCGCACCGCTATTCCAGAAAGGCTACGGGGCTTACGGAATTTCCAGCGACCCGGAGTTTTCGATTCTAACGGCCTCGCTGCTGGACCGCGGCTTCGTGGTGGTGACGGCCCACATTCGCGGCGGACAGGAGATGGGCCGCGCCTGGTACGAAGACGGCAAGCTGCTCAACAAGAAGAATTCGTTTACGGATTTCATCGATGTGACGCGCTGGCTGGTGGCCAACAAATATTGCGACCCCAGGCGGGTGATGGCTTCAGGCGGTTCGGCGGGCGGGCTGCTCATGGGCGGCATTTCCAACATGGCCCCGCAGGACTATCGCGGGATAGTCGCCAATGTGCCCTTTGTCGACGTTGTCACCACCATGCTGGACGAGGACATTCCCCTCACCACCAATGAATTTGACGAATGGGGCAACCCCAAGCAGAAGCCTTACTACGACTACATGCTCGCGTATTCACCTTACGACAACATCGGCAGGCATCCCTACCCGGCGATATATGTGCAGTCAGGGTTATGGGACAGCCAGGTGCAATACTATGAACCCACCAAGTATGTCGCCCGCCTGCGTGCCCGCAAGACGGGGGATAGCCTGCTGATATTGCGCACGAACATGGAGGCAGGCCATGGAGGCAAGTCGGGGCGCTTCGAACGCTATCGCGATTCCGCCGAGCAATACGCATTCATCCTCGAACAGGCAGGCATCAACCAGTAAGCGCCGACCTACTGCAGATAGCGCAATCCCGTCCTTAGCCCGCTTGGGGGCGTGCCATAGAGTTGCCGCCATGAACGAATCCGGCAAACACTGGTTCAAGGTGGTGTCCAGTCAGGCGGCGTTATGGATGGGCAGTCCCTACGCTTTTATCGCAGCCGTCTCGTTAGTGGTGGGGTGGGCCATCGCCGGTCCGTTTTGCAACTACTCCCCAGGCTGGGAACTGGTGATCAACACCGGGACCACCGTAATCACGTTTCTGATGGTGTTCTTGATCCAGGCCACGCAGAACCGCGACTCGCGCGCGTTGCACTTGAAGATGGATGAGCTGCTGCGCGCAACCCAGGGGGCTCGCACGCACATGGCGGATCTCAGCGACATGTCCGATGAAGACATGGAACGACTAGAAAAGGCGTTCAGCAGGTTGGCGCGGTTCGCGGCGAAATCTTCGGTCGCCTCAGGGAGTGCGCCGCCAGGGAATCCCCAGTAAGGGACCAGGGATTCGCGCCAAGCGCTTCAGCGCTTGGCAGCTCCTTGGGCCAGCTGGTCCTTCCTGGCCTTCATCTGTGCGCCAAGACCCTTGAGATCCATTTTCGAATCACGCGCTTCGGCGAACATTCCGCCGGGCTGCTCTTCTTCCTTGACATGATGCTTGATCATTTCGGACAGCACCTTGACCTTGGAGTCAAAGTAATCATCTGTGGGGCCTGAAGCCTCGACATCTGCTATCAGCTTCTTGGCACCCATATGTTCGATGATGGCTTCATGGTGCATATCCTTATCCTTCGTGGCTTCCAGGAAGGCCGGATAGAAAATCTCTTCCTCGATTTCGGTGTGCACGGTCAAGGCGGCGCAAATCTTGCCTGCCAGATCGGACTTCTTGGTTGCTGATCGGGCCTTTTCAAACTGTCCAAACCAGCCTGCCACTTCGCGGTGATCTGCTTTCAAAAGGGCTATGGCATCCACGGCCTTGCTGGCCTTTTTGGATCCCGCTGATTTCTTTGCTGCAGTGCTCTTGCGCTTTGCCATGACGACTCCATCTGGTGTGCAAACGGCTTGATCGAAACGCATTATGCGCAAGCGATATCATCGGATTTGTCAGCACGCTGGATGACTCCGCGTAGGAATAGACCGCATACTCAGATCATGGAACCCAGGATCGAACACGAAGACAATCCCCAGCACGGGGCTTTCTACATGCAGCAGGATGGCAAGCGCATTGCCGAGTTGACTTACGTTCGCGCCAAAGACGCTTTGATAGTCATCGATCACACCGGGGTCGAACCCGAACTTCGCGGGAAAGGTGTGGGGCGACAACTGCTTCTTGCCGCCGTGGACTGGGCGCGCAAGAATAGTCTGCGGGTCAAGCCAAGCTGTTCCTTTGCGGTGGCACATTTCGCCCGGGATCCCTCCATCCGCGACGTGCTGGCGCCGAATATGTAGGTGCCTGCTTACGCGCGCACCACATGTCTGCCACTCACAAGCCCCTGGCCTGCGCAGTTACAGTATGACTGGGCATAAAAGACAGGTAATGGGAGTAGCTCAATGTCATTCGCACTTTTCATGGTTGGCTTGGCCATACTGATTGGCGCCATAGCGTGGGGCCTGGTAACGGCAGGTGTAGCCACCACCTATGTCGCAATTGCATGCCTGCTGATTGCCGGAATCGGCATCATGATGGCGGTTTCCAGAACCCGCACCAAGGATCCGCCGGCCTGACTCCGGGCCTCATTTCCGGTCTGTGCTGCTACGCTGGCCACGCGTTCATAACCCTCAAGGATCAGCCATGCCCCGTGCCATCTGGAAAGGCGCCATCAGCTTTGGTCTGGTGCACGTGCCCATCGCCTTGTATCCCGGATCTTCCGAGACCGGCATCGACTTCGACTGGGTGGACAAGCGATCCATGGATCCGGTGGGCTACAAGCGCATCAACAAGCGCACGGGCAAGGAAGTGCCCAAGGACAATATAGTAAAGGGCGTGAAGGTCAGCGATGACGAATACGTGCTGCTGACTGACCAGGAGATCAAAGCGGCCTACCCAAAAACCACGCAAACAATTGAAATAGAGTCCTTCGTCAAGGCCAGTGAGATTCCACTGGTGCAGTTCGAGAAACCCTATTATCTCGAGCCACAGGCCAAGGGCGACAAGGTGTACGCCCTGCTTCGTGAAGCCATGCTGGAGTCCGAGGTGGTGGGCATTTCCAGGGTGGTGCTGCATACCAAGGAATACCTGGCGGCACTGATTCCGACGCAGCAGGGATTGATGCTCAACACGCTGCGATGGGCCAGCGAGATCCGATCCTGGGCAGAGTTGAAGCTGCCGCCTGCTGGCAAGAAGGCGCTCAAGGATGGCGAGCTCAAGATGGCCACGCAGCTGATTGCCGATATGACGGAGAAATGGAACCCCGACGCGTACGCCGACAAATTCACCCATGCCATCGAGACACTGGTGGCCAAGCGACAAAAGGCTGGCGCCACCAAGGTGGTCGAGGCATTGGAAGAATCCCAACCCAGCAGCAATGTGGTGGATCTGACGCAGCTGCTGGCGCAAAGCCTCAAGAGGAAGCCGGCTGCAGCGACAAAACCTGCCAAGTCTTCCGCCAAAGTGACGCCCATCAAATCGGCGCGTAAACGCGCCTGAGCTCTTGTCTTTGGGCCGCGTGTAGGACTCTTCCTAGATCTCAACGCGCACCCTTGGTGCTGCTGGGGCAATTTTAGTTGTTGCATGCTTCGCTACACAAAAACGGAGCTGACAATGACTCTTGGAACAATCCTGTTGATAGTGTTGATCCTGGCCCTGATCGGGGCCATCCCCGCCTGGCCGCACAGTCGCAATTGGGGATACGGGCCCAGTGGTGGCCTGGGTCTTATCGTGGTGGTGCTAATCGTGCTGCTACTGATGGGCCGCATCTAGCCTCGCGAACCCATGACTACTGAGCAATCCAGCCGGGCCAAGGCAGAACGATTGGCTCGACAAACTGCAGATGCGACCACCACCGCACAGCAGAGCGCCAACTCTCCAGAGCCGGATACGGCTCTGGAGAATCTGAAGCAGCCATCGCCCCATCAACGCAAGCGCAGTGGTAGTGGCAGATTCGAGAAGACCTGACTTCAGATCAGGGCTAACTGCCTGCCCAGTATTTCTGATTCCACGTTGAGCAGGTCGGCACGCTGGTTGAGGTAGTGATGTATCAGCGACCGTTCTGCATGACGCGCTTCGGCAAGCGTGGCGGCGCGCGCGATCACAAGCATGGCGGGCAATCGATGCTCGTCGCGATGCAGCTGCCTGATCCATTCGTGCAAGGGTCGTAGTCCCGGCGGCGCCTTGTACCACCATGGCATTTCGTCCGGTAGCCATAGCCGCGCGGCGTTGATATGCTGTGCGAACCGGCGCGCCGGGGCCCGTGACTGTCCCACGTAACGTACCGCACGAACATCCCGCGGATCCGACAGGGTGTAGATGGCTATGCCTTCAGTAGCAAGACCGGGTTCTTCCTGGATCAACCATTCCTTTTGTTGGCGGATGTGATGTGCCAGACGTGCTTTGGACATTGGTTGATACATCGCACCACTAGGACAAATGCACTGCGTGTCGGTCAATCGGCCGCGTACCTACATTTGGATGCGGTGGATTCCTACTCAACCAAGCGCAAGGCGCGGGCAATATCTTGCTCGTCAACAGCGTCAACCACTACACGCACTTCAGGGGAATCGAAATGGCCACCGTTGCAGTCCTGCCCGTAGAAAACGCTTATCCATCTGTCAGCCCAGAGCAGATTGATGGAGGAACTGACAGTGGAGTTTCCTGGGCAGCGATTCTTGCCGGCGCAGTGGCGGCCGCCGCTTTGTCCCTGATACTTCTGGTGCTGGGCTCAGGTTTGGGGCTCGCTTCTGTATCCCCGTGGAGCGGTAACGGTGCAACAGCCAAGGCAATCACCTGGTCGGGAATAATCTGGATTGTATGCACCGCGTTAGTAGCCTCGGGAGTGGGTGGCTATCTGGCGGGCCGCCTGCGTATCAAGTGGGCTGCTATGCATACCGATGAAGTTTTTTTTCGTGACACTGCACATGGATTCCTGGCCTGGGGCGTTGCCACACTCCTGACAGCTGCGGCACTGACATCCACCATCGGGGCAATTTCGGGCGTGGCCGCCACCGGTGGCGCGGCTTTGGCCGCAGCGGGCGGCGCACAGGCACTTGGTAGTCAAACCATGGGGCCGCGAAGCATGGCCGCCACTGCCGGGAACAACGGGCCGGCGCTGGGAATGGAAGGCTCAGGGCAGGTCAATCAGGTGCCGGCTTACACCATGGACTCGCTGTTTCGCATGCCAGCGGCAACCCCGCCCGCAACTCCTGCTCCGACCACAGCCAAGGGCTCAGCTGCGGGTACAGCCCCTGCGCCGCTCATGACTGACGCAGCAGGCGCGCGCGATGCCAAGGGCGAAGTCGCCAGAATTTTCGCCAACGGCACGGCGGGGCAACTGTCGTCTGAAGACAGCACTTACGCTGGGCAGCTGGTCGCCCAACGCACCGGCCTGAGCCAGCAGGAGGCCGAAGCACGTGTAAACGAAATCTATTCTGCAGGGTACAAGAAGCTGCAGGATGCCGAGACCAAAGCCAAGCAGATGGCGGATGAGGCGCGCAAGAACGCCGCCTACGCGTCGCTGTGGGTTTTCGTTTCCCTGTTGGGCGGCGCCTTCTTTGCAAGCCTGATGGCCACCGTCGGTGGTCGCCGTCGCGACGCGTTCTAGAATTTCCGAAACACGGAGTACATCACATGCGTTCAATACTTCTGCTGCTGCTGGGCGTCCCGATTCCCATCATCATCCTCATCGCCTTGTTCACTCATTGACGGTCATGAACGACACCAAGAAAAACACTCCGGATTTCGTCTGGGCCCTGGTCAAGAAGATCGGCATCACCATGTTCACGACCAGGTCCGGGGACGAATTCGATGCGCGTCCCCTGCAGGCATACCCCGATCCGGCTGCAGGGCAGATCGTTTACATGACGGATTCCACGCATGTTCTGTCGCAGGTGGCTGCCGATGGGCGCGTGCTTTTGTCGCTGGTCGACAAGGGCCACAACGATTATGTGACACTCACCGGACAAGCGGTGATCAGCAACGACCGCGACAAGATCAAGCGGCTCTGGAGCGTCTGGGCCGAAGCTTACTGGAAGAGCGCACAGGATCCAGCCATTCGTCTGATCATCGTCACTCCCGAGCACGCAAGGTATTGGGAGGCTCCCAACTCGGTAGTGGCTACAGTGGCCATGCTGGCCGGCGTGCTGACGGGGACCCAACCCAAACTGGGAACCTCTGGTGAATTGCAACTTTGAAAAGGGGCAAACGTCGTGAAAAAATCCATTATTGTTTTCGCGGTTCTGGCAGCCGCCGTTGGTAGCCAGGTAACTCTGGCCGCCGACTCACCCGTGGTGCCTGCCGCAGCTGCCGTGAACGATTCGCGGATATTTGTGGCGGTCAAATCAAAGCTCAAGGCGGAACACGTCGATGGTTTTTCACGCCTTGAAGTCATGACGGATGACAATGGCCAGGTCTGGCTCAAGGGAAAGCTGGATACCCAGGCCCAGGCTGATCGTGCCGTTGCGCTTGCCAGGGAAACGGAAAACGTCAAATTCGTCCACAGTGAGCTGGTTGTAAAAACCTCCAACTGAACTTGCCGAGTTGACAGGCCAGGCGTGGCTAGGCACCCACTGCGGTGCTTGCAAGGACGCGGACCGGGCGCTACTGTATGGATATACAGGCGCGTATTGACCCATGAAATCAGCCACTTTTCACGCTGCTGGCCGGCAACCGGATCTTTTCCCTGCCAGCCCTTTGCTGCCTACAGACATGATCTGTCGTGACGAATTCATCACCCCTGACGAGGAGCGCGAGCTGATCGATGCGATCGGCACACTGCCGTTTCACGAAGCCGCTTACAAGGAATGGAGCGCGCGGCGCCGCGTCGTCAGTTACGGCGGCCGCTACGACTTCACGCGCAATGAGCTGCAGGCAACCGAACCGATCCCGCTTTTTCTGCACCCGCTTCGGCAACGCATTGCCGTGTGGACGGGCATCGCACCCACTCAATTCACCCACGCATTGATAAATGAATACCGCCCGGGCACACCGCTGGGGTGACATCGCGATGCCCCGGTGTATGACACCATTGTCGGTGTATCGCTGGCAGGTGCGGGTCGCATGCGGCTGCGCCCTTATCCGCCAGCTGGAAGAACAAGTCGCGCTCTGCAGCTTGAACCCCGATCGGCTTACATACTGCGCGGGGCGGTGCGCTGGAATTGGCAACATGCCATTTCCCCGACCAAGTCGCTGCGTTACTCCGTCACGTTTCGCACCCTGGTGTCGCAGTGAGCAGGCCCACAGGCAGGGCCGACCTGCCGCTGCATGGCGGTCGCGTGCCGGCGTGGCTGGCCGACCGCATGACGTTGCTGGGACGTGTGATTGCCGAAGCCATAGTGCATCACTACGGCCGCGACGAACTTCTGCGTCGCCTGGCGCATCCCTTCTGGTTCCAGTCATTCGGCGCAGTCATGGGGATGGACTGGCATTCCTCCGGAATCACCACCAGTGTCATGGGCGCGCTCAAACGCGGTCTGCAGCCGTTGCAGAAGGAGCTGGGCGTCTATGTGTGCGGAGGTCGCGGCCGCCACTCGCGGCAAACCCCTGCCGAATTGCTGCATGTGGGCGAGCTGACTGGTCTCAATGGCGAAGCACTGGCGCATGCCAGTCGCCTGGTGGCCAAGGTGGACAGCGCTGCCGTGCAGGATGGATATGAACTTTATCTGCACGCCGTCGTTGTAACCAACACCGGAAACTGGTGCGTGGTGCAGCAGGGCATGAATGCGCAGCGCGCCGAGGCGCGCCGCTACCACTGGCTTTCCGAAGACGCTGGCAGCTTCCTGGATTCACCGCACGCAGCCATCGACGGCCGCAATTGCGGCACTATCGTCAACCTGGCCCATGCACGCGCTTGCTCGAATCGGCAGGCGGGCCTTGAACTGGTCAATGCAGGCCCTGACCGCACGGTGTCGGTGCTGAGACAATTGCGCAGCGCCGGCAACACCGCGCTCGAGCTGTTCCCTGAGCCCACAACCCGATCACTGCCGCATTTGCGGATGCCCGCGCATCACGATGTGCGTGCATCGGACGTGCAGCTCAAGCGCCTGCATGGCGTGCTGGCCGCCGCCGCAGACAGGGGGCCCAGGGATTTCACCGAACTGCTGATGACGCCCGGCGTGGGCCAGCGCACGGTGGCATCACTGGCGCTGGTTGCTGAAGTGATCTATGGCGCGCCCGCGCGGTTTTCCGATCCGGCCCGGTTCTCACTGGCGCACGGTGGCAAGGATGGCCACCCGTTTCCCGTGCCGCTCAAGGTGTACGACGAAACCATTCGCGTGCTGACGTCCGCCGTGAACCAGGCGAAATTGGGTAATGCCGAAAAGCTGTCGGCAATTCAATCGCTCGACCGACAGGCGCGGCGGCTGGAAAGCGTGGCGTCCGGCCCCGGCTTCGAGGAGTTCATTGAACAGGAACGGAAAGACTCGCCCCGCTACGGGGGCCGCAAGGTTTGAACCCCGGGCAGGCCGGACCTGATTAATTCAGGGGTTTCACGCGTTGCAAGTAGCCCGACTTCGTAACCAGTGACCACGCGCCGAACATCATGGGCTGCAGCGTAACCGTGTCACCGACCTTGACCTCATCCCTGGAGTCCTTCTCGGTCTGCAGCCACTTCTGGCCGTTGTCGAGGGTAGCTATGAACCTGCCGTCGGCCGACTGGCTCAGCGTGGTCACCGAGGCCTTGAATGACACGGGCTTGGCTGCCTTGTCTTTTTTCTGGGGGGCCGCTTGGGGTGCTGCGATGACGGCAGTGGCGGCGGTGGCACCCGCGGCTACAGCCAGGGGTGCAACAGGCGCAGCAGCTGTTGACGTGGCAGCTGAATGAATAGGTTTGCCAAATACGGCGTCATAACAGCCCAGCCGCTGCGCATCTTCGAAAATATCATTGCAATGCGGCGGATCTGCGGCATGCACCGCGAGCGGGATTGTCAAAGCGGCGATGAAGCCGGCGGCCAGACACTGTTTGCGTGTTTTCATGCGCGCATTATGCGCCACCGGCCTTCTTTATGAGAGAGGCGACTTCGTCGGAGGGCTTGAAATCACGGCCGCCTGCCTTTCCAGCCAGAGCATCGGCGACGGTCCTGCCGGCCGCATCCTTCACTGTCAAGTCGGCGCCGTTTTCCACCAGGAATTTGACCACCTTGGGCCAGCCCCAGTTAATGGCGCCAAAAATGGCCGTCTGGCCCTGTCGGGTGGTCATGGAACTGGGACGCGCAATGAGTGCGGTGTGACCGCTGGTGTCGAACACCCGCGCGTTGACGTTGGCCCCGGCCTTGATCAGCTGGGCGAGGACAATCACCGACTTATCCTGCGCATCCGGGCCATAGGATCCCCGCGTATCGCGTTGTGAAACACCCAGACCGGAAGCGGCCATCAGGGGTGTGACGCCCATGACATTGGGCAGATCGACAATCGCTCCGTGCTGCAACAGCAAGGCAATGGCCTCGGAATCAAATGACACCGCGGCGCGCAACAGAGGCGATGCACCGGCAGTCAGCAGGTCATCGGTAAACCGGCCACTGTTGCCGCCCCTGCCTGGCCGATGCATGTTGAGCTGGATATTGGGATCAACCCCCGCGTCGAGCAGCCGCTGCATCACCTGCAGCGCGGCGGGCAGGTTGGGCGGTGCTGCTGCCTCGGCCGGCGTGTTGCCGGCACCGATGAGGAAGCGATCGCTGAAAGATCGCATGTCCACCGCGATGTACAAAGGCGTGCGCCCCCACCAGTCGGACACATGCGGATTCGCACCGTGGTCCAGCAGGTAGTTGGCTGCATCGAACTGCAGGTTATCGAGAGCCGCCATCAGGGGTGAGACGCCATCGGGAGTGGGACGTTGTACATCAGCGCCAGCCTTGAGGATGGCTTGCACGCAGGGCATGCACCCGGCGCGTATGGCGTAAAGCAACGGCGTCATCCCCCCGGTGGGTCGATATTGCGCCCGCGGCTCGGAGGTAACCTGGCTGCCCCAGTCATTGGTGGCTGCGCGCGCTTCCACATCAGCGCGGTGCTTGATCAGGTAAGCGGTCATGTCCGCCTGACCGGAACCTGCAGCCCACATCAGCGCGGTTTGTTCGCGCCATAATTCCCTGGCATTGACGTTGGCGCCAGCGCGCACCAGAAGCTCCGCCACCTCCACAGAACCGGTGCGCGCTGCCAGCATCAACGGCGTCTGGCCGTCTTCATTGGCTTCGTTGACGTCGGCGCGCGCCTTGATCAGCAACTGCACCAGCTCGGGATTGGCCAGCTTTGCCGCTTCGGCCAGCGGTGTCGCTCCCAGCGCATTCTTGGCATTTGCGTTGGCGCCATGTTTGAGGAGCTCACGCGTCAGCTCGGGGTCGACTTTGTATACCGCCCAGATCAGCGGCATCGAACCATCACCCTGGGCGACATTGACGTTGGCGCCCGCGCGCACGGCGGCGAGCGCCGCGCTGCGATCCCCGCCCTGGATCAGCGTCGACAGGTCCGCATCCGCCGCGCTTGCAAGCAGCGGCAATGCGGCAAGGAACAGGAACATTTGTCGGATTTGCATCTGGCCTACACGATCTGGTGGGACAGCGTGTTGTGGTGCGCCCACATTCCCTTGTGCGCGTCATAGATGAACTGGTCGGGATTCGCCCAGGTGCGCGGCAGGCCGTCGAGCAATTTCGCGCTCTGCATGTCTTGCGTGGTCATGCCCTTGCGGATGGAGTCGGACATGCGATCAAACACGGTGAGCAAGGCGTCGCGCTCGGTCTTGAGCTCGGCGCGCGAAACCACCGCACCCGTGGCGGCGACAATGCGCGTCTGTTCGTTGCCAATGGCCAGCAGCCTGGCCAGCGAATCGATGCGTCCGCCCAACCAGCCGCCCTCGAACCAGGCCAGCACCGGATCCAGCTGCGGCGATGCGGCATCCCCCACGGCCAGGACATTGGCTTGCGGAAGATATACGTAGAGATCCCCGTCGGTGTGGGCTTCGAGCAGGTAGCCGTACTCGAGATTTTCGCCGCCGAACATCACCTTGCCCACGTCACGAAAAATGCTTGTGGGCAGCGCCTCTTTCTTTCTTGGCGCAAGGTAGCGATCTTCTGTGGTGACATACTGCGGCGTGGCCATGCGTTGACGCGCCTTGGCGTGCGCGATGATGGTCACACCTTCACCGCCGAACACATCGTTGCCACCGGTCTGGTCCAGGTGCCAGTGCGTATTGATAACGGTGCGGACTTTTGCGCCACGGGCCAGCGACTTGAGGCTCGATTGCAACTGCCCCACCCGTTTGGGCGCACCGCTGTCGACCAGCAGCAAACCCTCATCGCCCTGCAGGGCCAGCACATTGCCACCTACACCTGTGATCAGGTGCAGTCGCTCACCCAGCGCTGTGACATTTGCTGCAGGAGAGGAAGCAAGAGCGTCCATGGAGCGCAGGCCGCTGAAGCCAATGGCCGCGCCTACCCCTAAGCCAGTGGCCGCGCGTAACAAGGTTCGCCTGTCCACGGTCCTGCTCACGCCATCAGACTCCCGGGATGACGCCCGTACTGTCACCAAACTTCTTCTGCTCGATGCCAAACTTGTTGAGCACCGTCAAGTGCAGGTTGGCCACCGGCGTGTGCTCCGGGGAGCGTATGTGCTGCGCGCCCTTGAGCTTGCCATTGCCACCACCGACGAGAATGAGGGGCAACGGATAATTGTTGTGACGATCGCTGTTGCTCATGTTGGAGCCGTACATGAATATCGAATGATCCAGCAGTGAACCGTCGCCATCCGGCGTCGCCGCCATCTTGGCAACAAAATTGGCGAACTGCTCCATGTGCCAGGTTTGAACCTTGGTCAAGCGGCGCAGCCGCTCGCGGTCATTGGCGTGGTGCGACAGCGGGTGGAAGGAATCCGGCACGCCGATATGGTTGTAGGTGCGATTGGTGCCCTCGGCCACCATGATGTATGACGCAACGCGGGTCAGGTTGGCCTGGTAGGCCAGCGCCACCAGGTCGAACATCATTTTCACCTGCGCATCAAATGCGTCGAGTTCGCCCACCGGCGCTTCCGGCAACTTCACTTTCGACAGGTCGCGCGCTTTTGATTTCTCGAGCCGTCGCTCGATCTCGCGCACTGTTTCAAGGTAGTTTTCGAGCACTGCGCGATCGCTGGGTCCCAGTGTCTTTTCCAGCGCCTTGGTGCGATCGGAGATGAGGTCGAGGAGGCTGGTGGTCTGGCGCATCACCGCATCGCGCTCCTGCGGGGTGTCGCCTTCACCGAACAGCTGCAGAAACACCTTGCGCGGGTTGTATTCCATGGGCAGCGGCGAATGCTCATCGCGAAACGCCAACGTCGAGCTGTAGTAACACGCGCCCGCCCCGCCGCCGCAGGCGGCAACCTGCACGGTGGTTTCAGAAGAAACTTCCAGCGAGGGCAGCGTGGTGTCCTGGCCAATCTTCGCGGCGATCACCTGGTCGAGCGTGGTCGACATGTGCGCGCCCGGCTGCGTGTTATCCGGGTGCGTGGCGCTGAGCCAGGTGGCTGGATTGAGCGTGTGCACGGAATTGGCGCTGGCCGCGTTCTCAAGATTGGCGAACGAAGTCAGGTACTGCTTGTGCTTCTCCAGCGGGCTCATGATGGTGTTGAGCTTGAAGTCGGCGCCAGCCCCGGCAGGGGTCCAGGCATCGACCTCGGCGCCATAGGGCGTGTTGTCCATGATCATCCCGTGCGGCAGGTAAAAGAAACCTGCGCGCATCCTGGGAGCCGCTGCCGTCTGTGCCAGCGCGGTGGCCGCGGGAATCATCGCATCCAGCAGCGGCAGGGCAACGGCGACGCCCAACCCCTTGAGTGTTGCGCGTCGGGACAGATGCTTGCGGGTCAGATACATGTATTTCCCCTGATCTAATGCGCAGCGGCCACGCTGGCCTGGATCTGCTGCTTGCCCGCGCCCTTTTTCTCGCTCGATCGCGCCTGCATGCGGAACGCATCGCTGTTGACCACGCCCAGCACGATATCGGCGAACCGGTAGTCGGACTTGGCTGCCGCGCGCACCAGTTCGCGAACCTGCTTCATGTCATTGGGCTCCACCTGGCGACCCAATCCATACATCAACAGCTTCTCGCTGAAGGCCAGCGCAAACTGTTCGGGTCGCGACAGCAGCTGTTTGCGCAACTCCACCGGCCCGCTGATGGCCACCCCGTTCGGCAGCACCGTGTCGGCCTCGATAGGTGCATCGGCGGCAACATCACGCTCTCGCCACGCACCAATGACATCGAAGTTTTCCATGGCCAGGCCAATGGGATCGATCACGCCATGGCACTGGCTGCAGGACTTGGCCGCACGATGCAGTTCCAGTCGCGCGCGTACCGTGGTGGGCTTCTGGCCCTGCGGTACATCAAGATTGGTAGAGACGCCCGGCGGCGGCTGGGTTGGAGGCGTGCCCATGATGCGTTCCAGCACCCACGCACCGCGCAACACCGGCGAAGTGCGATTGGCATAGGAGGTACGCAGCAACACCGCGCCCTTGCCCAGCACGCCAAACCTGTTGGGATCAGTCAGCGTCACGCGCCGGAATTGCGGGCCGAATACATCATGCATTCCGTAAAGCCTGGCCAGCCGCTCATTGAGGAACGAATAGTCCGCCGATAGCAGCAGCATGATGCTCTGGTCGTCCAGCAGCACGCTGCGCAGAAACAGCTCGATCTCCGTGGAAAAGTCCTTGCGCATCTGCTCGTTGAAAAGCGGGAACTGGCGCGTATCGGGCTCCACTGCCTTGAGGTCGTCAACGTTGAGCCAGCGCATGGCAAAGCCCGTGACCAGTGCCGCTGCGCGCGGGTCAGCCAGCATGCGCCGCACCTGTGCTTCATACACCTTGGCGACCGACAGCTTGCCACTGGCGGCAACGGACAACAGTTCGTCATCCGGCCCGTCGCTCCACAGGAAGAACGACAGGCGCGATGCCAGTTCCAGGTCACTCAGTTTATAAACCGCGCCGGCAATCGAATCCGGCGCAGGCTGAATCGCCCTGTAAAGGTAATCCGGGCTCACCAGCACTCCGGCCACCAGCGCCTCGATGCCACCATCGAAACTGCCTACCTCCTTGCGGCCCGTCGTGAAAAACGGCATCAGGTGATCGACATCCGCAGCTGTGACGGGCCGTCGATATGCGCGCGTGGTCAGGTGTTGGGCAATGCGACGCGCACAGGGCTCTTCATCGGCCACCGTTTCGGGATGGCAAACGAAGATCCTGTCGCGACTGGCGGTGCTGTGCAGGGCGGTGGGCCCAAAGGGCCCCGCCACCTCGACGCCATTGAGCAGCCGCGCCAGGTGCAGGCGGCCAAAGCCGCCGAAATCGCCGCCATTCTGGCCGCCGACACCGCCAACGTATTCATCAGAAAGTGCGCGCGCCCGCTCAACGAACGTGACCACCACTGTGCGAGTACCCGCCGCCACCTTGACGGGAATATTGCTGAACCGCTTGATGATCTTGGCCCGACCGTCCGCGCCCTCGCGGTCAACCAGTGCCAGATCCTCGGGACCGCCCACGCTGCCGCGGAATACTTCCCTGCCATCGATATACATGACCAAGGTCTGGTTCGATTCCGCAGCTGAAGGATAAAGACCGATGTCCAGGTCGAGGATGCTGATGTGGTATTCGCCATCGGCGGCAAAGTTATGCTTGAACGACAAGCCGCCGCGGCTGCCCAGCGGCATGCCGTCAATGTAGGTGTCCTGCGATGCGCCTGACACCGGGTACAGGGTTTTCGAAAGCTTGGGCGTATCCGAGCCCACTGCCTGCCTGGCGATGAACCGCGCAGCGCTGAGGTACTGGTCAAGAAACGCCGGCGACGTTTGCAGGGCCGCGGCGATGTTGTCGAAGCCATCCATTTCGATTTCCGGAGGCAGCAGATCCTGCACCTTGATCTCCACGCCCAGCAACGAACGCACGGTGTTGGCGTATTCGGTGCGGTTGAGGCGCTGCACCGGGACATGCCCGGCACGCGGGGTCTCGGTACGCGCGTCGAGGCTGGTTTCAAGCCAGCCCACCATGGCGTCGTTCTGCGCCTGCGTGGGCTGCTTGTTGCCCGGTGGCGGCATCAGGTGGCCGCGCAGCTTGCGCACCGCGCCCTCCCACAACTTCACATCGTGCGGCACGTCTGCCGGGGTCAGCGTATCGAACGCAATTCCACCGGCCCAGTCAGTGGAGTTATGGCACTCGGTGCAATAGGTATCGAGCATTTGCCAGCGCACCGCAAGGTCCGCGCCAGCCGCTGCCGCGCCCGCCGCAACAGGGCCCGCGGCCGCCTGGGAATACGCGGCAGCTGCCTGAACCAGCAGGGAAAAAGCCAGGACGGTGCGGATCAGATAGAAGCGCGGCATAGGCTCGGGATTCTAATATGGTGGACAACTGATTGGAGGCGGCGGGAAGGCAAAGAGTTCCTGATATAATCACCACTTGCAGTAGCCTCAGGCCGGAACCCAAACGTGAGCAAGAACGACACCCACTTTTTCAATGTTTTCAGCGTGGTCCTTGGAATCCTGGTCACGTTTGCCATCCTGATGTTCGCGCTGGCGCGCTACGTGGGAAAGCATGAGCAGATGGCCCAGATCCTCGAAGAACCGATGCTGCAGGACAGCGTGCAGGCACGCATTGCGCCGCCCGCGCGGGTCGCAGTGGCCGGCCAGGACAACACTGCCCTCAAGATCGAACCGATTGCCAACCCCAACGCCGCGGTTGCGGTCCTGGCGACCTACAAGAACGGCACCGAAGTGTATGAGGGCACCTGCAAGGCCTGCCACGGCCTGGGCATCGCAGGCGCACCAAAGGCCGGAGACGCTACAGCCTGGGCGCCGCACATTGCCAAGGGCAAGGCCACGCTTTACGAACATGCGCTCAAGGGATTTACCGGCACTTCCGGTGTCATGCCTGCCAAGGGCGGACGCACGGATCTTTCGGATGACCTGATCAAACAGGCCGTCGATCACATCGTCTCGATGTAACGATCAGTGAGTGCTGGCAGCCGTGGCGCAGCACTGCACCACAGCAGCATCGTCAGCGGCATCGTGCGCGCAGCTCATGCCCTGGCGATCCATTTTCCAGTCGGCCCACGAAGCATCGCCGCCGGTAAACATATCCTGCAGCTCCTTGCCCAGCCCGGCCATGTTGGCTTCCGTCACGCTGCAATGTCGCGCGATGAGCCCTGACGCGACACAGTGCTTCTGTTCGTCCGGCATGTCGGTGGGCAGGACATCGCGCTGCGCCTTCATGCAGCCGTAGGAAGAAGGCGTAGGTCGCGCGGCCTGTGAGGTGCAGCCGCAAAGCAGGATCAGCAGTGGCAGCGCAACGCGCGTGTTCATGCCTTGCGCCAATACCACCATGCCAGTGCGCACAGCGCGAAGCCCACCACATACATGGGGGCAGTTCCCCAGACCACATAGGGATAAAGCATCAACGCCAGGCCCGTCCATTTGACGCCGGCGTTCTTGCTTTTGCGTCCCTTCCAGAACACGACCATGCCGATCCCGCTGAATACCAGCACGCCGATCACGTATGCCGTGGACGGCAGCGTCAAGCCCATCTCGTCGAGCATCGCCAACGAGTCTTGCAGTTCATCGCCCATAGGCTTGCAGTGTACGCGTAGCGCCCGGGTCAGGGACCGGACTCCCATCGCAAGGCCAGCGCCTCTGCCACGTCCGCAGCGATGACCGCCTCGCGGCACGCCAGGTCCGCAATGCTGCGCGCCACGCGCAACAGCCGATGCTGGCTGCGGGCGGAATATCCGCGTGACTGCGCCGCGCGCCGCAGCAGCGTCATCCCCTCGCGATCTGCACAGCAGAAGCGCAGCGTTTCTTCCGGACCGAGCCGGTGGTTGCTCATGCCCTGCCGCCCCGACTGCAATGTGCGTGCCGCGCATACTGCAGCCGCCGCATCAACAGTCGTCAGCGAATCCCGCAGCGAGCGGGTCGAGTGCGGCTCCACCAGTTCCTGCGAGTCCACCGGTGGCAACACCACTTGCAGGTCGATGCGATCAAGTAGCGGCCCGGATATCCGGTTGCGATAGCGTTCCACCTGCCTGGGTTCGCATCGACAACGTGGCGCCACCATGCCTGCACGGCCACATGGACACGGATTCATGGCGGCCACCAGCTGGAACGCCGCAGGAAATTCCGCTCGCTGGTTGGCGCGCACCACGCTGATCACGCCTGACTCCAGCGGCTCGCGCAGCGCTTCGAGCACCCGGCGATCAAACTCGGGCAATTCGTCGAGGAACAACACGCCGTGATGCGCGAGACTGACTTCCCCTGGTCGCACGGTGATGCCGCCGCCAACAATCGCATGCGCCGACGCCGTGTGATGCGGCGCCCGAAACGGTCGCCGCACCTGCCCCGCGCCTGATTCGGTCTGCGCCACCGCGGCGATGGCCGCGATTTCCAGCGCTTCCGCGGCAGTCAGTGGCGGCAGCAAGCCGGGCAGGCGTTGCGCCAACATGGTCTTGCCCGAGCCTGGCGGTCCCAGCATCAACAGGCTGTGGCCACCGGCTGCTGCAATGATCAAGGCGCGTCGCGCCTGCCATTGTCCGCGCACATCGGCCAGGTCCAGCAAAGGTGGTGCTGCAATTGCCTCGCTTGCGAGGTCTGGTGGCTCCTCGTTCACTTCGCTGCGATCTTCGCCGCCTGCTACCTCCTGGCGGAATCCGCGCAGGTTGCGCATTCCGTGCACGCGTGTTGCATCGCTCACCTTTACTTCTTCGACATTGCGCATGGGCACGAACAGCTCATGACGCAGCGCTGCCGCATGCAATGCGGCCAGCAGCAATCCGGGCACAGCCTTGAGATCACCGGTGAGGCCCAGCTCTCCGTAGAATTCTGCGCGCGCAAGATCGCAGGGCGGCTGCACCTGTCCTGATGCCACCAGGATTCCCAGCGCAATGGGCAGGTCGAAGCGACCGCCCTCCTTGGGAAGATCCGCAGGGGCAAGGTTCACGGTGATGCGCCCGGCCGGAAACTCGAAGTCGCAATGCGCCAGCGCCGCGCGTACGCGTTCCTTGCTTTCGCGCACCACCGGCGCGGGCAATCCGACAATTGAAAAGGATGGCAGCCCGCTGCCCAGGTGCACTTCCACGCGCACCAGCGGCGCGGACATGCCCACCTGGGCGCGACTCAATATCTGTGCGAATCCCATGCTGGCATTGCGTCGCATGCCCGCAGGGGAAGCCAGCGGGCTATTTGGCCGAATTGCCCCGATTCGTCTCCAGCTGCGCCACCCGCGCCTCGAGCGTGGCCAGCAGCTCGCGACTGCGCAGCAGTACCCGCGCCTGGGCGTCGAATTCCTCGCGGCTCACCAGGTCGAGCCTTTTGAGCCCCGACTGCAGCACCCTGCCGAAATGCGCCTCGATGTCCGCACGCGCCGCCTGCAGCGACGCGGGCAACCCCTCCATCAGGCGCCGCAGCAATTCCTGGGATTCTGTTTTTTCCATGTGGCTACTCTCCGGCCCGGCAGGCGCCCGGGCAAGCACCATTTTAGTGCGTCTCCATCGGGGTCAATGCCCACAACTGTGCACCCCGCAGGCCGTAGCGCCCATTAAGGGCGGACCGGCCCGAAAAAGGGCATGGCATGGATTCTGCACTAACGGAAATGGGCGCCGAACCGGTTGGTTCATGCGTACCGGGACCAGAGGCGTTGGGCTCAACCCAGGGATTCGTAACGTACGCGAAATGCACTTCATGAAGCTCATCACGGCCATCGTCCGGCCTTTCAAGCTGGACGAGCTTCGACAAGCGATCGCCCAGCTGGGCGTTCAGGGCGTGACGGTGACAGAGGTGTATGAGGCAAGTTACGGCCCGCGGGCAAAACTCGAGATAGCGGTCGACGAGACGATTGTCGAACCGGTGCTTGAGGCCCTGGCCAATGTTTCCCGTACGGGCCGAAGCGGCGACGGGAAGATTCTCGTTGGAAACCTTGAACAGGCAATACGGATCCGCACCGGCGAAACCGGAACAGCGGCAACTTAAGAACAGCTGGGAGTCGCAAATGCGCATTGATCTCGCCTCTATCAAGTCCTCGCCTTGGGCGCGGGCAGCACTTATGGCCTCGCTGGCACTACTGCCAGCACTGGCCGGAGCAGCAGATGCCGCTCCGCCAGTGCCCGACAAGGGCGATACAACCTGGATGATGACCTCTACGGTGCTGGTCATCCTGATGACCATTCCGGGCCTCGGCTTGTTCTACGGCGGCATGGTCCGCAGCAAGAACATGCTATCGGTCCTGATGCAGGTGTTCGTCACCTTCTCCCTGTTGTGCGTGCTCTGGGCCATCTACGGCTACAGCATCGCGTTTACGCAGGGCAGCGGCGCGACCAGCCCGTTCTTCGGGGGATTGAGTCGACTCTTCATGCACGGCCTTGACGGATCTGCCAACGCGGCCACGTTCAGCAAGGGCGTGGTCATCCCCGAGATCGTGTACTTCGTATTCCAGATGACCTTCGCGGCCATCACGCCCTGCCTGATCGTAGGCGCCTTCGCCGAACGGGTGAAGTTCTCGGCGATGCTGGTCTTCATGGTGCTCTGGTTCACCTTCTCCTACCTGCCCGTCGCGCATATGGTGTGGTTCTGGGCCGGCCCGGACGCGTACACCACAAAGGAAGCGGCCGATGCGGCCACCGCTACTGCCGGGTTCATCTTCCAGAAGGGCGCGATGGATTTCGCCGGCGGCACGGTGGTGCACATCAACGCCGGTATCGCCGGCCTGGTGGGTTGCCTTCTGGTAGGCAAGCGCACGGGCTATGGCAAGGTGGCCATGCCGCCGCACAACGTACCGTTCATGATGATCGGCACGTCCCTGCTGTGGGTTGGCTGGTTCGGCTTCAACGTCGGCTCCAACCTTGAAGCCAGCGGCTTCGCAGGTGTGGTGTTCGCCAACACCCTGCTGGCCACGGCTGCTGCCGCACTGGCCTGGATGTTTGCGGAGTGGGTCGTGAAGGGCACGCCAACCATGCTGGGCGCTTGCTCCGGTGCCATTGCTGGCCTGGTCGCCATCACACCCGCCTGCGGATACATCGGCCCAATGGGCTCGATTGTCCTGGGCATCCTGGCTGGTGTGGTCTGCCTGTTCTCGGTCACCAAGCTCAAGAGCTGGATGGGGTACGACGATTCACTGGACGTGTTCGGTGTCCACTGCATCGGCGGTATCCTGGGCGCCCTCATGACGGGCGTTCTCAATGATCCCGCGCTGGGCGGCCAAGGCATCTACGACTATGTTGCCAACAAGGCGGGTGATTTCTCCATGAGCACCCAGGTCGTTTCCCAGTTCTGGGGCGTAGGCATGACGCTGCTCTGGTCCGGGGTGGTAGCCCTGATCGCATTCAAGCTGGTCGACTGGACCATCGGTCTGCGAGTCTCCGAAGACGTGGAGCGCGAGGGTCTCGACACCACGCTGCACGGCGAGCGGGCCTACGACTGATCGCCTCGGTAAAGTGAGTTGAGCTCACACGGCCCCGGTAACCACATGTTGCCGGGGCCTTTTTCTTGTGATGCACTTCACAGGGCCGGAGGCGGCCTGCGGCGATACTTTGGGCGGAGAAATCAATGCGCAAATTCCTGACCCTTACCACTGCCGCTGGCCTGATCGCGGTTTGCATTGTTGCCACCGGCGCGGGCCAGGGCGACATCTATCGCTGGAAGGACGTCAACGGCAACTGGCACTACTCGGACCAGCCGACACCAGGCGCCGAGCTGGTGCGTGGCAATCGTCGGCCGCCTCCTTCAACTCCCCCCGCTACCCCTGCACCTGCTGCCAAGCCTGTCGCCAACGCCGCGGCTGCAACCAAACCTGACCCCAAGACTGTCGACCAGGTTCGCGAGGATGTAGCAACCGCCCAGGATGAGAACTGCAAGAAAGCCGACGAGACCTACAACAAGTCGGTGCAGGCCCGCCGCATGTACAAGATCGATGCACAGGGCGTGAAGACCTTCCTCACCGCTGCCGAATTGGATGAAGCACGATTGAACGCGCGCACCCAGCGCGACGCCGTCTGCAAGCCCTGATCCGCGACTGACCGAAGTGTATCCTTGGCGGGATGCGAGTCCCGTTCACCAAGATGCATGCGCTGGGCAACGATTTCATCGTGCTCGAAGCCGCGGCTGCCCGCGGGCTTTCCCTCTCCGCAGCCCAGTGGCAGGCCCTGGCTGACCGCCATCGCGGCATCGGTTTCGACCAGGCTGTGGTCCTGGAAGCTCCGCGTCGCGACGACACCCTGGCCTTTTACCGCATCTACAACGCCGATGGATCCGAAGCTGAACAGTCCGGCAACGGCGTGCGCTGCCTGGCTGAGTTGCTACGGCTGCAGGGCCGCGCACACGATGGGCGCCTGCAACTGGAAAGACCCGGTGGGTTGGTCAAGGCAGTTTGGCGCGAGCCCGGCATGGTCGCAGTGGACATGGGTGAACCGGATTTCGCCACGACTGCGGTGGGGTTCGACGCGGCGGGCCAGGCCGGCCCGCACTACTCGCTGGGCGTGCTGCAGCAGCAGTTGGAGTTTTCCATCGCGTCCATGGGCAATCCGCATGCGGTGATCGAGGTGCCGAGTGTCGGCGCTGCCGCGGTGAGCACGATTGGCGCCGCCTTGGAATCGCATCCGCGGTTCGCCCGCCGCGTAAACGTGGGTTTCAGGCAGGTAGTAGACCGCAGCCACATACGACTTCGCGTGTTTGAGCGTGGCGCCGGCGAAACCCAGGCATGCGGCTCGGGGGCCTGCGCGGCGGTGGCCACCGGCATCCGTGATGGAATGCTTGACCCGCGTGTCCAGATCGACCTGCCTGGCGGGTCGCTCACCGTCGAATGGCAAGGACCCGCAACGAATCTTTGGCTCGAGGGCCCGGCTCAAGTATCGTTCACCGGACAATTCGAAATCTGAAGCTGCAAAAAGCCGGAGCACCTCATGACCACCTCTCCTGCGACCAGGGAAGCGCGCGACGCTGACGCTGATATCGCGACCTACCTGCGCGATAACCCGGATTTCTTTGTCCGCAATGATGAACTGCTGACTCAGCTGCGCCTGCCGCATGCCAGTGGTGCGGCGGTATCGCTGATCGAGCGTCAGCTGGAAGTCCTGCGTGATCGCGGCCACGCCTCCGACGCACGCCTCACCGAGCTGGTCAAGATCGCGCGCGCCAACGAGTCGCTGGCGGTCAAAATCCACCGGTTCACGCGCCGACTGATGCGCGCCCCCACGCGTCGCGAGGTGCTGGCGCAGATCGAGCGCGGATTCCGCGAGGAATTCGACGCCGCCGAGGTGGTGCTGTTGCTGTTCGAGGCTGGCGCCGCCAACGGCAAGGAGCGCCATGTGCGACAGGTCGCCGCCAGTGATCCCAACCTGATGGGTTTTGAAACGCTGATGACTTCCGCGCGGCCGCGCTGCGGCCAGGTCCGCGATTCGCAGCGCGATTTCCTGTTCGGCACCGAGTCCGGCAGCGTCGGTTCAGTGGCCCTCGTCCCGTTGATCAGCGACGTGCCACTGGGCTTGCTGGCGCTGGGTAGTCACGACCGCGAGCGCTTCCATCCGGGCATGAGCACGGATTTTCTGGCGCAGCTGGGCGAACTGATCAGCGATGCGCTTGCCCGCGACTAGCCCCTTCTGGCAATGATGGCTGCGCGGCAATGAACGCCGCTGCGCTCGAGGCGCGCGCAAGCTTTGCGCGCCACCTGGCCAGTGAGCGGCGACTCTCTCCTCACACGGGCAGCGCCTACCAGCGCGATCTGGAAGCATTGACCACATGGTGTGATTCCCAGGGCCTGCAAGACTGGACCAAACTGGATCACGGACATGTGCGCAGCTTCGCCGCCCGCTCGCATGCTGCAGGGCTGGGCCCGCGCAGCATCCAGCGCCGGCTGTCCGCTATCCGTTCGTTTTTCGGTTTCCTGCAACGCGAAGGGCTGGCCACGCTCAACCCGGCAGCCGATGTGCGTGCGCCAAAATCCCCCAAACGCCTGCCGCGCACGGCTGATACCGACCAGATGGGCCGGTTGATGGAATCCCCGGCTGACACGCTGCTGCAACAGCGCGACGTGGCCATCATGGAGCTGCTGTATTCCTCCGGCCTGCGCCTTGCAGAACTCGTCGGCCTGAATCTCGAAGCCCTGGATCTTGCCGATCGCACCGTGCGCGTAACCGGCAAGGGAAACAAGATGCGGGTCATACCCGTGGGACGCAAAGCCGTCACTGCGCTCAACCGCTGGCTGGGCGCGCGAACCACCATCGCAGCTGTGGGGGAGCAGTCCGTATTCGTAGGGCGCAATGGTCGGCGCCTGGGTCCGCGTGCCATACAGTTGCGCCTGGCGCAGATTGCGCGACTGCAGGGACTGCCGGTCAAGGTGCACCCCCACCTGTTCCGCCACTCGTTCGCCACGCACCTGCTGGAATCCAGTCAGGACCTGCGCGGCGTGCAGGAACTACTGGGCCATGCCGACATCAGCACCACGCAGGTATATACGCATCTCGATTTCCAGCACCTCGCAAGGATCTATGATGGCGCGCACCCGCGTGCCAGACGTAAACCGGAAACCAGCAAATGACATCACCAGCCTTTGAATCCGTACTCGAACACTATCGCCAGCGCATGACACGGGAATCCGTGCTGCACGCAACGCCCGGCTTTGACCTGCACGCGCATCGCGATGAAATGCTGCTGCCGGTGGGAGAGGATGTCGCGAACCTGATGGTCAACCTCATCGTCGGGCTCAAGGCGCAGACATTGGTGGAAGTGGGCACCTCATATGGGTTCTCGACATTGTTCCTGGCCGAGGCCGCGCGCCGCACCGATGGTCGGCTGTTCACTTACGAAATCCATCCGGAGAAACAGGCCTACGCGCAGCAGCGAATCAAGGAGGCCGGGCTGCTGGAATACGTGGAATTCCACCTGGGCGACGCCGTGTCGCTGCTGGAAGTACAGCCCGGGCCGGTGGACTTCGTGCTGCTCGACCTTTGGAAAGACCTCTATATCCCCTGTTTCGACCGCCTGTATCCAGTGCTGCGCGAAGGCGGCGTGGTCATCGCGGATAACATGCTGTATCCCGAAAGCGCCCGCGCGCCGGCGGCGGCCTACCAGGCCGCTGTGCGCGCCAAGCCAGATATGCAGGCCGTGCTGCTTTCCATTGGCCAGGGAATCGACCTCGCCTGTCGATCCGCCTGAACCCCTGATTTCACGGTCTTGAATTGGGGCGCGTCTCCCCCATTTCCCCAAGACCATGAATTCACATTTCGATCCCCACAGCACCACCATTCTCGCGGTGCGCCGCGATGGCAAATTGGCCATCGGCGGCGATGGCCAGGTCACCCTGGGCAGCACCGTAATGAAGGGCAACGCCCGCAAGGTGCGACAGTTGCACGAAGGCAAGGTCCTGGCCGGTTTCGCCGGCGGCACGGCCGATGCCTTCACGCTGTTCGAGCGCTTCGAGGGCAAACTGCAGAAATCCAGCGGCAATCTCACGCGCGCGGCCATTGAGCTGGCCAAGGACTGGCGTTCGGACCGTTACCTGCGACGCCTCGAGGCGCTGCTGCTGGTAGGCGATCCCGACAATCTCTATGTCATATCCGGCAACGGCGATGTCATCGAACCGGAGCATCCGCTGGCGGCCATCGGCTCGGGCGGTCCCTATGCCCAATCCGCCGCACGCGCACTGTTCGAGAACACCACCTTGAATGCCAGGGAAATCGTCGAGCGCTCCATGGGCATTGCCGCCGATGTGTGCATCTACACCAATCGCAATCTCATCATCGAAGAGCTGCCCAAGTGACGCCGCGCGAGATTGTCGTCGAGCTGGACAAGCACATCGTGGGCCAGCAGGCCGCCAAGCGTGCAGTTGCCACTGCGCTGCGCAACCGCTGGCGCCGCATGCAGGTGGATGAACCGCTGCGCAGCGAAATCACGCCCAAAAACATCCTGATGATCGGTCCCACCGGATGTGGCAAGACCGAGATCGCACGCCGCCTGGCGCGGCTGGCCAACGCTCCTTTCGTCAAGGTGGAGGCCACCAAATTCACCGAGGTGGGCTATGTGGGCCGCGAAGTGGATTCCATCATCAAGGAACTGGCCGACGTGGCCGTCAAGATGACACGCGAGGAAGAAAAGGCGCTGGTTGCAACCCGCGCGGCGGATGCCGCGGAAGAACGGGTGCTCGACGCTTTGCTGCCGCGCCCGCGCCAGATGGGGTTTTCCACGGATGAACCCGGCGCCCCGCGCGACGCCGAAACCCGCCAAAAATTTCGCAAGATGTTGCGCGAAGGGTCGCTGGACGAGCGCGAAATCGAAATCGAGGTGCAGGCCATGCCTGCCGGCGTCGAGATCATGGCGCCACCGGGCATGGAAGAAATGCAGCAGCAGCTGTCGCAGATGTTCAGCAACCTGGGGCAGGCACGCAAGCGCGCGCGCAAGCTGCCTGTGCGCGAGGCACGCAAGCTGCTGCTCGACGAGGAAGCCGGCAAGCTCATCAATGAGGACGAGATCAAGATCAAGGCGCTGGCCAACGCCGAGCAGAACGGCATTGTCTTCATCGACGAGATCGACAAGATCGCGCGACGCCAGGACACCATTGGCGCCGACGTTTCTCGCGAAGGCGTGCAGCGCGATCTGCTGCCCCTGGTCGAGGGCTGCACCGTGGCAACCAAGTACGGAACCATCAAGACCGATCACATATTGTTCATCTGCTCCGGGGCCTTCCACATGTCGAAGCCTTCGGACCTGATCCCCGAACTGCAGGGACGCCTGCCCATCCGTGTAGAGCTGCAATCCCTGAGCGTCGAGGATTTCGTGCGCATTCTCACCGAGCCCGACGCGGCACTGACCACGCAGTACCAGGCGCTGATGAAAACTGAAGCGGTGGCGCTCAACTTCACCCCGGAGGGGGTGCGGCGCATTGCCGAGGTGGCGTGGCAGGTCAATGAGAAAACGGAAAACATCGGTGCGCGACGTCTGCACACGGTAATGGAGCGGCTATTGGATAGCGCCTCCTACGACGCGGCAGAGCGCGGCGGAGACACCGTGACCGTGGACGCCGGCTACGTGGACCAGCACCTGATGGCCCTGGCCAAGGACGAGGACCTCAGCCGCTATATTTTATAGCGGTGGGGTAGCGGCCAGGCTCATCGGCCGCTTTGTAGCGGCCGGGCAACGGTTTACTTGGCGGGGCGGCGCGTGGCAGTCCTGGCGGCAGGCTTGGCCGCAGCAGCAGTCGACTTGACCGGTGACTTGGCCTTGGCCGGTGTCTTGCCCTTGGTCGGGTCCTTCGGGCGGCTCTTTCCAAAAGATCCTGCGTAGATCTTGCCGCGACGGGTTCTGCGATCACCTTTTCCCACGAGACTCTCCAACTGTATTTATTAGGGCGGCGCAGTCTAGGAAACCCTTACCGGACTGTCCACAATGCGGGGGTGATCCGCAAAAAAGAAAGGCCGGACAAATCCTTGTCCGGCCAAACTCCAACAAGACCCCCATTGGTCCGCACTCTTCGAGCGTCGGGCCGGGTCGGATCATGCTTGAGGTTCCAGCGGATTACTAGTCTCCGGAGCAACAGTTTTGGTTGTTTCGCAACGGCAATGGCGAAACGGTCCGTTCCGTTACTATATAGATTGCCGCGGCAGTCACTTTAGCAGGATGGAACATGTCTGATCAGGGGTCACGGCCCGACACGGATTTCGGATTCGAGAAGGTAGCCTGGCGCGAAAAGGCCGAGCGGGTACGTGGCGTGTTCGACTCCGTCGCACAGCGCTACGACCTGATGAATGACCTGATGTCCGCAGGCACGCATCGACTGTGGAAGCGATTCACTTTGACGTGCACTGGTTTGCGCGCCGGTCAGCGCGCGCTGGATGTGGCGGGCGGTACCGGTGATATCGCTGCAGGCATGGCGCGCCAGGTTGGCTCGCAGGGTCTGGTAGTGCTCACTGACATCAACGCAGAAATGCTGAACCGTGGCCGTGACCGCCTGCTCAATGAAGGCTTTGTCGCCAACACACGTGTTGCACAAGCCGACGCCGAACGGCTGCCCTTTCGCGATGCGCAGTTTGACTGCGTGACCATTGCATTCGGATTGCGCAATGTCACCGACAAGCCCGCCGCACTGGCTTCGATGCGCCGTGTGCTGCGACCCGGCGGGCAACTGATCGTGCTGGAGTTCTCGCAGCTCGCAGTGCCTGCATTGCGCCCGCTGTATGACGCCTATTCGTTCCAGGTTTTGCCGCGCCTGGGGCAGCTGGTTACCGGCGATGCGGCCAGCTATCGCTACCTGGCCGAGTCCATACGCAAACATCCGGACCAGGAAACTTTGCTGGGCATGATGCGCGAGTCCGGTCTTGAGAATTGCAGCTATCAGAATCTTTCTGCGGGCGTCGTCGCCGTGCACCGCGGCTACGTGTACTGATGTTGACCGAGCGCATCCAGGCGGCCATTGACCACAACGTAGCCGGCTCGCCGCGTGCCCGGGAGTTGCTTGCGCAACTCGAAGGCAGGAGCATGGTAGTGCGCATGCAATTCACGCCATGGCGAGTGCGCGCCCGTGTTCTATCGCAGCGACTGCTGGTGGCGCGCACCCAGGATGAGTCGGCCGATACGCTGTTGTCAGGCACACCACTGGCCCTGCTGTCGCTGCTGCGTGAACCGCCGGCTGAAGTGATTCGTCGCGGTGCTGTGACGCTCACCGGCGATAGCGAAGTCGCGCAGCAGTTCCAGGAACTGATGCTGCTGTTGCGACCCGATCTGGAAGAATCGCTGGCAGGTGTGATCGGGGATGTGCCGGCCCATGGCCTGGGACGGTTGCTGCGCAAGTCGTTGGAATACGGCCGCGCCAGCGCGCGCACCGTCGGGCTCAACGTGGGTGAATTCCTGGCGCATGAGCGACACGTGCTGGTGCCGCGCGCCGAGGCCAGCGAATTCCTTGCCGGCGTGGACGAGGTGCGTGAAGCCACTGACCGGATCGCAGCGCGCGTGCAGGCACTGGAGACCGGGACATCGACAACCCAGCCCACCGCGAGCGACCGCCCATGACTCCACGCGTTCTGCGACGGCTGATCGAGATCCACCGCGCCGCGACACGCCATGGGCTCATGGACTTCACGCGTGGCACATCGATGCATGGCCGCCTGCGCATCATTGGCGCGCTGTCGCCCTGGTTGTGGTTCCAGCCTCATACGAAAGGCAGCCGCGGTGAGCGGCTGAGACTTAGCCTGGAAGAACTGGGCCCGGTATTCGTCAAGTTCGGCCAGGCCATTTCCACGCGCCGCGACCTGCTGCCGCCGGACATCGCCGATGAACTGGTCAAGCTGCAGGATCAGGTGCCGCCCTTCGCGGGGGATATTGCCCGCAAGATTGTCGAGGACGCGCTGGGCCTGCCCGTGGAATTCCTGTTCCGTCGATTCGATGTACAGCCCCTGGCTGCCGCCTCCATCGCGCAGGTGCATGCGGCCGAAATGCCAGACGGGCGCGAAGTCATTGTCAAAGTCCTGCGTCCCGGCATGCGCGACATCATCACCCGCGATATCGAAGTGCTGTATTCACTGGCGCGCCTGGCCGACCGCTATTCCAGTGAAGGTCGCCGCCTGCGGCCAGTGGAAGTAGTGCAGGAGTACGAGCAGACCATACTTGGGGAACTGGACCTGATGCGCGAGGCGGCCAATGCCGCGCAGCTCAAGCGCAATTTCGCAGGCAGCCAGCAACTCTATGTGCCCGAAGTGCATTGGGACCTGTGCCGCGAAAACGTGATGGTGATGGAGCACATTCACGGGGTTCCCATCGGCGACATCGGCAGGTTGCGCGAACTGGGCACCGACCTCAAACGCCTGGCCGAAAACGGTGTCTCCATCTTCTTCACGCAGGTGTTCCGCCACAATTTCTTCCATGCCGACATGCACCCGGGCAACATCTTCGTGCTCATCGACGATCCGGCCCAGCCGCGTTATGCGGCAGTGGACTTTGGCATCATGGGTACGCTGGATCCGCGCGACCAGGACTACCTGGCCCAGAATTTCCTTGCTGTGTTCGACCGCGATTACCGCAAGGTTGCCACCCTGCATGTGGATTCAGGGTGGGTGCCTCCCGACATCAACGTCAACGAAATGGAAGCGGCTGTGCGCACCATCTGCGAGCCCATCTTCGACCGGCCGCTCAAGGAAATCTCGTTTGGCGTGGTGCTGCTGCGCCTGTTCGAAGTGCTGCGACGCTTCGATGCGCACATCCAGCCGCAATTGATACTGCTGCAGAAGACCCTGTTCAATATCGAGGGATTGGGGCGCCAGCTGTATCCGGATCTGGACATCTGGAATACCGCGAACCCCATCATGCGCGAATGGATGCGCGAGAAGCGCCACCCGGTCAATGTTGCTCGCCGTTTGTGGAAGCAGATGCCCGAGCTGTTGCGCGCGCTGGAAGTGGCGCCGCTGGCCCTGCGCCAGTCACTGGTGGCACGCGCCGCCCCGCCCGTACCGGCCCCATCAACGCAGCCCCCATCATCGCAGCCGCACCTCCGCCGCAACGCAAACATCATCGCCTCCGCCATTGTTTTCCTGGCGGGCATGGTGGCGCTGGACGCGGATCCCGTTCCCATCTGGCTGGGCTGGGTGATCAGCGTGATCGGCGGCATCTGCCTGTTGTCGGGCCTGTTGCGTCGCCGGCGATAGCGGCGGCCACACGGCGTCGGGCACTTGGGTCGCGCAGGCCCCGGGGATCTACACCCCGCTGCGGCGGCGCAAGGACACTCCCGCGCGCCAGGCGAGCCAGGCCACCAGCGAACCGGCCAGCGAGATCATCGACAGGTAGCCCAGGTTGCCGTGCAGCAGCGGAGCCACCAGCCCCATCGCGATTGCGCCCACGCCCAGGGCAATGAACGACTGCACGGATGCCGCGGCACCGCGCGCCTGCGGATACATGTCGATCATTTCCAGCGTCAGGATGGGATAGATCAGCTGCGCGCCAAACGCCATGAAAAACCACATCACTTGTGACAGCAGGATGGGCACATCCGCCGTCACGAAATGCGCCAAGGCACCCGTCACTGCGGAGGCACACAACAGCATGAAGCCAACTTTAAGAATCACCGGGCGCGCAACACGCCCTGCAATACGACCGCCGACAAACGATGAGCTCATGAGTCCGCCCACCACCGGAATGAACAGGTAGTAGAACTGGGTCTCCGACAGATGCCATCGCTCAAGGATGATGGCCGGCGCCGAGCCGATGTAAATGAACACCGACGCGATGGCCAGTGCGGCGGAAACCGCCAGCAGCATGAATGCCGGATGACCGGCGACTTGCAGGCAGCTGCGTGCCAATGCTGCCGGATGAACTGCGGTGCGTTTTTCAGGCGGGTGGGTTTCGGGCATCAACAGCGATACCAGCAGCACCAGCGCCGCGCCCATGGCCACCAGCATGCCAAAGACACTGCGCCATCCCAGCGCCACATGCACCCAGCCACCGATGATGGGCGCAACCGCTGGCGCAACCGAGAACACCATCATCATGCTGCTCATCAGGCGTTGTGCGTTGTGACCGTCGAAGGCATCACGCACCACGGCGCGCGCCACGGTGGGGCCGATGCCCGCTGCGGTTCCCTGCAATACCCGACAGGCCAGCAAAGTGCCAAACGTGGGCGCCACGAAACAGCCGACGGAGCCAATGGTATAGAGCACCAGTCCGCCGATTACCACCTGTCGGCGGCCCAGCGCATCGGACAACGGACCGTGCACCAGTGAAAAGCAGGCGAATGGCAGCAGGTAGGCAGTGATGATCTGCTGCACCTCGAGGCTGCTGAGCCCGAACTCGCGTGCAATGGTCGGGAACGAAGGCAGGAAGGTGTCGATGGACAGCGGACTGATCATCGACAGGCTGGCCAGCAGCAGGGTGATCCCGAGCGTTGGCGAACCGTTCCCGTTTTTCAGCGCTATCCTCATCGGCCGGAAACCCTAGCCGCGCAGTTTGCGCAGCAGTTCCACCGTGGAGATACCCTTCTCCATCGCCTCGATCAGGGCCGAACCCACGATCACGCCATCCACATGCGGGCCCAGGGCTGCTACCTGCTCGTGACTGCGGATGCCAAAGCCCGCACACACCGGCACTTTCGACAGGCTGCGCACCTTGTCGAGGTAGTCCAGCGTCGCCTGCGGCACGGAAGCAGCACCGGGTTGCGCAGCCACGGATTTTCCAGTGGTGCCCGTCATTGACACGGCATAGACAAAGCCCTGGGCCGTCGCACACAGCTGCGACAGGCGCGCTGCACTGGTGACCGGCGTCACCATGCGTATCAAAGCCAGCCCATGCCGTGCCAAGGCCTGCTCAAAACCGGCACTTTCCTCCACGGGCAAGTCCGGCACGATGAAACCACTGACACCCACCTGCGCGGCGCGTGCCGCAAGCGCCTCGTAACCATAGGCCAGCAGTGGATTGAAATAGCCCATCAATACCAGTTGTGCATTCACCTTGGGCAGCGTCGCGATCGAATCGAGAATCCACTTGAGGTTCACCCCCTGCGCCAATGCAGCCAGGCTGGAGCGCTGGATGGTGACCCCGTCTGCCATGGGATCTGTGAACGGCACGCCGATCTCCACCACGTCGGCCTCATTGGCAATTGCCGTGAGATCGGTGATGAAAGCATCGCGTGACGGGAATCCTGCCGTGATGAACGCCACCACGGCCACGCCGCCGCGCGCATTTCGAATCGCATCGCTCAAGCGTTGTGCGGGAGTTGCAGCGCTCATGCCCGTGCCCCCAGCTTGGCCAGCAGGGTCTTCTGCAGCGTCGGCATGTCCTTGTCGCCACGCCCGGAAAGCCCCACCAGTATCCGCTTGCCCGGATTGCGTCGCGCCCAGTCGCGTGCGCCCCACAATGCGTGGGCTGACTCGATGGCAGGGAGTATGCCCTCGTGGGTGCTGCACTCCTGCACGCAGTCGAGTGCGTCGTCGTCGAGCGCCATGATGTAGCTGACGCGTCCGATCTCACGCAACAGTGCGTGTTCCGGTCCGACACCCGGATAGTCCAGGCCAGCCGACACCGAGTGCGTTTCCTGTATCTGTCCGTCGGCGTCCTGCAGCAGCATGGTGTAGGTGCCGTGCAGCACGCCGGGGCTGCCTGTGGCCAGCGTGGCAGCGTTGTCGCCCAGTCCTGCGCCGCGACCCCCGGCTTCCACGCCGATTATTTCGACATCGGCATCGCCGAGAAAGGCGTGAAAGGTGCCAATGGCATTGGAGCCTCCACCCACGCAGGCGATCACGCAATCTGGCAGTGCGCCCGTGCGTTCCAGTATCTGCGCGCGTGCCTCGCGGCTGATCACCGATTGCAGTTCGCGCACCAGGTAGGGATAGGGATGCGGGCCGATGGCCGATCCCAGGCAATAAAAGGTATTGAGCGGATCACTGACCCAGTCGCGGAAGGCCTCGTCGATGGCCGCGCGCAGCGTGCGATCACCGCTGGTCACCGGCACCACCGTTGCGCCCATGAGACGCATGCGCCCGACATTGGGCGCCTGTCGTTCCATGTCCACTTCGCCCATGTAGACAACACAGGGCAGGCCAACGCGGGCGCAAGCCGCCGCGGTGGCCACGCCGTGCTGGCCGGCACCGGTTTCGGCCACCACCCGCTTTGCACCCATGCGCCGTGCCATCAGGGCCTGACCCAGTGCATTGTTGATCTTGTGCGCGCCGGTATGCGCCAGGTCTTCACGCTTGAACCACACCTCGGCGCCCCAGCGCTTCGACAGATTGCGCATGGGCGACATCGCCGTAGGACGCCCCACCCAGTCGCGCAGTTCGCCGGCCAGTTCATTGCGAAAATCCTGCGACGGCAGGATATCGCGCACCGCGTCATTGAGACGATCAAATGCCGGCACCAGCGTCTCGGGAATATACCGCCCGCCATAGGGACCAAATCTGCCGGCCGCATCGGGCATCTTGCCCGCCAGCAACAGGTCCAGCAGGCGCCGCGATTCAGCCTTGTCGATTGCCACTTTTGTGTTTCTCCACTTCTACGACCCGGGCGAACGCCGCCCGTGCCGTCGCAATAAATGATCCGATCAGCGCGCGGCTTTTCTGTCCGGGCGCTTCCTCGACTCCACTGGATACATCCACGCCGAAAGGTCGCACGGTGGCGATGGCCTCCGACACATTGGCTGGCGAAAGGCCGCCGGCCAGAATCAATTCACAACTTCTTGCCGTGGCACGCGCTGCGGTCCAGTCACCGATATTGCCTGCGCCGCTGCGTGGCCCTTCGAACAACAGTCGGCCAGAATAGGATGCCGCCGCATCGGGGCCAATGCCGCGCAGCACCGGCCAGCTGGCCACGCCATGCGGCAATGCAATGCCCGCGAGATCCTCTACATCGGTCTGCAATACATCAGGCTTGAACAGGTTGAATATCGCGTCCAGCTGGGCGGCGCTGGGATGCTGTGTCACGGCCACGCACAACGCGCGACCGCGTGCTGGCAATGCCAGCTGCGCCGCCTCATGCGGCGAAACCTGGCGCACGGATGATGCGAACACGAAACCGATGGCGTCGGCGCCTGCTTCGAGCGCGGCCTGCACCGCGCGCGCTTCCGTGATGCCGCAGATCTTGACGAAGCCGCTCACCGCGCCCGCGCTCCGCGGCCAGAAGTGATCATCGATGCAAGCAATTTTCCCGGATCATCGCAGGTCATGAGGGCACTGCCGATCAATGCCAGGTCGTAGCCGCAGGCGGCAAGACGCGCCGCATCTTGCGCACAAGCCACGCCGCTTTCGGCCACGCGCGGCACGCCCGCAGGCAATCTGCCCACCAATTCTTCGAGTCGTCCCGGCACCACTTTCAAGGTGACCAGGTCGCGGCTGTTGACACCGATCAGCATGCTGCTGGCGCTTGCTGCCAACTGCGCGGCCACTTCGATATCGCGCTCGTCAAAGGTCTCCACCAGCACGAACAGTTTCAACTGCATTGCCGCTGCAACCAGGGCATCCAGTTGGGCGCGGCTCAGCATGCGCACGATGACCAGGACGCCGCCTGCGCCTGCCAGCCGCGCCTCGATCACCTGGTAGGGATCCACCAGGAAATCCTTGCGCATGGCCGGCACCCTGCCCGCGGCGCAACCGGCCAGCGCGCGCGCGGCCTGCTCAAGATGATCCAGCGAGCCCGCAAATCGCTGCGGCTCGGTCAGCACCGACACTGCAGCTGCACCGGCATTGGCGTACTGCGTGACCCGCGCACTGATGTCCTCATCGCCGCCTTTGAGCACGCCCACCGCCGGCGAGCTCAGCTTTACTTCGGCAATGACATCGAAGCCCAGCGGCGACAGCACCAACTGCGGCGGGGGCGGCGTCGCCAGCGCCCAACGCAATAGCTCCGCTTCGCTGCATTCCTGCCGCGCACAGACAACGCGCTCCTGGCTGCTCGCGGCCATGCTGGCAAGGAAGTCGCTGCTCATGATGCGGTCGGCGCGATCGAACGTGAGAAAGCAGCCAGTTTGGCCAGCAGCGCGCTGGCGCGCCCATCATCTATGGCAGCAGCGGCCATTGCTGCAGCGGCCGCGGGAGTTTCAGCCCGGCCGGATACCTCCAGCGCCAGTGCTGCACCCAGCACCAGCGCATCACGATGCGCTCCTCGTTCTTCGCCGCGCAGCACTCGCGTCATGGCCGCGGCATTGTGGCTGGCGTCGGCACCTTGCAGCGACGCCTCGTCGCATATTTGCATGCCGTAGTCGGCAGGTGAGCGTCGTGACTCACGCACTTCACCCAACCCGTCCTTCGAACCGTGTACGTCCAGCAGCAGGAACGGACCCAGTGGCGTGGGTTCGTCCCAGCCTCCTGCGCCATGCACGACAAACGCGCGCTTTATCGGCATGCCGGCCAATGCCTGCGCCATCAATCGCGCAGTGGCCTCGTTGTACGCGCCGATTACATGAAACGGCGGCGCCGCTGGATTTGTCAGCGGGCCCAGGATGTTGACCACCGTGCGTACGCCCAATGCAGCACGCACCGGGCCGAGTACCTTCATTGCCGGATGGTAATGAGGCGCAAACAGAAACGTGAAGTTTGTCGCGGCAAGACATTGCGCAGCGCGCTCTTCGTCCAGCGGTAGCGGCAGTCCCAATGCCTCCAGTACGTCCGCGCTGCCAGCCTTGCTCGATACCGACCGATTGCCGTGCTTGATCACCGGCATTCCCGCGGCTGCCGTCAGCAACGAGGCACCGGTGGAAAGATTGAAGCTGCCGGATTTGTCACCACCGGTTCCGACTATGTCCACGGCGTCAATGCCGGACTCGATAGCCGGCTGCCGCGCAAGGCTGCGCATGCCCAGTGCGTAGCCGCGCAGTTCTTCGGGCGTCACCGTCTTGGCACGAATGGCCGCCAGCACTGCACCGGCAAGCGCCGGCGGCACTTGCGGATCGATCATGCCCACCAGCAGTTGCCGCGCGTCCTCAGTAGACAGTGCGCGCCGCTCCAGCAGATCGTCCAGCCAACGGCGCAGTGAGACAAGACTCGTGCTCATGATCCCTCGCGCGCCGGGCTGAGGCGCAGGAAGTTGCCCATCAGCTGCGGGCCCTGGGGTGTGAGCACGCTCTCGGGATGGAACTGCACGCCTTCTATGACATGCCGCCGGTGGCGCACTGCCATGATTTCGCCCTCGGCCGTGGTGGCACAGACTTCCAGATCCGGGGGCATGGTGGCAGGCAAGGCGATCAATGAATGGTAGCGGCCCACTTCACAGGGCTGCGCAAGTCCCGCGAACAATCCGCGCCCGTCGTGGTTCACCAGCGAGGTCTTGCCATGCATCAGGCGCGGGGCACGCACCACATCGCCGCCGAATACTTCGACGATGGACTGGTGGCCGAGACAGACTCCAAGTATCGGCAGTCGGCCCGTGAACGCGCGGATCATGTCCATGGAGACGCCTGCATCCCGCGGCGTGCCCGGCCCGGGCGAAATGCACAGATGGGTAAGGTCCAGGGCCAGTGCCTCCTCCACCGTGATCTGGTCATTGCGCGCCACGCGAACCTCGGCGCCCAGCACCAGGAAAGCCTGTACCAGGTTGTAAGTAAACGAATCGTAGTTGTCGATCAGTAACAGGCGCGGTTGAATATTGCTCACAGCCCCTCCTGCGCCATGGCCAGTGCATTGCGCAGTACCGCGCTCTTGGCCAGCACTTCCTCGTATTCACTGGCGGGAACACTGTCGGACACTATCCCGGCACCTGCCTGGTAGCTGTAGCGGTCACCGTCGAATACCAGGGTACGGATGGTGATGGCCTGGTCCATGGCGCCCTGCGCTCCGAAATAGCCGATGGTCCCGCCATACAGACCGCGGTCCACGGGTTCCAGCTCCTCGATTATCTGCATGGCGCGCACCTTGGGGGCGCCAACCAGCGTACCGGCCGGAAACGTCGCGGCAAACAGGTCGAAGGCGTCGCGACCAGCGGCCAGTTCACCGTGAACGCCGCTGACTATATGCATCACGTGGCTGTAGCGCTCGATGGCGCGATACGGGTGCACGTGTACCGTGCCAGCGCGCGCCACGCGGCCCAGGTCATTGCGTGCCAGGTCCACAAGCATCACGTGCTCGGCGTTTTCCTTGGGATCGGCCAGCAGGCGGCGCTCGTTGTCCGCATCCGCCACCGGATCGGCCATGCGCGGCAACGTGCCGGCGATGGGGCGCAATTCAGCATGACCATTGCTCAGTTTCACCAGCGCCTCAGGTGAAGAGCCCACTACCGACAGACCCCCCAGACGGCAGAAATACATATAAGGAGAGGGATTGATCAGGCGCAGCGCACGATAGACCTGGAACGGATCCAGGTCGTGTTTTCCCTCGAAACGTGAGGCCAGCACCAGCTGATACACATCGCCCGCGGCGATGTATTCCTGCACGCGACGCACACCGGCCATGTATGCCTCGCGTTGCAGCGAAACCGTGGGATCGCCAAAGCTGCCCCTGGTGTTGGGCGCCTGCGCCAGTCCACCACGCAAAGCGGTGATGACTTCACTGCGCAAGCCCTGGCGCTCGGTTTCCGTGCCGGCATGCAGCAGAGCAATGCCACGGGTCAGGTGGTCGAATACCAGCAGGGATTTGGGGGCGATGTAGTGCAGTATGGGTGCGTCTGGCGAACGAGCGCGATGCGTTGGCAGCCGCTCGAAGAAACGCACCACGTCATAGGCAGTGAATCCAACCAGGCCGCCAGCCAACGGCATGCCCGGCAGTTCCGGCTGCGGGCGCGGCGCGGCGGCAAGTGCTTCGCGCAAGCGGTTGAGCAGTTCGTCACGCGACTGCGGAACCGGAAAGGCGCGTGCGCCTACCGTCAGAGCCCGCGAATCCAGGCGCACTTCCAGCCCATCGCCGAACCCGATGAAAGAGTAGCGCGCCAGCCGTTCACCACCCTCGACGCTTTCCAGCAGGAAGCGCGGTTGGAATGCGGCCAGCTTGGCAAACGCCGATACCGGCGTGTCCAGGTCCCCTGCTATGTCAAATGGCGGTTTCAGGTTCGGATCCTCTCGACAAGAAATTCAGGCAATAAAAAACCCATCCCGGTGGTGCCGGAGATGGGTTCTGGTTAACGACCTTGCTTGCTTTACGCGCTTGCGACGACGACCAGTACCCCGCTCCGGGAGAGGGGCCACCACCAGCGCCGCAAAGTGCGGGAATTCGTCATTTCGGCAGTATGGCCAGCCGTTCCTGTTGCCGTCAAGGACCGGGGGTTATGACCCGGTAGGACAGGGCCTACGTTTTCAATTGATGTGTACCGATAAGCACGCCATGGCTGTTGTGAGATTCTTGCCACATGAAATCCAACTCATCCTCCTTAGCATGGGGCTCAATGCTGCTGGCTGGCGTTGCCGTCGTCACGATAATGCGCATGTGCGCAGCATGTGCCTGCAACAAGAAGGCACGCGAACAAGAGCACGCCAAGGCTGAAAAGGCCCGTTGGGAGAACGAAGGCGGCTCCCCGCCACCGGCGGCGCACGCTTAACGTTACCGGGCATGGCCGCGGGGAGCGGCATGTCTTGCACTACTTATTTGGGATATTCTGTGTCGATGCATCGCATACTCATAGTTGATGACCACGCGGTAGTGCGCGCTGGCCTGCGCCAGATTCTCACGGAAGATGCCGCAGTTGGGGAGGTTGAGGAAGCCTCCAGTGGGGAGCAGGCGCTCGACAAGCTTCGCCAGGGACGCTGGGACCTGCTCATCCTCGACATCAACATGCCCGGTCGCAATGGCATCGATATCCTGCGCAATGTGGTTGCAGGCCATCCGGACACCAGGATCCTGGTACTCAGCGGCTACCCTGAAAACCAATACGCAGTCAACGTGCTGCGGGCCGGCGCCAGTGGCTATCTGCCCAAGGAAAGCGCGCCTGAAGAGTTGATGAAAGCTGTGCGCAGCATCCTGCAGGGCAAACGCTATGTGAGCGCTGCGCTGGCCGACATGCTGGTGTCGGACATGGACACCGATCGCGACAAGCCGGCGCATGCGGAACTCTCACAACGCGAATTCCAGATCTTCTGCAAGCTCGCCACCGGTGCCTCAGTATCGGAGATTGCCGACGAGCTGTGTCTCAGCGTCAAGACCGTCAGCACCTATCGCAGTCGGGTTCTCGAGAAGATGCGGTTTCGTACCAATGCAGACATCACTTCCTACGCGCTCAAGAATGGTTTGATCCAGTGACGCCACTGCGCGTACTTCTGGTCGAGGATTCCCGGCGCCTGGCCGAGCGAATCAGGGAATTGATAGAACTCAATGAAGATGCGATCGTGGTCAAGACCGTGGACAGCGAAGTGCTGGCAATAGAGGCGGCGCGCAAGGAACGCATCGATTTGATAGTGCTCGATCTGCAGCTGCAGTCGGGCACGGGCTTCGGCGTGCTGGAACACCTCGGGGCCGAGCGGCCGCCGGTGGTGGTGCTGACCAATTACGCGCTGCCACAATACGAGAAGCGCGCCCATGATCTCGGTGTCGAATATTTTCTCGACAAGTCACGCGACTTCGAGCGCCTCTCGGAAATAGTTGGCAAGTATCGCGGGGCCACCCGCAACTGAATCGTCGGGCATGTCCTACATCCTGTAGACATAGCCACCGACTGATTCATTTATTCCACGGGCGCACAGTGTGTGCACGCACCGGCATTCTTCCGGATCCGCGAGGAGGACACATGCTTCATTATGCAATCGTATTTTTCGTCATTGCCCTGATTGCCGCCCTGTTCGGCTTTACAGGCATCGCAGCCGGCGCAGCCGGCATCGCCAAGATCCTGTTTGTCGTATTCCTGATAGTGGCCATAGTCACTTTCGTGATGCATCAGAGCAGGAAGGGTCTATGACATGAGAAGACGCGAAACTATCGATGCGGCCGTTGGCAGCGCCGCGGATACCGCGGCGGACCTCGCTGATACCGGCGCCAGCCAGTTGCGCAAATTCCTCGATGACGTTGAAGATCTGGTGCGACGGGTGTCGCCACTGGATGACGAGGATCTCGGTCGCATGCGCAACCGGGTTGAGTCGTCTCTCAAGTCGGTGCGTAAATCCGCGGATCGTCAAGTCCGCAGCGCTCTGGATGCCTCAGCGAAAGCCGTGCGTGTCACCGATGATTACGTGCGCGAAAGTCCGTGGAAGGCCATTGGCATTGCAGCCATTGCCGTTCTGGCGGTTACTTCGCTGGTAATGAGCCGTCGCGATCGTTGATGGTGCAAGACCGGCCACAGCGTAGTGCGGCCGCTTTTGTCTGGGGTGGCCAAAGTCGCCCGCCATTTTTCAAAAAATGAGGTTTCGCCGATGAACGCCAACATTACCCCGGGCCCGGACGCGGGACGCCCTTTCCTCAGTGACATAAAGACATTGCGAGCGCGGGCGCGCCAGCATGTTGCAGATGGCGCAGTCACTCCCAGCTACGGCGCGCATCGGGAGACTGTACTCAAGCTGCTCAACGAAGCGCTGGCCACCGAGATAGTGTGCGTACTGCGTTACCGACGTCATTATTTCATGGCCGAGGGCGCAGTGGGCCAGGCCATCAAGGGTGAATTCCTCAAACATGCGAAGGAGGAGCAGGGACACGCGGATCTGATCGCCGAACGAATTGTGCAGCTGGGCGGCGAGCCCGACTTCAATCCTGACGGCCTATCCGGCAGGAGTCATGCGCAATACATAGAAGGCGAAACCCTGGCCTCAATGATCGAAGAGGACCTGGTCGCGGAGCGCATCGCCATCGAGTCGTACACGGAAATGGTCGCGTATCTGGCCGGTGTGGACTCAACCTCGCGCCGCATGCTCGAAGGCATACTGGCCAATGAGGAGGAACACGCCGAGGAACTGGCCAGCATGCTCAAATCAGTAAAGGGAAATGCCAAATGAACGCCGTGATCAAGGACCAAGCCGAAATCTATCCCCTGCTCGATTTCACGTTTCCCGGCCTCGAAGGCCTTTCGCCGGAAGCAATGAAGACGCATCTGGAGCTCTACGCCGGCTACGTGAAGGAAGCCAACGCAATCTGTGCGGCACTGGCTGACGCTGGATCCTTTTCCGGTGTTATCGAAGCGGTTCATGCCCGGGAATCACTGTCACGCCGCCTGGCATTCGAGCTCAGCGGTGTCCGCCTGCATGAGCTGTTCTTTGAGCAGCTCAATCCCGCCAATGCGGCCCGAAACCCGCAGCACGCGAATTTCATGAACTGTCTGACCAGGTCATTTGGCGGTTTCAATAACTGGGTTGAGGACGTCAAGGTGGTGGGCAAGACCCGCGGTCCGGGTTGGGTCGCCACCTACCAGGATGGCGATACCGGTCGTCTCAACAACCTGTGGATTGATCTGCATCACCTGGCGGTTCCAGCCGGGCAGCAACTGGTTTTTGTACTCGACCTGTGGGAACACGCATATTGGGATGACTACGGCGCCAAGGGCCGCCCCAAGTACATCGCCGATGTACTGCGGCAGTGTGATTGGGCAGTGGTGGAACAGCGCATGGCCAACGCCCGCTGACAGCAGCTATAGCTGGGATCCCAGCCTGGCGGCCAGCCATTCCATGGCGCGTTTCCCGGCTGAACGTCTGCGCCAGGCGCCGCGGACGAACTTGCGCGAACGCTCCACATCCGCTGCGAACAGCACGCTGAGTTCTTCGGCCAGTGGTTGGCTGAATACATTGAGATTGGCTTCGTAATTGAGCCGGAATGAGCGCATGTCAAAATTGGCAGAGCCCACCGATGTCCAGCGGCCATCGACAATCATGATTTTGCAATGGAACATCGTCGGCATGAATTCGTAGAGCTCGACCCCCGCTGACAACAGCGCGTCCCAGGTTGACCGGGAGGCGTAGCGCACCAGCGGCGAGTCTGTATGCGGGCCAGGCAGCACGATCCTGATTCTCACGCCCCTTTTGCGTGCATCCAGCAGTGCTCTTTTGAGCAGTCGATCCGGAATGAAGTACGCATTGCCGATGTCAATGGTTTTGCGGGCGGCCGTAATGGCCAGCAATACCAGCAGGTGCATGCTGTCCGAGCCACTGCCCTGAGCACTGCCAAACATCTGTGCGTCCATTACCCCCGTCGCCTTGAGCTCCGGGAAGTAGTGCTCGCCGTGCAGGATCTCGCCTGTGGTCTTGATCCAGTTGTCGAGGAACACCGCCTGCATTTGCGCTACCACCGGCCCGCTTACCTCGAAATGTGTGTCACGCCAATGCTGGGGATCCTGCGCATTGCCCGCCCATTGCTGAGCAATTCCCACCCCACCGGTAAATCCGATTTGCCCGTCGACTACCAGCAGCTTGCGATGGGTACGGTTATTCATCCTTGCCAGGTGATACCAGGACAATGGATGGAAAATCCGGATCTGCACGCCTGCGGCTTCCATGCGTTCCAGCATGTGGCTGTCCATTCGCCTGGTGCCCACCCAATCAAGCAGTATGTGTACGGTGACGCCGCGCGCAGCCGCTTCGATGAACGCATTTTCAAAGGCCTGGCCGATTTCGCCGGACCAATAGATGAAGGTTTCGAAGCAAATGGTCTTGCGGGCCTGGGCAAGGGCCGCGAGCATGGCTGGAAATATCTGGTCGCCATTGACCAGGGGCTTTACGTCGTTACCCGAAAGGATGGCCGGCCCCAGGAGAACGCCCGTCGAACGGCGAAAGTCCGGATCATCGGAGCCATACCAGCGAGGGGGCGTTTTACCCAGTCGGCGTTCGGCGGTTACAAAATTAAGCGCCAGCGTGGTCAGCAGACCGGTGGCGAGGGCGGTGACGGCCACAGTTGCCCAATCAATCACGCCCTGCCCCCAAATGCCGGAATTTCCGGCTTACTTCACCGCATCCTGAACTTTATCCGCCGCCTTGTCTGCCGCTGCCTCGACCTTGTCCGCAGCCTTTTCACCGGTGTCTTTCACCGATTCCACGGCGTGATCCATTTTCTCTCCCGCTTTTTCTGCCGGCCCCTTCTTTTCACAGGCGGCAAGTCCCAGCATCAGCACGGCTGCGCACGCCGCGGTTGCCGCAGTTTTCGCGGCATTGCTCGAAATCTTCATGGTGAACTCCCTCAATAGTTGAGACGACAGCTTTGCATCCCTTGCATTACCCGGGCAAGACCGGGGATGTGGGCGCCAACGCCCAACGATTGTAGGCTAATTCTTATGCGCGGACTCCAGGCGCGGAAACGTGAGCATCACCCGCATGCCCCGGGGTGTGGCTGCAGCGATGTCGAGGCTACCGTCAATGGAGAGCATCCGGTATTTCATCCCCGTCAGTCCATGGGCCCCGGGCCGCGAAGACCTGCCGGGCGCCATTCCTATCCCATCATCCTCGACTATGATTTTGTATCCGCCGTCGAAATCCCGCAGCTCAAGCAGGACATTGCGCGCCGCCGCATGCTTGGCGATATTGGTAAGGGCCTCCTGCACAACGCGAAACACCGCCGTGGCGGCCAGGTCCGAGATCTGCGGATCGTGTTGGGGAAACCGGATCTGCAAGGCAAGGCTTGCCTGGTCGCAGACCTGGCCCGCATGCCAGCGCAACGCCTCAAGCAGACCCATATTGTCCAGCAGGGTCGGCCGCAGATCCTCGATGACGCGTCGCTTCAATTCGATGCCAGCGGCAAGTGCGGACTGGATTCGCTGCCAACGCGCCTGGACGTCGTCACGCGACATATCGATGCGCTTGGCCAACTGCGAAAGGTCCATCTTGATTGCCACCAGCAGGCCGCCAAGTTCGTCATGCAGCTCGCGGGCAAGCTCCGCCTTTTCACTTTCCCTGACCAGCAGCAAATGCTGGGAGAGTTCCGACAGCTCACTGGTACGGGTCTGTATTTCCTCCTTGAGTTCCGCGGCATATGTCTGGCGCCGTCTGAGATCGCGTGACATCAGCCAACCGACCACCAGGACAAGCAGCAGGTTCACCAGTGCGGTCGCGCCATAAATGATCCTGTTGATCCATACCTGGTGGCTCCAGTTGGCAATATCCTGGTCTATCTCGGCTCTTTCGCGCGCCTGAATCCCGGATATGAGGGAGCGCAGTTTCTGCATCCACTCAAGACCGACATCGGTCTTGAGCATTGCCACAGCCTGCTCATTGCGACTGTAGTTCAGGGCGGCGTCAATGGTGACCTGCATTTCATAAAACTTCTTGTCCATATATTCGCGGACGAATTGCAGCTCCAGTCGCTCAGCGGATTGCTCCGGCCCGACGTCCACCAGCAGCTGATCGATCGTTGAATACGCCTTCTTCTTGGCTGCATCGAATGGTGCAAGGTATTCGGGCTTGTCCGCGAGAAGGAAGCCCCGTTGCGCGCTCTCGGCATCCGCGCAGGCGTAAATCACCTCACCCAGCTGCGCCATCTTTGACTGGCTGCGCTGGATGTGAGTACTCAGCCCCGCCACGTAGGTACGCCGTTCTTCGGTGACCAGATAGTTGATGACCACCAGCGCGACTATCGCCACCACCGGGACAAAGACATAACGTGAATTGAATCCAAGCGAAGAGGGGCGAGCCACCATCAATCCACTCTAGGGCAGGCAGACGGAGGATGCCACCTGCGCGGCGCGCGCGTGTAGGGATTCGCCTACGCGATATTTCGGTGGCCGGGAAATCAACCGCGGAAGGTGGCTGGATAAACTTGGGTGCCGGTATGCGCATTCGTGGCGCATTGCTCCGGCTGGCAATGCTATGTCAAGGGAGCCGTTAGCGGATGCGTCTTTTCAACGGCCGTGCCAGCCACTGTGCCGGATTGCTGTGTGGCCTTGCAGGACTGGCCACTATGGCCCAGGCACATGCAAGTGAACCTGCCAGCGAGGACCTGGCGGTCCTTTCGCTTGAGGAACTCGGCAACGTGCCCGTCATATCCGTTTCCAGGTCGCCGCAGCTTCTGAGCGGGGCAGCGGCTGCGATATATGTCATTTCCCACGATGAAATCGCGCGCTCGGGCGCCACCAGCCTGCCCGACGCGCTGCGCCTGGCACCCAACCTGCTTATCACGCAGCAAGGATCCAGCAATTTTGTGGCTGCCGCGCGCGGCCTTGGTGGCAAACCCGAGGTGCAGAATTTCTCCAATAAATTACTGCTGCTGATTGACGGAAGGAGTGCCTACTCACCGTTGTACTCAGGCATTTACCTCGACGCACCGGACCTGGTAATGGAGGACATCGATCGCATCGAGGTCATCAGCGGGCCAGGGGCCACTCTTTGGGGAGCCAATGCGGTCAACGGGGTGATCAATGTCATCACCCGGCCCGCATACCTGACTGATGGAACCTCCGTGACTGCAATCGCAGGACCACGCGAACAGGATCTGAGTGTCCGCCATGGTGGCGAAATCAACGAACTGGCCTATCGGGTATATGCCAAGGGATTCCAGCGGGATCACGCCTCTCTGGAGGACGGCTCCAGCGCCGAGGATGCCTGGTACAAGGGACAGGTTGGCTTTCGGATGGATTGGTCGCTGGCAGCAGGAACCGCGACGCTGCAAGGTGACGCCTACAGCGGCCTGGAAGATCAGCCAGGACCGGGCAAGCAGGCGATTTCCGGCGCCAACGTAGTGGGGCGCTGGCAAACACATACCGATCGCACGGATTTGCAGCTGCAGGGATATTTCGATCATTCGCAACGCGCAGCGCCAATGGATGGCGGCGCCTTCGTGTTGAATACGTTCGACCTGGAATTCCAGCAGGGCATGAATGTGGGCGCTGCACAGAAGATGGTCTGGGGCGCTGGAGCACGCCTGCATCGTTACGACATTGCCAATTCTTCGACGCTGCTGTTCCTGCCCTCCGAACGCACGCTGCAGCTGTGGAACATCTTTGGCCAGGATACGGTGACGCTCAACCCCGCCCTGCGGTTGATAGTGGGCCTCAAGCTCGAACACAACTCTTTCACGGGATGGGAGCCCCAGCCGGACGCGAGACTGGCATGGCAGGTCAACGACTCCACCCTGCTGTGGACATCGGTGTCACGCGCGGCGCGCACCCCAACTCCATTTGATGCCGATGTCCTGGAGAAGGTCGGGAGTGTGGATTTCCTGACGGGCAACAAGGATTTCGAGAGCGAAGAGGTCTGGGCCTATGAACTGGGCTACCGCGGCGCATTGGCACCGGGGCTCTCGCTGTCGGTTTCGGGTTTCTACAATGTCTATGACGAGCTGCGCACGATTGAACCGGCATCCGGCACGGTGTTCCTGCCTCTGCGTTGGGATAACCAGATGCAAGGTCACACCTATGGAATGACAGCATGGGCAAAATGGCAGATTGCTGATTGGTGGCGGCTGGCTCCAGGATTTTCGCTGCTGCGCAAGGATCTGCACTTCAAACCAGGTGCGTCCGGCCTCACCGGCATCGGGCAATCCGGAAACGACCCGCGGGGCCATGCGCTGCTTACCTCATCCATGGACCTGGGCCCGGATCGCACGCTGGATGTATCAATACGGCATGTGGTGTCACTGCCGGATCCAGCGCTGCCCTCCTACACTGAAATCACGGCACGATTTGCGTGGCGAGTTTCGCCTGCGTGGGAGTTGTCGGTTGCCGGCACCAATCTGCTCCACGCCAGTCATCTGGAATATCCGGCCACCACCGGAGCTGAAATCCAGCGCAATGTGGTAGCCGAGGCGCGCTGGACACCTAGGTGATCAGAACACGCAATGCTGCCCAGCGTCGCTTCGCCAGCGGTATGGCGGCAGTGTGCCTCTGGGTGGGCTGGGGTGTTTGCTGCCCTGCGGCCGAGGTCCATTCAGAGGACTCGGTCAAGGCGGCATTCATCTTTCGCTTTGCAGGGTACGTAGAGTGGCCCAGGGAAGCGGATGCCAGTCAGCCCTTCACCATCGCTGTCATGGGATCAGGCGACATCGTGATGCGACTGCAGACCCTGGCGCTCAATCGAACCTTGCACAATCGACCGGTGAAGGTGCGCAGGGTTTCCGGCATGCGGGACGTGGCAGACGCGCAGGTGCTTTATATAAGTCCTCAACATCGCGCCGATCTCAAGAACCTGGTCTCGACCGCGGGGCGCAAGGCGATCCTTGTAATCACTGATGAGGAACAGGGCCTCGACTCGGGCAGCTCCATCAATCTTCTGATGGTGGACCGCAGGGTCAGGTTTGAAGTGTCTACGGAAGCTGCCCAACGCGCCGGGCTTGCTGTCAGCTCCGAACTGCTTTCGGTAGCCACGCGCGTGCAGGGTGGCCGATCCCCCCAGCCGCCACCGATGTCATCAAGATGACGCTGCCCCCTGAAGGTCCCCTGCAGTCCGTATTCGGACGATTCTCGTCGGTGCGGGGCAACCTGACCCTGGTGATCATGTTGACCACGGCTGCGGCGCTATTGACCACAGGTATTGCCTTGTTGCGCCACGACCTCACTGTGTATCGGCAGGCCCTCGAAGTGGACCTGACCACCGAGGCCGACATACTGGCCCTTTCGACTGCACCGGCCATTGCCTTCGAAGACCAGAAGGGCGCGACCCGAGCCCTGTCCGCACTCAGCGCAAAGCCTGCGGTACGGGTGGCGGCGCTTTACTCACCCAGCGGTGATCTGTACGCGGCGTATGTACGTTCGGCAACAACGCAGCCGCCCGGCCAATTGCCAGTCGCGGGTGGTGAAGCCAGCGTCAGCGGTGGGAAAATGCACGTCGCGCGGATGATTCGGCAAAACGGCGAGTTCCTGGGGACGATCTATCTCATTGCTGACTACGACGTGTGGGGACACGTCGACGCCTACCTGCGGATCCTGGGCATGATCATGTTGATGAGCCTGGCGGTGGCACTGGCGCTGTCCGCAGCGCTGCGCCGCAGTATCACCGGACCGGTGGAGGCGCTGGCTTCCGTGGCCAATGACATAGTGACGCGTAGGGACCCTACGCTGCGCGCGCCGGATACGCCGCTTGAAGAGTTTTCACTGGTGGTCAAGGCCTTCAACAGCGTTCTCGACGAATCCCAGGAGCGCACCCAGGCCCTGCAGCAGTCGAACCAGGCGTTGACGCAGGAAATCCAGGAAAGGATGACGGCCGAATCGGCGCTGGCACTGGCCAATACGCGCCTGGAAGAAAACATCAGCCGGATAAAGAAAACCGAAGAGGCACTGCGCGAAGCGGATAGACGCAAGGACGAGTTTCTCGCCACCCTGGCCCATGAACTACGCAATCCGCTTGCGCCCATCCGCCATGCGGCCCGGCTGCTGGGTGTGAAGGGCATTGATGAATCCCAGGGCAAGTCGGCCCGCGAGATCATTACTCGCCAGGTAACCCGCATGGCGCTGTTGCTTGACGACCTGCTCGAACTGTCGCGGATCACGCGCGGGCGCGTGGAACTGCGAAGAGAGCCCGTCGCCATTTCAGCACTGGTCAGCGCCGCGCTGGAAACTGCGCAACCTCTTATTGATTCCAAGCATCACACGTTGTCGATGACGCTGCCTGCCGAAGACACCGTAGTGGTGGTAGACCCCTTGCGGATGTCGCAGGCGCTTTCCAACCTGCTCACCAACGCCACCAAGTACACCGATCCAGGTGGACGCATCACGCTCGACATCCAATGTTCCGCCCAGGGCGTCCGGTTCGCTGTCACGGATTCCGGCATAGGCATACAGGCGAATTTGCTCCCCGCCATATTCGAGATGTTTTCACAGGTGGATTCTGCGATTGATCGATCAGAGGGTGGCCTGGGCATCGGACTGGCCCTGGTCAAGGGCCTGGTATCCCTGCATGGCGGATGGGTCGAGGCGGCCAGTGAGGGCCCCGGCAAAGGCAGTACGTTTACCATCAGACTTCCCGGGGAACTGATAAGGGCCAATGCCGCAGTTCGCGTCGCCGTACCAACCATGCACTCTGCCGATGACCCGCGCGGCAGAATACTTGTCGTGGATGACAATCGGGACGCTGCCAATTCGCTGGCCATGGTGCTCAGCAGTTGCGCTCATACCACCTTCACGGCCTATTCCGGCGAGCAGGCCTTGCAGGTTGGCGATGTGGAGCGACCCGAAGTGGTCGTCCTGGATATCGGCATGCCCGACATGACGGGCTATGAGGCAGCCCAGCGTATCCGGCAAACTGACTGGGGCAAGAACGCGCTGCTGCTGGCCGTCACCGGATGGGGACAAAAGGAAGATATCCAGAGGGCTGCCAGCGCTGGTTTCAATTTTCACATGACAAAGCCGGCAGACCCTGAGCGGGTGGAACACCTGGTCAAGGATTTCCTGACTCACAAGGCACAACATGGATAGCACCGGCACCGGCATCATCATCAAAGTGGTGGTAGCGGAAGACAACGACGACCTGCGCGCATTGATCGCGCCGTTGATCAACGAGGAACCTGACATGGTGTGCGCTGCCACCACTGCCTTCCTCGATGAGGTTTCACCCCTTATTGTCCTGCACCAAGCGCACGTGGCGGTGCTCGACATGCAGCTTCGTGGTGGCTCAGCCCTGCCCCGCCTGCCGGCACTGTGCAGGGATCATCCCGCGACGCGCTTTATCATGCACAGCGGACATTCGAATCCCGAACTGATACGCAAGGCCCGAGACGCGGGGGCCGGGGCCTATGTACTCAAGTCCGGAGATATCGATGAACTGATCGTCGCGATTCGCAAGCTGATGGCGCAGTGACTTGCGGAAGTCACTGGTGGGCGACACGGGTTGCTGCGCCCGGCAGGTAGGTGGCCCTATATGGCCACTGACAAGCCCGCAGAACGCGAGAAGAAGGGTGGCACCTCACTGCGAAATGCGCGATAGCGGTGGCCTACGTCCGTGCACTGGAATCCCGTGTTGTCGGGCAGCACCTTGAGGTGCACCTCTCCCCGGCCGGCCACGCGACAATGCGGGCACAACAGGTCGTAATCCCGCGAACACGCCGCGATCGCCTCACCCGGCAATTTGAGGTGGTGCCACAGGTGAATCAGCATGTCTCTGTGATCCATGAGAGTCCTTGTCATCCGGGCTTTTGCAGCCCAGCGTATTTTTACCGTAGTGCTCTCCAGATCTCTGTAGGAAAACAGGCCGACATATTGTGCGCGGTGACTGTAGGACGCAGCCGGCGCAGCGCGCGCCTTGCAGTCCACTGGGCACGGCTGCAGCATGACGAATGCCCCGCGTGCTTATCGTAGCTGCTCCCCGCAATCTCAAGATCCGCGCGGGCACCTCTGTTTGGCAACGCCGGCGTGGGCCCGCCTTGCACATGACCGCCATTCGCCGTGATTTGACCACCGATGTGGTGGTGGTGGGTGCGGGAGTGTCAGGGGCGCTGGTTGCCGAATCATTGGTGGCCGCCGGGCTCAAGGTGACAATCGTGGACAAGGCCCGGCCGCTGGCAGGCGCTACAACGGCCTCCACGGCCCTGCTGCAATATGATCTGGACGTACCCCTGCAACAACTGATCCAGCGAATTGGCATGGACAAGGCGCTACGTATCTGGCGCCGCTCGCGTCTGGCACTGGATGCCTTGCGCCAGCGATCCATGCACCTGGGTATCAAAGCGCAGTTTGAGGACCGGGACTCCTTATATCTCGAAGGCAATCGCCTGGATGGGGGCGGCCTGGAAGCCGAAGCGCACGCTCGACGCAGCGCGGGTTTCGAAGTGCAAATGTTGTCACGCAGACAGGTGGCAAACCGTTACGGCATTGTGCGGCGTTGCGGGCTTCTGGGCTTCGGCAACGCGTCCGCGGAGCCGCGGCTGCTGGCTGCCGGATTTCTGCGCTACGCCATTGACGGAGGGGCCACCCTGCACCCCAATGCCAAGGTGTTGAAGGTTGAGCCCGGAAAACATTGGGTATTGGCACAACTTGAACACGGACCCACAGTGAAGGCGCGACACCTGGTGTTTGCGACGGGCTACGAAATCCCCCAACACGTTCCTGCCAATCGCCATTCGATTGCGTCGACGTGGGTCATGGCCACTCGGCCGCAGGCCGGCTGGCCCTCCAGTTGCCTGATGTGGGAAGCGTCTGATCCCTATCTCTACATGCGCATGACGCCTGAAGGCCGTGTGATCTGCGGCGGCGAAGATGAAGCCTTCAAGGACACGCAGCACCGCGATGAGCTGTTGCCGACAAAGATAGCGGCCATCCAGCGCAAGTTGGCCAGGCTGCTGCCTGGCATTGACACCCGCGCCCAATATTCCTGGGCAGGCAGCTTCGGGAGCAGCCCCTCCGGCGCCCCCACCATAGGGACGGTGCCGCGGATGCCCCGTTGCTATGCAGTGATGGGGTATGGCGGGAACGGGATTACGTTCTCCATGCTGGCTGCCCAGGTGCTGCGCGGCCTGATCAGCGGCGAAGGCGACGTGGATGCGCAGCTGTTCTCGTTTAATCGAAAGTTCTGATCTGCGCGTGTCAGATTCCGCTTACATGCTGTAGGTTGAGTGGAGAGGACCACAAGCGATGGCGTCCTATATTTGTCATAACCGCTAACAAAGATAATGGGGCCATATACGGAGGCGCCCATGAAATTGTTCCTGATCTGGCTGCTCGGAGTCCCGCTCACAGTCGCCTCCCTCGTTTCGATGCCCGCCCTAGCCCACTTCGTCATACCCTCCAGCGACGTGGCGCAGGCGTGCTCATTCGATGACCAGTCTTATGGTGTGGCGCTGACCGTCGCGCAACAGGGGCACAGTGTTTCCTGTCATGCGAGCGCCATCAAATAGCAGTTGGCTCTCCCCGGCGGCGCCGCGCTGCATCTGCACCACATAGTCGACGTCTGAAAGTCTGATCGCCACTTCGAAGCTGTCCCACCCCGGTGGCACGCACGGATCCAAGCTCAGTGCATGTGCTGTGATTTTCACTCCCAGCACGGACTCCAGTATCGCGCGATAAAACCAGCCCGCCGCCCCGGTGTACCAGGTCCATCCACCGCGCTGCGACAGCTCGCCACCGGAATAGATGTCGGCCGCTACTACATAGGGCTCGACACGGTATTTGTCCGCGCCCTCCTGCGTGGCGCTGCGCCTGATCGGATTGAGCATCTCCAGCAATTGCCCAACGCCTGCATGATCCTTGAGGGCTGCCTGCGCCATCAGCGTCCAGATGGCCGCGTGCGTATATTGACCTCCGTTTTCGCGCAGGCCCGGCAGGTACCCCTTGATATAGCCGGGGTCCATGGGTGCCACATCGAATGGCGGTTCGAACAGCAGCACCAGCCCTTCGTCACGACGCACCAGGTGCTCCTGAAGAGAAGCCATGGCAATGCGGGCGCGCGCCGGTTGCGCCGCGCCGGAAAGGACTGCCCAGCTCTGCGCCAGCGAATCGATGCGGCATTCCGTGTTCGACACCGACCCCAGGGGTGTACCGTCGTCGAAATAGGCTCGTCGATACCATTTCCCGTCCCAGGCCGCGTCGCAGGCGCGGGTCAAGCCTTCGATGGCCTCATGCCAACGCAGCGCGCGATCATTGTCGCCACGTGCCGCCGCAATAGGCTGGAACTGTCGCAGCGCAGTGATGAGGAACCAGCCCAGCCAGACACTTTCACCGCGTCCTTCGTGGCCCACGCGGTTCATGCCATCGTTCCAGTCTCCTCCTCCCATCAGGGGCAATTCGTGCACGCCCACTTTCAAACTGATGTCGATGGCGCGCGCGCAGTGCTCAAACAGGCTGGCCTGGGTGTGCGAAATCACGGGAACGTAGTGCGCATCCTCGCGGTCCAGCGGCAGCGCCGGCCCTTCGATGAAGGGAATGATTTCGTCCAGCACCGCGGCGTCGCCGGTGGACTCGATGTACTGATGTACGGCAAAAGGCAGCCACACGCGATCATCCGAAAAGTGCGTGCGCACGCCGCGACCACTGGGAGGATGCCACCAATGCTGCACGTCTCCTTCAAGGAACTGGCGCGCGGCGCAGCGCAACAGGTGTGCGCGCACTTGCGCGGGCGCACACAGCGTCAGGGCCATGCCATCCTGCAGCTGATCCCTGAACCCGAATGCGCCGCCCGCCTGGTAGAAGGCAGCTCGCCCCCAGATGCGACAACCTGCGGTCTGGTATAGCAGCCAGCGATTGAACAGCAGGTCCAGTGCCCGATCTGGGGTTTTGATCTGGATGGCTCCCAGCATCTGGTTCCAGCGGGCCTCGACTCTGGTCAATGCGATGCCGGGATCCAGGGCACGATACTTGCGTATCAACGCCCGGGCCGCCGTTTCGTCTTCTGCCTGGCCCAGTACGAAAAGCAATTCCTGCGATGCTCCTGGCTGCAGATCCAGGGTCACCGCGAAGGCGCAGCAAGGATCCTGCGCTCCGCCACTGCGTTCTGCCCACGCGGCGAACGACCTGGCGCCGCCCGGCGCCGCCAGCGTTCCATTGCGACCCAGGAACTCATGCCTGCTGTCGGTGCTGTGTTGTTGTCTTCCGCCCAGATCGCAGAACGCAACCCGCGAGCCGAAATCCGGCAACGCCGGATTGCTGGCAAATTGGGCACCTGTCTCGGCGTCCATGCGGGTGATCACGTTGTGCGTGGGGCCCGCCCGCGTGGCGCCCAAAGCCCACTCAACATAGGAGATCACGGTGATTTGCCGCGCCTGGGCAGAATGGTTGGTGACACTCAACCTGCATAACTTCAGCGGATCCTCTGCGGCAACGAATACCGTCAGGCTGCTGCCGATTGCGTTGAAGGAGCCTTCGAACCGGCTGTATCCCTGCCCATGCACCACATCGAATTGCGCGCCCTGGCGCGCGATGGGCTGCGCTGCCGGGCTCCAGAGCTCGCCCTCTTCCAGCAGATAGAACGCCTCGCCCGATGGGTCGCACACCGAGTCGTTTGACCAGGGGGTCAGCTGGTTTTCGCGACTGTTGAGCGACCAGGTGCACATGGAGCCACGCTCGGTCACCAATGAACCGAAATTTTCGTTGGCAAGGACATTGCTCCACGGCATGGGCGTGGGTCGTGGCAGGGATATGGCGTATTCGCGCCCGTCTGCTTGGAATCCACCCCAGCCGTTGAAGAACTCCAGCTTGGTGGTATCCCTTGCGGAAGGAGCAGCGCGCGCTTCCAGCAATTCGCGTTGGGGCTCAATGGCCTGGGCTGAACGGGTTGCCGGTGGCCGATGCAGCTGCTCGGCAAGACTTCCCAGCGTCGGTTCAAGCACTACCCGGGCCATGGTTAAAAGGAGTATGCGTTCGGCATCCGTCATGGCGGTGATTGCCACCGGATAGATTCCTCCCCGGTCTTCGGCTTCGCCAGACTGCGGAGTGAAGGCCCGCGCGATGCGCTCTATGGCGTGTTGCAGGTCCTGGATATAGGAATGCCGGCGCTCATTGAGAATCACCACGTCGATCACCAGCCGCTTCATGCGCAGGTATTCCTGGGCACGCAGGCACTGCTGGATGAATCCCATGTCGTCCTGGCTGTGACAGCGAATCAGCAGGATGGGACGATCGCCGGAAATCGAGAACCGCCACAGATGTGGCACGTCCAGCGTGTTGGCGCCGATGCCGGCAGCGGCTCGCAGCTGCGGCGTGGCGACCAGCAGGTGTGATGCCAGAGTCTGAAACAGCATTGCCTCGCTGAGGCTGCTCTGCAGGTAATAGAGTTCGGCGCGGGCAAAGGTCCAGGCCGCTTCCGACACGTGTTCAAAAAGGGCCGGGGTCCGGTATTTCTCTACCAGCTCCAGTGCGTGTTCACGGGAAGTGGCGATGAATGTGGCGAAGGTCACGCTGATACTGCCCCTGGCTGGCACAACCACGCTGGTGCGCAAGCTGAAAGCAGGATCAAGCACATTCCCAACGGTGTTGGAAAGGGACTTCGCGCCGCGCATGACTTGTGGATTTCGGACACTGTTGCCACGCCCCAGAAATTGCCTTCGGTCCGTCTCATATTGCAGGCCGGCAGGTGGATCACCGGATCCCGCGATGACATGCATGGCCCAGACCGGTGCTTCGCGATCACTGCGTGGTCGGCGGGTTGCCAGCAGTGCGCCCGCATGTGCAATGAACTCCGTCTGTATGAACAGGTTGGAGAAGCCAGGGTGTGCGACATCCGCTGCCTGCGGCGCCAGCACAATTTCCGCGAAAGAAGTGACCTCGACCTCGCGCGGCCGCGAGCTGTCATTCTGCAGCGTGATCCGGCGCAGCTCGCCATCATCGGCCGTGGCCACGATCACCGCCAGCGTCGTGCGCAGCACGCCGTCGCGGCGCGCGATGATCACGTTCTCCTCATTGAAGTGCACGTGATACTCGTCCGGAGTTACCGCCGTGGGCTGGAAACCAGCCGACCAGAGCTTTTCGTATTCCAGGTCATAGAGATAGATGAAGCTGCCCCAGGAGTCCTGCGTTGCATCTTCGCGCCAACGGGTCACAGCCCTGGAGCGGCAGCTGCTGTAGCCGCCACCGGAGTCAGTGACCATCACCGAATAGGTGCGGTTGGACAGCAGGTGCATCAGCGGTGTGGGGGAGCTGTGACCTACCACCGTGCGCGAGACTTCCAGCGTCTGGTCAACGCCCTGGGACACCGGCACGTCGGCCTCAATCAGTTCAGGAGCTTCAACGAAGCGGATGCCGCGTTCCTGCAACAGCAGGTCTGCAGCCGTGATGCGCGGCTCAGCATGGAAGCGCCTCTGCATGATGCGGTCCTGCAGCACATTGTCCAGCGCGACCAGGCTCATGCCCTGATGGTGCGCCATGTAGGCGCGCACCACGGCCACCGACTTGCCTTCCGGAATGCGTGCAGCAGTGAAATCCAGTGCCTCGTAGAAGCCGTATTCCCCCTGGCCCGACCTGCGGGCAATTTCGCGCAGGTTGCGATACGCCTCCACCGGTCGATACATGGCTGCCAGCGCGGAGGCGTAGGGGGCAACCACATAGTCCGCCGCCAGACCGCGCTTGAGACCCAGCGATGGCAAGCCGAAGCTCGAGTATTGATAAGTGAACTCACGATCACGCACGTTGTACGCCGACTCGGATATACCCCAGGGCAGCCGGTGTCGTTCCCCGTAACTGATCTGCTGTCGCACTGCGCGGCCGTTGGTCTGGTCGAGCAGGCTCAGACGCGGCTCCTGCATTACCAGCGACGGCATCAAGTACTCAAACATGGATCCTGACCACGATGCGAGCACCGGTCGGCGCCGACCACCCGTGAGCCGACGCCCCAGCCGGAACCAATGCGAGCGCGGCACATCGCCCTTGGCGATGGCAACCAGGCTGGCAAGCCTGGCCTCGGAAGCCAGCAGGTCGTAGTAGCTGCTGTCCAATTTTCGATCAGCTACCCGATAGCCTATGGAGAACAGCCCGCGCTCGCGATCGAACAGGAAACTGAATGACATGTCGGCCACCAGCCTCTGGCACTGCGCGGCCACCTGATCCAGCGCCGCAACCAGGGCAAGACAATGCTCATCAGCACCGGCCACTGCCGCCAGCTGCTGCAGCGACGCATTGCGGGATAACGCGGATGCCGCGGGTCCCGCTTTCTGCAACTCCAGCAGGTGCGATTCGATGTCCCGGCTCGCCTGCTGCAACCAACCGCTCACGTCTGCCGGCATTGAAGGTGGAACCGTGTCGATCAGGCGGCTGAGCTGCAATGTCGCTGCCTGGAAAATGGCGCGGGCTTCGCCCAGGGTCGCTGCATCGCCATTCAGAATCAATTGCAAGTCGCTTAATCCGTCGAACAACCTGCCGCGCACATCCGCGAATTCCAGCCCTGCTGGACCAGTTGCCGCCAGGGCCTTGCGACAATTGACGATGGCATCCAGCGGCGCGGAAAGCGCGCGTCGCGCAAGGTAAGGTGCGCAAGGCAGTTCCATGCAGGCCCGGCGCAACGTCAACAGGTGGCCAGCCAGGTTGCCGCTGTCCACGGTGGACACATAGCATGGCAACAGCGGCAGCAGGGTTCGGGTGTCATACCAGTTGAGGAAATGGCCTTCGAATCGCTCCAGCTTCTCGAGTGTCGAGAACGTGGCGGACAGCCGCTGGGCGAGTTCGTGCAGGCTCAGCCATCCGAAGTCGCGCGCCGCCACGGTTGAAAGCAGGTACAGGCCGATGTTAGTGGGCGAACTGCGGTGTGCAATCACCGGCACCGGATCCTCCTGGTAGTTGTCCGGCGGCAGGAAGTGATCCTCGGCGGTGACGAATTTCTCGAAGTACTTCCAGGTCAGGCGCGCAACGCCCCGCAATTCACTTGCCACCTGCTCCGGCATCTCCAGCTCGCGACTCTGGGTATCCAGGGGCCGGCTCAGGAATTGCGCCAACAGGGGCGAGAGCCACCAGAGCAACAGCATCGGCGCAGCGGCGACCAGCGCCGGCGGATTCGTCGCCATCAGCGCAGCGACGGCCGCGACAATTACGATACTGGCACTCTTGAGCGGCCAGGCGAAACTGGCCAGCGCCGTGCCACGGCTGGCCTTCGACTGTGCGGCAGTGACCCACTCGAGCATGCGGCGCTTCGAAATCGCCAACCTGAACAATGCGCGCGAGATGGCATCGACGCTAAGCCAGGCGTTTTGCGCCAACAAAGCAAGCGACACCGCAGCACGCGCCAGGTCTTCGCCCGCATCGGCAACCAGGATGCGCAAATGCGTGCGCCGCGAAATGGCCGCGGGTGTGCGCACAAGGCGGCCGAATGCAACGCTCAACGCAGGCCACAGCCACGGCAACATGACTGCAATCAACCACACCAGCGGGCTGGATCCGCGAATGGCATACGCCGCAATCAGCAATGCAACGCAACACGGGGCGAGCAACGATCTGCGCAGGTTGTCGAGCATTTTCCATCTGCCCAGCGGCGGCAACCCACCCCGCAGACCCACTATCCACGGGAGTAACTGCCAATCACCGCGGATCCAGCGGTGCGAGCGGGCAGCGGCCACTTCGGAATGCGATGGAAAGTCTTCGAACAGCTCTATGTCCGTGACCAGCGCGCAGCGGGCGAACAGCCCTTCAAACAAATCATGGCTGAGCATGGCATTGGGGGGAACGCGATCCTTCAGCGCCTGCTCCCATGCGTGGACATCGTAAAGCCCCTTGCCGGTGAACAGCCCTTCGCCAAACACGTCCTGGTTGAGGTCGGAGATCGCAGCAGCGTAGGGATCCACGCCGCTGCCGCTGGTCACTATCTCCCGGTACAGCGAGCGTTCTTCAGGACCTGGCAGCAGCGGCGTGATACGTGGTTGCAGCACGCCGTAACCGCGCACCACCCGCCGTTGTGCGGACACCACTGGCCGATTGAGCGGATGTGCAGCGATACCCACGAGATCCTTGATGCATCCCAAGGGCACGCGGGTGTCTGCATCCACTGTCAGTACGTAGCGAATGTCCGCGGGCGGCAGCGGTATGCCCTCCTGCTCAAGGAAACTGGTGGACCCGTGTCCTGTCAGCAGCCGGTTCAATTCCTCCAGCTTGCCTCGCTTGCGCTCCCATCCCATGTAACACCGCTCGCGATCGTTCCATTGGCGACGTCGGTGCAGCAGGAAGAATTTGGGCTCTCCGTTTGCCTCGGACTGGCCGCGCTGCGCGTTGAGGGCGGCGATCCCGTCGCGTGCGGCCTGCAGGATCAGTTCGTCATCGGGGGCGCTCTGCGTCGCGCTGTCGGCCCAATCTGTAAGCAACGCGAAATACATGTGCGCATCGGGATTCGCCAATGCATGTACGTGCAGCTGGCGGCATGCGGCGCGCGCATCTGCAGTGGAGCGCAGCAGGGTGGGCACCACCACCAGTGTCTTCATGCCCGGTTCCAGGCCAGCTTCCAGCGCGAGGCGTGGCAGGTGTCGCGCTGGAAAGGCCCGCAACCATTGGCGGTTGAGCCAGCCAAGCGCGACTTCCGAGAGAGGGAACATGGCCAGCAACACCAGCACCAGGATGGAAGGATGCGGCATACCTTGCCAGGCGGCGCCCGCGTACACGGCCACTGCCGTCAGTGCCAACGTCAGCGCAGCTGCGCTGCTGAGGTACAACCCATGGGAATGCCGGATGGACCAACGCTTCAGGCGGTGCGCGACGGACATTGGAAATTCGAGCGCCGCCTCCAACTGCGGCCGGCAGGGTCCGATCAACCAGCTGCCTAGATCGGCGCCGTCGAGCAGAACCAGCGTCTGGCGCGTGATGGCCAGTTCATCCTGCATGGTCGCAGTGGCCAGTTCCTCGATGCAGTTGCGGTATCGGTCCCGCGTGCGTCGATCACAGGCTGTGTACGAGGGCTGCTGACGCAAGGCCAATTCCACCTGCGATGCATTTTCAAACAGCGAACGCCAATTGAATGATGTCAGCGTGCGCAGGCTGGTGATGATGTTGCGCGCCGCCAGGTTGCTGGCACTGCGCCGGGCGTGCTGGCGCTGGATGAAATCGTCAATGGTGGTACCGCGTTTGGCCAGTTCTGTCGAAAGTTCATCGAGCAGCGGCCGTCCACGTTCTCCCATGCTCTGCAGTCGGTGCGCGAGCTGGACAATGTAGGGGCCAATGAACCTGCCTTCGACTTGTGGCGGGGACAGCAGGTCCAGTTCCAGTTTTTCCGGACCCTCTCCGTACACTATCGAATCGGCCGCTGCATCGGCCGCGGCACGCGCGGCCAGTGAGTCCTCTACCCGGACTGCGACGCGGCGCAACTCATCGATCAAGGCGATGCGCAGGATGGGATACAGCGCCCACAGCTCCCGCATCCGCAGCGGGGCGACTTCCTGATACCCCGCAAGCAGGCGGCTCAAACTATCCGGGTTGAATTGCCACAGCGTGTGTCGCAGGTATTCGAGCGCGATATGCAATATGCGTGGCCAACCGCCCGCGTCCTTATGGTCTGCCGCCGGCAGGTCGCGCCAGAGCTTGACTGTAAGCCGCAGCGGAATATCGCTGAGTTGCTCGGTGACCACGTGGAAGTTGTCCACGATCCACTCGGCTGCAGGAGTGATGGCACGCCCTGCCCGCAGCGCAGTAACGATGGTTTCGTAAGCTGATTCCAGTGCTTGCGCATTGAGCTTGAGACGACCGGTAAGATCCAGTCGCCCGGTGTCCATGAACGCACTGCTGCTCTCGGCCAGGAAGCGGCCGTGGCGCTCCAGTCTTTCGACATCCCACAGTTCGCCTTCTGTTGCTTGATCGTCGGCAGAGGTCAGCATGCGAAACGCTTCACCGGGACGCGGCGCGCCATACCGTGTTGCCGACATCATCTGCAACCAGCAGGGCACCGCGCTTGTCCAGCGCCACGCCAACCGGACGCCCCCAGGCTTCACCTGTGCGGCCTATGAACCCGGTCAAGACATCCATGGGCAAGGCAGCGGGCGTGCCCTTCACAAATGGCACGAACACCACCTTGTAACCGCTCATTGGCTTGCGATTCCAGGATCCGTGCTCGCCGATGAACATGCCGTTCATGAATGGCGCGGGCAGTGCCGTGTGCTGTGCAGCTACCAGGCCCAGCGCGGCGACGTGGGCACCCAGCGCGAAATCAGGGGCAATTGCGGATGCGACCAGAGCGGCGTTCTGCGGCTTGACCCTTGCGTCGACGTGCTGCCCGTAATAGCTGTAGGGCCAACCGTAAAACGCTCCGTCCTTCACTGAGGTCAGGTAATCTGGCACCAGATCGTTGCCCAGTTCATCACGCTCATTGGCCACCACCCACAGCACTCCAGTAGACGGCTCCCAGGCCAGGCCGTTGGGATTGCGCAGTCCGGTGGCATACAGCCGCTTCGCTCCGGTGCGAATATCGATTTCCCAGATTGCGGCGCGGCCCTCTTCCTTATCGAGCCCGTTCTCCGCCACATTGCTGTTGGAGCCCACGGTTGCATAGAGGTGCGTGCCATCGCCGCTGGCAATTATGTTCTTGGTCCAATGGTGATTGAGTGGACCGCCGGGCAGATCCGTCAGCTTGATGCCCGCACCGTGAATTGACGTCACGCCATCGACGTAGGCAAAGCCGATCACCGCATCGGTGTTGGCCACGTAAAGTGTGGATCCAACCAGCGCCATGCCAAATGGTGAATTGAGATTGTCGATGAACACGCTGGAGACTTCAGCGACACCGTCGCCATCGACATCGCGCAGCAGCGTGATGCGATTGGCCGTCGGCGCCGCGGCGCCTGCTTTGGCCATCACCGCCTTCATCACTGCGCCCTTGATGCCCTTGCCATCCTCGGGCTTTGGCGGTGCATTTGTTTCCGCTACCAGCACGTCACCGTTGGGCAAGGTATACAGCCAGCGCGGATGTGCAAGACCGCTGGCGAAAGCGTTGACGTTGATACCCGCCGCAGCAATCGGCTTGCCACCCGCGGGCCAGCCTTTGGCCGGCGCGATCTGCAGAGTAGGAATCAATCGGTGGGTAGCGAGTGGAAGCTCCGGGTGCTGCCCCTGGCTCGATCTTGGGGAGTCGGACGGCACGGTATTGGCGGTATAGGTGCAGGCGCACACAACCAGCAGAATGGCCACGGAGGCTGCTGCACGGAATCGAGAAAAATGCATGGTGCAGCAACTCCTGTGTGGTACGTGACAGTGTGTTCGCACACGCCGCGCCGCGGCATCGGCCTTTGGCCGCGACGCCTGTAAGAATTGCCTTACGCCGCAGTCAGTGTTTAGCGCTGCTTTGCCCTGGGATCAACCACAAGGACGATCTTGCCCGTGGTGTCGCCGGTGCGTCCCAGCTCCTGTGCGGCAGCAGCCTCAGCCAGCGGGAAACTGCGCGAAACAGTCACATGGTATTGGCCTTTGCCAGCCATGGCACCCAGTGCGCGCAGCGCATCGCCCTGCGTGATCACCTGGTAGGCGCCAGTAATGATGACGCAGGTAACGCCAGCGGCAGCGCATTTATCATCTCCCGGCCCTCCAGCGATGGATGTGAAATGCCCACCCCTGCGCACATAGGCCAGGGAACGCACAGCCTGCGTATCGACCATGTTGAGTACGGCGTCGACATTGCGGATGCGCGCAGCAACATTTTCCTTGTCGTAGGCGACGAACTCATCCACGCCCAGTGACTTGAGATATGCCTGCTGCGATGAATGTCCGGAAGCGATGATCCTGGCGCCATGGGCTTTGGCCACCTCCACGGCGACCGATCCTGCACCACCTGCGGCACCAATAACGGCAACACGCTGGCCAGGCTGTATATGCGCCGCTTCGGCCGCACGGAAACCTGCGATACCGGCCACCGGGATGCCACTTGCCTGTTCGAAGGTCAGGCTCGCAGGCTTGTGAATGGTTTCCTCGGCGAGGGCGATGGCGTACTGGGCATAGCCTGCGCTGACCCGCGCCACCACTGCATCACCCGTCTTCCAACCTGAAGTGCCGCTGCCCACGCTGTCGATCACCCCCGCAGCATCGAATCCCGGGATCTGGGCCTTGCGTTTCCAATCCACGGGGTTGACGCCCGCGGCGTAAACCTTGATCAGAACCTGGCCAGGCCCCGGCTTTGGCGTGTCCACTGCTTGCAACTGCAGCCCGGAGTCGGTCTGCACGACCGCTTGCATCCTGGAGGGGGCGGCGAGTGCCGGCAATGTGCATGCAGCGAATAACAGGAAAGTGGTAACTACTTTACAACGCATTTTTCGCCCCTTGGTCGGTGAGCCAATGGGATCTACTATGCCCGGAATGAAAACGGACTACGAGAAACTGGGCGCCTTCTATCTGGGTCGCATCTTTGACAGTGCCCACAACAAACTTGCCGACGAGCCCCTGCTTTATGACTCGCGAGACCTGACCACTCACGCGGTATGCGTGGGCATGACTGGCAGTGGCAAGACCGGCTTGTGCCTGGCACTGCTGGAAGAAGCTGCGATTGATGGAATTCCGGCCATCTGCATCGACCCCAAGGGCGACATCGGCAACCTGCTGCTGACATTCCCGCAGTTGTTGCCGCAGGATTTTGCTCCCTGGGTGGACGGTGGCGAGGCGGCGCGCCGCAACCTGGGCATTGAGCAGTATGCGGCGCAGGTGGCGCAGCAATGGCAGGCCGGCTTGGCGGAATGGGATCAGGATCCCTCGCGCATTGCGAAATTCCGCGACTCGGTCGATCTGGCCATCTACACACCGGGCGCAGACAACGGATTGTCCCTTTCCGTGCTGCAGTCTTTTGCTCCTCCTGCCGACGCCAGCGGCGACTCCGACGGACTGGCGGAACGTATAAGTTCCATCGTATCCGGCTTGCTGACCCTGCTGGGTCGCGACGCTGATCCACTCAAGAGTCGCGAACACATTCTGTTGTCGAACCTGCTGGATCACAGCTGGTCCGCCGGCCGCGCCATGGACCTGGGCTCGATGGTTGCGGCCGTGCAAAGGCCGCCCATCCAGAAACTGGGTGCATTGGATCTGGAAACATTTTTCCCCGCACGCGACCGCATGGAACTGGCGCTGGCGATTAATTCACTGCTGGCATCGCCACGATTCGCCACCTGGACCAAGGGTGAGCCACTGGATGCACAGCGCCTGCTGTTTACGCCGGAAGGCAAGCCACGCATCGCCATTATTTCAATCGCGCACTTGTCCGATCCCGAGCGCATGTTCGTGGTCACGTTGTTGCTCAATGAAGTGGTCAACTGGATGCGTCGCCAGCCCGGCACCTCTTCATTGCGCGCCATTCTCTACATGGATGAGATCTTCGGCTTCTTCCCACCCACAGCCACGCCGCCATCCAAGCAACCCATGCTCACGTTGCTCAAGCAGGCACGTGCCTATGGCGTGGGGTGTGTGCTGGCGACGCAGAATCCAGTGGATCTTGACTACAAGGGCCTGGGCAATACCGGCACCTGGTTGATTGGTCGATTGCAGACCGAGCGAGATCGCGACCGGCTGCTCGATGGCCTTACCACCGCGCTGGCCGGAGGCGGCCCGGATCGCGGGGAACTGGCCAAACAGCTGGGTTCACTGACCCAGCGCGTGTTCCTGATGCGCAATGTCCATGATGAGACGCCCGTGTTGCTCAAGAGTCGCTGGGCGCTGAGCTATCTGCGCGGGCCGCTGACACCCGCCGAGATCGGACGCCTGATGGCGCCGCGCAAGGCGGCTGCAACCAGCACGCGCAATGGCGCTGCAAATGCAGCGCCGCCCGAGGCCGCGGCAGCAGCCACTGTGGTCGCAACTGCGTCACGGCCTGCCCTGCCCGCAGAAATAGAAGAAGCATTTGTTCCAGTGCGCGGTTCACGCGAACACATCACCTATCAGCCCCGCGCATTCGCCGTGGCCAAGCTGCATTTCGTGGACAAGAGCCTGGATCTGGATGAATGGCAGCAGCTTGGGCTGGTTGCGCCGCTGTCCGATGATGGCGACGAAGCGCTGTGGGATGAGAGTGAACCCGGCGACGTCCCTTCACTGGCGCGCGACGCGGTGGCAAATTCAGCTTATGCGGACCTGCCTGCAGGAGCGTTGCGTGCGGCAAGCTACACACGCTGGGGCAAGGACCTCAGCGCATATCTTTACGAACATCAGCGCCTGACATTGAATCAGTGCGACGAACTGAAGCTGCGGTCCAAGCCCAACGAGTCGGAAGGGGATTTCCGCAGCCGCATCGCCTTGACGCTGCGCGAGAAACGCGACGCGCGCACGGAGGAACTGCGCAGCCAATACGGCACCAGGCTGGCAGCGCTGCAGGCGCGGCTGCAGAAGGCAGCCGAGCGCACCGAGCGGGAGCGCGGACAACTGACCCAGCAGAAATTTCAGGCAGCCATTTCGGTGGGCGCCACGGTGCTGGGCGCACTGCTGGGGCGCAAGGCGATTTCCTCCACGAACATTGGGCGCGCCACCACCGCGGTGCGCTCCGCCTCACGCATCGGCCGAGAGTCCGGTGACGTACAACGCGCCGAGGACAGCGCTGCGCAACTCAACGAACAGATCGATGCGCTCAACAAGGAGTGTGAGTCGGCCGTTGCCGAACTTGAAACCACTCTGGATCCGAAGACAGTGGCGCTGCGAACAGTCAGCGCCGTGCCGCGCAAGGCCGACATTGCGGTAGGCAAGGTACTGCTGCTGTGGACGCCCTCGCGGCCTGGCGCCGACGGCATGCCTGCCAACGCATCCTGATCAGTCTTTCGCGGCGTCGCTGCCGCTGTAAACGATGATGGAAAGCATGCGGATGGGCAGCTTGATCAGCTTGTCCGGCCCGTGCGGTACTTCCCCCCGCAACGTCAGCGAATCCCCCGGCTTGAGCAGATAGGTCTCGGTGCCGTGCCGGTAGCGCAGCGACCCTTCGAGTATGTGGATGAACTCAGTGCCGGGGTGCTCGAACTCCGGAAAGATCTCGCTCTTGCTGTTGAGCGTCACCAGGAAAGGCTCGAAGGCGCGACGCGGCCCGCGCTGCGATGCCAGCAGATGATAGGTGTGGCCCCGGCGTGTGCCACGCCGCACCACTTCCAGGCCTTCGCCCTTGCGCACCAGCTGCGCATCACTCTGTGAATGCTCCGGATCGCGCAGCAGGGCGGCACAACTGGTGCCCAGCGCTTCAGCCAATGCCGCCAGCGTATCGAGACTGGGCGACACATCCCCATGTTCCAGCCGGCTGAGCATGCCTGAGCTGATGGCGGCCATGCCGGCCACATCTGCCAGCGTCAGGCCCTGTGCCGCACGCAGGCGCCGCACAGTGGCCCCCACCTGCGCTACCACCCGCGGCAATTTGCGCCCTGACTGTGATCTGCTTGTTTTACTCATATGCAAAAACCTTGACCTTTAGTAAAGCACGGTCCCAGAATCGAATCCAGCATGGCATGGCGACTTCTCAAGATCGGACTGTCTTCCCGCTACCCGGAACCCCGGATGTTCCGGCAGCCGCCGCGGCTGGCTCCTACCTATGACGTGGTCATTATCGGTGCGGGCGGCCATGGGCTGGCCTGCGCCTACAACCTTGCGCGCCACCATGGCATCAAGCGCATCGCAGTACTCGAAAAGGGCTACATCGGCAGCGGCAATACCGGCCGCAACACCACTATTATCCGCTCCAACTACCTGACGCCTGAGGGCGTGCGGTTCTACGACCGCAGCGTGCAGCTGTGGCGCAACCTGGGTGCGCAGCTGGGGCTCAACCTCTTCTATTCGACACGCGGCCACTACACGCTGGCGCATACCGACGCGACACTGCGCACGCTGCGCTGGCGCGCGGAGGTCAACAAACACCTGGGTGTCGATTCGCGCATTGTGGGACCGGAAGAGATTGCCGCCGCGTTGCCGATGATGGACATGAGCGCAGGTGGCCACGCCCCCATTCTGGGCGCACTGTTGCACGCACCTGGCGCCGTGGCACGCCACGATGCCGTGGCCTGGGGCTATGCGCGCGCTGCCGACAGGCTGGGCGTGGAGATCCACCAGCAGACTGAAGTGCTGGGCATCAATGCGCAAGGCGGCCGTGTCACCGGCGTACGTACTTCGTGTGGAGATATTTCCACCAGCTGCGTGGTGTCGGCAGTGGCGGGCTATACGCCGCGGATCCTCAAGATGCTGGACCTCACCAGCCCCATCTACGTTCATCCACTGCAGGCCATGGTGTCGGAGCCACTCAAGCCCTGGCTGGATCCCATCATTGTTTCCGGTTCGCTGCATGTGTATGTCTCGCAGACAGCGCGCGGCGAGCTGGTGATGGGGGCCTCGCTGGATCCACGTGAATTGCACAGCGCGCGGTCCACCCGTGAGTTCACCACCGACCTGGCCCAACACATGCTCGACCTGTTTCCGTTCCTGGCGGGAGTAAAGGTCAATCGCCAGTGGGCGGGCCTTGCCGACATGACGCCGGATTTCGCGCCCATCATGGGCCGCACGCCGGTGGACGGATTTTTCCTGGATGCGGGCTGGGGCACCTGGGGATTCAAGGCAACGCCGGTCGCGGGCGAAACCATGGCTGCAACCATCGCATCGAACCGCAACCATGAGCTGATCCAGAGTTTCGACTGGGGACGCTTCGAGCGCTTCGAGCTCACCGGCGAGAAAGGCGCGGCTTCGGTGGGTCACTGATGAAACTCATCCCCTGCCCTCTCAATGGCCTGCGCCCCGCCGATGAATTCCTTTATGCAGGCGAAGTGCGCGCTGCGCCGGATCCCGCGCAATGCACCGATGACCAATGGGCCCGCCATGTATTCCATCGCAGCGGCATTCCCGGCATCAAGCAGGAATGGTGGTGCCACACACCTTCGGGCTACTGGTTCATCGTTGAGCGTGACACCAACACTGACGAAATCCTGCGCGCCTACGCGCCGCCTGCACGGGTTGCAGCATCATGATGCATCGCTTGCCCGTGATGCCAGACGAATGGATAGATCGCAGCCGCGAGCTGCAATTGCGCTTCGAAGGGCAGCCACTGGCTGCTTTTGCAGGGGATTCGCTGAGCACAGCATTGGCTGCCGCCGGAATCATGACCACGGCGCGCAGTTTCAAATACCACCGCCCGCGCGGCATCGTGTCAGCCGCAGGGCACGATGCCAACAACCTGTTCCAGATCGGCACCGAGCCGAACCAGCGCGGGGATCAGATCCTGGCGCGCGATGGCCTGGACTTCGAGGCGGTCAATACCCGTGGCGGTGTGGCGCGTGACCGCGGCGCGGCAACAGGACTCTTGTCACGCTTCCTTCCCGTTGGATTCTATTACAAGGCGTTTATCGGTCGACGCACCTTTCCCTGGTTCGAGAAACTGATCCGCAATCTCAGCGGGCTGGGTCGCGTGCATCCCGACGCAATCAGCCCATCACGGCAACGGCGCTACCAGCACTGCGACGTTGCCGTCATTGGCGCCGGCATTGCCGGGCTGTCTGCGGCGATGGCCGCAGCGGACAATGGCGCGAAGCGCGTAGTGCTGATAGATGAAGCGCAGCAACCTGGCGGCAGTGGTCTTTGGCATGCAAAGACCCAGCCAGGTGACACTGCCCGTTGCCGGGAGCTGGTTGCCGCACTGCGCGCGCACGCGAATGTGCAGCTGTTGTGCTCGCACAGTGTGGTGGGCTATTACGCGGACCACGAGCTTGCCGTTTCGCGCATAGATCGCGAAGACGGTGGCCTGTTGCTGCTTCGCGCCCGGGCGGTTGTGTTGGCCACCGGCTGCATCGAACAGCCGGCGGTGTTTCGCAACAACGATCTGCCGGGAGTGCTGCTGGGTTCGGCCGCGCAGAGATTGCTTTATCGGCACGGCATCAGCGTTGGCCACAAGATCGTGGTGCTGGGCGCCAATGACGAAGCTGTCTCGCTGGCATTGGACCTGCTGTCGCAGGGACTCAAGGTCACTGACTTTGCCGTGCCTCACGGGTCACCCGCAGGTTTAGACAGCGTGCGGGCCGATGCGCTGCGCAGCGCTGGCGTGTCATTGCATGCCAACGTGCGCGAGGTCGCAGCGACGGCTGGCAGTGACGGTTCGCTTGCCAACGTCATGTGGACTTGCGACAGCGGGCCTGTGCAGATCGCCTGCGATTGCCTGCTGATTTCCACAGGCTGGATGCCTGCACTGCACCTGGCACTGCAGTTCGGAGGCCTCATGGCCTTCGACGACACGCTGGGCCAGCATGTGCCGCAAGCGCTGCCGGCTGGATTGTTCGTTGCCGGTCGCGCCAACGGCTGCTTTGCATTTGCCGCCCGCGAGGCCGATGGCGCGGTGGCCGGCGCGCGCGCCGCATGTCATGCGGCCGGCAAGGAACACGACTACGCCCAGCCGCCCCGCGATACGCGCAGCCACTCGCATCCGTCACCGTTGTTTCCCCATGCGCAAGGCAAGGAATTCGTGGACCTGGATGAGGACCTTACGCTGGCCGATCTTGCCAATGCCGCCCAGGAAGGTTTCGACAGCGTCGAACTGCTCAAGCGTTACAGCACCGTGGGCATGGGCCCGTCGCAGGGCAAGCTGTCCAATCTCAATGCCGCGCGGCAACTGGCGCGGGTGAAAGGAAGTGATTTGCCCTCATTGGGGCTGACCACTGCGCGCCCACCCTGGCAGCCAGTCAGCCTGGGTGCATTGGCAGGTGCGCGCTTTGCCCCGTTGCGACGTACGGCACTCGACGGCTGGCATGAAACCCATGGGGCTACCTGGATGCCCGCTGGCAACTGGCGCCGGCCGGCGCACTACGGTTCGATCGAACACGAAGTGCATGCGGTGCGCAACGCAGCTGGCCTCATCGATGTCTCGACGCTGGGCAAGATTGAAGTCATGGGGCGTGATGCCGGGCTGCTGCTCGACCGCATGTACGTTGGCGTGGCCAGCAACCTGGCAGTCGGGCGCACGCGCTACGCGGTGATGCTCGACGAAGCCGGCACCATTATCGACGACGGCGTGGTGTCGAAACTGGCAGATGGGCGCTTTTACATCACCACGACTACCGGTGGCAGCGCCGCGATATATCGCGAACTGCAACGGCGCGTGGCCGAGTGGCAGCTCGACTGCACGCTGCACAATGCTACCGGCCACATTGCTGGGATGAATCTTGCCGGCCCGCGGTCAAGGCAGATATTGGCGCGCTGCACCGACCTCGCGCTGGATGACGCGGCCTTTCCGTATCTCGGCATGCGCGAGTGCAGCGTTGCAGGTTCTGTCGCCCGCATCGCGCGCGTCGGCTTCGTGGGCGAGCTGGGCTTCGAAATTCACGTGCCCTTCGACAACGCCCTGAAGGTCTGGGATGCCTTGATCAGCACTGGCGAATCCAGCGGCCTTATACCTTTTGGCGTGGAAGCGCAGCGCACCCTACGCCTCGAAAAAGGTCACATCATCGTGGGACAGGATACCGATGGCCTGACCAACCCCTTTGAAGCGGGTATGGGTCGCATGGTGCGCAAGGACAAGGGCTTCTTCATCGGTCAACGCAGCCTGTCCATACTTGAGAAGCGCGGCAACCGCCAGCAGCTGATCGGCTTCTCGCTCACTTCCCCACGCACATTGGCGTCGCAGCCGCAGCAGGCTCCTCTGGCAGAATCGCACCTGGCCATAAGCCAGGGGCGCATCGTCGGGCGCATCACCAGCATTGCGCACTCAGCCACACTGGATCGCACCATTGGACTTGCACTGCTGTCCCCCGAAGTGGCCATTGCCGGCAATGTCATCCGCTTTCGCGATGACGGCGGCGCGATGCATGAGGCAACGCTGATGGCTGCACCCTTCTATGACGCAACCAATGCGCGGCAGCGCCCATGACCCAGGCTACTGCCACACGCATCGAAACCCTGCCCTTCGGAGTGCAGGTTCCCGTAGTTGGCGCTCGCCTTGGTTTCAAGGGCCCCGACGCCCCCGCTTTGCTGACGCAAATGGGCCTGCGCATCCCGGATCAGCCCAACCGCGTGGTGCACTGGCGGCCCAATGAGCCGATGGGTAGCGGCCGCTGCCTGCGCCAGGGCAGCACTGAATTCCTTATCGAGACGGATGCGTACGCTGCGACGTTACCCTCCGACGAGGCGTTGCCGCGCGCGTGGTCGCTGGTCCGATCGGATCACAGCCTGATATTGGGCGCCGCCTGGCAGCAGTCGCTGGCCCACGCCTGCAGTTTTGATTTCACCCGCCTGCTCGACGCGCCGGACCTGGTGGTCATGACGCTGCTGGCGGGCATCAGCGTGACCGTCATTCGCGAGCCGCAAACCGGGGCTGTCACCTCAACCGACATGGCACTGCGACTGTGGTGCGATGCCAGCTTTGCTACCTATCTGCAGGACTGCCTGCGTTCCCTTGGAGAGTCACGATGAGTAAGGAAGAAATCCTGTCCGCGCTGCAGTCCCAGGGCGTGCGCTACGTTCTTGCGCAGTTTGTGGACATTCACGGCGCCGCCAAGGCCAAGTCGGTGCCGGTGGAACACCTGGGGATGATCCTGGGTGACGGCGCCGGATTCGCGGGGTTTGCATTGTGGGGATTCGGCATGGGTCCACATGGCCCGGACTACATGGCGGTGGGCGACCCGGACACCGTTCGCGTGCTGCCGTGGATGCCGGGACACGCTCGCATTGTCTGCAACGGCACTGTCAAGGGTGCTCCCTGGCCCTATTGTTCGCGCGTGGTGCTCAAGCGCCAGCTGGACAAACTGGCACAGGAAGGTCTCACCCTTTACACCGGCATTGAACCTGAGTTCATGCTGCTAACCCGCGACGCCAGCGGTGCGCTCAAGCCCTTCGACTCAACCGACTCGCTCGAGAAGCCCTGCTATGACTACAAGGGACTTTCGCGCGCCACTGCCTTCCTGGACGAACTGGTCACGGGACTGCGCGCCACGGGCGTCGATATCTACCAGATCGACCACGAGGATGCCAACGGCCAGTTCGAGGTCAACTTCACCTATGCGGATGCGCTGACTTCCGCTGACAACTTCACGCTGGTCAAGATGGGGGTGAGTGAAGTTGCGCGCAAGCACGGCATGATCGGCACCTTCATGCCCAAGCCATTTTCGAATCGCACCGGCAGCGGCGCGCACTTTCACATCTCGCTGGGCAACGCCAAGCAGGCCAACCTGTTTCATGATGCAAAGGATCCGCAGGGATTGGCGTTATCCGAAACCGGATATTTCTTCCTTGGCGGATTGTTGAAGCATGCACGCGCGCTGACTGCCATCTGCGCACCAACCGTCAATTCGTACAAGCGCCTGGTGGTCGGCCGTGCGCTGTCGGGCGCGACCTGGGCTCCTGCATACATCGCCTATGGCGACAACAACCGTACCAGCTGCGTGCGCATTCCCGGTGGTCGTCTCGAAATGCGCCTGCCCGATTCAGGCTGCAATCCTTACCTGGTCTCTGCCGCAATTGCCGCGGCCGGCATGGATGGCGTCAGGAATCGCGTGCATCCGGGGCAGATGAACAACACCAATCTTTACCAGGCCACGCCGGAAGATCTCCAACGCATGGGCATTGGCCTGTTGCCACAGAACCTGCTCGAAGCCGTCACGGCGCTGGAACAGGATGAAGTGGTGCAGGATGCGCTGGGCTCGCAACTTGCTGCCGAGTTTATTTCCCTCAAGAAGATGGAATGGACCGAGTACGCGCGGCATGTTTCGGATTGGGAAACCAATCGCTACGTGGAGTTCTTCTAACCATGTGCGGAATAGTAGGACTGTTGTTGAAGAGCCCTTCGTGGGATGCACGACTGGGCGAACTGCTGGTTCCCATGCTCGTGGGCATGACGGACCGCGGGCCTGATTCAGCGGGGCTCGCCGTCTATGCGAGCGCGCCTTCAGTGGCGACAAAGCTGAGCCTGTTCCAGCTGCATGGCACCAGCAACTGGTCAGCATTCATGGCCAGTCTTGCCCAGGCATTGCCTGGCGAACACGCGCTGCAGGAAAGCGGCCAGCATGCGGTGCTCTCCACCAGCACTGACCCCCTGGCGGTCAAACGGTATATCGCTGCAACCTGCCCCGGCCTGGTAGTGATGTCGCAGGGTCACCGCATTGACCTGTACAAGGACACCGGCACCCCTGGAGCCATCGCAGAGCGCTATGGATTCGCAAAACTGACCGGCAGTCATGCGGTGGGGCATACACGCATGGCCACCGAATCGGCGGTGACTCCCTCGCATGCGCATCCGTTCACTGCCGGTGAAGACTTCTGCCTGGTGCACAACGGCTCGCTGTCCAACCCCTGCCTGGTGCGTCGCAAGCTCGAGCCATTGGGTATCCACTTTGAAACCGACAACGACACCGAAGCTGCCTGCAGATTCCTGGAATGGCGCATGCGCGAGGGCGACAGCATCGAAAGTGCCATCGAAAAGGGCTTCACCGAGCTCGATGGCTTCTTCACCTTCCTGATTGGAACGCAGGACGGAATTTCCCTGGTGCGTGATCCCTTTGCCTGCAAGCCCGCGATTGTCGCCGAGACCGACGACTACGTGGCGGTGTCATCAGAGTTCCGTTCGTTGGCTCACTTGCCTGGTGTCGGCAATGCGCGGCTCTTTGAACCACAGCCTCGCACCATCTACTCCTGGAAACGCGCATGAGCTCACCACTGAAACAATTCGACCTGGCGCAGGAAACGGGACTGCGCGAACTCAATGGCTGGCTGCATGCGAACACAAGCCTGACTCCGCTGCCCAGCGTGCGGGTACTCAATCCAGACGGCGCCCACGCCATCGCCTGCGGCGCCGACGCGCCCTACGACATCGATGTGATGGGCCATGCCGGTTACTACGTTGCGGGCATGAACAAACACGCACGCGTCACCGTGCACGGCAATGCCAGCACCGGCGCAGCGGAGAACATGATGAGTGGCGAGGTGCGTATCAAGGGCTTCGCTTCCACCAGTGCCGGCGCGTCAGCACATGGCGGCTGCCTGATCATCGAAGGGGATGCGTCGCTTCGTTGCGGTATCTCGCTCAAGGGCGCCGACATTGTCGTCGGCGGCAATGTGGGCAGCTTCTCGGCCTTCATGGCGCAGGCCGGTCGGCTCGTGATCTGCGGCGATGCCGGCGACGCGCTGGGTGACTCATTGTATGAGGCCGTGATCTATGTACGCGGCAAAGTCGCCTCGCTGGGCGCGGATGCGCGCTACGAAGACATGACGCCAGCGGATCTCGTCGCGGTCGAGGCCTTGCTCAAACGTGCCGGCTTCCCGCACGAAGCGCACGGTTTCAGGAAGGTGACATCGGCACGCAGCCTGTATCACTGGAACGCGGACGCCAACCAGGAGTATTGAAGTGGAAGAATCCGCAAGTTTCGATCGCAACACGATCGATTACATACAGCGTGCCTCGGCAACGGGCCTGTACGAAATCCGTGGCATGGGTGCCAAGCGCCGGCTGCCGGCCTTCGATGATCTGCTGCTGCTGGGCGCATCACTGTCGCGCTATCCACTCGAAGGCTATCGCGAGAAATGCGTCACCCGCACGGTGCTGGGGTCGCGCTATGCCAGCAAGCCACTGGAGCTCGACATTCCCATCACCATCGCCGGCATGAGCTTTGGTGCGTTGTCCGCCAACGTCAAGGAAGCCCTGGGGCGCGCGGCCAGTGCCGTTGGAACATCCACCACCACCGGCGACGGCGGCATGACCGTTGAAGAGCGACGTTCGTCCAAGCACCTGGTGTATCAGTGCCTGCCCTCGCGCTATGGCTTCAACCCCGATGACCTGCGTCGCGCCGACGCAATTGAAGTGGTGATTGGACAAGGCGCCAAGCCCGGTGGTGGTGGCATGTTGCTGGGCCAGAAGGTCAACCCGCGCGTAGCGAAGATGCGCACGCTGCCGCAGGGCGTTGACCAACGTTCGGCATCGCGACATCCGGACTGGACTGGGCCGGATGACCTGGCCATCAAGATCCGTGAACTGCGGGAAATCACCGACTGGGAAAAGCCAATCTACGTGAAGGTGGGCGCCACACGCGTGTTCCACGACGTGAAGCTGGCCGTGCATTCCGGCGCCGACGTGATCGTGGTGGATGGCATGCAGGGCGGCACCGCCGCCACGCAACTGGCATTCATCGAGCATGTGGGAATCCCCACTCTGGCCGCCGTGCGCCAGGCCGTCGATGCATTGGAAGACCTCAACATGACGGGAGTCGTACAGCTGATTGTTTCCGGCGGCATCCGTTCCGGTGCTGATGCCGCAAAGGCGCTGGCATTGGGTGCCGATGCGGTTTCCATTGGCCAGGGCATTCTCATTTCATTGGGCTGCAACAGCAGCACCTACATGCATCAGGGCAAACACATCGATGCGACAGCAGACTACGAGGCATTGGGCACGCGGCCTGGGCTCTGCCATCACTGTCACACCGGACGTTGCCCGGTGGGCGTCACTACGCAGGACCCCATACTCGAGCAGCGGCTTGAAGTGGAAACCGGTGCCAGGCGCATTCGCAATTACCTCAAGACACTGACCATGGAACTGACCATGCTGGCCCGCGCCTGCGGCAAGCAGGATGTGCACCACCTGGAGCGCGAAGACCTGGTGGCACTTACGGTGGAAGCCGCTGCAATGGCCGGCGTGCCGCTGGCGGGCACGCAGTGGATACCAGGAAAGGGGATTCCCGGCGCGGGCTGACAAGTCATTGCGGTAATATCCGCGCCATGCCTTCCTTCGACGCAGTATCCGAGCTTGATGGTCACGAAGTGACTAATGCCATTGACCAGGCCAATCGCGAACTGGAGCAGAGGTTCGACTTCAAGGGCACCGTCGCCACCTACGAACGCGACGCCAAGGAACCTTTCGTCGTCAACCTCAAGGCGGAGGCTGAGTTCCAGCTCAAGCAGATGCTCGACATCCTCAAGATGCGCCTGGCCAAGCGCGGCATCGATGCCAGCTGCATTGACGTGAAGGATGCGGAAACCAATCTGGCCGAAGCCCGCCAGAAAGTCATCCTCAAGCACGGCATCGACCAGGAAACGGGAAAGAAGGCCGTGAAGCTGTTGAAGGAAAGCGGCCTCAAGGTGCAGGCGCAGATCCAGGGTGACAAGGTTCGCGTTACCGGCAAGAAGCGCGACGACCTGCAGGAAGCCATGGCCCATCTGCGCAAGGCCGACGTCGGCGTACCGCTGCAGTTCGAGAATTTTCGCGACTAGGTTGTCGGTGGCTCCACGCGCACTTCGGTGCGCACGGAATTGGCCAGATAACATTCCTCATGCGCGCGCTCATGCAGCTGTTTGAGTTGCTCGGCATCCGGCTGGTTTGCGCCCGAGAATTGCGCCTGCGGATGCAGGGTCACCACCGTCATGGCGATTTTTCCTGAGGCATTGCGCGCCATGACACCCACCGGATGATCTGCATACCTGTCCACGATGTAGCCCTGCCCCGCAGCCACCGCAAGAAACCACAGCATGTGGCAACTGGACAGCGACGCGACAAATGCCTCTTCGGGGTCGATGGCAGTGGCATCTGACCAGGGGGCCGGTACATTCTGCGGCGCGGCGGACCATGCGGTGCTGGTGCCTCCGTCGAAGCTGACCTGATGCCGCCGGCTGTAACGCTTGCCCGGAAAATCCGCGTCGCCGCGCTCCCACAGCAGTGTCGCGGTATGAGTGCTCATGCCTTGTCGATGCGGTAGTACACGAAATCCACCAGCTGGCCCTGTATGGGTCGCTGCTCTTCATGCGCCAGGTGCCCACCAATCTTTTCCATGGCTCGGCGTGATCGAAGATTGGAGCTGGCCACATGAAACCAGACCGTATCTGCCCAATGAAAGGCGTGGTCCAGCATCAGCCGCTTCATCTCGTGATTGGCAGCTCCGCCCCAGTAATCGCGCGCAATGAAAGTGTAGCCAATGGCCACTTCACGTCGCTGTGCATCCCAATCGTAGTAGCGCGACGAGCCGATGATTTTGCCGCTGGGGTTGCTGGTCACCACCAGTGCGCCACCAGAGGCCAGTCCGCCGGCAAAAAAATGCTCGAACCCTGCACGCGTGGCACGCGAGGGTTCCGGATGCTGGGCCCATACCAGCGGATCGCAGGACACCTGCCATAAGGGCTCAAGATCCGCGGCGACCATGGGCCGCAGCGAAAGCGTCGGGCCATGCAGGTGGGGTTGCAGGTCGAAGGTCATGGGTATTGCGTATTGTCCACGGCTACACTGCGCAGCACCATGACACCTGCCGTAACGCCAATAGAATCGCTGCTGACCCGCACTTCCCTGGCCGGCTCTTTCATGAAGCCCCCGGCTCCCAACGATGAAGAACTGCAGCTGATCCTGGGCGCCGCCCAGCGCGCTTCCGACCACGATCGGCTGCGGCCGTGGCGGTTTCTTATCGTGCGGCCGCAGCAGTATGAGTTGTTCTACGACCGGCTGGCCGAAGCGGCCACGCGCGTCCAGGGCGACCCGTCCCGGTACGAAAGAAATCGTGACAAATATCGGCTGGTGTCCCGCGCACCGTTGCTGGTGGTCGCTGCTGCCAAGATCAATACCGCGGCCAAGGTCGCTCCTATCGAGCAGGCCTTTGCTGCGGCAGGTGCCACGCAATTGGTGCTTAATGCGGCCCACGCCTTGGGCTATGCCGCCTTCCTGTTTTCCGGCGCGGGGGTGTTCGATGGACCCTTCAAGGCCGGCCTCGGATTGACCTCCGACGACCACCTGATTGGCTTCATTTGCCTCGGGACGGCCAATGGCCCCGGCAAGCCTGGCCCCTCCGCAAAGGAATCGATCGCAGCGGGATTAGCCTCGACTGTAAGCCAATGGGTTCCATAGAAGGCATATTGTTCCATATAAGGATCAATAATGGCTGATCTCAAGCTCAAGGACCTGCGCTATCTGGTCGCGGTGGCGGACACGCGGCATTTCGGACAGGCCGCTGCCAAGTGTTTCGTCAGCCAACCAACGCTGTCGGCGCAGCTCAAGAAACTCGAGGAGTATCTCGGCGTCCAGCTGATTGAACGACATCCGCGCCGCGTGACCCTGACTGAGGCGGGCACGCAGGTGGTCAGCCGCGCACGCCGCATCATCGAAGCCAGCGACGAAATCGTGACCCTGGCAGAACTACGCCGCGACCCGCTGGCCGGACGCCTGCGCGTTGCACTGTTGCCCACCATCGGGCCTTACCTGCTGCCCCTGGTGGCCACGCGTATTCGCAAGAAACTACCGCGCCTCGATTTGCTGCTCTACGAATACCAGACCGGACCCATGCTCGAGCAATTGCAGGCTGGCGATATCGACCTGGGCATCCTGGCCCTGCCAGTTCCGGCCGATGGCCTGGTACAACGCGATCTCTATGCAGAACCCTTCGTGGTTGCCGTTCCGGAGCAAAGCCCGCTGGCGGTGCGCAAGTCCCTCAAGGCCACCGACCTGGAAGGCCAGACCGTGCTGCTGCTGGAGGACGGACACTGCCTGCGCGACCAGGCGCTGGATGTGTGCAGCAACACGCGCATCCAGGAGCGGCAGGACTTTCGCGCCACTTCGCTGGAAACCCTGCGCCAGATGGTCGCTTCAGGCGCAGGCATCACCCTGCTGCCGGAGCTGGCGAGTCTGGGCGCCTATGGCAATGCCCGCGGCGTGCGCGTGATTCCTTTTTCACGACCGGCGCCCACCCGTCGCATTGGCGGCTTGTGGCGCAAGACCAGTGCGCGCAGCGCGGCCATCGAAGCGGTGTGCAGTGTGATTTCTGATGTCGCACCCAAACACCTGGGCGGCGCTTGAGCTTCGTCGAAACGGACGAGGTTTCCCCATACGACAGGCTGGTCTGGCCGGAAGGCGTCATCGAACAGCTGTTGGCTACGGGACAACGCCGACGTGAAGTCATGGCCTACCTTGGCGAGCCTGAATACCAGCTGCTCAAGCCCATGGCCGAGGCAGCGGCAGCCACTCCCGCGCATCGCAATCATTGTGTATTCATCGTGCCCGGCATCATGGGCTCACAGCTGGGAACGCCCCGCGCGGCACCGCTGCCGGACAACCTGCTGTGGGTGGATCCCGTGGATTTCCAGCAGGGACATATTGAATTGCTGGCATTGCCCGGTCCGGAGATCCGTTCGTGTGGACCGGTGTTGTACAACTACCTGGCCCTCAAGTTCGCGTTGCAGATCGCCGGCTACACAGTCCGCTTTTTCGACTATGACTGGCGGCGCGACCTGCAGGAACTGGGCACGCAGCTTGCGGCGCGTATCGAGTCGCAAGACACCGCGCATCCACACATGACCATCAGTCTTGTGGGACACAGCATGGGTGGACTGGTGGGTCGCGCGGCATTGCTGGCGGCAGAAGGCGCCAAGGTGCACCGCCTTGTCACGCTGGGTGCGCCGCATGATGGGTCGTTCGCGCCGGTGCAGGCGCTGCGCGGGGTATACCCACTGGTGCGGCGCATCGCACAGCTGGACCCGCTGCGCAGCGCAGAAACACTGGCGCGCGATGTGTTCGCGACTTTTCACAGCCTCTACCAGGTGCTGCCGCGACCCCACAGCGGATTGGACCTGCTGGATCCGCGCAACTGGCCAAGCAGTGGACCCCAACCCAACGCAACACTGCTGGCGCGCGTGCCGATGTTGCAGCTGGGTGGGCCGGACAATCGCATCGTCACCGTGGCGGGTTACGGGTTTTATACCGTGGTCAATGCGGCGCTGGTGCATGACGATTTCTTCTATCGCATCGAATCCGGTGGCGACGGCACCGTGCCGACCACGCGCGCAGTAATGGCAGGCGTGCCAGCCTGGTATTGCCGCGTCGCCCACAGCGAACTGCCACGCAATGCCGCAGTGCAGGCTGCCGTAGTGAAACTGCTGGCGGGTGAGACCCCGGCCCTGTCAACGCAGCCGATTGCTGAACCTGGGTCCGGATACGCCGTATCCGACCGCGAGCTGCGGGCACAGTTCAACGAAAAGATAAACTGGGCGCTGCTGACTCCGGCCGCGCGCCGTCACTTCCTGGATTCGCTCAACGAGCCTATATTCCCAGACATCAAGCGGAGACAGACATGAGATCGGGCACTTTCAAATTCTGCATGCTTTTTGCGGGCGCGACATTGCTCGCGGTAGCAGGCTATTTCTTCATCACTTATGTCGGGGTGAAGATCGCGCTGGACAACAATGGATTACGCCCGTTTTACCAGCAAACCATTCGGGCACTGTGGCTGACATTTGGCTGCCAGTCGCTGTTGATCAGCCTGCTTTACCTGATCGTGGCTTATCGCCCCCATTCGGCCACGCGTGAGGTGATCGTGATCTTCGGTCTGATCCAGTTGATCGAGGGCGTGCTGATGCTGGTCTTCTCCGGCAGCTGGATCGCTGCCGCGCTGCTTGGCGTAGCAGCGCTGTGCGTGCTGATCGGCAGCATGGCCTGGCCATCGAAGCCAGAAGTGGTCAATGCGGTGACGCCATCCTCGGTGCCGCCCATTTCCTCACCGCCCATCGACCCCGCCATCTAGATCAACGCGGGGTCGGCGTCCGCCACGCTGCCAGCACCGGACTTGACGATCCGGGCCAATCCCGGCGCGGCAGGCAGCAATTGCTCAGCATAGAAATGGCCGGTCTGCAATTTCGCAGCGTAGAAGGAATCCTGCGCAGTCTTCTGCAGCGCCGCTTCGGCTATCACTGAAGCGCGTGCAGCCAGTGCGCCGCCCAACACCAACCCACACAGTTGCAGGTAGGGCACGGAAACGGACAATGCCCGTTCCGGCTTGTCGGTGAACTGCTGCAACAGTGATTCAGTGGCGTCACGCAGTTGCGTCAACCCTTCAATGGCTGCGTTGCGGATGGACTTGGCCGGCGGAGTCAACGCGCGCGCCGCGTTGAGCTCCGTCAACAGGTCGCCGATCAGCGCAGCCATTGCGGCACCGCGATCACGACCCAGCTTGCGGCCGACCAGGTCATTGGACTGGATGCCGGTGGTGCCTTCATAAATGGAGGAGATGCGCACGTCACGCAGGAATTGCGCTGCGCCCGTCTCTTCCACGAAGCCCATGCCGCCATGCACCTGGATGCCAATCGACGTGACGTCCACGGCCGTCTCTGTGCACCAGCCCTTGACGATGGGGATCATCAATTCCGCGCGCGCCAGCGCGGCATCGCGAGCGGACTGATCAGCGAGGCGATGCGCACAGTCCAGTTCCAGCGCCGCGTAATACGTCAACGCGCGCATGGCTTCGGTACGCGCGCGCATGGACAACAACATGCGCTTCACATCCGGATGCTCGATGATCGCCACGGGTCCCGGTCCCTTGCCCGCAGCTGGCTTGCCCTGCAAACGCGTGCGCGCCCATGCGGTGGCCTGTTGCAAGGCGCGCTCGGATTGCGCCAATCCCTGCACGCCAACCGAAAGCCGCGCCGCATTCATCATGATGAACATATGCGACAGGCCGGTGTGCGGTTCGCCCAGCAGGTAACCGATGGCGCCATCCTTCTCGCCGAAAGCCATGACGCAGGTGGGACTGGCGTGAATACCCATCTTGTGTTCGATGGAAATGCAGCGCACATCGTTGGGCGCGCCCAGGGATCCATCCGCATTGATCAGGTTCTTGGGCACAAAGAACAGCGAGATGCCGCGCGTCCCTGGCGGCGCGCCATCAATTCGTGCCAGCACCAGGTGAATGATGTTGTCGGTGAGATCGTGGTCGCCGTAAGTGATGAAGATCTTCTGCCCGAAGATGCGGTAGTGATCGCCTTCTGCCACTGCGCGCGTGCGCAGCAACGCCAGGTCCGAGCCGGCCTGCGACTCGGTGAGGTTCATGGTCCCCATCCATTCGCCGGTGACCATCCGGGGCAGGATCAGCGCCGCCTGCTGCGGGTTGCCCGAAGCGCTGATGGTTTCCACCGCCCCGCGGACCAGCGAAGTGCCCACGTAGAAGGCCATGTTCGACGCGAACATCAACTCTTCGACCGCGATGTTGATCAGGTGCGGCATGCCCTGGCCCCCGCTTTTCACATCAACGGAAAGCTGCGCCCAGCCGGCTTGCATGTAGGCCGCGTAGGCTTCTCGAAAGCCCTTGGGAGTAACCACGCCCGCCGGCGTCCAGTGAGCCCCCTCCTTGTCCCCCGACTGATTGAGCGGTTCCAGGACATTTTCGGCGAACTTGCCGCCTTCTTCGACGATATTGTCAGCAAATTCGGGGGAGTAGTCCACATCTGCATAAAGTGTCTTGAGCACGCTGTCGTCCAGCAGCTCATGCATGACAAAGCGGATCTCACGCAGGGGGGATGTAAACATCAGCCACCCCCGGGTGCGCCCGCCAGGGCCGGCACGATATTGGCTGCCAGGAATTCCACGAAGCTGCGCACCACCGGTTCAGCCGCGCGCTCGGCAGGACTCACTGCCGTCAACTCGACCCGGTCCGCCACTTCCCAATCCGGCAGCAGCCGGACCAGTCGCTTCATGGCGAGGCCGTTGCGACACATGAACTCCGGCAATGCGCCGATGCCCAGCCCGGCGGCCACGGCCGCGTGCAGTGCAGTCAGATCCTGCGCCACCAGCCGCGGCGTGCCCGGCACGATCACGGCCCCGCCATCCTTGGCGAGACGCAGGTTGGTTGCCGCTCCATTGCCCGCCCACAACAGCGAGTGCTGACCCAACTCGCTGGGTGTCTGTGGAATCGATTTGCCCGCGAGATAGTTGGGCGCAGCGCAGAGAATCATCGGCGGCGTCCCCAGTGAACTGACCACCTCCCCTTCTGCCTTGCGCCCATCGCTGCGCAACTCGACATCGAAGGGCGCGCCCTCGGCCACTTCTTCCACGTTGATCACACGCAATGTCACCTGTGGAAATCGCTCGAGAAATCGCGGCACCAGAGGCGCCACCAGCAACCGGCCGAAACCCTGATCAATCGCCACCAGCAATTGCGCGCCATCGGACACCGGCTGCAACGCGGCGCGCGCTGCTTCGACTTCCAGCGCCACGCGCTGGCAATGCGCGAGGATGGAACGACCCGCTGACGTCAATGCAATGCGCCGGGTCGTGCGCTCCAGCAATCGCATGCCCAGCTCACGCTCCAGTGCTGCCACTGCGCGACTGACGCGGACTTTGGGAACCTGGAGTTTGCGTGCGGCGGCCGTGAATCCGTTGAGTTCAACCACTCTGGCAAACACCGCCATTTCATCGGCTATTTGATTCATGACTGGATCAATCCCCCCCAATGACCAGCTTATTGTAGCACTGAGGCCCGGAAAATCGCATTCCCGGGAGTTGCGTCACGGCATCTGTAAAGCCGGCTGGCCAGACTTCAAAGGCATGCCTCCCCTCTCTGACACCACCATCAAGTCCCTCCCCACCAAGATCCAGGAATTGGTGATGGAGATTGCCGACGCCTTGTCGGGCACCAAGATTTACAGCACCTCGGTGCACGATGCCACCGGCAAGGCGCTTTGGACTTCAGAAGGCGTGGTCGGTCCCGATGACCACGCGCTGGTGCTCGATGCACTGGACTGCTTTTCGCTTGAGCAGCTGCGCAAGAGTTATGAACTGTCCCAGGGGCACGGGCGCATCAAGGTTGTATTCGCTGCGCGCGAACCACGTGGTGCGCTACGCGGCGCACTGCTGATCGAAGCCACCGAGCGCAGCCTCGGTGGCAGGGATGGCGAACGTGGTTGCATGCAGCGCGGTTTCGGTCGTCTGCTGCAGCGACTTGCGCTGCGCCTGGCCGGCAAGAAGTCCCAGCCCGAACCGCCTTCCGGCGAGACGTCGCATTTTCCGGTGCTGCTGTTCGTACAGCAGCTGCTGAAGCTGCGCAGCAGCGGCCGCACGCGCCGCTACGAAGTGCTGCTGCGCTCCGACGCCCCGGGAAAGGTCGCGCAGAAGGCCCCGGAAGAGCTGCTGATCGCTGCCGAACATCCTAACAGCGGCGGCAAGCTGGACCGATACGTGGTGGAGGAGTTGTGTCGCTGGCTGGCGGAAAACCACGCTCAGCTGGAAGTCGACCCGGCAAGCTTCACCGTGAACCTTTCCACCGGCGCCTTGCTCGACCCGTATTTCATCGGCTTTCTCGAGAAGGCCATGCAGGCCGCGCAGCTGAGTCCGCGCTCGCTGGGATTCGAAATCCGCGAACAGCAATGCCTCAAATATCCAAAGGAAGCCGAGCGCTTCATTGGCGCCTGCGAAGGGCTGGGTTGCCAGGTGGTCATCGACGACTTCACCTTCCACACCGGCGTGCTGCCGCTGCTGCGCCAGCGCGCGGTGCGCATGCTCAAGATCGATGCCGCGCTGACCACTGCTGCGATGAAGGACAAGGTCGCGCAGGCGCAGGTGGTGGCCATTTCCCAGGGCAGTCGCGTGCTGGGTATGCACTGCGTGGCCAAACGCATCGATTCGCCCATGGCCAGGCAGTGGCTGTCAGCGGTGGGCGTGGACTTCGCACAGGGCTTCCTGCTCGAAGGCCCCTTGCCCCTCACGCAGCTGGCGTCACTGCGTCTGACCGAGCCGATCCGCCGGGTCTGACCCGCTGACCCTTTACCAGGTGTAGCGCACGCGATAGCGCAGCGTGGCGCTGCCATTGGCAGCCACCTTCACTGCCGCAGCGATGGTATTGGCGTCTTCCTTCGTGTAAGGCTGGCTGCTGCTGAGGATCTTCCAGTTGTTCCAGCGGAACAGCGTTTCGCGCACCTGCACTTCCACGGCCTGATCCTTGTGATTGCGCAGCTCGACTTCGATTTCTTCTTCCATCCAGCGCGCCTTGCTGTCACTGCTGAAGTTCAACTGCTTGCGCTCGCCCACCACGTCAAATGCCGAACCCAGTCGCACACGCACGCGTTCGTCACGCGGCGTGTGATCGATGACATCCTCGCCGATGAATTCCAGAGAATTGTCGGCAGGATCAAGCCGTGAAACGCGGACCCGGCCAGCCGGCAGCGGCACGCCCAGGCCCGATGCCTTGTCGTTGCGCAATTGCAGGTACGTATTCACCTTTGTATTGCCCGTGGGCTGGGAATCACGCCCCTCGTATGGGACGGGACCACCGAAAAATCCCGGATTGGCCGCGAAAACCAGCAGTCGCTGCGCCGGCACCCGTCGGGCCTGGTCGAACAATTCGATCTGCTTGGTGGAATTGTTGGGCAATGAGGTGCGTCGCCCCAGTGTGTACAGATGGAATTCATCGAAGGCCTGCTCCTCGAAGCCAGCGTCCGCTTTGGCCGCCATGGTCTGGATCCTGTCCATGACCACGCGTTGCGGCACGGGCGTGCGATGCACATCACCAGCGATGAGTTTCAATTTCGCATCCGGATAACTGGCACCGGACTGGTTGATGATGCTGACCCAGGACGACAAGTCGACGAAGCCGCTGCCTGGATCCTTGCCGTCCTGATACAACAAATTGTAATCCGCCCACCAGGTGACACCACCAGTCTGGTAGGTCACGCGCGCGCGATGCTCGCCGCCGCGCGTCGCGGCGATATCCCATTGCAAAGTGGGCCGGGAAATCAATCCGCCGGGCAGATCCGGAAACCGCAGCGCTGAATAGTCGCGCAAGGCCGTGATCGAACCATCCGTGCCCCGCAGCACCAGTCCGTCAGCCGATGAGATCAATGTTCCCGTGACATTGCCGCCTGCAGTGCCGGAGCGCTCCACGGTGACTGGCTTGTCGATGTATTTGAGCAGCAGCTTGTCGGTGCTGACCAGGTCGAACTGGAAGTTCTGCTCCAGCACTCTTGCATCTGGCTCGGTCAACGAGGTAAACGTCACCGTGGTGGGATCAATCAGTGCCGCCACGTCGGTGAACTGCAGCTGCGTGCGTCCGGCGGACAACTGCACGTTGCGTTCCTGGCGAACCATGGCATAGCCGGGCACACCCGAGGCACTGGGGGCGCCCTGGCCGGGCTGCGGCCGGTAGTACTCGGCCGGTACGCCGCCGGGCCTGGCAGAGCTGTAAATGGTCAGGGCAGTGTCTTCGGTGGGCGCCGCAGACCACGCGCAGGGGGCGAGCAGCGCCGCGGAAGCCGACAGGAGCAGGATTTTGAGCATGGCAGCAGTTTATGGCATCCAAAAACTGTGAGCCATGCCGGGCTGCAGCATGGCGCCTCCATGCACGATAGGGGCAGGATCCTCATTATGACCGCCCCTTCCATAGCCACCCCGGCAGCCCCCGCTGCCATGCCCGCCACGTCTGCGGCGGCGGCGCCCATGGATGCAGTCTTCATCGAGCGCAACCAGATCATCGAACGCTATCTGTCGGGCAAGCTGCCCCTCAAGGGGGCGCAGGACTTCGAGCGCTTCTGCAAGGACAACCCCGACATCGTGATCGCCCTGGGCATGTCGGACCGCATCAACCAGGGTCTGCGCCTTCTGGAAGCCTCCGGCCAACCCGAACCCTGGGCGGCCAAGCCCGTGCCGGCCTATCAGAAACCCGCAGTGATCGCGACGCTGGCGGCGCTGGCGGGCACATTCCTGATCGCATCGCTGATGCTGCTGTTTGCTGGCAACGAGAAGAGCACACGCATCGGAGTGCTCGAGGACGAGATCAAGAACCAGCCACTGCAGGCAGCGCAATCCACGCGCACCTTCCTGCTGCATCCCAGTCGATCAGGCCCGCCGTCGCAGGCCATGGCAACCGCCGGCAATGCCGGCCCCGAGTTGGCTGACATGAAGGTGGACATGGCCTGGTCCAAGTTCGCGCTGTTTCGCGTCAGCATCGATCGCGTCGACCAGGGGCGCGTAGCAGTGCTCGACCACATGCAGAAGGATTCCAACGGACATCTGCGCATCGCATTGAACAGCTCGGCTTTGGGGCCGGGGCAATACCAGGTCACTGTGGAAGCGCTGGACTGGCGCGGCGACGCAACGCCGGAGGCCTGGTTCAGCTTCGCGGTCGCACGCTGAACTGATCCACCACGCGCGGCTGGGTAGCATGCGCATCATCCGCCTGTGGTCGTCCTGACGCGTCATCGCGCCAGCGTCGCGGCACGCGATCAATGGCGAAACACCAACCCGTCAACACGCCCTCCCGATCAATGCGCAGACGCAGCCATTGCTTGAAATCCTGGATGCGCAGCGCTGAATAGGCTTCGTTGGCGTGCCGACTGAACACACTCATGGAAATGATGAGGTAAAGGCCCAGCACGAATCCGCCCACCACCCCGCCGCTGAGGAATGTCAGCAATCCGGCGGCCACAAGCTGCACGGGGTTGCCGTAGTGCATGCCCAGCACATTGACGGTCAGAAGCATGGAAAGCCACGCCAGGCTCAGCGCCGCCAGCAGGTGCGCTATCGCATGCAGGCCGCCGCCAATCACCCGATACACGCGGGAATGCGTGTCAGTGAAAAACATGATGGATGAGACCACGAACAGCAGCCACAGGCCGAGGAAAGGATCACGCACGGCCAGTGTCAGCGCGTTGTGCAGGGCATGCCGCAAAGTGTCGATGTCGGCGAAATTCAGTCGCGAGGATGCTATCCAGGCGGACAACCCGTACACGACGGCGAACAACCAGCCGGCCTTGGGGTTGAGCCAGGGGAACAGCAGGTTGCCCCACACCAGTGCTTTGGAGATTTTGGTGGAAGGATAAGCCACCTGTTCGACAAAGCCATTGCGCAGTTGCGCAAGCGCAGGAATATGCGAGGCGGCCAGAAACGCGCCGCCCCCACCGCAGATGATCTGTTGCGCACCCGAGGCGTCGGCATGGCGTTTGTAGAAATGCAGGTCGCCCGAAATCTTGACACGCACCGGTCGCTGCAGCACATCGCGCTCGAAGAACTCCAGCGTCCGCGCGGCATAGGCCTCGTATTTCGGATACGCCAGCTCGTATATCCACTGCGGCTCCGGCACGCACAGAATCACGTTTGCCTGCGCCGACATCTGTTGCGACATGCGCCGGAAGTATTGCACTTGCGGTTCGTCCAGATCTGCGCCCAACTGCAGATCGATGCCCACCAGCCACCAGTCACGGGGCAGCTTCACGGAAAAATAGCTGCGCGTCTGGCGCGTCCGACACCCGGCGAACCCGCGGTCCGGATGGCAGAACAGGCGCGAGAACGCGATCAGGCTGTCCAACCAGTCATGGTTGCCAGGGATCGCAAATACGTCAGGCTTTGTATCGCGTTGTGAAAACGCAGCGGTGTAAGGAGATTCCGTGCGTCGGGCATAGGCATCACGGCTGGGGTAGGGATACACCTGGTCGCCGCCCATCACCAGCACGCGACCTGCCTGTGTGTCGTGCAGCGACTCGCGCGAGATCGCGTCGGCAATGGCATAAGTGGGGTTCCAGCCATCGCCGAGATCCGCCACATAGTCGAGCCAGAAATCCGACGCGGGCTCCAGAGTGCCCTCGCCGGAATAATCGAAGCTGTCCTGCGGCTGGCTGCCCAACGCCTCAATGAGGCGCGTGTCTGAATGGCGCCCGAAAATATTGGCCGTTGCCAACATGCTGGCTGACTGCGCCAGCACTCCCGGATCGAACCAACCGGTCATGCGCGCCGGCTTGCGCCTGACCGGTAGGGGCATTACACGATAGTACTAGCGCTCGCCTTCGAGCTCAATGTCAGACTTTCCCTGGCCCTTGCCCTTCGTGGAATACCAGAAGTCCACCTTCTGAATGCTGCGTCGACCGGATCCCTTGAGGTCCAGGGTACGGCTGTGCCCGCCCTTGGCGATATTCTGCTCTATGGCCAAAGTATCCGGATCGCCGTTCGCATATGTCACCACCATGCGCGTCAGATGCAATGGCGCATCATGGACCTTGAAACGCAACTTGCGGAAGTTGGCGTCGCCATGGATTTCAATGGTGTCATGGTCGGCACTGAAGTCGGCGCTGGTTTTGCCTATATGCACCCAGGTGCCATGAGCTGCCGGGATTGGCGCGACATCGTTATCCGCCATCGCCGGTACGCCCAGGGCAAGCAGACCCGCGGCCGTAATTATCGAAAGTCCTTTCATGAGCATCACTCCCGTTTTTTCGACAGGATAGATTTTAAAGAGCGCGAAACTTGGTTAACCAGACCCCAATGTCACCAAAGGGGGGTGCGAAAGTACGCTTCTTGTTGTCAGATAACCGGCTATGCAGACGAGCAATGCGCCAAGTCCCGCGCCTGTCAACCAGAGGCCCGGATTGGGGTGGTAAGGCATATTGAGAACACGCGTTGCCAGCAGGTATCCACCGGTGGACGCCACCGCCGCGGCAATCACGCCAGCGAAAACGCCGATCAGCGCGAATTCCGTCAGCACGCCCACCAATACCGTGCGGCGCGACGCGCCCAGCGTGCGCAACATGGCGCTTTCATAGCGCCTTTCGTCGCGCGTCGCCTGCACCGCAGCCAGCAACACCACCACTCCGGCCAGCAAGGTGCCGAGAAACACGCTTTGCACGGCAAGCACGGCCTTGTCGATGATGGAACGAATCTGCGTGAGCAGGTCATCCATGTCGAATACCGACACACTCGGGAATTGCCGCACCAGTTGTGCTATCGACGCCGGATCAGTGGGGCGAAACTGGGCGCTTGCCATGTAGGTTCCCAGCGCGCCTTCGAGCAGCCCGGGCGGGAACATCAGGAAGAAATTGGGTTGCAGGCTGTCCCACTCCACGCGCCGGAAGCTGGCCACCGTCACCTCGATGGGCTCTCCGGCGATATCGAACTTGATGCGATCGCCGAGCTTGAGCGCCATGGACTCCTGGTATTCCGTAGCCACCGACACCAGTGGCTTGCCAGCGTCATCGGCACTGAACCACTTACCCTCGGTAATGGTGTTGCTCGTGCCCAGCTGCGCCGACCATGTCAGGTTCTGCTCGCGCTGCATGAACCCTTCGGCGCGCGGATTGAGTGTCTTGATTTCGGCCACCGGCTTGTCGTTGATCGCGATTATGCGGCCGCGAATCATTGGCAGGATGCGCGAAACCTGGCCACCGCGTGTGGTGAGGAAGGATTCAAATGCGTCCTTCTGCGCAGATGGAATATTGATGAAGAAATAATTGGGCGCAGTCTGCGGCAGGCGACTGCGCCAGTCGTCAATCAGGTCTCCGCGGATTATGGCCAGTAGCAGCAGCACCGATAGACCCAGCCCCAGGGATACGATCTGCACCACACTGTCGGCGCGTCGACGCGTGAGGTTGGCCACGCCGAAGCGCCACGCAAACCCGGCGCCACTGCGCAGCTGCGCTGCCAGCCACACCAGCAGCAGGCCCGCGGCTGTCAGCACCAGGGTGGCCGCCAGCAACGCGACGAAAAAGGAGATGCCCAGCACGCGATCACCGCTGACCCAGAAGATCAATAGCGCCACTGCCAGCACGGCCGGCCCGAATGCCAGGATGGTCCCCAGTCGTGGCGGTCCGATGTCCTTGCGCAGCACCCGCATCGCCGGCACACGCGACAGCTGCAACATGGGAGGCAAAGCGAATCCGATCAGCAGCAGCAGCGCTGCGCAGAGCCCGAGCAGCAGCGGCTGCCAGCCGGTGTCGGGCAAGTCCACGGCAATCAGGCCGCGCAGCGCCAGCAGCAGCCATTGCTGCAGGAAATAGCCAATGATTCCGCCCAATATGGTGGCCGCCACGGCAATAAGCACCAGTTGACCGATGCTGATCACCAGCACGGCCGCGCGCGTCGCCCCCAGCGTCTTGAGCAGCGCCGCAAGATCAAGATGACGCCGCACATAGCGCCTAGCGGTCATCGCGATTGCGACCGCACACAACAGCACGCTGGCCAGACTTGCAAGGGTGAGGAACCGTGATGCCCTGGAGCTGGCCCGACTCACTTCGGGACTGGATTGGGCAATGTCACCCAGTCGATCAGACGGCCCCTTTTTTGCCGACAGCCAAATGGCGAATTTCTTTACCTCGGCGCTCGGGCCGGCGAACAGCGCCGCATAACTCGCACGACTACCCGGCTGGATCAACTCTGTCGATTCCAGATCCGCGTCATTCATCAACAAGGATGGTGAGAGATCCACAAAGCCGGAACCTTGATCCGGACGCGAAATCAGCACGCGAGTCACGCGAAAATCCCTGGCACCCACTGTGAGGACAGTCCCCACCCGCGCATCCAGCGCGGCCAGCAGCCGCGAGTCCGGCCAGATTTCCCCCGAGGCGGGAATACCCTCAGCGAACACCGGCGATCCGAAGGGAACATCGGCCACGCGCACCTTGCCTCGCAGTGGATATCCACTGCTCACCGCGCGCACATTGGTCAGTTGCGTGGCATCGCCCTTGAGCACCACGGAGAGTGTCGTAGTCACGCGTGCGCTGCTCAGTCCGCGACGCTGCGCTTCCCCGGAGAATTCTTCGTTGATTGCTTCCGACGACTCCATGCGCAGATCTGCGGCCAGCACTTCACTGGCCTGCAGCTGCATGGCATGGTCGATGCGATCGACAAGGAAGCCGACGCCGGTCAGCGCCGACACTGCGACCAGCAATGCGAGGAACAGCACCGCCAATTCGCCTGAGCGCCATTCGCGTGCGAGTATCCGCAGTCCCAATATCAACGCGCCACGCATCAGTCGATCCGACCGGCTGACATGGTAAGGATGCGGCCGCAGCGCGCCGCCAGCGGCTTTTCATGCGTCACCAGCACCAGTGTGGTCTGCGACTCCGCGTTGAGGTCGAACAGCAGCTGGCAGATGCTGGCGCCAGTCACCGTGTCCAGATTGCCCGTGGGTTCATCGGCAAACAGCACGGCAGGCCGCACCACCGATGCGCGTGCAAGTGCCACGCGCTGCTGCTCTCCCCCGGAAAGCTGGCGCGGATAGTGACCGCCGCGACTGCCCAGACCCACACGCTGCAACATGGCACGCGCCGCATCGCGCGCATCGCGCCGCCCCGACAGCTCCAACGGCAACATTACGTTTTCCAGCGCAGTCAGGGACGGCACGAGGTGAAAGGCCTGGAACACGAATCCCACCCGATCAGCGCGCAGTTGCGCGCGCGCGTCCTCGCTCATTTCAGTCAGGTCCTGGCCGTCCAGCCAGACATGCCCTGATGTGGGCACGTCGAGGCCTGCCAACATCGCCAGCAGCGTGGACTTGCCCGCCCCGGATGCGCCAACCAGCGCCACGGTCTCGCCCGCGGCTATCTCCAGGGAAACGTCATCGACAATGGTCAGCTCGCCCTCGGGACTGCTAACCTTCTTCGACAGTCCCTGTGCCTTGAGAACAATCTTGCGATCCATCCGGATATTGCTCGCCTGTATGTTGGTGACCTGCTCGGCAGCTGCAGGCGAGCGGACACTGCTCGTATTCGGTGACAGTCTCAGCGCAGCTTACGGTCTGCGTACTGACCAGGGCTGGGTCACCCTGCTGCAGCAGCGCCTGCAGGCACAAGGGTACGGATACCGCGTAGTGAACGCCAGCGTCAGTGGTGAGACCAGCGAGGGCGGACGCAATCGCATCCCCAGGGCACTCACGCAGCACCAGCCCGAACTGGTAATCCTCGAGCTGGGCGCCAACGACGGCCTGCGCGGGCTGCCCGTGAAGGACCTGCGCACAAACCTGGCGCAGATGCTCGAGGATGTGCGCAAGTCAGGAGCCAGAGTCTTGTTGCTTGGCATCCTGATCCCGCCGAACTATGGGCCGCAATACACGCAGGCTTTTGCGGCCATGTATGAATCCCTGGCGAAGGAGCAGAATGTACCGCTGGTGCCGTTCATGCTGGACGGCATCGCGTTGCAGAAGCAGCTCATGCAGGCCGATGGATTGCACCCGAATGCGCAAGGACAGCCCCAGGTGCTCGAAAACATCTGGACACATCTGCAACCGTTACTGAGGCGTTGATGCCATGGAAAGGATCTGGCTAAGGCAATACCCGCCAGGTGTTGCACCTGATATCAACCCCGACGAATTCGCTTCGTTGGCCGCCATGATCGACGACAGCATGTCCCGTTATGCCGAGCTGCAAGCCTACGTGCAGATGGACTTCCGCATGACCTATCGCGAGGTCGATGCCAGTTCCGCCGCGTTTGCCGCATGGTTGCAGTCAAAGGGGATGAACAAGGGTGATCGTATATCGATCATGCTGCCCAACCTGCTGCAATACCCGATAGTCATGTTCGGCGCACTGCGCGCCGGGCTGGTGGTGGTTAACACCAACCCGCTCTACACCGCAGACGAGTTACGCCACCAGCTCAATGATTCGGGCGCCACCGCCGTGGTGGTGCTCGAGAACTTCTGCACCGTGGTGCAGGCCGTGCTGCATGACACCCGATTGAAGCATGTCATTGTCACCAGCGTCGGCGACCTGCTGCCGTTTCCCAAGGGGACCCTGGTTGATTTCGTATTGCGCCATGTGCAGCGCAAGGTGCCGGCGTGGCAGATGCCTGGCGCGCATCGCCTGGGTCGCGTGCTCAAGGAGTTCGCGGGCCGCAGATACGCGCCGGTGCCTCTCGATCATGATGACCTGGCTTTTTTGCAATACACAGGCGGCACCACCGGCGTCGCCAAGGGCGCAATGCTCACCCATGGCAATCTGGTGGCCAACGCCCTGCAGGCGCGCGAGTGGTATTCACAGGTGAATATCCTGAATGCGACCTACATCGTTGCGCTGCCGCTGTATCACATCTTTTCGCTCACGGCCAATGCCCTGCTGCATATGCTGGTTGGTGGCTTCGGAGTGTTGATTGCCAATCCGCGCGACTTCGCCGGTTTCGTGAAGGTGTTGCAAAAATATCCTCCCAATACCATGACCGGCGTGAACACCCTGTTCAACGCCCTGATGGACACGCCGGGATTCGAGCGTATCGACTTCAGTCGCATGGTTGCGTGCGTGGGCGGAGGCATGGCTGTGCAAGCCGTTGTTGCTGATCGTTGGCGCAAACTCACGGGCTGCACCCTGAGCCAGGGCTGGGGTCTCACCGAGACGTCGCCTCTTGCAACCGTCAACCGACTGGTCGACACGGAATTCAACGGCTCGATTGGGCTACCCGTGTCTTCCACGCAGATCAGCATTCGCGATGAGAGCGGAGCCGATGTGGGGATAAATGCTACCGGCGAACTCTGCGTGCACGGTCCGCAGGTCATGCGCGGCTACTGGCAGCGTCCCGAAGAGACGGCAAACGTCATGTTGCCAGGAGGTTGGTTGCGCACCGGGGACATTGGCCGGATGGATGACCGTGGCTTCGTCTATCTCGAGGATCGCAAGAAGGACATGATCACCGTGTCCGGCTTCAAGGTGTACCCCAACGAAGTCGAAGCCGTTGCCGCGCAAATTCCGGGCGTTTTCGAATCCGCAGCAGTCGCCCAGAAGGATGAGCGATCTGGGGAAGTAGTCGCGTTGTATGTGGTGCGCAGGGATCCGGCACTTACCGCCGAACAGATCGTTGCGCATCTGCGGCAGCATCTGACTTCATACAAGGTTCCGCGCAATGTTTACTTCAGGGAATCCCTGCCCAAGACCAATGTGGGCAAGATTCTGCGGCGCGCATTGCGCGCTGACGGCTGAAGAACTGTACCCGTAACCCGGCTGTTCCCCCAGATAGGCAACAAGGTGGACGCCGGCTGCCACCTTCGTCCGCGAACGGCGCTTCCCTGCTCCTGACTGCACTCGGCGCGTTTCCAGCCAGTCGTCGATAGCTGCCAGGTAAGCCGTGCCCTGTTGCTGGGCGAAGACAGCGAAGTCCTTGGCGTCCGCGGGATCGAGGTCGGGAACGTGGGCGTAGCGCTCGATCAATGGCGTCCGTGCAAGTGAAGGGTCGGTATTTCGATAGACCGTTTCAACAAGTCGCATTACTGACTTGGCCACGTGATCGATCAATAGCGGATGGAGTTGACGAATTGTGGCGGATTCTTTCGTTGGTAAGTAGGCTCCGCTGCGCACCTTCCGAATCAATCCAACTGCGAGCATATCTTTGGCGAGCGTATCTACATCGCAGTCTGGATCCTGCTGTCGAATTAGAGCAGCGAGACTTCGAGGACGCCCCCTCAGCTTAAGTGGAACTGGTCTAGCCTCATTATCAAGGTAGGCGTCATATCTATGCCAAGCTCTTAGAACTGCGCCGGCAACTGTGTCACTGCCAATGTCTGGCGCTTTGGCTTTAACTTTCAAAAGAGCGTTGTTGCGAATATTTGTCTCTCGCATTGAAGCTCTGAAGCTCCGCTCTATCCTTTCCGAATCCATGCCGGACCTCGACATGAAATAGACTACGGAAGCGAGCAGCCCATGCATTAGCGTCTTCGGCAAGGCGGGTTTAGTCTTCATGTTTTACGTCCTTGGCTCAGCCACAACCCAATACTATTCTCGGGAAACGAGCAAAATGGTCGTTCTTGACATACCGCGACTCTGCACGCCTCTCCTTCGCGCTGCCCGAGAAGCAGCCGATCCAGCGGCCTCAATGTCGGCTGCAAATGCCTTCAAACTTTGGTTTATGCGTCTTTGAAGGAGGATCCGACTTGCAGATACGGGTGTTTCGTATACCGCATGCGCGCTAGATGTTTTTAGCGCTCCACCGCCAGCCGTCTCCGCTGTACGTTCAATTAACTTCGCCAAAGCAGCTGATAGGTGACTGAGCGTGGCGGGCTCCCTAGTCCGCCTTGCGACGGCGGAAAGTGCTACTCGACTCCCATTAACCTTGACGTATCCTTGGCGCGACAGCTCTGCCAGAAGGGCGCGAGGCGGCACGTCGCCGCCGAACCTTTTCGCCAACGCGGCGAAACTCCTGCCTGTCCCGCTTCGTTGAAGAACTCGAGCGTGACCGGAAGCTGTAGTGAACATCGGGTCAGATAGCCAACCATGCACTAGTTGTTGAGTTCGACTCACGTGTCTCAACGCCGCATCGGGGCGCGCGCGCAGTAGAAGCCTGACTTGGGAACGGGTGAGTCCAGTCATAGCAGCCACGGCTGACTGGTTGACTTTCGCATTTCCGAATCGAGCGTTTCTCGTAGCTGCTCGAACGAATGCGAGTTGCGCTGCAACATGGAACTGCGAGATCGAAACACCTGCTGCCAGCAGATATTTTGCAAATTCCGTTAGGAATTCGACAAGGGAATCACGCGACTCAATGCTGTGCTTCATTGATTTCCGTCACTTCAAACTAGCAATAGCGCTGGACGAATCAAAAATGTTCAAGTGCTGTGAACCGTATTGAGTTAGATCACGGCCCGAATTCCAGGCACAAGCGTTGAATCTGCCGAAATCATCCAGATAGTCCCCACAAACGAAAACGCCGCCCGGAGGCGGCGTTTCGAAGTTCCTGAACTTAGGGTTTAGCGCAATGCGGCGCCAGATCCGACCGAACGCATAGCGCCAGTCCCGACGATGCCGGCTGTGCCAGTCCCGACGATGCCGGCTGTGCCGGTCCCGACGATGCCGGCTGTGCCGGTCCCGACGATGCCGGCTGTGCCAGTCCCGACGATGCCGGCTGTGCCAGTCCCGACGATGCCGGCTGTGCCAGTCCCGA
>JBDTPN010000008.1:0-100632 GCA_039932715.1 Pseudomonadota bacterium | reverse complement strand
CAGCGTGAGAGCCTGCCGCTGGCCTACGAAAAGCGCGAGGGCCGCTGGCAACTGGTGATGCCCTACAATCACGGTTACCGATTGCCCACCGAAGCGGAGTGGGAATACGCGGCGCGCTACGTCGATGGCCGGCGCTGGAATCGCTACGACTGGGGCGATGCACCACCGCCGCCAGCCGGTGCCGCCAATCTGGCGGGGCAGGAGTACTCGCCCACCACGGCCGGCCCCGATGCGCGCGATGTCGCCAGGCTGCCCGGATATCGTGACGAGTATGTGGTCATCGCGCCGGTGGCCAGCCTGGGTCGCACGCCCTTGGGGCTTGCGGACATGGGAGGCAACGTGTCGGAATGGATGCATGATGTTTACGTCTCGCTGCCCGACAGCGCTGCCGTGACCGATCCGCGCGGGCCCGACGTCATCGGCGCGCATGCAATGCGCGGCGCCAACTGGCGGACGTCGGCAATGGCGGAACTGCGACTGGCCTGGCGCGACCGCGCTGCCGGTGCGTCACAGATCATGGGCTTTCGCGTAGTACGCAGCGTGGAGAATCCGCAATGATCAGCTTCAGGCAATACTCAACCTTCATCCTGCTGGCGACATCCCTGCTGCTGCTGCCCGCCTCGGCGCAGGAAAAGCCTCCCGCAACCCCGCCCGCAGCCACAGCCGCACCCGCCGAGGCGCCGGCTGCCGAGGAAGAAGTGCCACCGGATCTGGGCGAAAACGTGTCGGCTGACAACAGCGTCAGCTTTCCCGTGGATATCTGAATGCTGGGAGCGGACTTCAACGGTCGGCTGCTGAGCGTCGCCAGGGATGGAAAACTGGTGGGTTCGGCCGCGTCGCGACTGCGCGTGCGCACCACCGGACTCAGTCAGTCCATTCCCGCACTGCTCGACGCGTTTCGTGAGCAGCTCGATGGAATTCCTCCTGGGCCTTTGTGGGCAAGCGTCACTTCCGGCAGCACTGGCACGGAGCTGGGTGAACTGCTGCGTGCGCTGCGAACTGCCAGGTTCGAGGTGCAGGGCTTCGTGGATGGCGCGGCGCTGTGCGTTGCGTGGGCGGGTTTGCCCGGACAAAGCCTGGTACTCGATCTGCATCCGCATTGGCTGGACCTGAGCCTGGTCTCCAGTGTTGGTGATGCGGTGGAGTTGCGGCGCACGGCGCGTGTGCCCGTGGGCAGGGCTGACCTGTTCGAATATTGGTTGCGCCTGGCAGCGCAGACTCTGGTGCAGCAGACCCGTTTTGATCCATTGCATGACCAGCGCCATGAACTGCAGCTGCGCGCGGCACTGGAGGGTCTTGCCACCCGTGCGCAGCGCGACGGCCAGGTACAAATGGAATTCGATGTGGAGGGTCGGCACCTCGACCTGACACTGTCGCGTGATCAATTGCAGCAGGCAGCCGCGCCGTGGTGCCAGGCGCTGGCCGCGGCTTTACAACCCTTGTGTGCAGCCGCTGGTGATTGCAACCTGGTTGTACCCGGCGCCCTGCTCGATCTTCCGGGCATCGACGATGCGCTGGCCGTCGCACATGCCGGCAGCCTGCATGCCTTGGCCGAGGGAACCAGTGCGCGCGCGGCGAGCCTGCTGCCCGCCAGCGAGGGCGGGGCGCGCGGTGCGGTCCCATACCTGACACGGGTCACGGCGTTGCTGCCACCGGCCGGTGAAAGCGTATGTCGCGAAGTGCTGCACGGCGCGCGACGCGTGGGCACCATGGCCACGCATGTGGTGTACCGCGGTCGTGCGATTCCCATTCCCGAGCAGGGCATGGTCCTGGGTCGCGCTGAAGTCGGTGCCCATGTCCCACCGCAGGGTTTGCAATTGCCAGAGGGTATCGCCGGCCTGTCGCGTCGCCACTGCACCTTGCAGCGCTCGGGCGATCGCACGCAGATCATTGACCACTCGCGCCACGGAACCTTTGTCGATGGGCGGCGCGTTCACGGCCGTGGAATCCTGGCTGCCGGCAGTGTGTTGCGCCTGGGAACTCCGGGCATCGAATTGCCCTTGATTGCGCTCGGCGCCAGCGGGAACTGAGTCGTGCGCCGTCGCAAGGTCGAGGTATTCAGCCTGTCCTTCCTGGACTGCATATGCTGCGGCTTCGGCGCGGTGGTGCTGTTCTATACCATCGTCGCAGGTCAGGCCGGCCAACAGCGGCTCGATCACAGCAATGCATTGCAAGCCGAGGTCAATCGCACTGAAGAGCAGGTGATCGAGGGCGCCCGCCACCTGGTGGTGTTGCGCAATACGCTCGAAAAAACCGAGATCGACACCCGCAAGGCGGCCGCGCGCACCACGACGCTGCTGGATGAGGTCAGCGCGTCACGTGCCGAGGCGCTGCGCGTAGGTGCCACCAGCATGGCGCAGCGCGAGAACATCAATCACCTCAAGGCCGATGTGCGTTCGCTGGAAGAGGGCACCAGGAAACTGCAGGCCGGCGCCATCACCCCGGCGCCAGCAGGGCCACAGGTGCGCGCATTTCGCGGCACCGGCAATCGCAAATATCTCACTGGCATCAACCTCAAGGGCAAGCGCATATTGGTGCTGATCGATCGTTCGGTCAGCATGGTGGACGAGGACCTGGTGCAGATACTCAAGCTGCGCAACCAGTCACCAGCTGCGCGCCGCGCCGCGCCCAAGTGGCGCCAGACCATGGACATCGCCGACTGGTTGTCGACGCAGTTTCCCGCTGGCAGCCAGTTCCAGATGTATGGTTTCAATACCGCGGCAAAAGCGCTGGTGCCCGACACGGATGGCAAGTGGCTGGATACTGCGGATCCGAAAATGCTGGCGCAGGCCGTCGACAAGCTGCGCGGCACGGATCCCGCAGATGGCACCAGTCTCATCAATGCCTTTGCGGCAATCCGCACGCTGACGCCACTGCCAGACCAGGTTGTACTGGTCACCGACGGGCTGCCAACCCAGGGCACTCAGAAACCGCTGCGCAAGCTGATCAGCGTAGGCCAGCGGTCGCGCTTGTTCGATGAAGCCGAACGCAGCCTACCCAAGGGAGTGCCGGTGGACGTCATCCTGCTGCCCATGCAGGGCGACCTGCCGGCGCCGCACATGTTCTGGACGCTGGCGCGCGCATCGGGCGGCAACTTCCTGATGCCCGCGAGGGACTGGCCATGAAGCTGCGCCGCCGCGAGACGGAAATGTTCAGCCTGTCGTTTCTCGACTGCATCTGCTGCGGCTTTGGCGCGATCATTCTGCTGCTGGTGCTCACCGAGGTGGACCAGCCGGTGATCATCGAGCGCGCCAGCGTTGCAATGAACGGGCAACTGCTGCGCCTGCAGCAGGAACTGTTCGACATCCGTGGTGAAACCGACCAGCTCAACCGTGAACTGCAGGGCCGGATCAACTCACTCAGTGCCGAGCGCGCGCGGCTGGCACGTGCCCAGGGGGATCTCACCAACGTGAAGGGTGAATTCGCTGCCAGCCGCAGCGACGCGGCCGTGGCCAACATCGTGCAATCCGAACTGGTGTCGGCCTACCAGGAACTCACCGCCGAGATGGATCGTTTGCTCAAGCAGCCGCGCGCACGACGCCCGTCCGGTGCATCCGTGGGCGGCATCCCGGTGGACAGCGAATACATTGTGTTTGTGATCGACACTTCCAACAGCATGGTCAGCATGCACTGGGACGCGGCCCTGCAGATCATGCGCGAGACGCTCGACATCTATCCGGATGTCAAGGGCCTGCAAGTCATGAACGACCAGGGAAAGTACATGTTCGAGAACACGCGGGGGCACTGGCTGACAGACAGCTCACAGACGCGCGACCGGATCCGCAACGCACTGGCCACGTGGCGTCCCTACAGCGAATCCAATCCGGTGCCAGGCATCGAGCAGGCGCTGCGCGCGCACCGTGTCGAAGGCGCTCGGACCAGCATCTATGTAGTGGGCGACGAGTTCACCGGCGAATCCATCCAGGCAGCGCTCAACGACATCAAGAGTCTCAACGCCCCGGATGGGCGCCGCGCGCGCGCGCGTATCCATGCCATCGGGTTCCCCGAAGGTGCGGGCATGCCGCCGTTTACAAACATCCGCTTTTCAGCGCTAATGCGTTCGGTAGCCGCCAGCAATGACGGCACCTTTGTCGGGCTCACCAATGAGAAGCCCTGCCGCAATGCTGTTGAAGTCTTGGGAACAGTCCAGTGCCTGAGCCGTTGAACATGGCGCCCGCAACCGTCTCACGGGCAATCCCGTTGCTGGCTGCGGGATGGCTGCTTCCCCTGGTTCTGTTGGGTGGCTGCGGGCCCACCATCGTTAAACCCCAATACCAGATGCCCCACGCGTTGATTGTTCCGGTCAACGCGCGCGTGGGACTGATAGTCGACGACGAACTGCGCGCCTACCACCACGATGAAACCCGCAGCGGCACCGACTGGAAAGTCGAACTCGGCGCGGTCACAGCAAAGATGTGGGAAGACATTCTGAAAACCTCGTTTACCGAGGTGCGGGTGTTCAACAGCCTCGACGAAGCGATTGCCGGGAGCGCCAACCTGCAGATTCTCGCGCAACCGCGCATTGAGCAATTTTCCTTCGCCACCGATCGCGAGACAGCAGGCGGGTACTGGGCCGCGACCATCCGTTATCGGCTGGGAGTGTTCTCGCCGACGGGCCAGCCGGTGGATTCATTGACGCTGACGGGCTATGGCAACTCCTATGATGAGGGCGGTGCGAAGTCCTCGCTCAATCACGCGGCCTATGCCGCGATGCGTGACACCTCCGCCAAGTTCCTGGTGCAGTTGCCGCGCCAACCCATCGCGGCGCGCCTGGCTTCCGGCCAGATCATCGACGTGCCGGCCGCGCCGGTGCTGACCGCCGATGTCATCGAGGCGGTGCCCATCAATCCCCCGCAGGGGATTCGGCCCGCACCGTAAGCTTTATTTCACCTTCGGGCGTTTCACGTACACCTGTTCCGTGAACACCTGGTCAGTGCTGGCCACCGCGGCGCCATCGGCAATCACCGGACGAAACACCGCACGCCTCAGGGCTGCAGCCACCGCGCGCTCCGTGGATTCACGGTCCGCTGCCGGGTTGGTGACCACGGCATCGCGCACATTGCCGTTGGCATCAATCGACAGGCGCAATTCCACGGTCTGGGCATCGAAAAGGTTTGGATCCTGCAGTCCGTGCGCCACGGCGGCTGGAGGTGCGTGATAAGTAAGGGGCACGGAGGTGGCCAGCAAACTCTGGCCGCCTGCCTGCGACAGAGAATTCCATGCCTCGCGGTACACCGGCAGGGCACGAGCCGAGGAACCTCCCGTGAGATACCAGTCGCCAAGGTCGGTCTGCACTTCGCCAAGGCGCTGCGGCTGTGCGGGAATGGCAGCCGCCAGGCGCTGTATGGCGCTGCGCAGCGCGCGCTCTCCTTCAGGAGACTGGGTGGGAACGAGCATCACCGGCGCCGGCATCAAGGTTCCGCTGAGGGTGTCCGTGACCGCAGTTTCCTGCGACTCGCCGTTGACATAGGCCAGGCGCCAAGTGCGGGCGATGCCGCGCAGGCCATTCACCGACTGCATGGTCATGCTACCCAGCACGGAATCTGCCAGCTGTACCGCGCGTATGTGCAGGGTCCGCGCAGCGGAGTAACGACCCGCGGCTTCGTTCCAGCGCGCGTAGTCATCCAGTGGACCCAGCATGCGTATGTCGTTGTGGCCATAGGTGGCCTCAGCCACATTGAACGCATACACCTGCTGGGTGCCGGCTTCCTGCACGCGCCCGGTGGACATGTAGCAGGCAACCAGTTCCTTGAGCAGGGGCAGCTGCGTGGGCGATTGCATGCCTTCACGATTGCGGGTGATATCCAGCGCGCGTTTGAGCGGCGTGATGGCTTCTGCGTCGCGATTAAGTGCGCGCAGGGTTGCGCCAATGCCATGCAGGGGGCGGACCAGCAGCGGATTGGCCGCGTCGTCCTGCTGGTCCAGCTGTGCCAGCACCTCACGATAACCGTCGAGTGCCTCGCCATACCTTCCCATGCGGTAGTAAGTCGTGGCGACATTGGTGCGTGGATTGACCAGTTCCAGCGATTCGGCGCCAAACTGGCTGCGCGTCAACTGCAGCACCTGGGCTGCCAGCGGCAGCGCCTTGGCATAGTCCGCAGCATCGAAGGCGTTGCGGAATTCCTTGTAGGTGGCAACGCGTTCGTCCTGCACTGCCTCGGCGCCATGCGTGATCCGCGCGAGAAGCAACGTGGCGCACAACCATCCGCAGATTATTCTCGAGAGCATGACGAGCCGATTATAGGCAGAATCAGGACATGGCGGATGAGGCACCCCGAACGCAGCGCGTCGCATTGCTGGCAGGTGGCAGTGGGTTGGTAGGTAGCGAGTTGCTGCGCCAGCTGCTGATGGCGACGGACTATTCGCGCGTATATGCGGTGTCCCGCCGACCCCTGCCTTTCGACAACCCCCGTCTGGCCAACCGTATAGTCCCGCTGGAAGAAACCCGCGCACGCCTGGCCGGCATGCGCTGCGACGACGCCTTCTGCTGCATCGGTTCCACCCGGCGCAGCGCCGGCTCGGTCGAAGAACGTGAAAAGGTGGACCTCGACCTGGTGGTCAGCTTCGCCCGTGCCGCGCATTCCTTCGGCGCCACGCAGTTGATTGTCATCTCGTCGGCAGGCGCCAATCCGCAATCGCGCAATGCCTATCTTGGCGTCAAGGGCAGGCTCGAAGTGGCGCTGCGCGACCTGCGTTTCGCCTCCTTGCAAATCATGCGGCCCGGCCTGCTGCTGGGCACGCGGTCCGATGTGCGGCCCCTGGAGTTGGTGGCCACGCTGTTCATGCCCCTGGTCAACCCCTTGTTGTTGGGGGCAATGGCGCAATACCGCGGAATTGCGGCCCGGGATGTGGCTGCGGCCATGCTGGCAGCAGCGCGTGCCCAGCGCCGCGGTGTCAATGTGTATGCGGGCCAGGCTCTGCGGGCACTGGCAGATTCAGGGCTGCGCCCCCGCACCTGAAAAGAGTTGCCGGCCAGGCTTCCTGATTGGTGATGTGGCGCACATCGCGCACCCCGGGCTGCATTGTCCAATGCTGCCATTCTCCAGGCAGGATTCCGACCAAGGCAATGCACAGTCCACGTGCCGCAATTTTCAACGGACTGGGTCGCCGCGTTGCCCTGTCGGCAGCGGTCTGCGCAATGCTTATGCTCGTTGCCTTTATCTGGCTGGACGCAAGGCATGCGCAGCGCGAGTCAAGCCAGTTGCAGCAGCAGCAGGTGGAGCGGCTGGCCAGCCAGGCCGCGGGTTCGGTCGCGCGGCGCATCCGCACGGCCATAGGTGTTCTGCGAACATTGTCCCTGGCAGAGCGCGACGTGGGACCACGGGCAGCCGCGTTGTGGTCGCGCGCCGAAACCACCGGCATGTTTGCCTGGATGACGGTCACGTCCATCGATGAAAACGGAATCGCGCGGGCAGGTTCACGGCAGTTTCAGCTGGCCGCAGGTCAGCTAGAGAGCCTGCAGTCAGGAAGATCCGTGCTGCTTTCGTTCCATGATCCGGCAGGGGAGCAGGGCCTGTATGTCGCGCGACAGGCGCTGGCTTCCGGGCAGCAGCGACTGCTGGTTGCCCAGTTCGCCCCGGAATGGTTGTGGGAACCGGCGCGCAATTCGGGCTCCGGGTTCCAGCTGCTGGGAATCGATGCAGGTGGGACGCTTTCCGGATCGCTGGAGAACTCCAGCGCCCTGACAGGCCTTTTCCTGCGTCGCATGTCAGAGAGCGAACAGGCGGCCGCCGCATTGCCGGTGGCCTGGCACGACGGCCACAATGCCTGGATCGGCTCGGTCGCGGCCCTGGCCAGACCTCCCGGCGCTTCCGGCGCGCAAATGGCGATGGTGGCTGCTGCCCCGGTCAAGCCCCTGGCGTATTTCCTGACCACCTCCATAGCCAACTACCTGCCATTGGGCGCGCTGGCGGTGGCGTTGGCCCTGATCGCCGGCGCTGTCACATCGGCCGGCTACCTGCCCACGCTGCGCAAATTGCGACGCGCACTGGTGCAGTTGCCCGAGCGTCGGATTCCCGTGGAAGTCGATCGTCGCGCCAGCTCGGAGCTGCTCGAGGTTGTCGACGCGTTCAACCGGACAGCCATGGTCATCGAGAGCCAGCGCGAGACCGCCGGCGCGTTGGCCGACATCGACACATTGTTGATTGCGGGTGGCGAATTCGAATTTGTCATCGATCGCGTGCTGACGCTGGTGTGCGGCGTGACCCAGGCGCGCAATGTGGGCGTCACATTGATGGATTCCGATGCCGAAGGGCATGGGCGCCTGTTCGCCGTGAGTGCTGACGGGGATTTCCCAGTCAATCGTGTGGTGGTGGAAGAACAGATGGCCACCACGCTGCTGGAATCCAGGACCGGCCTGACCATCATGCGCTGCGAGGACGAGCGCCACAGTTTCCTCAAGCCGCTGCAGGCCGATGGCTCGCAGTTCTTCTGGGTCTGGCCGGTGGTGGTGAACGACAGGCTCGCTGCCATACTCTCCGTGGGCTACGTCGACCCGCCCGCCAATGGTGCGCACGTCGCGGGTTGCGGCACGCAGTGCGCGCAGCGCCTGTCAGCCGTGTTGTCCAGCTCGTCGCGCGCGGAGCAACTCTATCGGCAGGCACATTTCGATCCGTTGACGCAGTTGCCCAACCGGCTGCTGTTCCGCGACCGCCTGGCGCAGGAGCTGACAGCCGCGGTAAACGCGCCGTCGCGCGGCGCGTTGATCTATATCGACCTCGATCATTTCAAGAAGGTCAACGATTCGCTGGGGCACAAGGCCGGCGATCAATTGCTGGCCATCATCGCGCAGCGCCTGCGTGCCTGCGTCAAGGAAGGAGACACCGTTGCACGTCTCGGCGGCGACGAGTTCACCGTGATCGTGCGCAACGTACAGGATCCTGATGCAGCATCCGCGGTGGCCGAGCGGATCATCCACTCGCTGGCATTGCCGGTGAGCATCTCCGGCAAGGACCATCAGGTTCGCGGCAGCATCGGCATAGCGCTGTTCCCGGATGACGGCGCACAGATAGACGAACTGCTGCACAACGCTGACCTGGCCATGTATCGCGCCAAGAGCCTGGGCCAGGGTGAAGCCGTGTTCTACAACCCCAGGATGTCGCGCCGTGCCACGCGCGTCGCCGAGAGCGGCCTGACGCGCGCCTTCAAGCGCCACGAATTTGCGTTGTACTTCCAGCCGCAATATGGCGTGCCGGATGGACGGATTACCGGAGTCGAGGCCCTGCTGCGCTGGCAGTCGCCACGCGAAGGTGTAATTGCATCCGCGGACTTCATTCCCGCTGCAGAGGAATCCGGACTGATCGTGGATCTGGGTGGCTGGGTGATCGAGGCGGCCTGCGCACAGATCGCGCAATGGCAGGCGCAGGGTATGGAACCGCCGCGCATGTCCGTGAACCTGTCCGTGCAGCAGCTGCGCGATCCGGGACTGCTTCCCAACCTGCGACGCGTACTTGACCGACACCATGTTGATCCAGCGCGCCTTGATCTTGAACTCAAGGAAGCCGCGCTGACTGATGCAGCAAGCCAGAACTCGATAGCGGAACTGGCGCAGCTGGGCGTGGGCCTGGTGCTGGACGATTTTGGAACCGGCCTGACTGCATTGAACAATCTGCGGCGCTACCCGGTGCACGCGGTGAAGATTGATCGCAGCTTCATCGAGGAAGTTGCCGTGAATCCCGCCGCCGCGGCGCTGGCAAGTTCGATCATCGTCATGGCGCATGCAGTGGGCAAGCGCGTCATCGCCGAGGGAGTGGAAACCGTGGAGCAACTGGAATTCCTGCGTGAGCGCGGCTGTGATGTGGCGCAGGGGTATTACCTGGCGCGGCCGCTGCCGGTTGCAGCGATGTCGGAAATGCTGCAGGGCATGATAGTGGAGGATGACTTGATGCAGGCCTCACGCGCGTGAAATGACACTGGCCGATGCGACATATCGTCATGAATGAGTTCTTGACGCAGCGTCGCCGGACACAGACACTCACACTCGTGACAAAGGCAAACCTGTCGAAAGACGGGGACGCAAAGCCACCGGTCTAAAGGGGATGTTTCCTCCAGGACAGCGGAGCCGCCCGGAAGAGAAGTCTTCTCTGGAGTTTCACGTAATGAGCGCAAACATGGCAGAGCAGATGACGGCAACAGCAGGCGCAGCAGGCGCGCAGCTGTTCGTTATCAATCTCTGTGCATCCACTTCGCCGATGGCGCTCACGCACCCGTCGACGCCAGAACTCAAGAAGCACACGTTCTTTGTCACGCGCCAACGTGAGGACGGACGCGAGCGCTTCCGCCTGCACATGGGTTATTTCCAGTCGCAAGAAGCGGCAGAGTCACTGCTTGCAAGCGTGCGCGATATCTATCCGGCCGCATGGGCAGGTCCTGCGCCCAGCAGTCCCACCCCGACGCGACGCATGCGTCCGGAAGCAGTGGTTGCGGCGGTGGCTGCGCCACCGGTACCTGTGCCGGAAATCGCGGTGGCTCCCGCTGCCGCGCCTGCGATTGTTGCGCTGCCTGCTGTCACGCCGCCCACGGTAATAATGCCGACGCTGGCGCCTGCTGTTGCGCGCGCGGCTCCTGCCTTGCCCGCGCTCGATGCAATGTCCAACGTGCGCAATGTACTTGCGCAGTTGAGCGATCCCACATCCAGAGGCATGCCGACATTGCCCACGGCTGGCGCGGCCGTTGCAAAACCCGCCGTTCCCAAGGTTGTCGCCGCCGCGACGGTTGCGACTGCTGCTGCCAGGGTCGCCGCACCAGCTGCAAAGCCAGCGCCAGCTGCCGTTGCACCACCAGCTGCTGTTGCAGCACCGCCTGCCGTTGCAGCGCCACCGGTAGTCGCAGCGCCCACGGCAGGCGCGGCATCACAGTTGAATGCCGCCCAGACTCTGGGCGTGCTGGAGCCAGGCTCATCCCTAAAGTCTGACGCGCCGTTCGCGCCATTCGATGATTCGAGCGACGGGGATCAGGTTCGCGTGGTCACGCCGGAAGATACCCAGACACTGACCGACATCCGGCTGGACGCGCAGAAGAACTCACCGCCGTGCTTTGCCGTGCAACTGGTCTGGTCGGTCACGCCCATCGATATCACCAAGCAGGCGCACCTGGCCATTTTCGATGCCTACACGCTCTACAACGTGGAAGGCAATCGACAGGGCAGGCGCTGGTACGGGTTGCGCCTGGGCTTCTTCCGTGATCCCAACTCCGCCACGCAGGTTGCGTATTACGTGCGCTCGGACTATCCCAAGGTTGCAGTGGTGCCCGTGGCCAGCCGCGAGCGTGAGCGTGCCGGCGGCGACTCACCGGCCAACAAGGCGCGACTTGGCGAGCCGTCCGCTGCACAGAAGGCTGAAACGCAGCTGGCAATCGAGAAGCAGGGCCTGGATGGGTTCTCGCTGCTCGTGGACGACCGGCCCGCGCCGGTGAAGCGCGATGTCGATGATGTCGCGGGCGCGGCAAAGCAAACCGCCCGCGCCGCGATTGCCGCCGCGATGGCGCGCGCCAACCCGCCTTCAAAGCCCGGTGCCAAGCCAGGCAAGCCTGGCGGCAAGCCCACCGGCAAGCGAACGGTTGCGCGGCCGCGTGCGGCGCAATTCAAGCAGTCGTATGCGCCTGGCGCCGCCACGCCGCTGGAATCCACCCTGGAGATACTCGGTGCCTCCACGCTGACGCTGGATGAGAGCCAGACTCGCGCCATCATCAACGACTCGGCTATCCGTGCCCCGGTGAAAAAACCCGACAACAGCGCCACTGGCCGATTCGCGCGATTGCTGGGGAAGCTGGGCAGCGTCTGATCCGCTGGCGCAAGGGACTCAACCCTTGCCGAACAGTTTCTCCAACTCCGACCTGGCTTTTTCAGCAGCCGCGCTGCTGCCACCCTTGAAGGCCCCGACCATGGGTTTGTAGTGGTCGCAGAAGTTGGCGTGTTCCTTGTCGCGCACTTCCTCGACTGTAGGTTCGCGGCATTGCTGCGGATACGTCCTGTCGAATTCCCTGCACAGCTTGCACACATGAATGTCCGCGTCGCAGGCCTTGCAGCGTTCGATGCGACCGAAGGGCAATGCCAGGTGCGCCAGTGATACACCGCATTTCCAGCATTGGATGTCATGCGCCATGGCGGTGTTCCAGGAATTGCGCCAGGTAACGCCCGGTGTGCGAACGCTTGCTGCGGGCGATATGCATCGGCGTGCCGCTTGCCACGATTCGTCCCCCTCCGGCGCCGGCTTCCGGGCCCAGGTCAATGACCCAGTCGGCCTGCGCGATCACGTCCAGATTGTGCTCTATCACCAGCACGGTGTGACCGGCATCGGTCAGCCGGTGCAATACGCCAATCATTTTCTCCACGTCGGCCATGTGCAAGCCCACGGTGGGCTCATCCAGAACATAGAAGGAACCGCGAACGGTTGCGTTGGCAGCCTGTCTGTTGGCCGCGCGTGGGTCTATGTTCCTGCGTATGCGTGAAAGTTCGGTCACCAGCTTGATGCGCTGCGCCTCGCCACCTGAAAGCGTGGGGCTCTGCTGTCCCAGTGTCAGGTAACCCAGACCCACCTCCTGCAGCAGGGACAGGGGATAATGTATGGCCGGATGGCTGGCAAAGAATTCAACCGCATCGTCGACACTCATCGCGAGGATGTCGCCGATGGATTTGCCGCGCCAGTGGATGGACAGCGTTTCCGGGTCGAAGCGCTGCCCCTTGCAGGCGTCACACACCACTTTCACGTCGGGCAGGAAACTCATGCCGATGGTGCGGATGCCCTGGCCCTCGCAGGAAGCGCAACGACCGTCAGCGGTGTTGAACGAGAACCGGCTGGCCGTATAACCGCGAATCGCCGACTCCGTGGCTGCGGCAAACAGCTTGCGTATTGGATCCCAGAAACCCACGTAAGTGGCCGGGCAGGAGCGCGGCGTCCTGCCGATGGGGGTCTGGTCCACCTCCAGCACCCGTTCGATGCGCTCGATACCGCTGAGCTGTTTGCAGTTGCGCGCAACGTATGCTGGGCCCTTGCGGTTCTCGCGAGCGGAAAGTGCCGCTGCCAATTCGGCATACAGTACGTCGCGAGCCAGCGTGGATTTTCCCGATCCCGACACGCCGGTCATGGCGATGATCCGCCCCAGCGGGAAGTCGACGTCCACATTCTGCAAGTTGTGCAGGGTGGCGCCCCTCACGGCCAGCGTGGGCGTGGCGTCACGACCCCGCAGCACCGGCCGTCGCGGTACGCGCGGGTGACGCAGGGGTTCGCGCAGATAGCGGCCCGTGATGGACGCCGGGTTTGCCATCAGGTCGTCCACGGTGCCGCTGCCTACCACATGCCCGCCGCGCGAGCCCGCGCCCGGCCCGAGGTCGATCACGTGATCGGCGCGGCGAATTGTCTCTTCATCATGCTCGACTACCACCAAGGTGTTGCGGCCCCCGGCCAGTGCGGTCAGTGCATCCAGCAGCAGCAGGTTGTCGCGCGGGTGCAGGCCGATGGTGGGTTCGTCCAGCACATAGCAGACGCCGCGCAGGTTTGATCCCAGCTGCGCCGCCAGGCGCAATCGCTGCGTCTCGCCGCCGGAGAGCGTTGGCGCGGCGCGGTCCAGTCCCAGGTAGGAAAGCCCAACGCGTCCCAGGAACTCGAGGCGGGTGGTTATCTCGGTCAGCAGGTCCTGGCCGATGGCCTGTTCACGCGGTGCCAGTTTGAGCTTCTGCAGGAACGTACGCAGCTGCGCCACCGGCAGTGCCGTCACCTGCGCAATGGACTGCTCGCGAAACCGCACTGCCAGTGCCGTCGGATTAAGCCGCTTGCCGTCGCATGCACGGCAGGCCACGTGCTCACCTTCAACATCCTCCCAGGCGCTCTCTTCGCCGGTCTGCTCGGCATCGAATTCCTCGAGCACCACCCCGGTGCCAAAACATTCAGTGCACCAGCCGCGCGCGCTGTTGTAGGAGAACATCTGCGGATCCGGATCCGCAAAGCCCTTGCCGCAACTGGTGCAGGCACGCCGCGCGGAAAAGGAGCGCAGCTTTGCGGCAGAGTCCTTGCCGTCTGAAGCACCTTGCGCTTGCACTATGCCCTTGCCCACCTCCAGTCCACGTTCGAGCAGCGTGCGCAGTTTTGTTGAGTTGCTGCGCGAAATCTGCAGCGGGCCCAGCGGCAACTCGATGTCGTGGACATTGTATCGCGCCAGCCTGGGCCATTTGGCTGTGGGCACCAGCTCTCCATCCACACGCAGGAAGGCATGACCATGCGCCGCTGCCCACTCGGCCAGCTCCTTGTAGTGACCCTTTCTGGCGCTTACCAGTGGCGCGAACAGGTTGATTGTCTGATTGCGATACGCGCTGGTCACGGCATCGACCATGCCGTCGAGCGTCAGCGGCTGCACGGGGATTTCGCAGTCGGGGCAGTACTGCACGCCCAGCTTCACATACAGCAGGCGCAGGAACGGATAGATCTCCGTCAGCGTTGCTACCGTGCTCTTGCGGCCGCCGCGGCTGGCGCGCTGCTCGATGGCCACGGTGGGCGGAATTCCCGTCACAGAATCGACATCGGGCCGCGACGCCGGTTGCACGAATTGCCGCGCGTAGGCATTGAGCGATTCCAGGTAACGCCGTTGGCCCTCATTGAAAAGAATGTCGAAGGCCAGCGTCGATTTCCCGGAGCCGGATACGCCCGTCATCACCGTCATGGCGCCGTGCGGAATGGAGACCGCGACATCCTTGAGGTTGTGCTCGCGCGCGCCACGCACATCGATGGAAACCGGTCCGGCGGCATGTGGCGCGCAACGTGGCTGGTCACGTACGCCGTGCATGATTCCCGCCTGGTAGTCGGCCAACGCCTGGCCGGTGTGTCCGATGCGCCCCGTGGTGAATTGCGCAGGCGTGCCGGTGGCAATTATCCTGCCGCCTTCCTCGCCGGCTTCGGGACCCATCTCGATCAGCCAGTCGCTTCCCGCGATCACATCGAGGTTGTGTTCGATCACCAGCAACGAATGCCCGCGATCCAGCAGTTTGTCGAAGGCGCGCATCAGCTGCGCGATGTCCTGGAAATGCAGGCCGGTGGTGGGTTCATCGAAAATCAGCAGTCGCGAACCCGATGCTGTTGCATCCGCAAGGTGCCCTGCCAGCTTGAGGCGCTGCGCCTCGCCGCCCGAGAGTGTGGGTACCGGTTGTCCCAGCCGCACATACCCAAGGCCCACATCGGCCAATGGCTGCAGGCGCTCCAGCACCGCAGGTTCATTGGCGAAGAACGCGACCGCTTCAGTCACCGTCATCTGCAGGACTTCGTAGATATTGGCCTGTCCGCCGGCCGGTGCTGCAATGCGCAGTTCGAGGATTTCATCGCGGTAGCGCTTGCCGTCGCAGGTGCTGCACTTGAGATACACATCCGCCAGCAGTTGCATCTCGACGTGCTCGAAACCATTGCCGCCGCAGGTGGGGCAGCGTCCCGTGCCGGAATTGAAGCTGAATGTTCCAGGCGTGTAGCCACGCAACTTCGCTTCAGGGAGCTTTGCAAACAACTGGCGCACGGGGTCGAATGCGCCCACATGGCTGGCCGGATTGGAGCGCGTGGTGCGACCGATGGGGGATTGATCCACCAGCACCGCTTCGCTCAAGGCGGCGCTGCCGGCAAGTTTTTTGTAATGGCCAACGGACTCTGTGCCCTTGCCCAACGCTCGTTGCAGGGCGGGGTAGAGCAGTCCGGTCACCAGCGTGCTTTTGCCCGAGCCCGACACACCGGTCACGCACACCAGTTTGCCCAGCGGCACTTCAAGTGTGGCGTCTACCACGTTGTGCAAGGAGGCGCCCGTCAACACCAGTTGCAAAGGCTTGTCCTTGCCTTTGACCTGCGCCGGCTTCTTCGCAGGGCGCACCTCGATGCGGCGGCGACCCGCCAGATAGTCCCCGGTCAGGGATTCACGACACTGCGTGATCTCGCGTGCCGGGCCATTGAAGATGATGGCGCCGCCGTGTTCGCCCGCGCCCGGGCCCATGTCGATGATGCGATCCGCCTCGGCCATGATCTGCGGATCGTGTTCCACCACCAGCAGTGTATTGCCGGCATCGCGCAGGCGGCGCATCACACCTATTACCCGCGACATGTCGCGCGGATGCAGGCCGATGGAGGGCTCGTCGAGCACAAACAGCGTATTGACCAGCGAGGTGCCCAGCGCCGTGGTCAGGTTGATGCGCTGCACCTCGCCACCGGAAAGCGTGCGCGATTGACGATCCAGTGCCAGGTATCCCAGGCCCACGTCGCACAGAAAGCCCAGGCGCGCGCGAACTTCCGCCAACAGCAGGTCATCTGCCTCGGTGAAAGGCTGCGGAAGGCGCAACTCCGCAAACACCTTGCGACAGCGATGCGCGGGCAACAATGCCAGCTCATGAAAGTTGTAGCCGCCAAGGCGCCACAGCAGCGACTGCGGCTTGAGGCGCGCGCCGTGGCAGGCCGTGCACTCGGTGTAGCTGCGGTAGCGCGACAGCAGCACGCGCACGTGCATCTTGTAAGCCTTGCGCTCCAGGTATTCGAAATAGCCCTTGATGCCGTACCAGTGCTTGCGGCCCTTCTTGCCGTCGCCCTGCCACACCCAGTGCAACTGGGCCTGGGTCAACTTGTTCCATGGCACATCAAGCGGAATCCCGGCAGCAGGCGCGTGGCGTTCCATATCGTCCTGGCATTCCTTGCCCGTGGGTGTTTGCCAGGGTTTGACCGCCCCGTCACCCAGCGACTTCGCGTGATCCGGGATAACCAGTCCCGCGTCGATGCCGATCACACGACCAAAGCCCTTGCAGGTTTCACAGGCGCCCAGCGGCGAATTGAAAGAGAAGTGACTGGGCAATGGATCCTGATACGAGATATCGCATTCAGCGCAATGCAACCCCGAGGAGTAACGCCAGATGGCCTGCGTCGCATCCGCATCGTCCAGCGCGTGCACGGCGATGCGGCCACGTCCGGCGTGCAGCGCGGCGTCAAGTGCCTCGGAGATCCGCCCCGAATCGGCAGTGCCCACCCGAAGGCGATCCTGGATGACGGTCAGCGTCTTGGGTGGATTTCTTGCGCTCGACTTTTCAGAGGGCTCGACGAAGCGCACGTAGCCCTGTGCCTGCAACATCTGCCGCAGTTCTTTTTCCGGCAGGTTGGCCGGACGCGCCACGTCGAAGCAGATCAATAGCCGCGGATCTCCCAGGGACGCAGCGCGCAGGCGAATCGACTCCAGAATGGACGGGGCCGTATCGCGCTGCACCAGTTGGCCGCAGCCCTGGCAATGGAGTTTTGCCGCGCGGGCGAACAGCAGTTTGAGGTGGTCGTTGATCTCGGTCATGGTCCCGACGGTGGACCGCGACGTGCGCACGGGATTGGTCTGGTCGATGGCGATGGCGGGCGGGATGCCCTCGATACGGTCCACCTGGGGCCGCTCCATGCGATCCAGGAACTGGCGCGCATAGGGCGAAAAGGTCTCGATGTACCGCCGCTGGCCCTCTGCATAGAGGGTGTCGAAGGCCAGCGAGGATTTGCCAGATCCGGACACCCCCGTAATGACGGTCAACTCGCCCAGCGGCAGGTCCAGGGACAGGTTGCGCAGGTTGTTCTGGCGGGCTCCGACGATGCGGATATGGGCAGCAGAGGGCATGCAGTTATTCTACTGGGGCTGTCAATAGCCTTGAGGTAAAGTCGCGCCCGGATCAATCCCTGGAGGCCCAGTGAAAATCGTGCGGATGCTGGCTGTAATGCTTTCCCTGGCGCTGTGCTGCACGGCGACACTTGCACACCACTCGCGTGCCATGTTCGACCTCGAACATACGGTGGAGATGAAGGCGACCATCACCAAGGTGCGCTGGACCAATCCGCACGTGTTTCTGGAAGGCGATGTGGTCAACGCTGCCGGCAAGACCGAGACGTGGACTTTCGAAGGCCATTCCATTTCCGGGCTGGTGCGCGCGGGCTGGGCCAAGGACACAGTCAAGCAGGGCGATCACCTGGTGCTGGTGGTCAATGTGCATCGCGATCCCATGAAGCACTTCGCTTTGATGGAACGCATTGTTCTGCCCAGTGGCAAGACCATGTATTCGGTGGAACCGGTGCCTGTGGTTGCCGGAGCGGCAGCGCCCAAGGTCAATCCTTCCACTGACTTCAGCGGCAACTGGCGTTACAGATTTCCGGGCACTCCCGAGCAGGTTCGCGCGCGCATTCTCAAGGGTGCTGATGCCCCCAGCACCGATGGGCCCTATACGCCCAAAGCCGTGGCGCAGATCAAGCTCTACAAGGAAGATGACAACCCCACGTACCGTTGCCTGCCCATCAGCCTGCCCGCGCTGCTGATGACAGTGTATGAATACAAGTGGGTGCGCTACGCGGATCGCATCGTGATCCTCAAGGAGCAGTACCAGGGCGACGACCGTACCATCTGGCTCAACAATGCCAAACGACCGGCCAGCTACAAGCCAGACCAGTTGGGATATTCAACAGGTCACTTCGAGGCTGACGGCACGCTGGTGGTGGAAACCAGTGGCTTCAGTGCGCAGCCCTGGGGCAACGCCTCGGGCCTGGACTCCAGCGCGCAGAAGCGCGTGGTTGAACGCTATCGCCTTATCAATGGCGGTTTGGGGTTGGAGCTCAGCTACACAGTGGAAGATCCGGTGTATTACACGCGCCCTGTGGAGAACAAGGGGACATTCGCCAAGTCTGGCGATAGCGATTTCGCCAAGCAGCCTAAGTGTGACCTCAAGGCGGCGCAGCAGCACATCCAGTTCGAGGAAAAGAAGAAGTAAGTGAACCTCGCCACCCGGAAACCTGATGCGAAGCGATCGGCAGCACCGTTCCTGCCGATGACGCGCGCCGAGATGACCGCATTGGGCTGGGACCAGTGCGATGTCATTGTCGTGACCGGCGATGCCTATGTGGATCATCCCAGTTTCGGAATGGCCATTATCGGGCGGATGCTTGAAGCTGAAGGCCTGCGCGTGGGCATCATCGCGCAGCCCGACTGGCACAGCGCTAACGCCTTCCGTGAACTGGGCGCGCCGCGCCTGTTCTTCGGCATTACTGCCGGCAACATGGATTCGCTGGTCAATCGCTACACCTCTGACCGGCGCGTGCGCAGCGATGATGCGTACACACCCGGCGGTGAGGGCGGCAAGAGGCCGGATCGCTCGGTGATCGTTTACGCGCAGCGGGTGCGTGAGGCCTACAAGGATGTGCCCATCGTCATTGGCGGTATCGAGGCATCGCTGCGACGCATCGCGCATTTTGACTACTGGTCGGAAAAAGTTCGTCGTTCCGTGCTGCTGGACGCCAAGGCAGACCTCCTTATATACGGCAACGCGGAACGGGCAACCGTGGACCTTGCGCGTCGCCTCAACGCTGGTGAAAAGATTGGCGCCATCCGCGACCTGCGTGGCACGGCGTTCGTGCGTGGCAACCACGGCGCAGACACCATCGAGATAGATTCGCGTCATCTGGACGCGCCCGGCAAGCTAAATCCGCCCATCGATCCGTATGCCATGGAACCGGAAATCCGGGCTGCGAATGTGGCCGCGGTCGCAGTGGCTGCAGGTGAACTTGCGCCAGATGAAAAAGTGGTGCGATTCGCGCGCCGCGTGAAGAGCGCCGACCGCGAACGCAGCGTGATCCGCATGCCGGATTACACACAGGTGGCAGAGGACCCGGTGCTGTATGCCCACGCCTCGCGCATCCTGCACATGGAGGCCAACCCGCACAATGCGCGTGCGCTGGTGCAACGCCACGGCGATGTGGATGTGTGGATCAATCCACCGCCCATTCCGTTGACCACTCCCGAGATGGACGCGTTGTATGAGTTTCCCTACCAGCGGCGGCCGCATCCTGTGTACGGCAATGCCGAGATTCCTGCCTACAAGATGATCCGTTTCTCGATCTCCATACAACGCGGCTGCTTTGGCGGCTGCAGCTTCTGCTCGATCACCGAGCACGAGGGAAGGATCATTCAGAACCGGTCCGAGGATTCGGTGTTGCGCGAGATCGAGATCATCCGCGACAGCGTGCCCGGATTCACCGGGGTGATCTCCGACCTCGGTGGTCCGACAGCGAATATGTACCGGATAGCCTGTAAGAGTCGTGACATAGAGGCGGCCTGTAGGCTACCGTCCTGCGTTTTCCCCAAGGTCTGCGAGAACCTCAATACCGATCACACGCCACTGATTGACCTTTATCGAAAAGCGCGCGCGATTCCCGGCATCAAGAAAATCCTGATTGCATCGGGCGTGCGCTATGACCTTGCCATCGAGTCACCGGAGTATGTGAAGGAACTGGCGCAGCATCACGTGGGCGGCTATCTCAAGATTGCGCCCGAACATGTGCGTGAGGGACCTCTGTCAAAGATGATGAAGCCGGGCGTGGGCACCTATCACCGGTTCAAGGAGCTGTTCGACCGCTATTCCAAGGAAGCGGGCAAGGAGCAGTACCTGATCCCGTATTTCATCGCCGCGCATCCGGGCACCACTGACGAAGACATGCTGGAACTGGCCATCTGGTTGAAGGCCAATGGCTTTCGTGCCGACCAGGTACAGGCCTTCCTGCCTTCACCCATGGCGCTGGCCACGGCCATGTACTACAGCGGCAAGAACCCGTTGCGGCGCGTGACGCGCGACAGCGAGAACGTGGTGGTGGCCAAGGGGCTACGCCAGCGTCGTCTGCATAAGGCTTTCCTGCGCTATCACGATGCCAACAACTGGCCGGTATTGCGCGAGGCATTGCGGCGCATGGGTCGCGGTAACCTCATCGGCAGCGGACCCAGGCACCTGATTCCGGCTTACCAGCCACGAGGCACCGGGCTTGCATCAGAGGGGAAACGCACCGCGCAGCCGATTCGCACGCAACATACGGGCCTGCCACGAGTACCGCGGCCTCCCGGTGGACTCAAGCCCGGCGCAAGGCGCGGGGCGAAGCCTGGTGGCAAGCGATGAACTCGAGGTTGGCAATGTCGTTGGCAGCGCTGCTGTTTGCAATCGGCGTGATCATTGGCGCCCTGGGCAGTCACGCGCTGACGAATGTGCTTGCGCCTCAACAGCTGGCGTCGCTGGGAACCGCGGTGGACTACCAGCTGTTCAATGCGCTGGGCCTGTTGGTGGTTGGCCTTTTGATGCACACCTTGCCTGCCGCGCGCCTGCGACTTATCGCATGGGCGCTGTTGCTGGGCATCATCTTCTTCAGCGGCGGCATCTACGTGATGCTGGCCGGGGCGCCGAAGTTTCTCGGCTACATCACGCCACTGGGCGGCGTGATGCTGATTCTCGCATGGCTGGCGCTGACTATTGTGCTTTGGCGCTCAGGCCGCTGACGCTATACACGAAGCTGGCCTTGGGCGAACGCAGGTAGCGTTCAGTGATCGCGGCCTTGACCCCGGCATACGCATCGTCCTTGTCATCAACGTACTTTGCCAGCAGCGTTTCGGCACCCTTGCGATCGGCGCGTGCCTTGATGCCCAGTACCGTGACTTCGAGCTTCTCCACGGCAACGGGCAGTTTCGCGTAATCCACCTGCAGGCATCCCATGTCCTTGTCGTTGGCGGCCATCTGCGCCACCCAGGTCAAGGCGCCGGCCTCCATGAAGGAGCCGATCTGGATGGCGGCCAGGTGACTGTAGTTGCGCGGTGTGCCATCCGCTGCGTACATGCCGCGCGAGATATGGCCGAAGGCCCAGGCCAGTCCGCCGCGCAAGGTGCGCAGCACTTCGTCTGGCTGCAGCACACCGCGTGACTCCAGCAAGCTCAGCAGGTATAGCGAGGAATTCTGGGCCTTGAGTTCCTCCAATGTGGAGGCCAGTGGACCGCCGAAGGCCTGCGGTGCCGTCTTGCCTGCGACCTTGTAATCGTGCGAAGGGCCGAGATTGTGCGCAGCCTCATGCAGCAGTGAATCCAGTACCTCCTCCTTGCCAGTGGTGGCATGCAGCGCGTCGCTGGCCTTGCAGAAAACCGAAGACTGCAGCTTCGCAGCACGCTCACGGCTGTCAGGATCCGTGTAGAGATTGGTCATCGCCACGGTGCGACCGCCGGCAGCCGCCACCGGTCCCCAATTTGGCAGCGACTGCCCGATGGTGGCGCCAGATGGATTGCGTTGGTCGCCCGCATTGAGTACCACGTCGATGAAATCTGGCAGCTTGAACTGCACATTGCGCGCCTTGTACGGCGAACCTGCCATCTTCGCGATCTGCTGCTCCATGGCGGCCTTGTGCGGCTCGAGCTTTTCCTGCCAGGCGATGGAGTCTGGATTGATGCGCGCCAGCTGCAGCGCGAAGCCTCCCTTCCATGCGCACGGGTCGAAATAGACTTCATCCGGTCCGATGCGCGCATACCAGCGACTGTTCATCGCGTTCATTGCCACCCAGGCGCGGTTGGCCGGTTCCCAGTCATTGCTGGCGAAGGAGTCAGCTGCCGCGCGCAGATAGGCGACCAGCGCCGGTTCTGCATCAGCAAATCCGTCGGCCGCCGCACGCAGTTCGGTTGCGACGGCAGACATATCCCCGGCCCAGGCGGTGGGAAACGGCACGGCCTTCCAGGTCGCAGGCTCGACACCACCGGTCACGATGTTGAAGTGACCGGTCAGCTGCGCGGCGTTGGCGGCTTTTTCCATGCGCTGGCAAAAGCCCGGCTCCTGCTGGATGACGGCCGGATACAGACCGGAAATCCGCTTGGGGATCACCGCCAGTGCGTTGCAGGCCGCGATCTTTTCGGTGCGCGGTGCTTCGCAGAAAGGAGACTGGTTGCGGTGGAACATGGCGCGGCTGGCCACGTCCTCGCGCGGAATCTGCGCCTCGATTTCAAGTACGCCATTCTGCCTGGCGTACAGCTTCTCGATCAGCACGGCCACCCGCATCAGGTGCTGCACCATCTGCTGCTCCGCGGGTGAATCCTTGCTTACATCAGTGTGCACCAGCGTGACCACGCCCTGCGCAAGTTCGTCGCGCACCAGGCGTAGGCGTTGCGCTTCCGGGCCGGTGCCTGCAGCCGGCGGTTGGCGCAGCCGCGCATAGGCGTCGACAAACTTTGGCGTGAAGCTGCCATTGGCAACCCACACGGAAGCATCGTCATCCGCAAGGCCCCACAGCACTGCGAGCTCGTCTGGCTGCAGCGTGGCGTCGTTGTTCTTGTCCTCGCTCCAGAACAGTGGCAGCAGTTCCTCTGCGGCGCGTCGATTGAAGTCGATGCGGCCCAACGAGTTGTAGGCGATTGCAGCGGGAGCCGACTCATGTTTGGCACAGGCCGCCAGCATTAGAACTATCAGTGTCGGTGCCAGCAATGTCATTGAACGCATGAACTTACTCCCCGTCATTTCCAGTTGTTTGCCCGCTTTGCAAAATCGGGCGACTGGGGCCGCACGATACAGAATCTCTGTCCGGTTGGCGCTTCCATGACTATCCAGCGTTTCACTTTTGAAATGCGTTTGGCTCCCAGGGCTTCGAGGCGCACGGCCTCGGCCTCCAGGTCATCGCTTTCAATGTCGAGGTGAACGCGGCTGGCGTGTTCCACCTGCTGCACTTCAACGTGCAGTTCGCCCGGCGTGTTTTGCAACTGCCGGTAACCCGGGTCGCTATCCGCCTCGCCTGTGACCGGCAGGCCCAGGGCTGAACCCCAGAATCGCGCGGCGCCTTCCAGGTCCGGTGTCTGGCAATCGATGATGAAGCCGGCAAGTTTGCTGCGATGCATATGGCAGCGGATATCATCAGCGCCGCATGTCCCAGTCAACTACATTGCCCGTCGAGGCCGCGCTACCGCAGCTGCGGGCAGCTTTGCGCGAGGGTCTTGGCGCCGTGCTGGTGGCGCCGCCGGGAGCGGGCAAGAGCACGGTGGCTCCATTGGCGCTATTGGCAGAGGGATGGACTGCTGGCAGGAAGATCCTGTTGCTGGAGCCGCGCCGGCTGGCGGCTCGTGCCGTAGCCACCCGCATGGCGCAAAACCTGGGTGAGCAGGTGGGCGCGACGGTGGGATACCGCATGCGCATGGACACGCGCGTCGGTCCGGCAACGCGGCTGGAAGTCGTGACCGAAGGCGTGCTGACGCGAATGCTGCAACAGGACCCGGCACTTGAAGGTGTGGCGGCGGTGCTGTTCGACGAGTTCCACGAACGCAGCTTGCATGCTGACCTTGGGCTGGCGCTGTGCCTGCAGGCACAGGAAACCGTGGCGCCGCAACTGCGCCTGCTGGTGATGTCGGCAACCATCGATGCGGCGGCAGTTGCCACACTGCTTGGCAATGCGCCGACTATCACGGCCGAGGGCCGCATGTTTCCCGTGACCCTTCATCACGTGGGCAAGGGCCTGCCAGTGCTGCCACAGGGTCGGACATTGTCGTCGCGCGAACTGGAACCCATTGCTGCGGCTGTGCGCGTAGCGCTCGATGAAGCACAAGGCGATGTATTGGTGTTCCTGCCGGGCACGCCCGAGATTCACAGGTTGCGCAATCTGCTTGAGCAAACCCTGCACGCTTCGGTGGACATGCACCTGTTGTATGGAGACCTGGATCTCGCCGCGCAACAACGCGTGCTCGAGCCCGCTGCGACTGGGCGCCGAAAATTGATCCTTGCGACGAACCTGGCCGAGACCAGCCTTACCATTCCAGGCGTGCGCGCGGTGGTGGACGCAGGACTTGAGCGACGTTCACTGTTTGATCCATCGACTGGAATGGCGCGACTCGAAACTGTGCGCATTTCACAGGCTTCTTCCACACAGCGCGCCGGTCGATCCGGTCGCACCGCACCCGGCACCGCATGGCGGATGTGGGGTGAGGGCGCGCAGGTGACACTGGCAGCGCAGACTCCGCCGGAAATACTCAGCACGGACCTTGCGCCGCTGGCGCTTGAGCTTGCCGTGTGGGGCGCCCGCGAAGCATCTGATCTCAAGTGGCTCAATCCACCACCCGCCGCAAGTTTTAGGCAGGCCCGCGAGCTGCTGAGAAGGCTCGAAGCCATTGATGATTCCGGTGCCGTGACCAGGATGGGGCAGGCCATGGCGCAGACTGGCTTGCACCCGCGCCTCGCGCACATGCTGGTTCGCGCACGTGGCTCTGAAGATGAAACGCTTGCGGCGCAACTGGCGGCCTTGCTGACCGAGCGCGACCTGCTGCGTGCGGCGGCGGATCCAGACCTGCGCACTCGCCTCGAAATCCTGCGTGGAGAAGCGCGCGGCGTGGATCCGGGTAGCGTCGCACGAGTGCGTGAACTGGCGCGCCGCTATGGTGCGCGCGGACCTGTCACGTCTGGTGCTGATGCGGAGGCGGGCCGCCTGCTAGCGTGGGCCTGGCCCGATCGCGTGGCGCAGCGGCGCTCAGGTTCGGGTGGGCAGCGCTATCTGTTGGCCAACGGACGTGGCGCGGAAATCCCGCAGGTGTCCACGCTGGGCAATGCCGAATACCTCGTGGCACTGGATCTCGACGATGCCGAAGGCGCGGTTGCGCGGATTCGTCTTGCCGCACCCTTGTCGCGCGCGCAACTGGAATCGGCGCTGGGTAGCCAGGCAACTGAATCGGTTGAGACGGATGCGGATGCCAGGACTGGGGCGCTGCGTTCGCGACGGGTGCGAAGACTTGGAGCACTGGTGCTGTCCGAGCAGCGTGTCGAGACTGACCCGGATCAACTACAGACTGCGTTGCTGGCACAGCTGCAGCGTTCCGGGCTTGATGCATTGCCATGGGGTGAGTCGTCACGTCGTCTGCTGCAGCGATTGCGCTTTGTCGCCGCGCACAGCATTGCGCAGTTTCCCGCGTTTGACGACGCGTCCCTGCTGGCAGAAGCAGACACCTGGCTGGCCCCGTTTCTCGCTGGCTTTCAGGGGCTGGGGAAACTTCCGGAACCGATGTTGATTGAGGCGCTGCTGTCCCGGTTGACGCGTGCACAACGATCCACGCTGGACTCCTGGGCGCCAACACATGTTGTTGTGCCCACCGGATCACGCATGGCCATTGACTACGAAGACGCGAATGCACCCTGCATCGAAGTGCGGATGCAGGAAGTGTTCGGCTTGGCAGATACGCCGCGGATCGCGGGCGGGTCAGTGGCAATCACGTTGAAGCTGCTGTCGCCGGCGCGACGGCCCATGCAGATCACGCGCGACCTGGCCGGTTTCTGGCGCGGCAGCTATGCCGACGTGCGCAAGGACATGCGTGGTCGCTATCCGCGGCACTACTGGCCTGAAAACCCGCTGGAAGCAGAGCCGGTGCGCGGGCTGCGGCCAAAGCGGTGAGGGCCACGACGAGGTCGATGGGCTAGACTGTCGGGCATGCTCTACATCAAAGCCCTGCACCTGCTGGCTATCATCTCGTGGATGGCGGGCATCTTCTACCTGCCGCGAATCTTCGTGCACTACGTCGAGGGCAAGACCGCTGGCGAAGATGTTCGCCGACTCAAGGTAATGGCAATGCGGCTGTATCACTTCACCAGCATGATGGCCGTGTTTGCCCTCGCGTCCGGGCTCTATCTCTGGCTGGGCTTCGGGTTCAGCGGCGGCTGGATTCACGCCAAGTTGGCGGTGGTAGTGCTGCTGATTGCGTATCACATCTCCATGCGCGTATTCATGAAGCGTATGCAACGCGATGCACCCTTGCCTCGGGCCGTCACCCTTCGCTGGTACAACGAAATGCCTTTATTGCTGCTGCTGGTCATACTCTGGCTGGTGGTGCTCAAGCCATTCTGAGCATGATCACAACCGCAATGCGTGCATTTGTGCTGGCGCTGGCCTTTCCGCTGCTTGCGACAGCGGGCCCGGCCAACGTGGATTCCAAACGACTGTCAAACGCGGATGCCGAGCCCGGCCAGTGGATGTCCTATAGCCGCACCTGGGATGAACAACGCTTCAGTCCCCTGAAGCAGATCAATAGTGATAACGCGGCAACGCTGGGTCTTGCGTGGTATGCCGACCTCAACACTTATCGCGGCGTGCAGGCCACACCGCTGTTCATCGATGGCGTGCTCTACAACGTTTCCGTCTGGAATGTGGTCACCGCTTACGACGGTCGCAACGGCAAGGTGCTGTGGACCTTCGACCCCAAGGTTGCACCTGAGTGGGCGCGGCTGGCCTGCTGCGGTCCTTCTGCCCGCGGCATCGCTGCCTGGAAAGGAAAAATCTACATCGGTGCGCTGGATGGTCGACTCATCGCGGTAAATGCGCGCACGGGCAAGCAGGTCTGGTCAGTGCAGACTTTTGATCGCAGCGAGGCGTATTCCATCACCGGTCCACCGCGCGTGTTCGACGGCATCGTGGTCATTGGCAATGGGGGTGCCGACTATGGCGTGCGCGGTTTCGTTACGGCCTACGACGCAAAGACCGGTGCAAAGCGCTGGCGCTTCTACACGGTTCCGGGCAATCCGGCCGACGGGCCCGATGGCGAGGCATCCGACAATGTGATGCCCGTGGCCACGAAGACGTGGAACGGCGAGTGGTGGAAATACGGTGGCGGCGGCACGGTATGGGATTCCTTTGTCTACGACCCCAAGCTGCGCCTGGTTTACCTGGGCACTGGCAACGGCGGGCCGCATGTGCAGCATTTCCGCAGCCCCGCGGGCGGAGACAATCTTTTCTTGTGCTCCATTGTCGCGGTCAACGTCGATACCGGAAAATATGTGTGGCACTACCAGATGGTGCCGGACGAACAGTGGGACTTCACCTGCACGCAGCCCATCGTGCTGGCCGACCTCAACATCGATGGTCAACTTCGCCAGGTGTTGATGCAGGCGCCAAAGAACGGCTTCTTCTATGTGCTCGACCGAGTGACGGGCAAGGTGATCTCGGCAAAGAGCTATGTGCCCAACCTGTGGGCGTCCAGCATCGACCTCACCACGGGTCGGCCCAATGTCAACCCGGAGTCCTATCTCACCGAAACGCCCAAGCTCATGACGCCAACACCATTGGCCGCGCACACCTGGCATCCGATGTCATACAACCCGATCACGGGCCTGGTTTATCTTTCTGCGCAGGAACAATGGATGGTGATGGCGCGCGTGAAAGACGAAGACTTTCACTGGGTGCGCTATCGATCCAACAGCGGCTTTGCGTACACAGGCTTCCCGGAATTGCGCAAGGAGTTGCAGCAGACTGCCGACAGTCGCGAAAAAGGCTATCTGCTGGCGTGGGATCCGGTGAAGCAGCAGGAAGCTTTCCGCGTCAACTATCCCTACCCGGGTTCGGGTGGAATCCTCTCAACTGCCGGCAACATCCTGGTCCAGGGCACGGTCAACAAGACGCTGGCGGTGTATCGCGCGGACAACGGCAGCAAGCTTTGGGAGATGGATACGCAGACCGTCGCGATTGCCGGGCCCATGACCTATGAGCTCGATGGCCAGCAATACATCGCCGTGAACTTCGGCTGGGGTGGTTCGCCGGTGCACGGCATTGATGCGGCTTCCCCGCGCATCCAGTTCGGGCCGGGGCGATTGATGGTGTTCAAGTTGGGCGCGAAGGGCGTTGCATTGCCGCCGATGCCGCCGCCATCGCCGGTGTCACCACCACCGCGCCTCACCGCCACCGAGGATGTCATTCGCAAAGGCCAGAAGCTGTACGGTGAAACCTGCTCACGTTGCCACGGCGAAAATGCGCGCGGCGGCCTCAAGGATGTGCGCTACATGTCGCCGCAAACGCATGCGCAGTTCAATGCCATCGTCATCGATGGCATCCGCAAGGACAAAGGCATGGTGGGCTTTGCCGACATCCTGACGCCCGCTGACGCGGACGCCATCCATGCCTACCTGATCGCTCGCGCCAACGAGGACTACAAGGACGAGTCCTTCGCTACGTCGCCGGTTACTTCGCCCCAGCGCCCATGAGCTTGGCGAGTGGCTGTTCGACAGCCTGCGCCCAGATCTCATAGCCCTTGGCCGTGGGATGCAGGCCATCGCTCATGACTTCGCGTGAGATGTTGCCGTCCGCTTCCAGGAACCCGGCGCCGATATCGAGGTAGTGGACCTGCTTGCCGTCATCGAGCTTCGAGATCGATTTGTTGATCTCTGCCAGCATGCCGCGAAGCGGGTCGTTGGCGCCGCCACGCGGGAATATGCCCAGTAGCAGGATTTGCGCCGTGGGATAGTGGCGTTGCAGTGACAGCACCACTGCGCCCACGCCCTCGGCGATCTCGGCAGCGCTGTTCCTGGCCGTGTTGTTGGTGCCGATCATCAGCATGATGGCCCGCGGGCTGATTCCCGAGCCTTCGCCATCCTCAAGTCGATAGAGAACGCCCTGCGTGGTGTCACCGGCGATGCCGTAGTTGGCGATCTTCCATTGCCCGAAGTGTTTGTCCATGACGGCTTTGCCGGCGTAGTTGCCTTCGGAGTTGCGCCAGAAATCAGTGATGGAATCCCCCATGAACAGCAGTTCGGCGTCGCCCTGCTTGGCCACTGCGAGGTTGGCCTGATGCTTGGCCACGAAGCCGGGCGCCAGGCTGGGCAGGACGGCCGAGTTGGGTCCTGGCGGACGAACCTCCAGAAGGCCCGGATATTTCTTGAGGATGATCTGCGTCTTTGGATCAGCCTTGGCGACAAACTTCGCGAAGCTGTTCCGTGCGGCGTCGGTCTCCGCAGCCGAGGGGCGTGCGATGGCAACCACCGCAGGCACTTCGGCAGGCGTGGACAGGGTCAGCGGCGCCTGGGCCAGTGCAAAGCCCGAGCCCAAAGCAGTCGTGCCTACAAAGATAAAGGTATTCAGCAGTGTCTTGATCGGCGTCATGGTCAGAAGCTCCCCCGTTCTTGTCTTGTTCGAATGACCTCAGTAGGGTAGCCCGTATGCGCAAATATTCAATCGTTCTGCTGCTGACGCTGTTTGTGGGCGGCGCCAATGCCGCCAATTCAACCAGTTGTGACCGCGCCTGCCTGTATGGCTTCGTGGACCAATACCTGGACGCCCTGCAACATCGCGATTCCACCCGCCTGCCATGGGCTGGCAACGCGCGTTACACCGAGAACAATGTGCAGCTGCCCACGGGCGAGGGCGTGTGGGGCACTGTGACCGGCCTGAGCAGCTATAAGCTGCGCTTTGCTGATGAGAAAAACGGGCAGGTCGGCGTGTTTGGCGCCATCAGTGAGGCAGACGCGACCTCGGCCTTTGCACTGCGACTCAAGGTCGTCGGGAAAAAGATCAACGAGGCCGAGATGCTGGTGGTGCGGGTCAAGGATTTCGGCGCTCTTGGTGAGGGGCCCAATCCCTTCGCCAATCCGAAGTTCGACGACAAGCCCATTCTCCTGCAGAACCTCAAACCTGGAGAAGGGCGGCCGCGCGGGAAAATGATTGCACTGGCCGATGGCTACTTCAGCACACTGCAGCTCAATGACGGCAAACTGCACACCGAGTTTGATCCGGCCTGCAACCGCATCGAGAACGGACTGCAGACCACCAACAATCCAGAAAAGCCGCTGGGGCCGACGTCCGCATTGGGATGCGCCGAACAGTTCAGGCTGGGCGTCTATCGTTATGACGACAGGCTGCGAGACCGCCGCTATCCATTGGTGGATGAAGAGCGCGGCATCGTGCTGTCATCCGGTTTCATAGACCACTCCGGCAAGCTGGGTGAATACAAATACACCGACGGAACGGCGGCGGTGTCGGTGATACGCCATCCGCATTCGTTCTATTTCATCGAGCTGTTCAAGATCGTCGACGGCAAGATCAGGCAGGTCGAAGCGACGTTCATCACCGTTCCGTACTCAATGCCGTCTCCGTGGAAGCAATAGACTCTCTGGTGGAGATGGCCCAATAGCCCCAGCAGGCAATGATCCCAACGATCGCCGCCCATATTCCAAGCACATGATCGAAGCGGCCGACCAGCAACATCCACGCGGAATCAGGTCCGGGAGCGGAAAGGCCGCGGGTCACAATGACTGCGGAAGCAAAAGCGGCATGCAGGCCAATGCAACCAGCGACGTTTCCGGTGTAATGGCGAACCAGGGCCAGCAGCACTCCAAGTACATACAGCGCCAGGAATGCATCGGCGATCTGTTTGGGGTAAGCGAACTTGCGCATGAAGCCGGCGAGGATGGTGAAGCCGCTGGTCGGCGTTACGTGCTCAATCGGTATGCGTACGGCCTCGCCAAAGAAGTGGATTGCGGCGTACAGGATTGGCACTACGAACAGCGCTACGCGCACGGAACCGGTGCGCGCCAGGCTGCCCTGTATCGCGCCGCGAAAGTAAGTCTCTTCTACCAACGCCACCGCGCAGCCCGTCAGCAGTGCCTTGGCTGCGATCTCCAGCAAGCCTGCAAGATCGACTGGTAAATTGTGGTTCCACACGCGGATATGAAGCGCGAACAGCGGAACCAGAATCAGCATCATCAGTGCGAGGCCGGCGACGAGCCCTGTCAGTGCCTGGCGGGCAAATACCCGGGCGGGCGCCGCATAACCCAGCACCTTGCGTGATGCCAGGCCATTACTTACAAGCAGCCGGATGGTGGTGGCCAGCACGCCAATCATGGTCAAACGATTGAAAATGCGGTGTAATTGCGAGAGGTGAACCGGGGCGAGCAGCGCCTGGACGGCGGGGCTCAGGACCGCTGCAGCCAGTAGCGACAGTCCCAGTGCCAGCGCGAATGCCACGCAATGCCAGAACGGCGTCGGTTTGAATTTCAGATCACACTCCAGGACTTATGAGCACACCAAGCGACAAGGTATACCGGGATCAACGCGAGTCGATAGGCGACTTCCATTTCGACAAGTCGGTGGCGACCGTTTTCGACGACATGGTCTCCCGTTCAGTGCCATTTTACGGTGAGATCCAGCGGATGGTGGTGGAGATCGCGGCCGATTACGCTGAACCTGGTTCCTCGGTCTACGATCTTGGAATCTCCAGCGGCACCACCATGGTGGCACTGAATCCCCAGGTTGATCCCACGGTGCGCTTTGTGGGCATCGACAATTCCAGCGCCATGCTCGACAAATGTCGCGAGAAGTTTGCCGCCGAGAAGTTCGTGCGGCCCGTGGACCTGCATGTAGCCGAGCTCAATGATGGTGTCCAGGTCGAGAACGCATCAGTGGTAATGCTGGTACTCACGCTGCAGTTCATCCGTCCCCTGCGGCGCGAGAAGCTCATCGCCGATATCTTTCGCGGCATGCGGCCCAACGGCTGCCTGATCGTGGTCGAAAAGGTGCTGGGCGAAGACTCGGTTTTCAACCGCCAGTTTATTAAGTACTACTACGACATGAAGCGGCGCCATGGTTACAGCGAGATGGAAATCAGCCAGAAGCGCGAGGCTCTGGAGAACGTGCTGATTCCCTACAAGCTGCTCGAGAATCGCGAATTGCTGTTGAGCTCGGGCTTCAGGGCGGTGGACGTGTTCTTCAAGTGGTACAACTTTGCTGGAATCGTGGCCATCAAATGATCGTCAGTATCGGCAATTTCCTGTTCCGCTTCCGCAATGGCCTGTTTCCGGCGGCCCTGTTGCTGGTGCTGCTGCCGGGGCGCGACCTCTTCGCCAATCCGCTGCATGCAGTGGCATTGGGATTCTGCGTCGCGCTGCTGGGGCAGATGGTGCGTGGCGCCACCATCGGTTTCCAATACGTGATCCGCGGCGGGCGCAACAAGCGCGTATATGCCGAAGACCTCGTGACCGAAGGGGTTTACCGGGTGTGCCGCAACCCCATGTACGTGGGCAACCTTTTGATCATGGCCGGCCTTGCCGTGGCCTCCAATTCGCTGACCTGCCTGCTGGTGGCAATACCGCTGTTCGTATTCGTCTACATCGCCATCATCGCGGCTGAGGAAGCCTTCCTGCGCAGGAAATTCGGTGCTGCCTATGCCCAGTACGTGGCGGATGTGCCGCGCTGGCTGCCACGACTGGGTGCAATGGGCGAGGCGTTGGCGGACATGTCATTTCACTGGATGCGCGTGCTGGTGAAGGAATTTGCCACGCCCTTCGGCTGGATTACCATGCTGATGCTCATGAGTTTCTGGCACATGACCACGCATCAAGACATCATTGGGCGACGCGACATCGCGCGCGCGTTGCTCGTCGGCTACATCGCCCTGGCCGTGGTTTACCTTACCGTCCGCTACCTGAAGCTTTCCCGCCGCATTGTTGCGGATTGACTTCCCTGTCGACGAGTTCAACCTGGTTGTTTTGGGCGCTGCTGTCGGCCTGCTTCGCAGCGCTGACCGCCATATTCGCCAAGGTGGGGCTTCGCGGCGTCGATTCCGATTACGCAACCTTGTTGCGCACCCTCGTGATTATCTGCACGCTTGCCCCCTTCGTCTGGCTGAGCGGCAAGTGGTCCAGTCCACTTTCAATTCCTCCACGATCGTTTCTATTCATCGTGCTGTCGGCGTTGGCCACTGGCGCTTCCTGGATCTGCTACTTTCGAGCATTGCAGGTGGGCGATGCATCACGCGTAGCGCCCATAGACAAGCTAAGCGTCGTGCTCGTGGCGATTCTGGCCTATCTGGTTCTGGGTGAAAGACCAGTGATCCGGGACTGGGTAGGCATTTTGCTTATAGGTTCCGGCGTAGTGCTGCTGGCACTGAGAAAGTAGTTAGTTGCAGAGCGGCCCCAGCGTGAGCCGGGAGCGCGCATCAAACGCCATGCAGATATTGCGCAGGAATGGTCTGCCGCGCTGGGTCACGCGCAGCCCTTCCTGGCCAAGCTCGATCAATCCGTCCTGCTGGAGTTCGGCCAGCGACGTGGCCGCCAAACCAAACCATTCCGTGCGCTGATCGGACGCTGACCAACGGGTTGCGAAGCGGGTGACGATGTCGGAAATGATCCGGCGCAATTGCAGGTCCTGTGCATCCAGCACATGGCCGCGCTGAATGGGCAGTTCGCCACGATCAACGCGCGCTTCGTAGCGCATGAGGTTCTTCTCGTTCTGGGCCAATGCAGTGCCAGCGTCGCCCAAGGCCGAGCTGCCAAGACCGATCAGGGGCATGCTCAGGCTGGCGCTGTAGCCCATGAAGTTGCGTGACAATGTGCCACGGGTAGCAGCCAGCACCAGCGGGTCTTGGCCCAGCGCGTACTGGTCCAGGCCGATTTCCGCGAAACCTGCGGCCTGCATGCGGTGGCGGCCGGTCGCAAGCAACCCCTGACGCACATCGCGCTCCGGCAGATCGGCTTCGGTAAAGCGGCGCTGGCTGGGTTTGATCCACGGCACGGGCGCATAGGGATAAAAGCTGATCTGGTCCGGCTGCAGCCGTTCCAGCGCATCCATCGTGACCTCGATGCTGTCGGTGGTCTGCAGGGGCAGGCCATAGATCAGGTCAACACTGATGCTCGAGAATCCCAGTCCGCGCGCCGTGTCGAAGATCTCGCGAACCTGGGATTCCTCCTGTGGCCGGTTGACGATGTCGAGCACGCGCGGATCGAAATCCTGCACGCCAATGCTGACGCGATTGAAGCCGTGCCGACGCAGCACCACCAGGTGTTCACGCGTCGTTACACGCGGATCCACCTCCACGGTCAATACTGCATCGGGCTGGATCTGCGCCCTTTCCATCATGCCGCTGAGCAGTCGCTGCAGTTCCTCCACAGGCAGGAAAGTGGGGGTGCCGCCGCCCAGGTGCAACGAGCCCAAACTGAAGCCGCTGCGCCCCAGACGCTCGCGATACAGGTCCAGCTCGCGAATCAGCCGTGGGACATACGGCGTCGCCAGCGAGTGGTTGCGCGCCACGCGTATGTTGCAGCCACAAAACGTGCACAGCGCCTGGCAGAAGGGAATGTGCACGTACAAGGCAATGCCACGCAGCGTGGCATTGGCCTCGAGGCTGGCATCAAGATGGCGTATCCATTGGTCTTCGGAAGGCGGATCTTCCCAGTGGGCCACGCCCGGGTAGCAGGTGTAGCGCGGGCTCGGCCGGTTGTACTTTGCGTACAGGCCGGGCGCGATGGAAATCACCCGAAGATCTCTTGCTGCAGCGAGACGAAGCGCCGCACGTTGGCTTCGGGTGTCTTCTGCAGGATGCCGTGGCCCAGGCCGCAGATCCAGCCCGCACGCAATTCAGGCGGCAGCTTGCGTATCGCGCCGAAGTATTCGCTCAGGCATTGTTCAAGTTCTGCCGCCGGCAAATGCAGCCATTGCGGATCCACGTTTCCCTGGATGGCCCAGCGATCCGCATAGCGCGCCAGCACATCCGGCATCGAATGTCGCCAGTCCACGCCCAGGCACTGGAAAGGCAACCCGAAAAGCTGGTCCCAATAAGCAGGGCCCGTGCCCCGCGAGTAATACGTCACCGGTGTGATGGGGTCGATTTTGCGAAACCGCGCCAGCAAATCCGTCAGCACCGGCACCACGAACTTGCCATAAGTGGCGGCATCGATCTCACCGGCGGCAGTGTCGAACAGGGCCACGCAATCGGCGCCCGCATGCGACTGCAATGCCATGTTGGCCGCCAGCAGGTCGAGCAGCTTGTCGTTGAAAGCCGCGTAGGTGCCGTCGGTCAATCCTGTCAGCGCCTGGGTCGCGTTTTCATGCGACCCGGCCGCAGCGTAGACATAGAGGGTGAAAGGCCCGCCGACAAAGCCAATCAGTGCCTTGTCGCGACGCAGGCGCGCGCGGGTGAGTTTGACGGCATCGGCCTGGAACTGCAGGCCTTGGGCAAGCGCCGCGCCGCCCTGCAACCGGGCCACGTCTGCGGGCGAGCGCAGATGAAAATCGAGTTTGGGGCCTGGATCGTAACGCAGCCCCATGCCCATGGCTTCCAGCGGGAACAGCAGGTCCGAGAAAAGGATGGCCGCATCGAAATTGAAATCGTGCACCGGGCCCATGGCGGTCTCGGCCGCCAGCGCCGGGTTCTTGCACAGCTGGATGAAATCTGCGTGGCGCTTGAGCATCTGGTAATGCGAGTGATAGCGGCCTGCCTGCCGCATCATCCACACCGGTGGTCGCCCGGTATTGGCGCGGCGCAGGGCTGCGCCCAGTGCGGTTACGGATGCGGTATCACTCATGTCCTGCCTCGAGCTGGTAACCCACGCCGCGAACGCTGAGGATGCTTTGTGGGTTGGATGGATCGCGTTCCACCAGCTTGCGCAGGCGAACGATGAAGTTGTCGACGGTGCGCTGGGTGGGGAATTCGTCCGGCGACCAGGCACGGTCCAGTATCTCGTCACGCGTCACGGCATTGCCGGCGCGCTCGGCCAGCAACTTGAGCACAGCGCATTCCTTGTGGGTGAGGCGATGCACCTTGTCGCCCACGCGTGCCGTGAAGCGACCGAAGTCCACATCGGCCATGCCAATGCGCGAGGTTGCGCCCTGCACAGCGCCCGGCTGCTGCAGGTAAGTCGCGCGTCTTTGCACATTCTGTATGCGCAGCAGTAGTTCGCGGAAGACGAAGGGTTTGGTGACATAGTCATCAGCGCCCAGTTCCAGTCCACGGATCCTGTCTTGCGGGGTGCCGTAGGCAGTCAGAAACAGCACGGCGGTTGCCGGGCTGCGATCACGCAAGGTCTGCGCAACCTCGAAGCCGCTGCCGTCGGGCAGCCCCACATCAAGAATGGCCACCTGGAATGCCGGACCGGCCAGTGCCTCACGTGCGGCGCGCACGCTGTTGGCATAAGTGACTGCATAACCTTCGGTAGTGAGGCGCGACGCCAGCGTGCCGGCGACGTTGGCGTCGTCTTCCAGCAGCAACAGCCTGGTTTCCGGGGGAGCGCTCAACCTGTTCTCAGTCCGCGCTGCGCTGGAAGTGCAATGTTGCGGCGAAGCCGCCGCCCGGCGCGGCGCCAAATTCAACCTTGCCACCCATGCGTTCCATCAATACACGCACCAGGTATAGACCCACGCCGGTGCCGCGCGACGAACTGCCGCGCTGGAACAGCCGACCCAGCTTTGACGGATCGCCCTCAATGCCGCGACCGTCATCAGCGAATCGCAGTTCGACGTGCCCGCCCGCATTGTGCACGTTCACGTCTACGTAAATGGGGTCGCGATCACCGTGCCGTGACGCATTCTCGATAAGGTTGCGCAGTATCAACTGCAGCGCCGAGGTGTCACCGCGGATTGCGGGCAATGCCGGATCCAGTGTCAGCTCCAGTTGCACGGCATTTCCATATGCCGCCACGATGCCGCGCAGCACGCGGTCCAGCCAGGGATCCAGTCGAATCGCCTGTTCCGCCAACGCACCGCCGCCTTCGATGCGCGCCAGTTCCAGCGTTTTGTCGATTTGCGATTCAAGTCGATGTGTGTCGGCCAGCAGGCGATCCACAAGTTCCTGGGTGGGTTCGCCCGCCGCGATGGCTTCGGACTGCAGCCGCACGCTGGTCAGTGGCGTGCGCAGTTCATGCGTCAAGGCCGCGAAAAATGCCTGCGTGCCGCGGGCGCGCTGCATGTCGCGCCAGTAGAACCAGAACAGCGCCGCCGACAGCGTCAGCAGGAACAACAGGAAGGAGCCAGATTCCCATTGCAGCATGTACTGGGTACGTGACAGCTCGGCGAAGGCCTCGGATTGCGGCACGCCCGCTGCGACGCTGAGCTGGGCAATGCGCGCCGACTGGCGCAGCAGCAGGGTGCCCCACCAGAAGCCCAGCACTAGGATGATGATCAGCCACACGCCGGCCAGGATCGCGACCAGTCGCGACTGCCGAATCGGCGTCACGCTCAGCGCGCCCTTGCTGTCCATTCACGCCACTCCACCACGGAAGGGAATGCCTGCAAGTTTCGCACGCCGGCGCGTCGCACATGATCAAAGGTCTTGCCCGGACCTGTCGCATGCTGCGCGGTGCCGCCGGCCAGGCCGCGACCACGTTCGAACTGCTGCACGCTGTGCCAGAACACATGCGTGGCGGTGGGCAGCGAAGCGCTGTCGGGAAGGCTTCCCTCGACAATGGAGTAGGTCGCCATTACATCCGCGCCTGACCAACCACCGTTCTGCCAGGGCTCCTCTGCCCCTGCATGTGTCAGCACCGCCCATTGGGCAGGAGGAGGCAGGCGCAGCACCGGCTCGGAAATCACAGCGGCGGCCGCCTCTGCACCCAGTCCTTCTGCACAGCCATGCACCCACACGCCCTGCGCGGCTAGAGCGAACCAGCTCTTTGTACCTGAAGTCCACACGAAGCGTCCCTGCAACGCAGGGGCTGCATCGCCGGGCAAGGCGCGCGAATGGGCGAGGAATACGGCCGGTGATTTGAGACGCCGCGATAACGCTGCAGCATCCACCAGCGAAGTGGCCATGGTGGGCGTGGCAATGCTGCCATCCCAGATATGCACGGCGCCGGTTGGCGCAGGCAGCACCACATCAGGCAGCCAGCGCCGGGCGGCGATGTCCGTCCCATCGGCGCTGCGACCGGCAACCTGTAACACGCCGCCCAATCCGTTGATCCACTGCAGGGTCGCGCCGAAGCGCTGGTGACAACCCCCGCCGTACTGCGCCAGCAACTGTCGTTCAAGCACAATCGCGGCGCGGGTGGGAGGATGCTCGAGTGCGGCCAGCAGCGCGCGCGTTGCAGCGTCGTCACTGCGGCACTCAATGGCCAGCGCACCCTGGCCCGGTGCACCGGGTGAGTCGGTCAGCGGCAGCACCATGAAGGGCAGGTCCTGCAATATTCCCTGCAGCAGTGCGCGACCCTGGCGATCGGTGGTGGTATCCGCGAACAAACGCGACAGACCGGCAAATGCCAGAACCAGGCCATCGAGTTGTCGCGCCGAACCGCGTGGTTCCAGCAGGCGGCGCAAGCGGCTGTCGATATTGCCGCGCAGGTTCTCCAGCGTAATGGAGTTTTGCGTTGCGTGAGGCAAGGCTTTGGCAAAGAACGGCGGCAACAGCTCTGCGCGGCGCGGCGACGAGGTGCCAATGCGCAGGCGCGCACCAGCCGCCAGTCGCGCCGGCACGTCTGCAGCAAAAATCGCAATGTCACGAGGGTTGGCACGCTTTGGCACTGCGGCCAGAATCAGGCCTGCAGGTCGCTCCAGGCTGAGGTCCTTGAGAGAGTGAACCGTGAAATCAACGCGATTCTCCAGCAGCGCGGCATCGATCTCGGCGGTGAAGAATTCCTTGCCGTCCATGCTCGACAGCGGCACATCGAGCACCTTGTCGCCGCGCGTGTCGATGCCCACCAGTTCGACTTCGAGTCCGGGGTGCGCCGAGCGCAGGGCAGCGGCGACCTGGCTGCTCTGCACCCATGCGAGCGCCGAACGGCGAGTACCCAGACGCAGGCGTGTGGTCGACATCCCTAATCAGTAACTGAAAGACTGGAAAACCGCCAGATCTTCCCACCCGTGATTGGCGGTGCCCGGTCTTGAGCCGTCGGCGTCATCGAGCCGGGCAAGCTGTGCCTTGTCGGCACAAGCGCGCCGCGCCCGGGCCAGCAGGGCTTCGCGCTGGCTGGCCTGGGAGTCACGCAGCGCGAAAAGGTCGCGCAGTGTGCAGAGGTCGCTTATGCCTTCCCATGCGGTGCCGGCAGCGGACTCCAGACCCAGATGCAATACGCGACCTGCGGAAGTGTGCTGCTGCCAGGCGCGCGCGCGTATTTCGTCGCACACCGGGTCAGCGGGGATGCACAGCACCACGTTGCGCGCTTCGCGCCACGCGGCCAGTTCCGCATCAATGCCATCATCGACAATCTGGATGCGTTGCGCAGTCGCCGCGCGCTGCTTCGCCAGCAATGCGCGCGCGCGTTCACCGTGACGGTTGCATAGCAGGACTTTTCCCGAATCCAAATAGGGGAGCACGGATTCTGCCAGCTGACCCGCGCCCAGCAGCAGAGTCGGTCCGGCGGATTCTGCGCCCAACAGCCGACGCACCAGCGAACCATAGGTGGCGCTGCCCAGTCCGGTCACAAATTCACTGCGGATTTCTTTTGTATCCTGCAACAGTCGCTGCATCCAGGGACGCAACGCCAGTGCACTCTGCGCATCCGCGCTTTCGTGTTCGCGCCAAGCGCCCTTGATCTGTCCCAGGATTTCCGTCTCGCCTGCGATCTCGCTCTCAAGGCCGCAAGCCAGCAGCAACATGAAGCGGTAGGCATCGACGCCGCGAAATCGTTCGAATCCATCAGTCGTGCAATCTGCAGCGCTGGGATGCAGTTCATCAGGCATTGCTGCCACCCGGACTTCGCGCAGGCAAGTTGAAATGCCGCAAGCGGACTGCAGCGGGCCGCCGGCAACAGCCTCGCCGGCAGCAGGGGCCGCGCCCTTGCGGTTGAGGACAATGAGGTCGGAAAGCGCCATGAAACGCCAGCCTAGGCAGGTCGGACAGGCCAATTGTCACTGCTGCGTCAGTCGAGAATCGTTCTCATCCGCGAGCTCTCAATAGTGCGGTGGCTTCTCGTCGTCGGGCGAATAGGGCGTCTGCGATTGACTCGAATCCAGTCGGCCCAGCAGTTCCAGCAACTGCGCACGCAGCGCCTCAAGTTCACGGCGCTGTCGGTACACCACATCACTTAAGTCAGCGTTGGCCTGTTCCAGGTAAGTGATGCGGATTTCGATCTGCTCGATAGGCGTGCTCATGGACGCAAGCCTACCGCAGCGGTCAGCCTTGTTGCGCGGCCAACTCCGCAACTATCTTGCTGTGCAGGGCCCAGAAGTCGCGGACCTCGCCGCCCGAAAGCTTCGCCTGCAACACCGCCAGATGCGCGAGCCAGCCACCGCTGAAGTTGGTATAAGGCGCCGGACCGGCGATGCCGCTGTGCGTCAGCACCAGTCGCGTCTTCTGGCCAACGGGGAACAGCTCGAAGCTGACCTGGCCTTGCTTGCCGCCTATCCAGGTGTAGGTCAGAAGGCGCGGGGCCTCGACGCGCAGCACGCGCTCGCGGTTTACGCTGCCCTTTTTGTGCTGCGGCGGCGAGGGCACATCATCTGCCGAGAGTTTGTCATGGTCGAAGGCCAGATCGAACTCGCCTTCCTTGTCGCATGCAGTGCCACCGGCGAACCACTGTTCGCGCAGCGCCGGGTCGACCAGCCAGCGCCACACAGTTTCAGGGGGCGCGTCGAGCACGCGCTCGATGCGCAAAGTGTCAGGTGCAAGGCGTTCATAGCCGTTGGTGGCAGCGTTGCTCATTTTGATTCCTTCTCTTGTTCAATCAGCGCCTCGAGCTTGTCGAGGCGGTTGGTCCATAGACGTTCCCACTGCCGCAGCCAGCGATCGGCCTGTGCCAGTGGATTCGGGCGCAAGCGGCACATCTGCGAGCGGCCCACCTTGCGGCAGGTAACCAGGCCCGCTGTTTCCAGCACGCGAACATGCTTGGCCGCACCCCAGAGACTCATGGCGAAAGGCTCGGCCAGTTCGCCTATGGAGCGTTCGCCCTGGCCTAGTCGCGAGATCATCGCGCGACGAGTGGGGTCGGCCAGTGCGTGAAAGGTCGCGTCCAGTTGTTCGTTCATCTGGAGACTCTAGGCGCGAACTATTTAATAGTCAACCAAATGGTTGTGTTTTGAACCGCACGGTACGCGGTATGGCAGATTTCAGATGTGATCCCGCGCGCGAACATCGATCTGCAAACGTGTGCTGGCCACGTAGACCCGGACAGCTGCGATTAATCGCCGCGGGAATGGTATGGTGCGCGCCACCTACCGGCGGGCCTGTAGCACAGCGGTCAGTGCAGGGGACTCATAATCCCTTGGTCCTTGGTTCGAATCCAAGCAGGCCCACCAAAAATCTCTGGCAACCCTGTTAAGGCTTATCCTTGAAGTTGTCGTGGCAAGCGCCGCAGCTCTTGCCCACATCGCCAATCGCTTTCGAGGTGGCGCCCTGGTCACCCGTCTTGGCCACGGTGGCCAGGTTGCCCAACGCGGTTGAAGCCGCATCGGCCTTGGCCTTGAAGTCCGCCTGGCTGGTCCAGATGTTCTCGCGGGCCAGCGTCTTGGTGTCGGTGAACGTGTGCGTGTCCACAGTAAAGTGCGCTGGTATCTGCTGCACCAGCCCCTGAAGGGTGACCGCATTGGTCGCCACCAGCGCTGCGTCGAATTCGCGCTTTCTCTTGAGCATGTCGGTCAGAGGCTCGTAGGCCTTCTTGATGTCCTTGAACACATTCTGGCGAGCTTCAATTGCGGCCTTGGCATCGGCGGCCGATTTGGCCGGCGTGACTGCAGTTTGCGCAACGGCCAGTGCGGAAGCTGCTGCGGTTGCGACTGTCCAGGCGATAAGATTCAGATGTTTCATTTATTTCCCTCGCGGCGTGGTTTCAAGGGCCGCCAATGGTCTGACATCCCTGAGGCATTCTAGTTTCAGGGTATGGTTGGCGGCAACGCCGAATGGGAAAACAGGTGACGGGATGATCGAGTTGCTTCCTTCCTGGGCAGTGTTGCTGCTCACCATATTCTTTATCCTGCTGCCCATTCAGGTGGGGTACAGGCTGGGTCGGTTTGCGACTCAGCAGGAATCCTACAACGACGCGCCCATTGGCTCGGTGGTGGGCGCCGCCCTGGGTCTGCTGGCATTCATGCTGGCGTTCACATTCCAGATAGCAACCAATCGACTGGATTCCCGAAAGCAGTTGCTGCTCGATGAAGTCAGCAGCCTTCGCGAAACGTATTTGCGTGCGTCGCTGCTACCTGAGCCCCAGCGAAGCGAAAGTCAGGCGCTGGTTCGCCAATACGTAGATCTGCGCGTGGCCTCATCACCTCTGCGCGGAGTAAAGCACTTGGCGACCACCGAATCGCAAGAGATTCATGCCAAGTTGTGGGCGCAGGTCGAGTCTCTTGCGGCGCTGGATAGAAGCTCAGAGGTGTACGCGCTGTTCACGTCCTCGGTTAGTGACGTCATCACCTTGCACTACAAACGTATGACTGTATTGGTGCATTACAAAATTCCTTCAGTCATCCTGTGGGTGCTGTACTGCATTGCTTTCCTGTCAATGCTGATCCTGGCGCTGGACCGTCCGGAAGAGGGTTTTCTGAAGGTGAATCAGCAACCCATGAATGCTTTGCAGATGCAGATCCACAAAAATTGACGGGCGACCCCCTATAGGCAGCGTCTTACGCAGTTTGATTACATATGCTGACGCGGCAGTGATTACCTCAAACGCGCGCAAAGAGCATCATTGTCGGCATGAGTGTTCCCGTCCCCACCCCAGGAGCCAAGCCTGCGCTTCCGCCAGAAAGTGCCGGCGTGTCGCTGTGGCTGGACGCGCTGGCAGCCGGTGCATGCACGCAGAAGCAATTCCTGGGCAAGGTGCAAAGTCTTGAGCAGGCAGATCCAGAATTGCCATGGGAAGTACTGTCGCTGCTGGATCAATACCTGCGCCGTGAAAGGATCACCCAGGATGTGTACGCATCGCTGAAGGCACGGTTGCATCAACGCTACATGGGCTTCGGTGGCGGCGGCTCGCCCACGCCTTCCAATGTGCGCAATATTTCTCCTGCACAACCGGTGTCCGCCCAGCCGGTGCCCGCCCAGCCGGTGCCCGCACCCACACCTGTCGCGGGCGCAACCGCTGCAATCTCGGCCCGCAGTTTGCGTGTAGGGGATGTGCTGCGCGGCCGCTATCGGCTTATCGATATCCTGGATCCGAATCCAGCGCGAACGCTTTTCGAGGCAACGGACCAGTTCAAGGTCGAGGTGCCCGATGTCAGCCATCGCGTGGCCATCGAGGTATTCGGCGCGACCCAACGAGCTGATCCGGGGCTGCTGGAAAGGGTATGCCGGCTGCAGGCGCTTACCCACTCGGGCATCGAGCGCATATTCGATGTGGACGAGGATCGCGGCGCATTGTTCCTCAGCAGGGAATCGCTCAAGGGCGTATCCCTGGAGCAGCTGCTTGAACGGGATGGGGCGCGTCTGTCGCTGCCCACCTCGCAGGGGATTGTGCGCAGCGTGGCCAGCGCATTGGCGTATGCCCACTTGCACAATATTTACCATGGGGATGTAAGGTCAGCGCATGTGTTCATCACCGATATCGGTGAGGTGCGACTGCGCAATTTCGAGATCAGCGCCGGTGACGTACCCGGGAACCCCCGGGGTGATCGGCTGGCCTTCGCCTGGTTCGCATACCAGCTGCTGTCTGGCGATTCGCAGGGTTCGGGTAAGTCTCGCCCGAGCAAGCCGCCCGGCGTCAGCCGTGAACAATGGCGCGCGCTGCGCAATACCATGCTGGGCAGGGAAGGCGGAGATGCAGGCAATGTGCTGACGGCGTTTGCCGGTGGCAATCCGCCCATCGTGCCGCTGCTGCGGGAAGGTGAAAATTCGCGAGGCCCGCGCCGTGGAAATTCCCTGTGGACGTCGGTGGCAATCGCGGCGCTGCTGATCGTGGCCGGCTATTTCGCGGTCACGCGCGGCGGATTGCACCTGCCGCTGAACAAGACGCCGGTGGCCAAAGCGGCGCCCCCCGCGGCGGCTTCTAGGCGCGCTGCAGCCGGCACCCCTCCAAAGCCAGCGTCTGCAGAAGTTGTGTCCGCAAACGGCGCCGGTGAATCGCGCGCCGAGACAGCTGCGCCGGTCGCGCTGGTCCCGCCGGCAGTAGCTGAGACAGTGGCGGTGACTCCTCCCCTGCACACGCGCGCAATGATTGATCTGCCCTCCGAGTCCAAGACCGTCTACGGCGATGAGCCCGTTGCCAAGATCTGGGTTCGGCGGCGCGGCGGGTTGACCGGAGAGGTCACATTCCTGTGGTGGACGGAACGCGGATCGGCCCGGGTCGATGCTGACTTCCGCGAGATTTCCCCGCGAATGGCGACCATTCAGAGCGGAGCCAGTGGCGTGGAACTGCTGGTGCCGCTGGTGGCGGATGAATCACGCCAGCAGCCACGCACTTTCTACGTGAAGATCGATGAACCAGGGTCCGGCGCAACGCTTGGCGATCGAACCCTGATGCAGGTATCGATAGTCCCGCCCGGATATTAGGCGCCGCCCTGAGATCGCGCCGTTAGCAGCTCAATGGCCAGTCAACTAACGACTGGCCTTCTTTTCCTTTTTGGCAGCACGCTTCTCTTCCAAGGTCTTGGAGGGCTTCTTTTTGCCTTCCTTCTTTCTATCCATGCCTTTGCTCATGCGTATCCCCTGGCCAATGACGGATGGCAATTATACGGTGTCGGAAAATTCTGTCATCAACGTCGGCTTTGGCTGACAAGTGTCCTTCCAAAGCTCCTGATACGATTATAGGAATCCCTACGTGCGATTTGCACGTGCAACGCGAAGACAGGGCGATGAGCACAACAAAAGAAGCACTGCGACTTGGCGAGTCCGTGGGCACGGGTGTTCGCGAAAAATCCAAACCGCCACGCAGGCTGGCCCGCCCCCGGATGGCACGCGTTATTACAGATACTCAGCCGGACACACGGTCGCGGCAAATATTTGCGGCCATGGTTGCATTCCGGGACGGAGATTTCACAGTGCGCCTGCCAACCCATTGGGATGGCATAGATGGGCGCATCGCCGAAGCATTCAATGAGGCACTGTCGCACGAGGATCGCATCACGCGCGAGGTCACCCGCCTGAGCATCACCGTCGGCAAGGAAGGGCGGTTGCGGCAACGTATGTCAGTGCCCGGCGCCATCGGCACCTGGGCTGACAAGGTCGAGTCAATCAATGGGCTGCTGGACGATCTGGTTCGTCCCACTACCGAAGTCGCGCGCACCATCGGTGCGGTGGCCAAGGGCGATCTGGGCCAATCCATGGAACTGGAGGTCGATGGCCGTCCACTCAAGGGCGAATTCCTGCGTTCCGCCAAACTTGTGAACACCATGATCGAGCAGCTTTCGGTGTTCACCTCGGAAGTGACGCGCGTGGCGCGCGAAGTGGGCACCGAAGGCAAACTCGGCGGTCAGGCCCAGGTCAAGGGCGTGTCGGGTGTGTGGAGGGAACTGACCGAATCGGTCAACCAGATGGCCGGCAACCTCACCGCACAGGTGCGCAATATCGCCGACGTGACGATTGCCGTCGCCAATGGTGACTTGTCGAAAAAGATCACTGTGGACGTGCGCGGCGAAATCCTGCAGCTCAAGGAAGCCATCAATACGATGGTGGACCAGCTTCGATCCTTCGCCTCGGAAGTGACGCGCGTGGCGCGCGAGGTCGGAACTGATGGCCGCCTGGGTGGCCAGGCCGTGGTGCCCGGCGTGGCAGGCACGTGGAAAGATCTGACCGACTCGGTCAACGCCATGGCCACCAACCTCACGGCACAGGTACGCAACATTGCGCAGGTCACCACGGCCGTGGCGCGCGGCGACCTCAGCCGCAAGATTACCGTGGACGTGAAGGGCGAAATCCTCGAGCTCAAGGAAACCATCAATACGATGGTCGACCAGCTCAACGGCTTCTCGTCTGAAGTGACACGCGTGGCGCGCGAAGTGGGCACCGAAGGCAAGCTGGGCGGCCAGGCACAGGTGGGCGGTGTGGCCGGCACCTGGAAGGATCTCACCGACTCCGTCAACTCGATGGCGTCCAACCTCACCGGACAGGTTCGCAATATCGCCGAGGTGACTACGGCGGTGGCCAAGGGCGACCTCTCGCGCAAGATCACGGTGGAGGTCAAGGGCGAGATCCTGGCCCTCAAGAACACCATCAATACCATGGTGGATCAACTCAACGGCTTCGCCTCCGAAGTGACGCGCGTGGCGCGCGAAGTGGGTACCGAAGGCAAGCTGGGTGGGCAGGCCGAAGTGGGGGGCGTCGCCGGCACCTGGAAAGACCTGACGGACAACGTCAACTTCATGGCGTCGAACCTGACCGGACAGGTTCGCAACATCGCCGAGGTGACCACCGCCGTGGCCAACGGCGATCTCTCGAAGAAGATCACCGTGGACGTGCGCGGCGAAATCCTGGAACTCAAGAACACCATCAACACCATGGTGGATCAGCTCAACGGCTTCGCCTCGGAAGTGACGCGCGTGGCGCGTGAAGTGGGCACTGAAGGTGCACTGGGCGGCCAGGCCGAGGTACGCGGCGTTGCAGGCACCTGGAAGGATCTGACGGATTCAGTCAATGCCATGGCCAACAACCTCACCGGCCAGGTGCGCAACATCGCCGACGTAACTACCGCCGTGGCGCGCGGCGACCTGTCGCGCAAGATCACGGTGGAGGTCAAGGGCGAAATCCTCGAGCTCAAGGACACCATCAATACGATGGTGGACCAGCTCAACGGCTTCGCATCGGAAGTTACGCGCGTGGCGCGCGAAGTGGGCACTGAAGGCAAGCTGGGCGGCCAGGCACGTGTGCCTGGAGTGGCCGGCACATGGAAAGATTTGACCGACTCGGTCAACGCCATGGCCACCAACCTCACCTCCCAGGTGCGCAACATCGCGGATGTGACCACGGCCGTGGCCAATGGCGACTTGTCGTCGAAGATCACAGTGGAGGTCAAGGGCGAAATCCTGGCGCTCAAGAACACCATCAACACCATGGTCGACCAGCTCAACGCCTTTGCCGGTGAGGTCAGTCGCGTGGCGCGCGAAGTGGGCACCGACGGCAAGCTGGGTGGCCAGGCAGAGGTGGCCGGTGTTGCCGGCACCTGGAAGGACCTCACGGACAACGTGAACTCCATGGCCAACAACCTGACCGGCCAGGTGCGCAACATTGCCGAGGTCACCATCGCCGTGGCCAACGGCGATCTGTCGAAGAAGATTACCGCCGACGTGCGCGGCGAAATCCTCGAGGTCAAGGAAACCATCAATACGATGGTGGATCAGCTGCGCTCATTCGCAGCCGAGGTCAGTCGCGTGGCGCGTGAAGTGGGCACCGACGGCAAGCTGGGTGGGCAGGCGCAGGTGCCAGGGGTCGCGGGAACCTGGAAGGATCTCACCGACAACGTCAACTCCATGGCCAACAACCTGACCGGCCAGGTGCGCAATATCGCCGACGTGGCCACGGCCATCGCGCGCGGCGACCTGTCGCGCAAGATCACGGTGGACGTCAAGGGCGAGATATTGCAGCTCAAGGAAACCATGAACACCATGGTCGACCAGCTGTCGGCATTCGCGTCGGAAGTCACGCGCGTGGCGCGCGAAGTGGGCACCGAAGGCAAGCTGGGCGGTCAGGCCGCGGTGCCCGGCGTGGCCGGCACCTGGAAGGATCTGACCGACAACGTCAACTCCATGGCTTCGAACCTGACCAACCAGGTGCGCAACATCGCTGACGTCACCATCGCCGTGGCCAATGGCGATTTGTCGAAGAAGATCACGGTGGACGTGCGCGGCGAAATCCTGCAGCTCAAGGAAACCATCAATACGATGGTCGATCAGCTGCGCTCTTTCGCATCGGAAGTCACGCGCGTGGCGCGCGAAGTGGGTACCGAAGGGCGGCTGGGCGTGCAGGCTGTGGTGCCTGGTGTGGCCGGCACGTGGAAGGATCTCACCGACTCGGTCAACACCATGGGCGCCAACCTCACCGCGCAGGTGCGCAATATCGCAGACGTGACCACTGCCGTGGCGCGTGGCGATCTCAACCGCAAGATCACGGTGGACGTGAAGGGCGAGATCCTCGAGCTCAAGAACACCATCAATACCATGGTGGACCAGCTCAACTCCTTCGCCGGTGAAGTCACGCGCGTGGCGCGCGAGGTGGGCACCGAAGGCAAGCTGGGTGGCCAGGCGCAGGTCAGTGGCGTCGGTGGCACGTGGAAGGACCTCACCGACAACGTCAACTTCATGGCTTCAAACCTGACTGAACAGGTGCGCGGCATCGTCAAGGTCGTCACCGCGGTGGCCAACGGCAATCTTACGCAGCGTCTCACGGTGCAGGCCAAGGGCGAGGTGGCGGCGCTGGCCGACACCATCAACGACATGACCGATACGCTGGCGACCTTTGCCGACCAGGTCACCAATGTGGCGCGCGAAGTGGGCGTGGATGGGCGACTGGGCGGTCAAGCCAACGTGCCAGGTGCCGCCGGCACCTGGAAGGATCTGACGGGCAACGTCAACCTGCTGGCTGCAAACCTGACCACACAGGTGCGCGCGATTGCTGAAGTGGCAACAGCCGTGACCAAGGGTGACCTCACGCGTTCCATCCAGGTCGAGACTCGCGGCGAAGTCGCGGAGCTCAAAGACAACATCAACACCATGATCTCAAACCTGCGCGAGACCACGGAGAGCAACCGCGAACAGGACTGGCTAAAGACCAACCTCGCCAAGTTCACCGGCATGTTGCAGGGTCAACGCGAACTCAACACTGTGGGCAAAATGCTGCTCACCGAGCTTGCGCCTTTGGTCAATGCCCAGCAGGGAACCATCTATCACGTCGACGCCGCGGCAGACAGCAACATGCAGCTGCGACTGCTGGCCAGCTACGCGCATGGCGTGCAGCCTCCCGCCAGTACCATCCGGCTGGGGGAAGGTCTGGCCGGACAGTGCGCGGTGGAGAAAAAAGGCATGCTGCTGGAAGGCGTGCCGTCGGATTTCATCAGCATCTCATCGAGCCTCGGGGCTGCGCGCAAGGTCAGCATCATCGTGCTGCCCGTGCTGTTCGAGGGCCAGACCAAGGCGGTCATAGAGCTCGCGGCGCTGCATGAATTTAATGCCGGCTCGTTGGCCTTCCTCGACCTGCTCACCCAGAGCATCGGCGCGGTATTCAATACCATCGAGGCCACGATGCGCACTGAGGGCCTGCTCAAGCAGTCGCAGAAACTCACGGTGGAACTGCAGAGCCGGCAGAGCGAGCTGCAGCAGACCAACGAGGAGCTGGGCACCAAGGCCCGCCTGCTGGCCGAACAGAATGCCGAGGTGGAGCGCAAGAATTCGGAGGTCGAGCAGGCACGCCATGCGCTGGAGGAGAAGGCCGAGGAACTTGCGCTGACGTCCAAGTACAAGTCCGAGTTCCTGGCCAACATGTCGCATGAGCTGCGCACGCCGCTCAATTCCATCCTGATCCTGAGCCAGCAGCTTGCCGAGAACGCACCGGGAAGCCTGCTGCCAAAGCAGGTCGAGTTCTCGAAGAACATCAATTCTTCTGGCACGGATCTGCTGCATCTCATCAACGACATCCTCGATCTGTCGAAGATCGAGTCCGGTACGGTGACGGTCGAGGCGGAGGAGATCGCCTTCGACGATCTGCACGGCAACATCGAGCGCAACTTCCGGCATGTGGCCGAGGCCAAGAACCTGCCTTTCAATGTTCAATTCGACGACGACCTGCCGCGGTCCATGGACAGCGATCCCAAGCGCCTGCAGCAGGTGCTCAAGAACCTGCTTTCGAACGCCGTAAAGTTCACCAGCCATGGCCACGTCAATGTACGGGTCGGCCTGGCATCCTCGGGATGGAGCCCGGATCACCCCGTACTCAGCAAGTCGCAACAGGTCATCGCCTTCTCGGTCGAGGACACGGGCATCGGCATTGCCCCGGACAAGCAACGGCTTATCTTCGAGGCGTTCCAGCAGGCCGACGCCGGAACCTCACGCAAATACGGCGGCACGGGCCTCGGACTTGCCATCAGTCGCGAACTGGCGCTGCTGCTGGGAGGCGAGATCAAGCTGGCCAGTGTGTACGGCGAGGGCAGCACGTTCACGCTGTACCTGCCGCTTCGATACCTGGGTTCCGAGGGGAGCATCGCCAAGGCGGCCCATGGCGCACTGCAGAGAGCCAGGGAAATCACCATTCTGCCCATCGCTCGCGAGGAGCACATCGACGACGACCGCAACGATCTGGAAGAAGATGATGCGGTTCTGCTGATCATCGAGGACGATCCGCACTTCGCACGCATTTTGCTTGGGCTGGCCCGCGACCGGGGTTTCAAGGGCATTGTCGCCACCAAGGGGCTCGTAGGACTGTCACTGGCGCGCCAGTACCATCCCACGGCTATTTCCCTGGACATCTTCCTACCCGACACATTGGGTTGGACGGTGCTCAACCAGCTCAAGCTCGACCCGGCAACCCGGCATATTCCGGTGCAGATCGTGACTTTCGAAGAAGAACGCCAGCATGGCCTCGCCCATGGTGCGTTCTCCTACATCATCAAGGCGCCGACCACCGATGCACTGGAAGCGGCCATCGATCGCATCAGGGATTTCAGCGCACCGCGCACCAAGCGACTGCTGGTAGTGGAGGACAGCGAGATCGAGCAGCAGGCCATTGTCGAGCTGCTGGGGCACGACGATATCGAGATCGTGACGGCGGGAACCGGCCGTGCCGCACTCGCGGCGATGCGCGGCCAGCAATTCGATTGCGTGGTGCTCGACCTGCGCCTGCCAGACATGCCGGGATTCGCACTGCTGGAAAAGATGCATGCCGAACCCGGGCTGGTCGAAGTCCCGGTGGTGGTCTTCACTGGCAAGGATCTGTCGGCCGACGAGCAGGCGCAACTCAAAACCATGGCCAAGAGCATCGTGCTCAAGGATGTACGTTCGCCCGAACGCCTCCTGGATGAGACGGCATTGTTCCTGCACCGCGTAGTCACGCAGTTGCCGCCTGAGAAGCAAGCCATGCTCGAGCGCCTGCATCGATCGAGCGAAGTGCTGCGACACCGCAAGGTGCTGGTGGTCGATGACGACGCACGCAATATCTTTGCGCTCACCTCGCTGCTGGAAAACCAGGACATGGAAGTAGTGAGCACCACCAATGGCCGCGCGGCCATTGAAATCATCAAGTCGACACCCGACCTGAGCCTGGTGCTGATGGACATCATGATGCCGGAAATGGACGGCTACCAGACCATGCGGGAAATTCGCGGCATGCCGGATTTCCGGACACTGCCGATTCTGGCCCTGACGGCCAAGGCGATGAAGGGCGACCGTGAAAAGTGCCTCGATGCCGGCGCCAGTGACTACATCGCCAAACCTGTAAACACCGACCAGTTGTTGTCGCTGATGCGCGTGTGGCTATTCCGTTGAACAAATCCGCAATTCATATATTGATCGTCGACGATGAGCCACGGAATCTGTCCGTGCTCGAAAGCATTCTTGACGATCCGGAATACGTACTGGTGCGCGCCGAGTCCGCCGACGATGCATTGCTGGCATTGGTGTCCCAGCAATTCGCGGTTCTGATCCTGGACATACGCATGCCCGGGATGACGGGCTTCGAGCTGGCCGACATCATCAAGCAGCGCAGGAAGACCGCGCAGGTGCCCATCATATTCCTGACGGCCTACTACAACGAGGACCAGCACATACTCGAAGGCTACGGCAGCGGCGCGGTGGACTACCTGCACAAGCCGGTGGATCCGCAGATCCTGCGATCCAAGGTGGCGGTATTCGCCGAGCTGTATCGCAAGGGTCGGGATGCCGATGCCGCCAACAAGGCGCTGAGCGAAGAAGTGGCGGTTCGGCGAAGTGCGGAAGAACAGCTGCGTGAACTCAATGACACCCTGGAACAGCGTGTTGCTGAGCGCACCGAAGAACTGCGTCAGGCCAACCGGCTCAAGGATGAATTCCTGGCGATGCTCGGCCACGAGCTGCGCAACCCCCTGGCCGCCATCACCAACGCGGTGCAGGTGATAAACGCTTCCACCGGCGATGCTGCGCGAACGGCCTTTGCATTGAGCCTGGTCGATCGGCAAACCCGCAACCTTCGTCACATCGTCGATGACCTGCTTGATGTCGCGCGCATCACCCGCGGAAGAATCGACCTGCGCAAGAAGCCCGTGGACCTGGTGCACATCATTTGGCAGGCGGTGGAAGTGGTGCGTCCCCTGCTCAATGAAAAGGAAGAGATAGCAGTTGAGGTGCTGACTGCCGGGCCGCTCTGCGTGGAGGCTGATGCAACGCGTCTGGAGCAATCCGTCGTCAACCTGCTGCTCAACTCCATCAAGTACACGCTGGAAGGCCGTAAGGTTAAAGTTTCCGTGCAACGGGTTGGCGCCGAAGTGCTGGTCTCCATCAGTGACAATGGCATCGGCATAGCACCGGATCTGCTATCGCGCGTGTTCGAGTTGTTCACGCAGGCAGATCGATCATTGGATCGCTCGCAGGGCGGCCTGGGCATCGGCCTGTTCATCTGCCAGCGCATGATTGAACTTCATGGTGGCACCATCACCGCCAATAGCGCGGGGTTGGGGCGGGGCGCTACATTCAGCATCCGCCTGCCGCTGATACTGCAGTCGGTGGCGGAGGCCGCTATCCAGCCAGGCAGTGCGGCCGCGCGCGGCGAGAACGTCTCGAGGCGCGTGCTGATTGTCGACGACAACGTGGACTCTGCCGTTACCTTGTCCTGGCTGCTGGCCGAACACGGCTATGCTGTGCACATTGCGCATGACGGCGCAGGCGGCTTGAAGGCTGCGCACGAATTCAAGCCGGATATCCTGCTGCTGGATATCGGGCTGCCGGGCATGAATGGCTACGAACTGGGGCAACGCCTGCGGTCAGACGGATTCGCCGCTGCATTCATGGTTGCCATCTCAGGATATGCGCGCGAGAGCGATGTGGAAAAGTCGCGCCAATCAGGCTTTGACTGCCATTTCGCCAAACCTGTCGACCTTGATCACCTCATCGAAAGATTGGCGGCGCATTGATTCAATGAATTGCTGAGGGACAACGCCGCAACTTCGACAATTCCGCCATTGCGGCGCAGGCGTTGATCGTTGTGTGGTCTGGTGAGCTGGGATCTGCCCAGGCACTTCGGCTCAGTAGTCCATAAATGGTCTTGCGATCAAGGCCCGGGGACTTGGCCAGCAGCAGGGCGACGACCCCGGTTACATGAGCCGTCGCCAGTGACGAGCCGGACAGGAAGTCGTACCGCCCTCCGGGCACCAGGGTGACCACATCGCGCCCGGGCGCACGCAATACTCCTTCTCTTTGGGGTCCAGTCTCCGCCGAGTCCACGGTGATCATGTCGGGAGCGCCTGCCGGAAATCCTGCGGGATCAGCACCCGCTGGCGCGGCGCCCACGAAAATGATTCCGTGGGCCGTTCCGGCTGCCACCAGTGAGTTGAGCAGCGGATCAGGAGGCCCAGTGAGACTCAGGTTCACAATCTGAACGCGCTCATCCATGGCAGCAACCAGCGCCTGCGCCAGCGTCAGCGAATTGCAACGCGCGGCTTCGCCCTCGGGCTTTAGTTGCCAGCAGGCCTTCAAGGCAACAACATCGACTTCGGGAGCGACGCCCACTATCCCCATGCTGTTGTTGGCGGATGCGGAAATCACACCGGCGACGGCGGTGCCATGTCGATCCTGTTCAAATCGCGACGTGTCCCGATCGATGAAATTGCGTCGCACCACCACGCGTCCACCGAAATCCGGGTGCCCAGCATCAAGGCCGGTATCGATCACGGCGACGCGGACATGTTCGCCCAGCGACCATTGCTGTGCGCCGGCAGCATCGATATCGCGGAAGCCACGCTGTACGTCGAGATATGGGTCGTTGTAAGTCTGGGTGCTGGTAGCGAAATCGTTCATGGGTTGCGCAAGACGCACCCGGCTGTCCACTGCAAGTTGCCCCAGCAGTTGCGCCCGTGACCTGTCTGCCGGAATGCGAAATACGCTGCAATGAACCTTGAGCGGCGCAATGGGCCATGCGCCAACCTCGGTGAGCGAATATTGCCGGGCAATGTCGCGCATTATCGTTAGAGCCGCATCGCTGGCTAGATACACTCCGGTGCCGGAGTAGGTGCGTTGTGTGCTGCCGGGACGCGGCGCCGCCGCAAGCATGTCGTTCGCCACAGTCACGACAATCAGCCGGGAGTTGTCTGAATCAGCGCTGTCGCTTGCCAGCAGCGCATCACCGCTGCCTACCGAGGCGCACCCGCCGCATACCAAAGTCGCGGCGCAGGCCAGCGGCACCCATAAACCGATCACGCGCCGCATCACGGACCTATGGGCTCCGCGAAACGGGACGCCGGATGCGCGCGCAGTATCTTCAACGATTGTCGTGGGTCGTCCACAGGGGACAACGTTGCCAGCGTATACACGCCATCTTCGGTAGGGCCGCCTTCAATCTTCAATCTGGCATCCGCCAGCAGGGCCTGCAGCTCCCCCAGCGTCATTGCGGGTGAGAACACTGCACGCACGCCCGGCGTTGCGGGCGTAGCCGGCGCGGATGTGACAGTGCGGAATTCCGCTGGCGCCGGTTCAACCTGTCGCGAGTGATAGACCACAGTGGAGAGTGTTCCCAGCAGCAAGGCCTCGACGGCAACGGCGGCCGCCAGCCATCCCACCAGGCGGGTCTGGCGCATCCTTGGCGGCAGGGCGGGCTGCACAGCCGGAGCTGCGTCAATGCGTTGCCACAGTCTCTGCAGTGAGGCATGCGGCATGCTTTCCACTACTGGCGTGGTCTGCATCGCATTCATCAGGCTGCGCTGTGCCTCGACTTCCGCGCGACAGTGAAGACACTGGGCAAGATGCGCTTCAAGCGCCTCACGGTCGCGCTCTGGAGCGCGACCATTGACGAACCAGGGGATCAGGTTCCAGGCAGTTGGGTGGTTCATGGAGCCATCATCGATGGGCTGCCGCCCAGTGAGGGGAGGGTTTTGCGAAGGCGCTCGCGGGCATGGAACATGCGCGCTTTGACCGTGCTGACCGGGCATTCAGTGATGGCGGCGATTTCTTCACAGGAATGTCCCATGAAGTAGGCAAGTTCCAGCGCAATGCGTTGCTCGACGGGCAGTGTCTGCAATCCCTGCGCCACCCAGTCCTGCACATCGTTTGATTCGCCTAGCTCGTCCGTGCTGCAGGAATCCTCATGGATCTGCTCATGGCTGGGGCCATGCAACTGGCGCTCGTCGCGCAGCGCGTGCAGCGCACGCCGATAGGCGATGCCCATGATCCAGGTCGACACTCGCGCCGCGCCGCGAAATTCGCCGGCCTTGGTCCAGACCACCCAGAATGTGTCATTGATGATTTCCTCGGCGAACTGGTAGCGCGGGGTCAGGCGCTGCAGGAACCGCGACAGCCGGCGGTAGTAGGCCTGGTACAGCTCATCGAACGCACGCCGGTCCTGCTGGGCTATGCGCCGCAGCAGGATGGAGTCATGGGACTCTGAAGATGGGGCAGGCGTGGGCATATGGGTGAGTGCCAGCAACCAGTCAAAAAGTTACACCTTGGGCAAAATAGAGGACGCTAAAAATTCCAGGTCAGGGTGGCCAGAAGACGCTGCTGGGCCGTTCCCGGATAAGACAATCGCTGTGCCGTAGCCTCGGGCATGACCCAGGAGAGGTCGAATTCCCATTGTTGCCGGCTCAGGGTGACGCCGAAACTCCCGTACCAATAGCCATCACCAAACAGGTCACTGAGGTCGTAATAGCCGATGCCGGCAAATGCCTGCAGTCCGTGCCGCAGGGGTTGCTGGTAGCTGGTTTCAAATCCCAGCGCATTGCCGTGCCACACCGGGCCATACCCCGGCGCGTAGCGTGAGGTGTTGGGAGAGTAGCTGACCAAAAGGTGCCAGCGATCGCGCCAGGTCAAATCGGCAGTCAGCTCGTCGTAGCGATAGAAATCCGGATAGGCAGACCAGGGTGCTTCGTAATGCGCAACGCTGACCCGTCCGATCCAGTCTTCATTTAGCGGAGCGGCGAATCCCAGCGTGGCGTTGAGTTCCGGTGTCATGTCCGCGGCGGGTTGCGGGCGGCTGGTGATTACCCCGGCGCTGGCAAAAAAGTTGCCGCTGAACTGCACATGGACCTCGGACGACAACGCGGGATCGTTGCCACTGAATGACACACCGCGCAGCAAATAGTCGCTGGCCACTGTGACCGAGCCGCCCCATTGTGGCGGCGCCGCTTGCGCTGTGGCCACCAGCAGGCAGCACGCGAGACCGGACCGCAGCCTTTGCATCGGTGGGATTCTATGCCAGAAAACCTGGTCTAGAAAAATCCGTTGACCTGCAGGAACAGTATCCGCTGGTTGAGAAAGTCGACTTCCTGCTGGTCATCGTAGTTGCGCAGACCCGCGCGCAACTGCACGAAGGGCAGGGGCGTGTATTCGTACACAGCGCTGAGCCGCATCTGCTGGTCCCGGGTGATTCCTCCTTTTGGATCGAGGTGCTCGGCGGTGAGCTTGAGGTTGTGTCCCTTGCGCAGCAACCAGTTGGCTTCCAGCAGTGTGGCCCAGGTTTCGCGTCGCGCCGATTGTGATTCCTCGACGATATAGTCTGCCTCAGCCAGCCAGCTCACCGGGCCGGTTCGAATGCCACCGAACAAATTCTGCATGCGTCTGGAACCTTCGTCGAAATCGTTGTAGTTGAAACTGGCGCCCGCTCGCCAGTGGGACTGCACATATTCGCTGCGCAGGCTCCACTGTTTACCGCTGTCCACCTCGGGCCCACCCGCTGTGCCATTGCTGATCGACAGCTGTGCAGTCCAGTGCGCCCCATCAAAGCCAAACTCGACGCCGCGATCCGGTGTCAGGAAACTGATGCCGGTCTGCTCGCGGATGTAGGCACCATTGTCCTGCAGTCGGATGCCGTAAGGCAGGTACATCTGCCCGGCCTTGGCGTAGATACGCTGGTCGCGACTTCGGTACAGCACATAGGCTTCCTCATTGGTGGCGCCACCTGGCGCCAGACGCTCATCGAAATAGACTGAAAGCCGCCCGGGTATGGCGCGCAATTCTCCGTAAAGCCGAAAACTGCTCAGATCAAAGGAGTTGATCGTGGCGGTGTCTGGTGTATCACTGACGGTGGCGTCGGCGCGCAGGTTGGCACCAAGCGCCAGGTAGCGACTGATCTCGCCGGTAAACGGGGCCTCGGTCATCTTCAGTGTGTTGGCCGGCAGTGTGGTCTGGCCCCAGAGGCTGCCAAAGGTGGTGCGCATGCCGCCGCCGGTTGGATTCACATGGCAGGCGCTGCACTTGAGCCCCATCTGCACCGCGAAGTAGGGCTCCGCGTACGCAATCCGCGTTACAGCCATGGATAACAGCAGCAGCAACCAGTAGTTCTTGTTTATAGCCATGTCGGTATGTGTCCGCAGCGTGCCGTGTGGTTGCGGTGCGAGAAATAAATAATTCGTGTGCAACCTGCGCCTTGTGCGCCGGAACTCATTCGTTGCAAGAACACAATCGCGAGAAGGAAAGATCATGACCACCACGTTGCAACGGATAGTGCATGTCGCAAGAACAACCCTGCTGGCAGGGTTGACGGTTTTGTCAGCCTGCGGAGGCGGGGGCTACGGCGGTGGTGGGGGAGGAGGTGGAGGCGGCATGAATTCATCACCACCCAGTGGCCTGACCTATGCAGGGCCGGTGAATGCAGTGGTCGGCGTGGCCCTCCAGCCAGTGAATCCCACGGTAACTGGCAGCGTCACCGGCTATACCGTCAGTCCGGCATTGCCGGCCGGCATTTCAATCAACGATCTCACAGGCATCATCAGTGGCACTCCCACTGCTGTCGTCACGCAGGCCAACTACACCGTCACCGCAATGAACGCCTACGGCAGCACGACGTTCAGCTTGTCGGCCAAGGTCGACGCCCCACCGCCGAGTGCGTATTCACTCAGCAAGCTGGTCTCCGATGGCAGCGTTGCGGCCGCAGCAACGGACCCGCATCTCAAGAATCCCTGGGGAATTGCCGCCCTGGCGGGCGGGCCCAACTGGGTGGCCAACAATCACGATCAAACATCCACCATCTATGATGGCACCGGGCTGGTGCAGGCGCTGGTGGTCAGCATTCCCGCAGGCGCGAATGGCGTGGGCGCGGTCACCGGCATGATAGCCAGCTCATCCACTACGGACTTCACGGTGACCAATGGCACGGTTACTGCACCTGCAAGGTTCATTTTCGTCACCGAAAGCGGGACCATCGCGGGCTGGGCGCCGACGGTAAATGCGACCACTGCGGTCAATGCATATGACGATGCTGCCGGGGGCGCGATCTACAAGGGTTTGGCCATGGCCGCCAATGGTGGCAGCAATTTCCTGTATGCCGCGGATTTCCACAACAACAGGATCCAGGTATTCAACTCGACCTTTACAAAGGTGACCGCCACTGGTGGCTTCGCTGATCCGACACTGCCCGTCGGATACGCGCCTTTCAACATCCAGGCCGTGCAGGTTGCGGGCAGTACCGTGCTGGTTGTGGCCTATGCCAAGCAGGATGCGACTGCCAGTGATGAGGAAGCGGGCGCCGGCCTGGGCCTGGTCAATACGTTTGACGTCAATGGCACCTTGCTCAAGCACCTGGTGCCGGCAGGCGGCAAGCTCAATGCGCCGTGGGGAATTGCACTCGCACCTGCCAACTTCGGCACGCTCAGTGGCGCCCTGCTGGTGGGCAATTTCGGCGACGGCAAGATCAATGGATACGACGTGGGCACGGGTGCATTCATTCACTCCATGAATGATTCAGCCGGCAATGCCATCGTCAATGAAGGCCTGTGGGGCATCACGTTCGGCAACGGCGCGCGTAACCAGCCAACCACGACTTTGTACCTGGTAGCCGGGATCAATGGCGAGAATGGCGGGCTGTATGCGCGCATCGACCTGGGTGCAACGGCACCGGATGTCGTGGCGCCTACCGGTGTGGCTATAACGACGCCGGTAGCTGTCGCCTCGGTCAGCGGCAGCGTGCCTGTCACCGCCAACGCCGCGGACAATGTGGGCGTGGCCAAGGTCGTATTTTCGACGCGGGTGGGCTCGACAACCACTGACATCGCAACGGTAACGGCCGCACCCTTCACCGCCACCTGGAACACAGGGTCTACGGCCAACGGTTCCGTGACCCTGATTGCGACCGCTTACGATGCATTCGGCAACACAACAGCGTCGCCAGGAGTCGCAGTCACCGTCAACAACGTCCCGGACGTTACGCCGCCCACAGTGACATTGACGGCACCGGTGGCGGGCAATGTCAGTGGCACGGTGACGGTGACGGCCACCGCCGCTGACAACATTGGCGTCGCGCAGGTTCGTTTCCTCGCAGGCACCACAGTCATCGGCACGGCCACTACAGCTCCGTACACAGTGCAGTGGAACACCACGGGCCTCAGCGGCGCTGTGCAACTGACTGCGGAAGCCAAGGATGGAGCAGGCAATCTCACCACCAGCGCTGCTGTACCAGTGACCGTGGGTAACGCGCCCACGCTGGCGTCGTTGCAGAGTGCGATCTTCGGGCCGCGCTGCTCCAGTTGTCACAATGGTGCGGGCGCGTCCCTGCCTGGCAGCATGAATCTCAGTAGCGCCGCGGCCACTGCCAGCGCCCTGATCAATGTCACCAGCCAGGAAGTTGGATCGCTCAAACGTGTCACACCCAGTGATCCGGGCAACAGCTATGTGGTCCAGAAGCTCGAAGGTACCAATGCTGTCGGGGTCCGCATGCCTTTCGGTGGTCCGTATCTCGACCAGGCAACTATCAACCAGGTGCGCGACTGGATACAGGCCGGCGCCGCACCCTGACAGTCAGGGCCGGCGCGGGTTTACCGCGCCGGCCGCGAGAGATCCCAGAACAGGGCGTTGAAGCCCACGCGTACGCCCGGATCGGTATCCCAGTTGTAGTCCTTGTCCCAACGCACGAATGGCTCGACGAACCAGAACAGCCATTGGTGGGACGAAGTTGGGTGCCGGAAAAAGAAGCCCGATTCGTAATAGTCCACATAGCTGGCGTCCTTCCCGCTGGCGTAGAGGCGCACTCCCCAGCCATGGCCGATGTCGTTGGCCTTGAGATACTGCCCATACCTTTCGGGAACGATGATCTCGTTGGCGCGCGCATAGATAAATGACTGCGACCACTGGATGGCGTCGCGATCAGCGCGCCACTTGGCATAAGAGGACGACCGATACAAGTTGCGCCCGTACCAACGATCGAAAGTGGCTGCCAGGGCATAGCCCACGCTTTCCTTGGTATCCGCGAACAGTTTGGCAAAGGGATAGAAGGTCCAGTCGCCTAGTGGAACCTCGCGTGTCCACTTCACCGAGGCGAATGCTACGGGAGGAGCGTCCAGCTTGAGGCCCACGTCGAAATCCAGGTATTTGCGCAGCGGCACGCGCAGTCCGGCGCGCAGGCCGGGGTTGTCACCCACCGCACGCGGTGCTTCATCGAGGGCATCGCTGGTGATGAATATTCGAAATCGCTTTTCAATATTGGGCAGGCTCAGCGCAATATCAAGATCGACATCCAGTCTCACATCCACGCCGTCGCTATGGTCGATGGATTGCAGGTTGAAGCCGAGGCGAAATGGCGCCGCGGGAACTGGCAGCATCTCGCGATCCTTGGCTGCGAACTTGTGGTCGGTCGCCTCGACCAATCCCTGACTCCAGGTATAGATCCTGTCGTGCGCATGGTCCACGCGTTGCTGGAAATCCAACGGCGGCGCGGTCGCGGCGTTCTCCTTGAGAATTTCTTCAACCGAGAGCTCTGTTGGAAAATAGCGCTGTGCCAGGTGCACTGTGGGCGACGGAGTTGCTAGCACCACCGGCGTCGGGGCAGCCGGGGTGGCCGGCACAACGGCAATGGCACCCTGCGGAGTAATGGGCGCCACGGTTGTCGGGGCAGCCGCCGCGGCAGGCGCGCTAACAGGCGCAGCAGTGGCTGCAGGCGCCGCTTCAGTGGGAGCGGAGGCTGCAGCTTCCTGCGCTTTGACCACCTCGGCGTTGGCTACTGCCTCAGTAGTGGTGATCTTCGGGGGCTGCGGTGCAACCGTGGGTGGGGCTTCGTGGCGCGTCGACGCGCAGCCGGCAAGTCCAAAGGTTACCCAAGCGACGAGCACACGCGAGGGTAGGAGACCGCACTTCATATTCTTACATTACGCAGTGTTGGCGCTTGCCGCGCAAGCCTTATCCCCGCGATGAAATGTAAGACGAGTCGTACAGCTTCAGTCCTTGTGTTTGACCTTCTTGGGCGGTGGCCCGCTGCGCACCAGGCTGGTGATATGGCATCGCCCTTCATGCGGCACCAATATCGAGCTGGAGCGGTCAATGGCACCGCCCGGGATGGTGTCAAAACCAATGATCTGCGCAAAATCGAGCCCCATGCAGGGCTCCATGATTCGCGCGTAATACCACTGCCGGTGGACATCCTGTATCCACAGGCCCTGACTCTTGTCCGCCCGCCAGTCGTTGATCGAACCCATGCTGACGAAGGGAATGGACACCTCGCGTGCATCAGGCACCATTTCCGCAGCTGCAGCGGCCCCGCCCACGGCGGCGACAAAGAGCAATAACGTCGCGCGCGTATGCATATCGTCCTCCTGTTGCCAAGGTTAGTATCTCCCCACAACCTGAACCGATGCTGACAAACGTGTTCTCAAAACCGACCTGGGATTTCGTGGGCCACGAGGCCAAGGTGATCTTCTGGGTGCTCCTGGCGCTCTACTGGGTGTCCGAGTCCATTGTCGTCCGTCGCATGCGCGCAGACGGTCGTGACAAAGTCGACGATCGAGGTTCCCTGCGGCTATTGGCGCTGGTGTTTCCCTTCGCCTGGTGGAGTGCCATCGCCCTGGCGTGGGTTGGCGCGGCATCACTCAGGAGTGCGCCGGCGTTTTATGCCGGACTGGCCTGCATGCTCGCGGGGCAAGTGCTTCGATCGTGGTCCATCGCGGTGCTGGGCCGGCTGTTCACAGTAAACGTCGCGGTCAGGGAGGGGCATCGGCTCATCGAGTCAGGTCCTTACCGGTATCTGCGGCACCCTTCGTACACCGCGATTTTGCTGGTGCACTTGGGGATAGGGCTATGCATAGGCAATGCCCTGAGCCTGATAGCCCTCATGGTTCCAATTGTGGTGGTGCTGATCAACCGGATACGTGTAGAAGAAGAGGTGCTGGCCACCGGACTGGGGACGTATCGCGAGTACATGAACCGGACTTACCGCCTGGTTCCCGGAATCTACTGAGAAAGTTACACGTGAGTTAACCCGAATCAGTGCGGGCGAGCGATTAAGTCAGGGCAACATCCGACAATAGCGGAGCCGGCGTGGAAATCGCGTTCGACAGATGGATCGTCGCAGAGGCACCCCTGGCTGCTTCCCCCGCCTTGCCAAATCCCTGTCTCGAGCCTGGTTCGGACGAGGCTCTCATGGGGCATTTCCAGAGAGGCGATGAAGCTGCGTTCCGGCACCTCTACGACCGGTATCGATCGCCACTACTTCGATTCGTGCAGCGGTTGGTACCTGATGCGGGGGAGAGCGAAGAGGTTGCGCAGGAGACCTGGATGGCTGTCATTCGGGGGCGTGAACGCTATTCGCCACGAGCGAGGTTCGTCACGTATCTGTTTTCCATCGCCCATCGTCGCGCCATGGATCGGTGGCGCAAGCGCGGGCGATGGCCGGAAACCCAACTTAACGCTGCAGACGAAATCCCCGGTTCGTGCATCCATGAGCCAGAGTGGCGCTCGCAGAATCAAGCATTGGGAGCAGCACTTCTTGCCGCGATATCCGCGCTTCCACTGCTGCAACGCGAAGCGTTCCTGCTTCGGGCAGAAGCAGGGTTGGGTATCGAGGAAATCGCCCGGGTGACAGGGACGAATCTCGAGACCGCCAAGAGCCGCCTTCGATACGCCTTGCGAAGGCTCCGGGCCTCACTGGAATCCTGGAAATGACAAACGACAGCATCACACCATGGGTGTTGCAGTATCGGGCTTCGGTAGAAGATGCGCCGACACCCAAGCTCGATCAAGCCATTCTCGCGGCGGCGGGAAGTCATTTGGCACGGCGCAGAACTACACGCCTGATAGCTCGAGTTTCCGTCATCGGGGCCTTCGCGATGTTCGCCATCAGTCCGGTCCCGAATGTCCGCCATCCCGCCACCGATTCACGCACCGCATCGGGTTACGGCCGGTTCGAAGGCACCAGCCGTAGTTACCTGCTGGAAGTCCAGACGCATCATTTCACCGGCTTTGGAGTTGCTGAGGACATCCCATGACAATCCATCATTCGCGTTCGATGTCGCTGGCCTTGTTGCTGGTTAGCTTCGGAATTTCAAGCGCGCGCGCCGAAGCGCCGGCCGGCTGGCATATCGCAGGCAGCACCCCGGCCGACTATGAATTCTCGCAGACTGACACCGCCAGCTCCGGCAAGCACGGTTCCGTGATTGCAGCGAAATCCGCCGCCGCCAGCGGCTTCGGTACCCTCATGCAGACCATTGATGCGGACAATTATCGTGGAGCGCGCTGGAGGTTGTCCGGGTACATGAAGACAGAGGAGGTGGCCAAGGCACAGATGTGGATGCGGGTGGATGGGCCGCAAGGAAAGGTCCTTGCTTTTGACAACATGGATTCCCGGTATGTCGCAGGCACGACGCAGTGGAAGCGGTACGAGATCGTCCTTGACGTTCCTTCGAACAGCGCCGATATCGCCTTCGGCTACTTTCTCGCCGGAAGAGGGAAAGTCTGGGCCGATAACTTCAAGCTTGAAAAGGTGGATGCAACAGTGCCGTTGACGGCCACCTCTACTGACAGCGGAATGCCGAAGGCACCCGCAAATCCTGACTTCGAGCGCTAGGAAAGCTGACTGCCGGAGTTATCGCTTCCGGCGCGCCTCAGCGCTTGCGTCTTGCCCGGGGTTCAACCAGCGGCGGCGCCGGACGGGTGAAGTCGACCACGAATGCATCGCCGTCAAAATCGACGACCTTGCCGACCAGGTCGGTGCGCACGTGAATTACCCGCCGGACGATGCCGCGGGGAGGGGTGATTACCACAGCGCGAACACTGGCATCGGCATCGCGGGCTGTCTTCAGGTGCCCTGCCAGTTCGGCAACGCGCGTGGACGTGCCTTCCTGTGAAAGCTGTCCGCTGTAACGCAGGATGCCGGCGCCGGGACGACTGAATTTCTCAGAGAGGCAGGTCAACACCAGGCTGCCGTCGGCCGCGATAGCCGACAGGCTGCGCTGCTTGTTGGTGATCTGCGCCCCGTAGCGCCCGTAAGCGACTTCGAGACTCAGGTTTTCCATTTGCTACTCACATGAAGTTAAGGGCGAATCGCTGCGCTTCAGAGAGTGACCGGCAGGAGCCCTGGGCAGGGCGTGGAAACGCGTCGCGAGGCCGACCACGGTACACCATTCCGATATAGTTCACCGATGAATTTCGTAACCTGGTCCATACGCAACCCCGTCCCCGTCATCATGATGTTCATCGCGCTGGTGGTGGGCGGCGTCTGGGCATTTCCGAAACTGCAGGTCCAGGACCAGCCGGATATCGCCTTTCCCAATGTGTTCGTGCAGGTGGGCTACGCCGGCGTGCCTCCCACACAAATGGAAACGGAAATCACGCGCAAGGTTGAAGATGCGGTGTCGACCATTGTCGGCATCGAGCACATCAACTCGACCATCAGCACCGGCACATCTCAGACGGTAATCCAGTTCCCGTTCGGCACGGATCTGCAGCAGGCCATGGATGACGTGCGTGACGCCGTTTCGCGCATTCGGCCGGACCTGCCCATCGATGCCACCGAGCCCTACATCGGCAGGCCCACTACGGCCGGCAACGCGATCATTGCGTTCGGTGTCAGCGCTGAAAACCTCAGCGACACCGAGCTGTCCTGGTTCGTCGATCTCAACGTGATGCGCGACATCAGTGGCGTCAGTGGCGTCGGCAGTGTCAACCGCATTGGTGGCGTGTCGCGCGAAGTGCGCGTTGATCTTGACCCTGACCGCATGGCGGCATTGGGCGTGACCGCTGGTGATGTCTCAAGCCAGCTGGTGCGCACACAGGTGGAGTTGCCGGGTGGTGAGACGCGCATCGGTTCACAGGAACAAAGCGTGCGTACACTGGGCACCATCAGTTCCATTCAGCAGTTGGCGGCGCTGCCGATCTCGCTGGGTGACGGGCGCAGCACGCGCCTGGACACAATTGCCGATGTACGTGACCAGGCGGCGGAAGTCCGCCAGCTGGCATTGCTGGACGGCAAGCCGGTGATTGGCTTCCAGGTGATGCGCGCCTGGGGTGAGGGTGCGCTGCAGGTGGCCGATCGCACGCGCGAGGCAGTCAAAGACCTGCAGCAGAAATACCCCAATATCAGGATCACCGAAATCTATTCGGAAGTGGAATCCATCCGCGCCAGTTACCACAGCTCGATGCTGATGCTGGTTGAAGGCGCCATCCTTGCCATCATCGTGGTCTGGCTGTTCCTGCGCGACATCCGCGCCACGCTGATCTCCGCGGCGGCATTGCCGCTGGCCATCATCCCCACCTTCTGGGGACTGCATATATTCGGCTTCTCCCTCAACACGCTGTCCATGCTGGCCCTGTCGCTGGTGGTGGGCATGCTGGTGGACGACGCCATCGTGGAAGTGGAGAACATTGTCCGGCACCTGCGCATGGGCAAACCGCCACTGCAGGCGGCAACGGACGCGGCCATTGAAATCGGGCTGGCGGTGGTCGCGACCACTTTCACGCTGTGCGCGGTGTTCGTGCCGGTGGCGTTCATGGACGGCGTGCCCGGCCAGTTCTTCAAGCCCTTTGCATTCACGGCCACCATCGCGGTGCTGTTCTCGCTGCTGGTGGCGCGAATGCTGACGCCCATGATGGCATCGAAATACATGCGCCCCTATCACGAGGAAGAAGCGCAGGGGCGCTTCAAGACCTGGTACCTGGGCAAGGTGCAATGGGCCTTGCAGCACCGCAAGACTACGATGGCGGCCGTGACCCTGATGATGGTTGGCACTTTCTGGCTTGCCACATCGCTGCCAACCGGGCTGCGGCCTCCCGCGGACAATGGGTTCATCAACCTCAATGTGAGCCTGCCGCCGGGGTCACGACTGGAAGATACGCGCCAGGCCGTGGAAGAACTGCGCACCAGGCTGGCGCACCACAAGGAGATTTCGCGGGTATGGGCCGTGATCAATGTGCGTACTGCCAGCGTCGGCCTGGTGCTGGTGGATCGCAAGCAGCGCAAGTTTTCGCAGCAGGTGCTGCAGCGCCAATACATGGCGGAAACGCGCGTCATTCCCGGTGTGCGCATCGCGGCCGGCGGCGGCAATTTCGGTGGCGGCGGCCTGCAGATAGAGCTCACCGGCGATGACTCCAACCTGCTGACAGTGGCCGCCGCGCAGATCGAGCGCGAACTGCGCGAAGTGCCGGGAATTTCAAATGTGAGCACCAGCGCCAGCTTGCTGCAGCCGGAACTGGTGATCCGACCGCGTGCCGATAGGGCCGCTGAGCTGGGCGTGACCACGGCGGCTATCAGCCAGGCCACACGCATCGCTACCAGTGGCGATGTCACCAACAACCTGGCCAAGATGAATCTGCCGGACCGGCAGATTCCCATCCGCGTGCGACTCAACGACGATGCGCGCATGGATATCAACCAGATCAGGCTGCTCAATGTGCCCTCGCGTGCTGGCCCGGTGCCGCTCATGAATGTGGCCGATATCACGCTCGGCGCTGGCCCGGCCCAGATCACGCGCTACGACCGCAGCCGCAACATCACCATCACCGCGGACCGCGGAGTTATCCCGCTGGGCGAAGCCACAAAGCTGGCCCGCGGGCTGCCGTCCATGCACAACCTTCCGGCCGGCGTGCGCCCGGTGGATGCCGGCGAAGCCGAGTTTCAGGGCCGGATCTTCGGCGGATTTGCGCTGGCGATGCTCACCGGCATCTTCTGCATCTACGCACTGCTGGTGCTGCTGTTCCATGATGTGTTCCAGCCCATCACCATCCTGTCGGCGCTGCCGCCTTCCGCCGGCGGTGCCTTCGTGATGTTGTGGCTGCTCAAGATGGACCTGTCCCTGCCGTCGCTGATTGGCTTGCTGATGCTGATGGGTATCGTCACCAAGAATTCGATATTGCTGGTGGAGTACGCGGTGATGGCGCGTCGCGAGCGTGGCCTCAATCGCTACGATGCCCTGATGGATGCCTGCTCCAAGCGCGCGCGCCCCATCGTGATGACCACCATCGCCATGGCCGCGGGCATGACACCCATCACGCTGGGTCTTTCAGGAGATGCGAGTTTCCGTGCTCCCATGGGCGCCGCGGTGATCGGTGGCCTGTTCGCTTCCACCGCGCTGTCGCTGTTCGTGGTGCCGGTGATCTACACTTTGTTCGACGACTTCGAGCATTTGCTCAAGCGCCTGTTGCGCAAGCTGACGGGTCGAGTGCCGGCGGCCGCGGCCTCACCCTAGGGTTTTGCAGCACCCGGTAGCCTGGAAACGGCTTTTTCGAATACACGGGTGCTGTCTGAATCGGCGGTGGCGCAGAAGTCGAGGTCCTTGATCAGGCCGTCCTTCACGGCATAGATCCAGCCGTGTACTGCCAGCGGCTGGCCGCGGTTCCATGCATCCCTGACCACCGTGGTGCGGCAGACATTGAGCGCCTGCTCCAGCACGTTCAATTCACATAGCCGATCTAGTGCCTGCGCCCCATTGGCAGCCAGCAGCGCCGGATGGCGCTCGCGGATGTCCTGCACGTGGCGCAGCCAGTTGTCGATGAGCCCCAGCGAAGCCGAACCCATGGCCGCGGCAATGCCGCCACAGCCGTAGTGCCCGGTCACGATGATGTCCTGCACCTTGAGCACATCCACCGCGTACTGGATCACCGACAGGCAATTGAGGTCGGTATGCACCACCAGGTTGGCGACATTGCGATGTACGAACAGTTCGCCGGGCGCCAGATCGACAATCTCGTTGGCGGGCACCCGGCTGTCGGCGCAGCCAATCCACAGATACCTGGGTGACTGCTGCGACACCAGGCGCGCGAAGAACTGCGGGTCGCGCCGCGTAACGCTCTCGGCCCAGTCATGGTTTTTCTGCAGCAGGTGATCGAGGCGCGTCATGCAGCCAATCCTAGCAGCCGGCACGCGTAGAATCGCTACTAACCATGAGCCATCCATGAGTGACGTGGACGTTGCGATCATCGGCGCCGGGGCCGCCGGCATCGCCGCCTGCCGGATGCTGCAGGCGGCGGGTCTGACCGTGCAGGTGCTCGAGGCGCGTTACCGCGTGGGCGGTCGCGCGCATACCGAACAGATGCTAGGACTGCCGGTGGACATGGGCGCCGCCTGGCTGCACTTTGCCGAGGAAAACGCGTTCACGGGCATTGCACAGGAAGGCGGATTCACGGTTATCCGGCGCGAACCCAACTGGGGGGGCGAGGCTCTGATTGGCGCGCGCACCCCAACTGTGCAGGAGCGCCAGCAGGTGGGCCAGTCGTGGGAGCGCTATTACGCTCTTGTAGAAGCGGCAGCCGCCGCCGGCCTGGATGTCGCGGTAAGTGACGTGTTGCCGATGGACGAATTCCGCACCCGCTTTGATGCGGTCATGACCTGGGCCGTGGGGGTGGAGTCCGCTGCAGCCTCGACTCTCGACCTGGCGCGTTATGCCGAATCCACGCACAACTGGGCGGTGGCCCAGGGCCTGGGCAGCGTGGTTGCGCATGCGGGAACGGGATTGCCGATCACGTTGGGCGCCGAGGTTACCGGCATTGGCTGGGATGAAAAATCGGTTCGCATCGACACTGCGCGCGGAGCGATTCGCGCGCGCGCCGCGATTGTCACCGTGCCCACATCCGTACTGGCCAATGAGGAGATCAAGTTCAAGCCCCCCTTGCCGGCACGCTTCGTCACGGCATGCAACGGCATTGCACTGGGAGTCGTCAACAAGGTGTTCATCCGGGTGGACGAGGCGCTGCTGCCCTTCGCCGGCACCACGCAATTGATTGGCACCGACACCACCAGCCGCACCGCAAGCTACACGGTGCGTCCCGCCGGACAGCCGTTGATTGCCGCGTTCTTTGGCGGAGAGTTGTCGCGCGAACTTGAACAGCGTGGCCAACTGGCCACTTTCGCCTGCGATGAATTGCAGCGGATATTCGGTGCGGACCTGGTCAATGGCATCCTCGCAACCCACGCCACCGGCTGGGGCCAGGATCGCTGGTCCCGGGGCTCCTATTCAGCCGCGCGGCCGGGGCAGGCTGACCAGCGGGCCGTATTGTCAGAACCGGTCTCGCCCACCTTGAGTTTTGCCGGCGAGGCCTGTTCGCGTGAGCACTATGGCACCCTGCACGGGGCTTGGCAGTCAGGCCGCAAGGCCGCCCGTCGATTGATAGCCCACCTGGAGAAACTGGGGTATGTTTCGCGCTCCGCAGGACAAAGGACACTTACATGAAACTCTTTATTGCCGGTGCCGGCACGATTCTCCTCGCCGTTGCCGGCGTTGCCGTGGCCGCCCCGGTCACTTACAACGTTGACCCACAACACACCTATCCCGCATTTGAAGCCGACCATATGGGCGGACTTTCAATCTGGCGCGGCAAGATCACATCCACCAGCGGCAAGGTGGTGCTGGACACAGCCGCCAAGACCGGATCGGTGGATGTCACCATGGAAATGAAGTCCATCGACTTCGGCATGGCCAAGATGAATGAACACGCATCGTCGCCGGACATGTTCGATGTTGCGAAGTTCCCGACCGCCACGTTCAGCGGCAAACTGGCTGCATTCAAGGGCGACGTTCCCACCGAAGTGCAGGGCAACCTGACGCTGCACGGTGTGACCAAGCCGGTGACACTCAAGATCAACAGCTTCATGTGCAAGCCGAATCCGATGTCGAAGAAAGAAGTTTGTGGCGCGGATGCCTCTGCGATGATCAATCGCGAAGACTTCGGCGTCGCTTACGGCAAGAATTTCGGCTTCAAGATGGACGTCAAGCTGCTGGTCGGCATCGAGGCGATCAAGGCTGATTGATTGATTGCGTGGGGCTGACCCGGGGTCAGTTCCAGCGTGCGGCAGCAGCGTCCTGTCGCATCGCAGTGGTGTGTCGGGGAACGGAAGCCCGTTCCTCGACCCACGATGCAAAACCATCGAGATCGGCAGTGCCGACGCCATCGGGTTTCTTGCGACGCGTGGCAACCCAGCTGCGCATGGATTCCATCAGCACATCGGCGTGCGCTGGCGACATCACGTCCAGCTCCTGGTATGCCTTCTTGACGTCGTCGAGCCGCTTGAGGGCAAGATAGGCCTCGGCGCGGTATTCGATGGCTTCCGGATAGTTGGGTTCGATGGCCAGTGCCTTTTCATAGGCGGCCAATGAACGGTCGTATTCCCCCAGCCGGCGGCTGGTGTACCCGATCAGGTTCCAGGCTTCACGCGCCGCGGGGTCAGCCTTCACCGCCTTCTCAAACAGGATGCGTGCATCACGGAAGCCGTCCAGAACGGCCTTCGAACCCGGCGCCAGCTTGTCTGCGGCCTGCGCCTTTTCAAAGGCCTCGTAGCCGATGTTGTAGTTGAGTCGCGCCGTCATGGCGGCATCGGCGGAGAGATCCGGGGCGGGCGTGGAGGTCAGCTGGCCATTGGCATCTGGCACCGCAAAGGCGGGTGCGGCGGCAGCAAGCAACAGCGCGGAAATGGCGATTCTGGTGTTCACTTGGAGGACTCTTTGGCGGAAGGATAGATTAACGGATCCGCGTACAATTGGGGCCATGAGTCTCTCATTACGCGAACAGCTGCTGAAGGCGGGCCTGGTTACCGAACAGCAGGCACAGCGTGCGGATCGCGACCAGAAGCGTCAGCAGTATGTTGCGCCGCGAGGCAAGAAAGCCCAGGCCGCTCCTTCGCCGCAGGAAGTGGCTGCGCGCAAGGCCGCGGCCGAAAAGGCCGCCAGGGACGCCGAGCTCAACCGCCGCAAGCAGGAAAAGATCGACCGCCGCGCCCGGTTTGCCGAGATCCGGCAACTGGTGGAACAACACCAGGTGCCGCGCGTCGACACTGAAGACAACTACAATTTCCAGGATGGCACCAAGATCCGCCGCGTCGCGGTCACGCCGCAACTGCGCGAACGGTTGGTGCACGGTGAACTGGCCATTGTCCGCAATGACGGTCGCTATGCATTCGTGCCTGCGGCCATAGGCGAGCAGATAAAGGCGCGGGTGGAACGCGCGCTGATTCACCTCAACCGGCCCGGCGCCGTGCCGGATCCCGATGATCCCTACAAGGATCACGTCATTCCAGACGACCTGATGTGGTGAACATGCGAACCATGGGCCTGCTTGCAGCGCTGATGTTCGCGCAACCGGCGATGCTGCAAGCAGGCGAGGCGCCGGCGGCCGCGCCACTGGCGCAGGATGATGAACTCTCCGAGGTGCTGGTGCAGGCGCGGGAGCCGCGCTACGTGGCGCCAACCCAGCGCGACAAGATCGGCCGCGTCTGGGTGCCGGTGTTCATCAATGACAAGGGGCCCTTTCGCCTGGTGCTCGATTCCGGTGCCACGCGCTCTGCCGTGGTGCCGGCAGTTCCCCTTGAGCTGGGGATACCGCTGGATCGATCGCCCCCGGTATTGCTGCGCGGCGTAACCGGATCCGCGGTGGCGCAGACCATCCGGGTCGACAGTCTCAGCGTGGGTGACCTGCTGATAGCGCCGTCCACCTTGCCCATCGTCGCCGACGCATTCGGGGGCGCCCAAGGCCTGCTGGGCATGGATGGAATGCAAGACAAGCGCATCTACATCGACTTCAACAATGACTTCATCAATGTTTCATATTCCCGAAACCTGCGCGCGGCCTACGGATTCGAGGCGGTGCCGTTCCTCAAGACCAACCTCAAGCTGCTGATGGTCAACGCGCGCGTTGGCAGCGTTCAGGTGCGCGCAATCATCGACACTGGCGCCCAGGCCAGTGTGGGCAACTCGGCCTTGCGCGAGGCCCTGGCCAGTCGCTACACGCACAGGGAGCATTCGGTTGACGAGATCACCGGTGCCACCGGCGAAATGCAGACCGGCGTCGGCGTTACGGTCTCACCGATCACGCTGGGCAACCTGATCATCCGGGACGCGCACCTGACATTCGGTGACATCCACATATTTGACGTCTGGGACATGGGCAAGGAACCGGCGCTGCTGATCGGAATGGATATCATTGGCCTGATGGACACGGTAGTGATCGACTACCGCCGCCGGGAAATGCAGATCCGGCCGCGCGGCAAGGGATCGGCGGGCACCTGGGGTGTTGCACCAGCCGGAGGCGGGTCGCGCCTTCGTTGAGCGCAGGCTGGCGGCCCGGCCAGTTGTGTGCGGGCAGGCAGGTGGCGCAGACTTGGATGCAATGCAAACAGAAACCACTCCCGTGGTCCGAGCTCAAGGAAGCCCATGAATAAGCGGATTTCAGGTCTCAAGTCACTGACGGCTGCTACTGCCTTGCTGGCCTTCGCAGCATCGAACGTGGCGCTTTCGGCGGACACCGTGGCTGCCGATACGCACGTCGAGGGATCGCGCAGTTATTCGCTTCTCGATGACCCGTTCATGATTTCGCTGGGCACATTCCTGCTGACGACCAAGACCAAGCTTGAACTTGATGGCACCAGCGGCGCCACGGGTACTGAAATCGATACCAAGAAGGATCTCGGATTCCGGGATGCCGACCGGTTCCGCCTTGACGCCACCTGGCGCTTTGCGCCCAAGCACAAGGTGCGGGCCATGTACTTCAGCGTCAATCAATCCAATACCAGGACGCTGGACCGCGACCTTGTGCTTGATGACGTGACCTATCACACCAACGTAAGTGTGACCGCCAAGAATTCGACCAATGTACGAGCTGGCGTATGAGTATTCCTTCCTGCGCCGCGACAACTACGAGATCACCGCGTCGGCTGGTCTGCATGCCATCGATTTCGGCTTCTCACTTACCGGCGTCGGTACAGTGAATGGAGTGCCGGGCAATCAGTTGAAAACCGAAACCGCCAGCGTCACGGCGCCGTTTGCCGGTGTTCGGCTTGCGTGGCTTGTGGGCGCTGGCCCCCAACTGGTACATCGATGCACAGGCGCAGTATTTCCAGCTCAAGATCGACAACATCGACGGCAGGGTCACCGACCTGCGGGCGGGCCTGACATGGATGGTCACGCGGCACGTGGGAATCGGGGCCGGATACAACCAGTTCGTAACTACGGTGAACGCCGAGAGGGATGCGTTTACTGGCGGTTTGAAGTGGCATTATTCCGGCGCACAGATCTTCATCACCGGATCGTTCTGATCCGGTCCTGATGCAGCCGCAATGTGCGGCCGCTATGTCAGTCCGGATGAGTCGGCCATTGAGCGTGAATTCACGCTCACGGGCCCTCATCCCCGACCATTGTTCCCCGCCAGCTTCAATGTCGCTCCCACGCAGCAGGTGCCGGTTATCCGGATGCAGGGCGGCCAGCGCGAGCTGGTTCGCATGCGGTTCGGTCTGATTCCCTTCTTTGCCAAGGGTGTAGCGGGGCAATACTCGACCATCAACGCGCGCATAGAAACCGTGCGTACTTCACCGGCTTATCGCAGTGCATGGCAGCGCGGGCAGCGCTGCCTGATCATCGCCAATGGTTTCTACGAATGGCAGGTGATCGCGGATGGCAAGCAGCCGTGGTTCATCAGCTGTGCCGACCAGGAGCTGTTTGCTTTCGCCGGTCTGTGGGACATGTCGACGCCGCAGCAGGGCGAGCCCATCCTGTCATGCACCATCATCACGCTGCCGGCGTCGCCCTTCATGGCGCAGATCCACAACACGAAACAGCGGGAGCCCGCAATCTTGCAGCGCAAGGACCAGGAGGCTTGGCTTGGCGCAACGCCGGAAGCAGCCTTTGCCTGCCTGGCGTCCTATCCGGATGACCTTCGCTCTGCCTGGCCGGTGTCGAAGCGCGTGAACTCACCGCGCAACAACGACGCAAAGCTGCGCGCCCGGGAAACCTACTGAGGAGCACCCACGGCGGCCAACCGTGGCGAGCGCGAAAACTTCTTTTTGAACCACTGCTCGAGGTCGTCAAACATCGTGTAGATCACTGGCACGACGAACAGCGACAGTGCCGTCGAGGCGATCAGGCCGCCGATCACCGATGCGCCCATGGGGCCGCTGAAGGCGGAATCGCCGGACAGGCCCAGGGTCATGGGCAACATGCCGGCAGCCATTGCGATGGTGGTCATCACTATAGGGCGGGCGCGCTTGGAGCATGCATCCAGCAGCGCGTCGAAGCGATTGAGGCCGTGTTCGCGGCGCGCCATGACGGCGTACTCCACCAGCAGGATGGAGTTCTTGGTCACGATGCCCATCAGTGTCAGCACGCCCAGCAACGCCGGCAGCGACAGCTCCATGCGGAAGACGAACAACGCCACGATGGCGCCGCCCACCGACGGCGGCAGCGCCGAGAGAATGGTGATGGGCTGCAGCACGTCATGGAACAGCAGCACCAGCAGCGCGTAGATGCAGAAGATGCCGATGATCATCGCGACGGCAAAGCCGGAGAAGATGTCGCCCATGATCTCCGAATCGCCGGTCTCCACGGTGCGCACACCGCTGGGCAGCGTCTTTATCGAAGGCAGGTTGGCAATCGCGGCATTGGCCACGTCCAGCGGCACCGTGCCGCGGTCCGCGGTGATGGTGATATTGCGGCTGCGGTTGTAGCGCGTGATCTGCGAGGGGCCAGCACCAAAGGAGATATCGGCCACATTCATCAGCGCCACCGGCCCGAATCGCGATGGCACATTGAGCAGCCTGATCTGGTCGATATTCGAGCGCGCCGAATCGTTGAGGCGCACGCGAATCGGGATCTGCCGGTCCGGCAGGTTGAGCTTGGCCAGGTTGTTGGTGATGTCGCCACTGGTGGCAATGCGCGTGGCCTGGCTGATGGCCGATGTTGTTACACCCAGCTCTGCCGCGCGATCAGGTCGCGGTCGGATGACCAGTTCCGGCTGTAACAGGCTGGCGCTGGTCGAGACATTTGACAGTCCGGGAATGGTGCGGATATCGCGCTCCACCTGCATGGCCGTGGCAGCGACAACCGAGGAATCGTCACCGGTCAGCTCGATCTGCACCGGGCCATTGCCGGGAGGACCATTTCCCTGCCCGCCGCCGCCCGCGCGGATACGCACTCCGGGTATGGCGGCCATGTCCTCGACAATGGCGGACTGCAGTTCCTGTTGCGTGCGGTGGCGCTCCGTGCGGTCACTCAGCGTGATGAACATGCTGGCGCTAACAGGATTGACCAGCGCGAATACGTTCTTGACCTCGGGGTACTTTCCAAGCCGCTGGCGCACCTGCTCGGTGGCACTGACCGTGTCCTGCAGTCGCGACCCCGGCGGCAAATCGACGCCGAGATTGACATAGCCGAAATCCGAGGGCGGCGAGAAACCCCTTGGCAGGGTGGTGGCCAGCGCAAAAGCCGCGAGCATGATGCTGGTGGAAATCGCCAGCGTCTTCCAGCGGTGGTGCATCGCCAGCTTGACCTTGCTGAGATACCACAGCTTGAAGCGCCCGGCTTCATCGCCATGATCCGCAGCACGCATGAATTTCGAGGCCATCATGGGCGTGAGCGTGCGCGCCACCAGCAGCGAGAACAGCACGGCAATGGCAGCGGTGAATCCAAAGGGTTTGAACAGCTGCCCGGGTATGCCAGACATGAACGACACGGGGACAAACACGGCGCACAGCGTCAGCGAGGTGGCCACCACGGCCAGGCCGATCTCGATGGCAGCGTCGGTGGCAGCCTGCAATGGGGGTTTGCCCATGCGCAGATGGCGCACGATGTTCTCCACTTCGACGATGGCGTCGTCTACCAGCATGCCCACCACCAGCGTCAGCGACAGCATGGTCAACGTGTTCATGGTGAAGCCGAAGATGTGCAGTGCCCAGAACGTGGGCAGCACCGCCAGCGGCAGTGCCGCGGCTGAAATCAGCGTGGCACGGATGTCGCGCAGGAAGAACCACACCACGATGATTGCGAGGATTGCGCCTTCCAGCAGCATGGTCATGGAGTTGCGGAAGCTCTGGCGCACCTCCTTGTCCTGGATGTTATTGATCTCCGTGATCTTGATCTGCGGATAGCGCACCCGAAGCTGTGCAACGGCTTCGCGTGTCCCGTCGGCGACCTCTACCGCACCTTCGCCCCAGGCGCGCATCACGCGAAAGCCGATGACCGGCTTGCCATCCAGCAATGCCACCTGGCGGACTTCGGCGGCCTGGTCGCGGACATCGGCAATCGTATCCAGTCGCGTAGTGCGACCGTCGCTGAGCGAAACCGGTAGCGCGGCCAGTTCCTGCACGGATCCAATGGTGCCCAGTGTGCGCACGCTTTGTTCCTGCGATCCGATGCGCATCTCGCCGCCGGGCAGTTCTACCTGCGTGCGCACCAGCTGCGAAGATACATCCCCGGCGGTGACGCCCAGCGCCGCCATGCGATCCGGGTCGAGGTCCACACGCACTTCACGCGACACGCCGCCAATGCGGCTGACCTGGCCGACGCCACTGACCCCGCTGATGAAGCGCATCACGTTGAGATCGACAAACCAGGACAATTCCGTATCCGTCAGCCGGTCGGAGCTGATCGCGAATGTGAGTACCGCATTGCCGGCAATGGTGGCGCGCGAGATGTTGGGCTCGGTGGCATCCAGCGGCAGGTCAGGGCGGATGCGCGACACTGCGTCGCGCACATCGTCCATGGCCTGCGACATTTCGGTCTTGAAATCAAACTCGATGACGGTCTGCGAGCTGCCGGTACTGATGGTGGAGCTGATGCGCTTGATGCCGATCAGCGTGGAAATCGCATCCTCAACCTTGCGCGTGACTTCGGTTTCCATCTGCGACGGCGGCGTGCCCGCGTAGCCCACGCTGACGATGACATAGGGGGCGCTGATGTCCGGAAGGTCCTGCACGGGGAGCTTCCTGAACCCCCAGACCCCGCCCACCAGCAGGGCAATGAACATCATGATCACCGGGACCGGATTCCGGATCGACCATGTGACGAAATTCATGGCGCGGCCGCGTCGCCCACGCGAACTGTGTCGCCGTCCTTGAGGAAGCCCGCGCCCTTCACGGCGACGAGGTCACCTGCGGCAACACCATCCGCGACTTCCATGTTGTCGCCGCGTACGCCCGCCTGCTGCACGCGCCGGCGCTCGACGATGTTGTTGTCCTTGAGCACGAACACGTAGCTGTAACCGTCCTGCATCACCACGCTGGTGACGGGGATAAGCAGTGCCGGACCCTTGCCCGCGGCGATTTCGCCACGCGCGAACATGCCGGGGCGCGCATCACCCCCCTCGATGTCCACATACACAAGGCCAGTGCGATTGGTGGCCTGCACGGTGGGCGCCACCGCGCGCACCTTGCCATTGACCGTGGTGCCATCCACCGCCGTGACCTTGGCCAGCTGGCCGACCTTGATGCGCGACAACAGCGCTTCGGGAATTTCAGCACGCCATTCAACGCGGTTCTGACGCAGCATGCGCAGCATCTCCGTGCCGGCCTGTGCGATCTGCCCCACGCTGACGCTGCGCGATGTAATGGTGCCGCTGTCGGGCGCAGTAACTGTTGCATAGCGCGCGCGCAGCTCGGCAGTGCGCAAATCCGCACTGGACGTATCCACGCGCGCCTGGGCTGCAATCTGGTCGGCCTTCAACTTGTCGAGATCCGCGGCCGACAGCGCGCCGGAGCTGGATACGGATGCGCCGCGCCGCAACGCAGCCGATGCATTGACCTCTGCCGCTTCGGCGCTGCGCATGGCGGCGCGCTTGGAATCAAGATCGGCCTGCAGCATGTCGCCCGACAGGCGCACCAGCACCTGGCCCTGCTTGACCTTCGTGCCCACGTCCACCAGCACGGCGGCAACACGATAGCCACCGACTTCGGCCGCGATGATGACTTCCTGCCACGGGTAAATCGTTCCGGTGGCCGGAACACTGCGCACGATTTCCTCGCTCCTGACCCTGGTGGTGGTGATGGTCATGGCCGCAGTGGCAGCAGCGCCGGGCTTTGCGGCCTTGTCGTTGGCTGGTGAGCCGCGATTGCAGCCCGCCATCAGCAGCGCGAGGGCGCCCACGCACATGACAAGAACTTGAGGCGACATCCGCTGTCTCATTTGGTGGTCGACGTCCCGCATTAAATTCCCGGCTTGTATGATATCAGGTAGCTGATATATTATCAGTGACCTTACGTTAAGCAAGTTCGAATATCCGGAAGATGGCGACGCCCCAAAAGACCTACCAGCCAACTCCCGACGAGCAGATAGGGTATCTGCTCAAACGGCTCATGCACCAGTTCCGCCACCTGGTCGACGAACGGCTGCGGCGCAGTTCCGATGTCTCATTTGCGCACCTGGTCACGCTGGATCAATTGCAGCAGGAACCCGGCATCGCCGGCGCGCAACTTGCGCGGCGTCTGCTGGTGACTGCGCAGACCATGACCGGTTTGCTGCGTCGACTTGAGAAAGAGGGCAGCGTCGAGCGTCGTCCTGATCCGCATAACCGCCGTGCTGACCGCTGGTACCTGTTGCCCGCCGGCCAGGAGCGGCTCAATGCCGCGCGCTCTTCCGGTTCACCGGTGATGACGCAGATGCTGTCGCTGCTGTCGGTCAAGGAAGTGTCGGAGCTACGCAGCTATCTCGAGCGCTGCGTCGAAGGACTCGAACGCGGCGCATGAGCGCTGTAATCAGTGGCCTCTTCGTCTACCCGGTAAAGTCCGCAGCCGGGATTCCCTGTGAAACCGCGCGGCTCGATGACTGCGGACTGCGCCATGATCGTGAGTGGATGATCGTCGATGCCAGTGGTCGCGGCATCACGCAGCGCGACGAGAAACGCCTGGCGCTGCTGCACATCGCCCTCGACGCCCAATCACTGCACATGGGCAATCCGCAGGGCGCGGGTCCGATGATTGCACTGGATCACAAGGGCCAACGCGTGTCGGCACAGGTGTGGGGCACGCACTGCGACGCCTTCGATGCCGGTGACGAGGTGTCGCAGTTCCTCTCCGGATGGCTGGGTCGCCCGCTGCGCATGGTTCGTTTTGATCCAGCCGGCCGCCGCCTCAGCAGCCAGGAATGGACCGCGGGTCGCGAAGTGCCCAATTTCTTTTCCGATGGCTATCCGTTGCTGGTGTTGTCAACCGCTTCCATCAAGGACCTGGCCGCGCGCGTGGGGCGCGACCTGCCGGTCAACCGGTTTCGTCCCAATGTGCTGCTGGATGGCGTGGCCGCGTATGCAGAGGACGAAGCCACGCGGCTGCAGGCCGGGCCAGTGAGACTCGCGCTGAGCAAAGCCTGCATCCGCTGCATAATCACCACCATCGACCAGCTCACTGCCACCAGCCAGGACGACGAGCCCATTGCCACGCTCAAACGTTATCGATTTGATCCGGCGCTGCGCGGCGTGGCTTTCGGGCGCAATGCCTATGCGCTGGACGGGGTGGGCGAGATACTTTCGCGCGGCCAGTCCGTGTCCCTAGAATAGCCGCATGCTCGAAAAACTCGTCGAACGCCTGCTGTTCGCCAGCCGCTGGCTGCTGGCCCCCATTCTGCCTGGGACTGGCACTGGCGCTGGTGCTGCTGGGCATCAAGTTCTTCACCGAATTGATCCATTCATTCATCCATGTCATGGAATTGTCCGAAGCGGACGTGGTGCTGTCGCTGCTGTCGCTGGTTGACCTGACACTGGTCGCCGGCCTGATCGTGATGGTGATGTTTGCCGGCTACGAGAACTTCGTATCCAAGATTGAAACCGTTGGCAGCGAAGACAATCTCAGCTGGATAGGCAAGCTGGACTCGGGCTCGCTGAAACTCAAGGTCGCCGCGTCCATCGTTGCAATCTCATCCATCCACCTGCTGCGCGCATTCATGGACGCGCAGAGCATTGCCAACGACAAGCTGCGCTAGTACGTCATCATCCACCTGACTTTCGTGGTATCAGCAGTAATGCTGGGCGTGCTTGATCGCCTGACCAACCCGGGCAAGAGTTACGGCGGCAAGCACGACTGATCGCAGCGCGTTCGTCGGCGGCAGCGCGGGTGGCTATTTCCCCGCGTCACCTGACAGCCACTTGCCCCGGGCCACCAGCCACAGCAGCACAACCAGCAACAGGAATGGCAGCAGCGCCAGCAGGTCGGCGTGCGCCCCTTCGTAGAAGGGATTGTTGGCGGTGGACCAGCGTTGCAATGCTGCATCGAAATTGCCCAGCACACCGGCCAGGAACGCGATCAGGATGCCGGCAATCGCGCCACCGGCAATATATCCGGAGGCAAACAGCACGCCAGGTCCACGATCCGTTTGGGCGCTGAACTCGGCTTCGGACAGGGCCGCAGCCGCAGGCGCACGCCGCGCGCGCCGGTCGATGAGGTAGCGGATCAGTCCGCCGATGAAGATGGGTGTAGTAGAAGAAATGGGCAGGTAAACACCCACCGCGAACGCCAGCGAGGGCACGCCGGAAATCTCCATCAATATGGAGATCATCGCGCCGAACAGGATCAGGTCCCACGGCAGCTGCCGATCGAGAATTCCCTTGATGATGTACGACACCAGCGTTGCCTTGGGAGCATCGAACTTGCGTACCTGCGTTCCGTCCGGGCGGGTCGGGTGCAGGCCATTGATGCCTGGATCCACCAGCCACACGGCCTTGCCCGTGTCATCAACCAGGTATTTGCCGGCCGGTGCCCCATCGATGCTGGTCTTGTGCCACACGTGATAGGTCTTTGAATCATCCTGGGCCTGAACGCCCTTGAGGGATTCCTGTTTGGTAAGACTGCCCACGTCGGTGGTCAGCCCCTGCGGGGCGACCTGTGCGATGGGCACATACACGGTCGCCGTATCGTTGAGCTGCAACAAGATCGGACCCATCAGCAGGGCCGATGCCAGTGCGCCGATCAATATCGAAATCTGCTGCAGGCGCGGCGTACTGCCGATCAGGAAGCCGGTCTTGAGATCCTGCGAGGTGGTGCCGCCATTGGAGCAGGCGATGCAGACGATGCCGCCGACGGACAGTGCAGTGACGTACCAGGCGCCACCGGTCCAGCCCACGATCAGAAACACCAGGCAGGTCAGCATCAGAGTTGCGATGGTCATGCCGGAGATCGGGTTCGAGGTCGAGCCGATTTCGCCGGTGAGTCGCGAAGAGACCGTCACGAACAGCGCGCCGAGTATCAGGATCAATATGGCGCCCAGAATGTTCATGTGCAGTGACGGCGACAGCGTGATCGCGGCCAGCAACACCAGCGTGCCGATGCCGACGAACTTCAGTGAGAGGTCCTGGTCGCGTCGATCTTTGCTGGCCTTGCCGCTGCGCGACGCGGAAATGTCGTCGATGCCGTGGCGGATGCTGCTGATGATCATCGGCAACGAACGACCCAGGCTGATGATGCCGCCCGCGGCCACCGCGCCGGCGCCGATGTAGAGGATGTAGGCGTTGCGCACATCGCCCGGCGACATGTCGGCGATGGGCATGGTGCCGGGGGCCAGCACACCGGTGATCTTTGATCCAAAGAACAGGATCATCGGGATCAGCACCAGGTAGGTCAGGAAGCCGCCGGCGAACATCATGGCGGCAATGCGCGGACCGATGATGTAACCCACCCCCAGCAACTCCGGTGAAATCTCGGCGGACATCGAGCCTCCCTTGAGGGGCGCGCCGAATGTGACGTTGGGTGAATCACGCCATCCCTTGAAAGCAATGTTGAGCGCCTTGTACGCCAGGCCAATGCCGAAGCCGGTGAAAATGGTGCGCGCGCTGATGCCGATGGATTCGGTACCCAGAGCCAGCGGATCCGCGGCAGCTCGCGATTCCGCGCTGGCGCCGGCCTTGAGCACCTCGGCGCAGGCCGTGCCTTCGGGATATTTGAGGATGCCGTGCTGGTTGACGATCAATGCGCGACGCAGCGGGATCATCATCAATATGCCCAGCAACCCGCCCAGGACGGCCACCAGCAGCACGCGCGTCAGCTCCAGGTCGAAACCCAGTATCAGGATGGCCGGCATGGTCACACCCACGCCGAAGGCGATGGATTCGCCGGCGGATCCTGCGGTCTGCACGATGTTGTGCTCGAGGATATTGGCGTCGCGAATCCTGAACTTCGACAGCAGGCGGAACAGCGTGATGGAAATCACCGCCACCGGTATGGACGCACTGACCGTCAACCCCACCTTGAGCACCAGGTAAAGCGAGGAAGCGCCAAAGATGATGCCGAGGATGGTGCCGACGATCACGGCACGCACGGTCATTTCGGGGAGGCGCGTGACCGCTGGAATGTAGGGTCGGGGGACGAGTGGTGTCTGGCTCATGGCTGGAATCTACTCCACATGTTGCTGCAGCAGAACCCGCAGCACACCCAGCAATGCGATGGGTTGGCTTACGGGCAGGTGGTGATGACAACTGGGCAGGCCGGTCACTGAAAGCACATTGGGCAGGCAACCTTCAAGCAACCTGGCGCGCGGCGGCGTCACCACCTTGCTTTCCTCGCCATAGACGAAGTCCACCGGCGTTTGCAGGTTGCGCAGTTCCAATGTGTCATCAACGCGCGGCATGTTCCTGCGACCCTGGTAAAGCCGCGTGACGTTTTCGTCGAATTTCCACGCCCATTGACCATGCTCTTCGCGAACCGAGTGGTGGCCCATGTGTTGCAGGGCCTTGGCCGGCGCCGGCTCCACCGGGCGCAACACGAAACGCTGCAGTATGGTCTGCGCATCGGCATAGCGTTTCTTGGGGCGCCAGTCTTCGTCAAAGCCACCAATGGGATCTGCGGGGGAGCCCAGCCGCGAGTCGACCACTATGGCGCGCGCAATGAGTTGCGGCTGCCGCAGGCAGGCATACAGCAGTATCCGTCCGCCGAAGCTGTGGCCAATGGCAGTGCAACCGGCGATGCCCAGCGTCTCGATGAGGCCGGTGACCTCCTCGTCGAAGTGGGCGTGGGTGTAATCGTCGCGGTATTCACTGTCGCCCATGCCACTGAAGTCCGGCGCGATTACCCGATAATTTTCGGCCAGTGAAGGCGCGACAAAGTCCCACCAGTGTGCGTGGGCCAGGAAGCCATGCAGCAGCAACAGGGTTGGAGCATCGGCAGGGCCGGGCCATTCCAGGTAATGCAGGCGGCGGCCGGCAACCTGCACATGGTGCGAGACACCCGGACGGGCAATGGCCCGGTCGAGGAATTGTTCGAATGACTCCAGATAGGGGTCGGACATAGACTGTCTCTAATGAGTTACCCCAGTTTGCCATTGATTGCCACCGGCTTGCTGCTGAGTGCAATCGGCCAAGCCGCGCAGCTGGTATCCACTCCGCGAGCCACGCTGGTTACAACCAGCGAAACCAATCGCCCGTTCATGGCCGCTGCCAGTGCGCTGGCGCCGGTGGATCTGGCCGCGCTGGGCTATGCAGAGGACGAATTGCTGCTCAAGGGCCAGGCCAGTGTTTACGACTGGGCCCCTGCCGGTGCGCGCGATGCGGTAGCTGGCCTCACGCCGCGAGTGCCCTACGTCACGCGCCTGGTGGTGCGACGTCCGGTGGATGCGAAGCGTTTCAGTGGACGCGTGATCGTGGAGGTGCTCGATACGCCGCAGAACTACGATGTGGCGCCGCTGTGGGGTCTTTCAAGCGAATATTTCCTGCGCAGCGGCGATGTGTGGGTGGGAATCACGGTGTCCCCGCAAGCCGCTGCGATTTTGGGCAAGTTTGATCCATTGCGCTATGAGTCGCTCACGCTGGGGAACCCGCAAGCCGATTGCACGGCAGCAGCGGCCACCACCACCGCAGCGGATAGCGGACTTGCCTGGGATGTGATTGCGCAAAGCGGCGCATTGCTGCGCAGTACCAGTCGCGAGAATCCGTTGCGCAATTACAGCCCCACGCGCGTGATCCTGGCCGGATACGGCCAGGGTGCCAGCTATATCGCCACGTTCATCAACGCCCTGCATGCATACCTGCGACTGGGCGATGGCACACCGATATTCGACGGTTATCTCAGTGCGGCGGCAACAGCAGCAACGCCCATTCATCCCTGCGGCACCGCTGCAAACCAAGCACTGCGCCCGCAGGCCCGTGCCCCCGAGGTGGTGGTGCTGACCCAAACAGACTTGCATGCCGCCGCTGCGCAGCCGCGCGCCGACAGCGACGAACCTGGCGCGGTGTATCACCAGTATGAAATCGCAGGTGCCGCGCATGCCGGTGCGTACCCCGCCGGGCAGCCCGCTGCGGTGGACCTGCAGATTGCCGGTATTGCCATTGCGGCCGATGACATCTGCCGCGAACCGCGCAGTGATTTTCCGACCGGGCTGGCGTTCAATGCCATCTGGCGACAATTCGATGTCCTGCTGGTAAGTGGCGTGGCACTGCCCGGTGTACCGCGCATCGAGACCGATGCACGTGGCCAACCAGTGCTCGACCGGCAGGGCAATGCCCAGGGAGGCTGGCGACTGCCGCAGGTCGACGTGCCGCTGGCCAGCTATTCCGGACGCAGCACGCCTGCGCAGGACGATGCGCAGTCGCGCGCCGTATGCGAATCAACCGGATCAATGCGGCGTTATGACGCGGCCAGGCTCAAGTCCCTTTACAAGGATCGCAACGAATACATCAAGCGCTTCAACGCCGCGGTGGACCAGGCGGTGGCGGACGGTCGGCTGCTCAAGGAAGATGCCCCGGCGCTCAAGGCGCCCCTGGTAAGGACGCTGGCCGCATTCTGAATGCATCTCTACTCGCGCAATTGAACATGGGCGGGCGCGGCTGGCGATACCTGGTCATGGGCCTGTTGCTGCTGGTGAACGTGGTTCATGCAGAAGACACGCTCGATGAGGTGGTGGTTTCCGGTGAGCAGCCGGGACCGGGGCTCTGGCAGGTCACCAATGGCGGCAATACCTTGTGGTTACTGGGTACGCACTCGCCTTTGCCCAAGAAGATGCAATGGCGTGCCCAGCAGGTGGAAGCGGTGATCGCGCGTTCGCAGTCGGTGATCGCCCCTCCGGATGTCACTGCCGGAATAGGATTTTTCTCCGGGTTGCGATTGCTGCCCGCCATGTTGCGGGCCCGTTCCATTCCCGATGACGGCACACTCAAGGATGTGCTGCCCGCGGATCTGTATGCGCGCTGGAAAGTGCTGGCCGCCAGGTATTCGGCGCCCGACAAGATCGATCGCTGGCGACCGGCGCTGGCCGCCTTCATCCTTTATTCCCGGGCGCTGGACGCGGCACAGCTCAATAACCGCGACGTGGTGTGGCCGGTGGTGGAGAAGGCTGCAAAGCGCAATCACGTGGAGATCCGGCGATCCGCAGTCGCGCTGCAGATCAAGGATCCCAAGGGATTGATCAACGACTACGCCAAGTCGGATTTCACTGCGGAGATCGGCTGCTTCGAGGGATTGGTCGCGCGCATGGAACATGACATGCCGCTGTTGCAAACCCAGGCCAACGCCTGGGCAACAGGCGATATCGCGCCCCTGCGCAAGCTGTCGACCGACTCGCCCGAACAGCGCTGCGTGGATGTGCTGCTGGGCACACCGCGACTGGCATCGATGCTCGACGATGCAAAACGCAAGTTCCGCCTGGAGTTGCTGCTGGCGATGGAAGGCGCGCTCCAGCGCAATAGCGGCACCCTGGCTGTGGTAACGATAAGTGAGCTGATGGCCGGGGACGGAATACTCAGCCAGTTACGCCAGCGCGGTTATCAGGTTATCGAGCCGCAATAGCCGGTCAGACCCGGATAGTGCAGAATGCCGCCGATAACGATTGGGGGTCTCATGCGCTTTACACCAGGATTTTTGGTTGTCGCGGCAACTATTGTCGCAGGGCTTGCTTCGGCGCAGGGCGCGCAACCCACATGCGATCGCGCATGCCTGGAAGGATTCGTGGATCGTTACCTGGATGCAGTTGCGGCCAACAAGCCGTCCATGGTTCCGCTTTCTCCCAATGTGAAATTCACCGAAGACGGGCAACGCCTGATCATCGGCGACGGGTTGTGGAACACGATGAAGGGCAAGGGTACTTACCGCCTGTTCGTGACCGACGTGCCTGCGGAAGAAGTGGCCTTCCTCGGCACCATCCAGGAAGATCATCGTGAACCCGAGAAATTCAACGGCTCGCTGATTGGATTGCGACTGCGCGTGGCGGGCGGTCAGATCACTGAAATCGAGCAGATCGTGGTGCGCCCGGATGCGGCCACCAACAATCGCAGTTATGACAACCTGGAAAAACTGGGTACCAATCCGCTGTACCTGCAGGCGGTGCCTGTCAGCGAGCGCATGTCGCGCGCCGAGCTGGTCACTCAGGGCAACAAATATTTTTCAGGAATGCAGCGCAACGACGGCAAGGGTGATTACCCCTTCGGCCCCAACTGTGTGCGCCATGAGAATGGCAACCAGTCCACCGGCGTGCCTACCCCTGCCGGCCAGACCAGGCCTGATCCACTGACTGCAACCGGCTATTCAGGGCAATGGAATTGCCTGGAGCAGTTCCAGTCCGGCCTGTTGCACTTCGTGAACCGCATTCGTGACCGGCGCTTCGTGGCCATCGACCAGGAGCGTGGCATCGTGTTTGCGTTTGGCTTCTTCGATCACTCCGGCGGCGAGACACGCAAGTTCAAGACGCCCAGCGGACGCGACGTGGTCGCCGGCCCGGTGCAGCCGTGGACCTGGCAGCTGGCAGAGCTTTTCAAACTCGAGAAGGGCAAGATCACCAAGATCGATGCCATCCTGCAGCGTGCTCCCTATGGCATGAATTCCGGCTGGAGCACCTGGGAACAGGGAATGTCTGACCAGGCCCGCGATGTGACTATGGAAGCGGCCAGCGGAATCCAATAAGAACTTCGTCGATAACAAAAGGGGATGCACATGACTGATGCTGCCAAAGGCCACGATACTTCCTACGAATGGAAAATCATCCTGCTGTTGAGCATCACCTTCGGGCTGGTGGGCCTCGACAGGTTCGTGCTTCCCATCATCCTGCAGTCGCCCAACTCCACGATGGCCAAGGATCTGGGCCTGACTCCCCAGGACGGAGGAACGCTGGCGGGATACCTGGGCATGGCCTGGGGGATTTCAGCATTCGTGATGGGTTATCTGGCTGACAAGGTCGGACGCCGCGCCGTGCTGGTGCCAGCCATCCTGGTGTTCTCCCTGATGTCGGCGTTCAGTGGTTTGGCTGGTTCCATCACGGCACTGGTACTGGTTCGCGTCATCATGGGTGTTGCCGAGGGCCCGGTGGCTTCGATCGGTGTCGCGGTCGCAGTTGAAGCCTCCAAGCCGGAACGCCGTGGTCTCAACAACGGCATCTTCCAGTGCATGGTTTCCTTGTTCGGTCTGGCGCTGGCGCCGCTCATTGCCACGCGGCTGCTCAACACCCATAGCTGGCACTCAGTATTCATGATCGTGGGCGCGCCCGGCGTGATCGTGGCCATCCTGATGTGGCTTGTCGTACGCGAACCCCTGAAGCGTGCAAACACGGGCCACGGCGCCGGTGGCGCACCCTTCATGAGCATGTTTGCCCATCGCAATGCCAAGGTCGCACCGCTGACCCTGATTTGCGCCATGGGCGGCATCTTCGTGATTGCCGCGATGCTGACGGCCTATCTCACAGCGCCGGCTGGCGCTGGTCTGGGGCTTGATCCGGTCACCGCAGGAAATGTCTTTTCAGCGGTGGGTATAGGCGGTTGCATCGGACAGTTTGCGATGCCGGCGTTGTCTGACTACATCGGGCGCAAGCTGACTACGCTGGCTTCATACATCCTGGCCGCGGTGTTCCTGTACTTCTTCACGCAGTCCGGCGCCGAGAGCACCACCGTGCTGTGGGTGCTGTTGTTCTTTGCCTCGATGTTCAATTTCGCGGCGCTGGCCATTCTGGCCGGCCCCGTGGCTGCGGAAGCCGCGCCTCCGGGCATGCTGGCGTCGATGGCCGGCTTCGTGATATTCGCCGGTGAATTCGTCGGCGGCGGCATCAGCCCCATCATCGCGGGCCGCATTGCCGGCAATCCTGCGTATGGCCTCAAAGGGGCGCTATATTTCGCGGCCTGCGGCCTTGTTTTGGGCTTCTTCGTTGCACTGTTCCTGAAGGAAACCGCGCCGCGCAAAGTGCGCGGCTGAGCCGGGCCAGCACTTTTTACAATTCCTTGACTCACGTAGCACTCCGGAACTAACTCAATTCCGGGGGCTGCCGATAACCTCGTGAGGGAAGGGAGTTTCTTGTGTTATGGCAAATAGAATAGCGGACGACACCCAGCACTGGAAGGCGAAGCATCGCGAACTGCTGCGTGAGTTCGACAAACACGAAAACAGCTGGCGTGATCTTGAGAAGGTGCTGCGCCGACTGGTCACGCGCCTGTGCATTGCCGCCTCGGGGCACGACCCGCGACTGGACACTGAACTGACGCAGGTGAGCAGCGCCGTCAAGCGCGAAGCCGGCGCCCCGGATCTTGAACTGCTGCTCACGTCCCTGAGCAGCGCCATGATGGGACCGGACGCCAGGGGAGTTGCCAAGGGCGCAGCCAAGGCGTCGCTGGAGTTGACCCAGCCGCTGGTAGCGGAACCTGCGACAACGCCCGCAGCATCTGCTGAATCCAGCCATTCGGCCATTGTGACGGCGCTGGGTTCACTGTTGCAGCGACTCATTCCCGCCGATGCACCCGAAACAGAGGCTGCGGCATTGCTGGGTCAACTTTCCAATGCCAGCTCAGACGCGACTCTGGCGCGCGTGATCGAACGGGCCGCGGACCTGGTTCGCGACCGCGCCGATCAGTTCGCACGCGAACGCATGTCGGCAGCCGCGCTACTGACCGACGTGACCAACCGGCTCAATGAACTGGCGCAGATCATCGCCTCGGGCGACAGCGATCTGAATGCCAGCCGTCTTGCCGGCGAATCCATGCAGACGCAGGTGCTGTCGAATGTGCAGCAACTGTCTGACGAAGCGATGGTGGCCACGGAAATCGCGCCGCTGCGCCAGCTGGTCGCGGCGCGCGTGCAGAATATCTCGCGCGAAGTGCATGAATATCGCGAGCGCGAGGACAGCCGCTTCAAGGCCCATGCGGCCCGCAATGAACACCTCACCCGGCAGGTCAGTGAGCTCAAGCTCAAGACCCGCTCCCTGGAAAGCGACCTTGAGGTGGAGCGACGCCGTGCGCGTATCGACGCACTGACGGGCATCGCCAATCGCGCGGCATTCGACGAGCGCGTGCGCGAGGAAATCGCGCGCGTGGCACGCACGGACCGGCCCATCAGCCTCTTGTATTGGGACCTGGACCACTTCAAGTCCATCAACGACAAGTTCGGCCATGCCGCCGGGGATCGCGTGTTGCAGGAGGTTGCCAACTGCTTCAGCAGCCGCCTGCGCAGCAGCGACTTCCTGGGGCGCATGGGTGGCGAAGAATTCGTGATCATGCTGATGGACACTCCCACCAGTGGCGCCATCAAGCTGGCCGACGACCTGCGGCAGGCCGTGGCCTCTTTGAAAATGCACTTTCGCGGCGAGCCAGTTCCCGTGACGGTGTCCTGCGGGGTCACGGGGATAAACGGCGGCGACACGGCCGAAGCGGCCATGGAGCGAGCTGACAAGGCCCTGTATCAGGCCAAGGACAGCGGCCGCAATAACTGCATCGCGGCGTGACGCACGCGATACACGATGGGCACAACCAACTAGCCTTCTTTTTCGAACCTGAGTAGGTCCCCGGGCTGGCAATCCAGCGCCTTGCAGATAGCCTCCAGCGTCGAGAAACGCATGGCCTTGGCCTTGCCGGTCTTGAGGATGGAGAGATTGGCGATGGTGATGCCAACCTCATCGGCCAGTTCCGTCAGCGTCATGCGTCGCGCATGTAGCAACTCATCCAGCTGAACCTGCACCGGCATCAGACGGTGTCCTTAAGCTCGGCGCGCATCTGGCTGCCGCTCTCGAAGATGCGGGCCAGCACGAACACCAGCAGCACCATCAGCAGGGCGCTCAATGAAACGAAGGGGAAAGTGATGCCGCTGCGCGGCGGCGTCACCAGGGAAACCGTGCTGCTGACGCAGAAATTGAAGGCAAGGAGCAGCCAGCCGATGAGCCGCAGTCGGCGGGCATTCTCCGGGATGAACGGGTCGCCGAGGCGGGTGCTGTCGATGATGCGTATGAGTTCGCGCAGCAATGGCAACAAGGCCGCGCCCGCGCAAAGTGCGCCGATCGAACCTATGCGCAACGCAAGCACGGCGGTCTTGGGATCCATGCTGGCCAGCGTGCCGGTGAAAACAGGCATCGGCTTGCCGGTGCCATTGAGCAGCCCGATGAAGATCACAGCCCCCAATGCCATCACGAGGACAACCAGCATCTGGGCAAATCGCACCAGCGCGCGGGTGACGGAAAGCAGATCAGTGCGTTTGTCGGTCATTTGAGGGCTCCTCAGATCTTATTGTTTATCAATATATCATTTATCGATAAACAGTAAAGTACTTTTGACCGGCACACGAGGCGCACGACCATTCCTCCCTGCATAATCGGCGGTTAACGCCGCCCTCAGGCGGCCGAAGGGTCCCAAGTCGTTCATGCCCGACGTCTTCCTGTCCTATAGCCGTGAAGATCAGGCAACCGCTCGCCGGTTTGCCCAAGGTTTCGAGCGCGAGGGCTTGAGCGTGTGGTGGGACCAGACCCTCAATGCCGGCGAGGACTATGACCAGGTAACCGAACAGGCCCTGGAAACTGCCAAGGCGGTTGTCGTCCTGTGGTCCACGAAGTCGGTTTCATCGCGGTGGGTGCGGGCCGAGGCGACGCAGGCAGACCGCAACGCAACGCTGGTGCCAGCGATGATTGAGCCGTGCAAGCGGCCGATCATGTTCGAACTCAAACACACGGCCGATCTTTCCAACTGGTCCGGCGACGGGAACGATAAGGACTGGCAGGCGTACCTGGCCACCGTGCAGCGCATGGTGCGCAAGCGCGGACCAGTCGCAGCGCCACCGCAGGTGGCCGTGGTCTCCGATCGCAGACGGATCAGTCCAGCGGCAATAGCGATTGGATTGGGAGTGTTGCTGGTTGCGGGTGTCATTATGTGGATGCTGCGCACGCGTCCAACATCTTCAATCGCGCAAGTCGCACCATCGGCCACCGTTGCCGCTGCAGGCATGACGCAAACGCAGGTTTCGATCGCAGTGCTGCCCTTCGTCAACATGTCTTCAGACCCGGAGCAGGAGTATTTCTCCGATGGGTTGTCGGAAGAACTGCTCAACCAGCTGGCGCAGGTGCCGCAACTGCGCGTGGTCGGGAGAACCTCTTCGTTCGCATTCAAAGGAAAGAACGAAGACCTGCGCCACATCGGCGAAGTGCTGGGCGTCAATCACCTGCTGGAAGGCAGCGTCCGCAAGGCAGGCAAGCGGGTGCTGATCACCGCGCAGCTGATCAGGCAGAGCGACGGCTCGCACCTGTGGTCACAGACCTATGAACGCTCGCTCGATGACATCTTCGCCATCCAGGAAGAAATCGCCCGGAACGTGACCCAGGAGCTGCAGGTGCGCATGGGCACTTCCAGTGGCAGCGGCACAAAGAATGTGGCGGCATACGACGAGTTCCTGGCCGGAAGGGCGCTGCTCAATTCCAACGACTCGGCATCCATGCAGGCGGCAGCACCGCGTTTCGAACGGGCCGTTGCGCTGGACCCAACGTACGTGCAGGCCTGGCTGTGGATGGTCGATGCGTATATTCGCGCTACCCCTGGCGATTCACGCAAGCTGCCGCAGTACGAAAAACGGCTCAATGCTGCAATTGACCAGGTTGTGGCCCTGGCACCCAAGTCACCTGAGGCCAGTTTCGCCCTGTCGTATCGTGCAGCGCGCGAGCATCACCTCATAGACATGGAGCACTTGCTCAATGAGTCCCTCAAGCTGACCGGTGGCCTGGGGGTGCGCGCAAGACTGCGTCATGGACAGTTCCTGGTGGGCGTCGGCAGGGCCACGGAGGCGGTATTGGAGCTGGAGCAGGTGAAGAAGGATGATCCACTGGACGTCTTTTCGCGCACCAACCTCTTGCTGGCATACGAAATCAAGGGAGACTCCGCCCGCGCCGATACCGAGATGCAGCAATTGCTGGCACTTCCTGGCGGCCGGACACCGGCCTTGCTGGGTACGGCAGTCTCTCGCGCCCTGGCGCGCCGCGACGTGGCGAAACTCAATGAGGCGTTGCTGGCAGTCAAAGACACGGGCACGGATGTATCCAGCGTTGATGGCAAGCCATTGCTGGACGATCCGGCCCTGGCATTGCCCAAGTTGCGTAGCCTTTATGTGGGAAGCAGCCAGGCCAATATCTACACGCTGTCCAGCATTGCCCAGTGGTCCACCTATTTTGGCGATCACGATCTTGCCCTGAGAGCCCTGCAGTCCATGAGCCACAAGGGCTACAGCTTCGAGATATGGGCAGGACTGCTATGGCGCCCGGTCTTGCGTGATCTCCATGGTGAGCCCGCGTTCAAGAAGCTGATCACGGATCTGGGCATTGCGGACTACTGGCGTGCCACTGGCAAATGGGGCGATTTTTGCAATCCGGTAGGCAAGGACGATTTTGAGTGCCGATGAGCGACGCAGTATCCGCACCACCCATGCCCGTTGTGCGCCTGTGCCTGGGCGTCACCGGTCATCGCGAGGACAACCCCGCGTTTGCCGCCAATCGTTCCGCGATAGTAGCTGCACTGGAACAAGTACTCGATGAGATAGACGCCGCGGTTGCTGCTGAACACCATGGCCCCATTGCACCCACACGCCTGCATTGCCTGCTGGCCGACGGCACGGATCAGATCGCCGCGAACAGCTCACTGGCGCGTGGCTGGGAGCTGATTGCACCGTTGCCCTTCGGCCTGGCCCTCAATGCCGCCATCAATTCGCATCCTGCCACAGAGGGCGAGGCGCGTGCACTGCTGTTCGGCACACCTGGTGACTGCGACGATTGCAGCCCCGAGCTGCGCCAGCGCGCCAGCACGATTCGTTCGCTGGCATCGCGATCACGCCTGTTCGAGCTGGCAGATAGCGACGACGCAATGCGTGAATTGTTCCTCGACAAGCTGCGCTGTCCCAATGACACGCGCAAGGCCGCGACCTTTGCAGCGGAATCGTCACTGCGCGTGGCGCTTGCCGGGCGCGTCATGATCGAGCAGTCCGACATCCTGGTTGCTGTATGGGACGGGTTGACCCGTGCGCTGATTGGTGGCACCGGGCACACCATCCAGATCGCGCTGGAGACTGGCGCATCGGTGATCTGGATCGATACCCACGCGCCGGATCAATGGCGCATTCTTTCTGGCCCGGAATCGCTGGCGGGCCTGCAGGCCGGCTCGCATATTGAAGTCGACCGCAGCGTCGAACTTCGCACGCTGGTACGCCATGCGCTGTATCCGGCCGAGCCGCCCCTGGTCCACAAGCGCCACGGCCACAGACGACACGCGGCGCCTGGCGCGGAATCACTTGCCAGGGAAGCATGGCCAACACGCAGTAATCCGGTGTGGCATCTGTATCGCCGTGTTGAGGCGCTGTTCGGGGCAGACAGCTTCAGGGCCCGGTTCCGCAATCTGCGCGTGATCTACGAGACTCCTGACGCCATCATTTTGCGCAGTGCGGCAGGTCCCCTGGCACTGGCCCGTGCCCTGCCTGGCCAACTGCACGACTACATGACCGAAATAGAGTCGGGCATCCTGCGCCGCTTTGCCTGGGCTGACGGCATATCGGCGCGGCTGTCGGATGTGTATCGCGGTGGCATGACGCTTAACTTCTTGCTGGCGCCATTGGCCATTGTGGGCGGCATCGCTTACCTGACTTTCGCCTCGTCGGAAGAGAAATGGCTGTTTGCGCTGTTCGAGCTGACGCTGCTGGCAACGGTTCTTGCCATCACGCTTATCGGCCAGAAGCAGCGCTGGCATCGACGCTGGTTCGAGACGCGCCGCGTGGCCGAATACCTGCGACATGCGCCCATACTGCAATTGTTCGGTGTCGCGCGTGCGCCGGGGCGCTGGCCCATGGGAACGGAGACTTCCTGGCCCGAGTGGTACGCACGCCATGCGCTGCGTGAAGTGGGGCTGCCGCAGCTGGTCATCACACAGCCTTACCTGCGCCGCGCCGTGACTGAGATTTTGTGGGACCACGTCATGACACAACGTGACTACCACATTGCCAAGGCCCGACGACTTGCCGCTGTTCATCACAATCTCGATCGGCTGGCCGAGGTGCTGTTCGCCCTGGCCGTGATGTCGGTGTTGGGTTATCTGATTCTCAAAGGCGGCGGTGCGCTGCATATCTGGCCCAAGACCATCGCCGAACACCTGTCATACATGTTCACGTTCCTGGGCGTGCTGCTGCCAACCTTCGGCGCGGCCATTGCCGGCATCCGCTACTTTGGTGACTTCGAGCGGTTCTCGGCCATTTCCCGCGTGACCGCGGAAAAACTGCAGGCCATCCACACCCGCATCGACCGGCTGCTTTCGGCGCCCGAAGGGGCGCTGGACTATGGCCGGGCTGCCGACCTGGCCCACGCCACAGACGATGTGGTGGTCAGCGAAATAGAGAGCTGGCAATCGGTATTCGGTGGCAAACAAGTTACGGTGCCCGTGTAATGAAACCAAGCGCACATGTGCGGGTGGACTTCACGGATGTGATCTCGATAGGACCGGGCAAGATCGGGTTGCTTGAGCAGATCGAACGCACCGGGTCGCTTTCCGCGGCAGCACGGGAGCTCAAGATGAGCTATCGGCGGGCCTGGCTATTGCTGACCAACGTCAACACCGGTTTCAGCGAACCTGTGGCCGTGCTCAGTGTAGGCGGAGTCGAGGGTGGCGGCGCGCGACTCACCAAATTCGGCAAGCAACTGGTCTCGGACTATCGAAAGCTCGGGCAGCAGGTGGATGAACTGGCGCAGAAGACTTTCGCTGGCGTTCGCACGTCGCGAGATAAAGCTGCAGAGCCCGCCGTACCGCGGCGGGCCATCAGCCGTTCCCTTCGCGCCAAGGCCTGACCACCTCACCTTACTTCTTGGTCGCCTGTTGCGCCTTTGCCTGATCCAGCAGCGCGGCGCGGATGTCTTCCACATCCTGTTCGCTGAGCCACTGCGAGAAGTTGGCCATGCCGCGCGACCTCAGTGCCCCGTTGTGCACCACATCGCGGAAAAGTTCCTGCGTGGAGATGCGCGGCGAACGCGACAGGTCTGGCATGAAGATGCCGCCGATGTGGCATGACATGCACCACTGACCCATGAGCTGCCCACCATGGGCAGCATTACCCGTGGAGGCAGTGAGCTTGGTGAGATCCAGCGGTGGACTGGGCACGAAAGCCGGGAACTCCGGCGCCTTGACCGTGCCGCCGATCTTGTACACATACAACCTGCCGGGTCGACGCGGAAAGCGGCCGCCGATCACCGCATTGGCGCCGCCGTAACCCACGTTCACGGCGACGTATTGCTCGCCGTCGATTTCATAGGTGGCGGGACCTGCCATGACTGCATTGGCTGTCTTGTCGGTCCACAACGTCTCGCCGGTCTTGGCGTCGTAGGCATTGAATGTCATATCCGTACCACCGAACACCAGGTCGCCAGCAGTTGCCAGCACGCCGCCGTTCCACTGCGTGCCCTGCGGAATGACCCAGCGTGATTTCTGCGCCACCGGATCCCAGGCGACCAGGAACCCACCCTCTCCCGGCAGTTTAGCGATGACCGCCTCGCCTGCGGGCGACAGCTTGTCGGGCGGGGGTGGCGAACTGGGCTGCGTGAATCCGCCATTGGGTCCCTGCGCCAGGTTCCAGCGTCCCGCGACGAATTGCCAGTCGGGATCGTTCTGGTAGCTGAATGCGCCGCGGTGCGCGGGGATGTACACCAGTCCTGTTTGCGGGTTGTACGCCATGGGCTGCCAGATGTGAGCCCCGTTGGGACCGACCGACAGGCGCGTGGTCTTAGCGCCGGCGTAACGCGTTGAGGCATTGGCGACCGGGCGTCCCGTGGCGAGGTCGATCTTCTCGGCCCAGTTTACGGCCGCATATTTTTCAGCGGAGATCACCTTGCCAGTGGCGGCATCGAGCACATAGAAAAAACCGTTCTTGGGCGCCTGCATCACCACGTGACGCTTCTGGCCCTTGATGGTGAGATCTGCGGTCATGATCTGCTGCACGGCCGAGTAGTCCCAGCTTTCGCCGGGGTTGGTCTGGTAATGCCACACGTACTCGCCGGTGTCGGGTTTCAGCGCAAGTATGGAAGACAGGAACAGGTTGTCGCCCTTGCCATTGGAGCGCGCCTGGTGGCTCCAGGGCGAACCATTATCCGTGCCGATGTAGACCAGATCCGTGACGGGGTCATAGGTGATGGCATCCCAGGGCGTGCCGCCGCCGCCGGTTTTTCTCCAGCCATCGCCGAACCAGGTTGAAGTTGCCTTCTCGGCCAGGATTTTATCGGATGCGGCCTCGTCGGGCTTTCCTTGCGGATTTGGCGTTACGTAGAAACGCCAGGCGAGGACGCCGGTCTCTGCATCATAAGCTGAGACGAACCCGCGCACGCCCAGTTCGGAGCCGGCGTTACCGATGAGCACCTTGCCCTTGATCACGCGTGGGGCACCGGTGCTGGTGTAGGGCAATGCGGGGTCTGTGGTCTGCGTGGACCACACTTCCTTGCCCGTGCCGGCATCCAGTGCAATTAGGCGACCATCGAGCGCACCGACGTAGACCTTGCCGTTCCACAAGGCAACGCCGCGGTTCACGACGTCGCAGCAGGCAACTCTTGCCACCTGGCCATCCACTTTGGGGTCGTAACTCCACTTGAGCTGTCCGGTTTTAGCGTCCAGCGCGTAGACATGCGACCAGCTGGTGGACGTGTAGATCACGCCGTCGGCGATCAGCGGCGTGGCTTCCATGCCGCGATCGGCATTGGCGTCGAACTGGTAATACCAGGCAAGTCCCAGCTGCTTCACATTGTCGTGATTGATCTTTGTCAGCGGGCTGAAACGCTGTTCGGAATAAGTGCGGCCATAGCTGAGCCATTCGGCATTGTTATCCGCAGCAATGATGCGGGCGCCATCCACCATCGCGGTGGGCGGGGGTGGGGCAGGTGCATCGGCGAGCTTGTCTGGTGCCTTTGAACAGGCAACCAACGCAATTGCGGCCAGTGCCAGCGCAAACACTCTCGATGCGTACATCACGACCCCCACTTATATTTCGGTAGTACGATGAGGATTCTAGCCCGGTGAACATGGGTGGGGGAGTGGGAATGGATCGGTTATTCACCAATCGTCGCGCGCTGTTGCAGTTCCTGGCGGCCAGCCCGCTGTTGGCGATGGCTGCGGAGGAAGCCGGCGCGCCGCGCGCCTCCACGGCAGCCGATGCGCTGGATGTGTTCGATATGGAGGCCGCTGCCAGGCGTGTCGTGCCGCCGGCGCATTGGGGTTACCTGCAAAGTGGCGTCGACGGGGACGTGACGCTACGCGCCAACCAGACGGCTTTCACCCATTGGGGACTGCGTCCGCGACGGTTCGTCGACGTGAGTCACATGGATTATTCCACCGAGGTGCTGGGCACGAAGATGGCCTCGCCGGTAATGATCAGCCCCATCGGTGGCCTGCGGTCACTGCATCTCGAAGCTGACATTGGCGTTGCCAAAGCCGCCCGCGCGAAGAATCAGCAGCACATCGTGTCGACGCAGATGTCCGATGTGCTGGAAGACATTGCCGCTGCGCGCGGTGCACCGCTGTGGTTTCAGCTTTACACCACCAATCGCATCGAGGTGACACGTCAACTGGTGCAGCGTGCACAGCGTGCCGGCTGCACGGTGGTGGCGGTGACGGTGGATCTGCCCGCGGGGCGCAACACCGAGACCGCCGCTCGCTTGCGGCGTGAAGACACGCGCCAATGCTCCAACTGTCATCTGGTGGATGCGGCCGGCAACCAGCGTCCCAATACGGCGGCCAAGAGCATGTTTGCCGGCATCAACACCGAGGGACTGGGCCTGACATCGCCGTCGCTGACGTGGGACTTCATCAAGCAGCTGAAAGACATGACCACGATGAAAGTGGTGATCAAGGGAATTGAAGCGCGCGAGGATGCGGAGCTTGCGGTGGAGCACGGCGCCGATGGCGTAATGGTTTCCAATCATGGCGGCCGCGCCATGGAGACGGGTCGCGGCACCCTTGAATCCTTGCCCGACGTGGTGGCTGGCGCAGCGGGGCGCATCCCGGTGCTGTTTGATGGCGGCGTGCGGCGCGGCACCGATGTGTTCAAGGCGCTGGCGCTGGGCGCCAGCGCGGTGGGAATCGGCAGGCCCTATGCCTGGGGACTGGGTGCCTACGGGCAGGCCGGAGTCGAGCGTGTGCTCGACATCCTCAATCTCGAACTGCGCCTGGCCATGGTGGGGGCGGGCGCCAGGACAGTGAAGGAGATCAGCGCGGCGTCGTTGGTCAAGGCGTAGGCGTGCGGGTTCCCATATTTCAGCTCGACGCGTTTGCATCCCGGCGGTTCGCCGGAAATCCTGCGGCAGTGATGCTGCTCGAAGGTTTTCTCCCCGATGCAACGCTGCAGGCCATTGCCGCAGAGAACAATCTCTCGGAGACGGCCTTTCTGGTTCGCGCCGGTGAGGATTATCAGCTGCGTTGGCTCACGCCTGAGACCGAGGTGCCGCTATGTGGGCACGCGACGCTGGCAAGCTCGGCGGTGGTGATGGAAAAACTGGAGCCAGGGCGCAGCCGCGTGGTTTTTCACACGGCCAGTGGCCCGCTGACAGTGGATCGGACCGCGACGGGATACGCTATGGACTTTCCGGCGCGGTTTTCTGAACTCAGCAGCGCGCCAGCAGATTTGCGCGCGGCTCTTGGTGCGGCTTCAGTCGCGGTGGTCGCCGACAAATTCAATTACCTGGTGTTGCTAGAGAGCGCGCAGGCAGTGCGCGACCTGGCTCCGGATTTCGCCGCGATCTCGCGCCTCGATCGCGGCGGCGTCATCGTGACGGCCCCTGGCGATCAAGGCTACGACTTCGTCAGTCGCTACTTCGCACCGGCCAAGGGCATTGCCGAGGATCCGGTCACCGGCGGCGCGCACTGCGCCCTGGTGCCCTATTGGGCGAAGCGGCTTGGAAAGACCGCGTTTCGTGCCTTCCAGGCTTCGCAGCGCGGCGGGGAAATCACGTGTCGCCTGGCGGGCGATCGTGTGGTGCTGGAAGGCACCTGCGTTTTCTACATGGAAGGCGTGGCGGAGATCTAAAGGCCCTTCAAAGGGCCCTACTTGTAGATCTTGAGGTTGTAGTACGCCGCTTCGATGTTGTATGCGCGCAATTGCTCGTAATGGCGCCAGCCCTTGTAAGGCTCGAGCATGATGGTCTTCTTCATATCCTCGAGGCTCATGCCCTTCTGCATGGCGGTCTCGACTTCGTGCTTGAGATACTCGAAATATTCCCGACCTTCGGTGATGTCCTTCTTGGTGAATGGCACTGCCCCGTGCCCACCCACGGAGATGTCGAAGTCCAACGCCTCGAGCGTGCGATAGGACCTGATCCACTCATCCATGGGATGACCATCGAAGGGACCGCAGGCACTGGGCAGCGAACGCATGGTGTTGATCACCAGGGCATCGGCTGGAAAGTCGACCGTGAACAGCGTGCGCTCGTCCTTGAACAGCACGGCGGTGCCATCGTTCGCATGGTTCTTGCCGGGGAAGATAAGCTCGATGGTCTTGCCGCCAAACAACAGCGTCATGCGCTGGGAATACACAATGTCGGGTCGCGGCGTGTCGGCGTAGAACTCGGCCGGTGAAGCCTTGCCGTCGCCGTTCTTGTCTTTGTCGGTGATGCTGCTGGCAAAAGCGCCGCAGTACCAGAGCCGCGCATTGAACGGATCGGTCATCTCGCTGACTTCGATCTGGCCGTCATCGTTGCGATCAACGATGTCGCCGGGCAGGGCGGGGAAGCGGCCGTCCATGTTGCGCAAGAAGCCTTCCTGCGCAATGAACTTGGCGGTGTCGGCGAATACCTTGCCGCCCTCGGTGTGATCCCAGTGGCTGTGACTGAGAATCACGTACTTGACCTGCTTGCCGGGAAATTTCTTGGACAGTTCAACCTTGAGCCACTTGGCGAAGTCGACACTCAGCGTGTCCACCAGCAGCAGCCCATCGGGCGTGTCGAGGATGCCCACATACCAGCCACCATTGTTGGCGCGATACAGATCGCCGGTGACGTGGGTGATGGCGCGGCCCGGTGGCGCGAACATGCCGGCGGGCGGCGCAGGCAGACGGGGTGGGGGTGCATCGGCCGCGATGCACAGTGAGGTCAACATCACTGCGGGCAGGAACAGTTTCGCGAATCGGGAGTTCGCTCTCAACTTGAGTGCTAGTCCTTGCGACCGAAGAGCCGGCCCAGCAGGCCCGGCCTGGTTTCTGCGTGCTGCTCCTCCAGCGTCAGCGGTCTGGGTGCGACGGGACGTGCAGCCGCCGGCTTAGAGGGTTGTTTGGCCG
>JBDTPN010000007.1:0-107957 GCA_039932715.1 Pseudomonadota bacterium | reverse complement strand
CCGAGAGATACATGATGTCGTAACTCTCGTACGGGGCCGCCAGGTACACCGGATCCGTGACCGAATAGTCGCGCCGCAGCGAAAACTTCTGCGGATCGAAGGTGAAGCGCTCCACGATATGCATCTGCTCGCTGCTGCGCGTGGGCGGCGATAGCACGCCCGCGGCAAACCCCACGGTATCCACCACCAGCGTGTTGCCTTCCCAGTGACCGATGGAGTGACCAGCGAAGCTGGGCTTGAGACGGTCCGGATGCTTAGGCATGGCGATGTGAATGCGCCGATCAAAGTTATAAAGCCCGTACGTGATATCGATCACCTTCTCGCCGTTGGCCGTGGTCTTTTGCGCGAACCGGTTGATCGGCCAGTCCGCGGTCCAGTCCCTGATGAAGCTCGTGGGCTTGCAGGCAAACCAGGGATTGTCCTTCGGCGATCGGTTGCTGAATGAGTCGGCCGCCTTCTTGCCTTCGGCTGTGTACACGACTTTGGGCCGCGGCGGCTGCGTGGCCTGCACCTGCTGCAACGTGATCTTGCCAGCTGCAAACGCCGACACCTGGCTCTTTGGAATCATGGAGCCGTTGCCGCCGCTCGGGGGAACGGTGAGCACCAGTTGCTCCACGGCCCAGTCGCCACTGATGTTCGGCTGGCCATCGGCCAGGAGCAAAGCGCGCTTCGAAGTATCCACGTGCGTCTTGGTCTCGAACTGATCGTTGCGATTTATCGTGGGCGCATTACCAATCTTCAAATTCTCGATGTAGCAGGCATGGGGATCCGTACGATGCGGATGCCCATCGATCTCGACGTGCGAGCCCACCTTGAACATGTCGCCAGACCAGCCGGAACGTTTCAGCAACGTAGCCGCACGCATCTCACAGCGCATGTGCAACTTCTTGCCGTTTGCGTCTACCGCGTCGACCTCCATATAGGAGTGCGGGTTGATGAAGTGCATCTCGGTGAGGGTTCCCGACAAATGCAGCGGCACGTTCATCTGGAACTCGCCGAAACTGTGGTGGGCCAGCACTGGTGGGGCCAGGCCAACCAGGGTCGCTGCGAAAATGGTCAACCGCAGGATCTTGTGCGACATGGACATACCCTTCCCCCGCATCATCTATTTGTCTGGAACCAGTATAAAGGCGCCATGGGGAATCCGCTTATGGATCCGCCAGGCTGAGTAGCGTACATACTGTTGCCGCTACCCGTCCGCAAATCAACAGATAGAGCTGCTTATGCCAGATTCGACTGCTGCGCAGATTCGTGACGTTTCCGATACTGCCATCTGGGTCGCGCAGTACCGCGCGGAGGAAACCGCGCGCCCTGACGCCCTGTTCGACGATCCCCTGGCAAAGCTGTTGGTGGGCGAACGCGGCGCGCAGATCGCAAAGAGCTTCGGCTCCAGCAGTCGCTACACGGCCTGGTCCGTAGTATCGCGCACCGTCATCATCGACGAGTACATCCTCCAGGCCATCAGCAATGGGGTGGATGCCGTGGTCAATCTCGGCGCGGGTCTGGATACGCGGCCTTACCGGCTGGATTTACCCTCTTCATTCAAGTGGGTGGAGACGGACTTTCCCCACATGATGGAATACAAGCAGCAGAAGCTGCGCGAGCACACACCGCGCTGCCGACTGGAACGCGTGGGAGTGGATCTGTCGGATGCAGCGGCGCGACGTAGCTTCCTCGCCTCGGTGGCGACGGACGCGCATAAAGTGCTGGTGCTGACCGAAGGCGTGGCGCCCTATCTCACTGAAACACAGGTGGCCGAACTGGCTGCCGACCTGCGGGCGCAACCGCGTTTTGCCTTGTGGATCGTGGAGTACTTCGCTGAGTTTGTTTATCCCTACCTCAGGGCAGTGGGCACATCTGCACGGATGAAAAACGCGCCGTTTCGCTTCTTTCCGCAGGACTGGGACGGATTCTTCCTGGACAACGGCTGGGAACGCAGGGAAATCCGCTACAGCAGCGAGATCTCGCGGCGATTTGGTCGCGCACCCCCCATGCCCTTGCTGGCACGCATCTTCATGAAGATCGCCCGCAAGAAGACAATGCAGCGGATGGCATCGAGTACCGGATACCTGCTGTTGGGCCCCCGACGGTTGCCCGATTCCATCTGCTGAAGATACCCTGTCCAGTCGAACCAGGACAAAGCAACCCGCATGAAAAAATCCGTCGCCCTGTCCGGGATAGTCGCCGGGAACACCGCCCTGAGTACCGTTGGCCATAGCGGTTCGGACTTGCGCTATCGCGGATACGACATTATTGACCTGGCACCTGCTTGCGTGTTTGAGGAGGTTGCCCATCTGCTCATACATGGTGAGCTGCCCAACCGTCATCAGCTGGCAGCCTACTGCCAGCGACTCCGAATGCTGCGCCAGCTTCCTCCACAGTTGTGCAAGATTTTGGAACAGTTGCCCGCGACCGCCCACCCAATGGATGTGCTGCGCACCGGCGTTTCGACACTGGGTTGCCTCGAGCGTGAACTCGAAGCGCAGACACCTGATGGTGCGCGTGCGATTGCTGATCGCCTTATCGCCTGCCTGGGATCGATGCTGACGTATTGGCACCATTTCGCGACTTCCGGCAGGCGCATTGACGTTGACACCGATGACATCGGCATCGCGGCGCACTTTCTGCATCTGCTCCAGGGTGCGCCACCGCGCTCCAGCTGGGTTCGCGCCATGGATACATCGCTGAACCTGTACGCCGAGCACGAGTTCAATGCGTCGACGTTTACTGCGCGGGTCATTGCGGGAACCGGCTCGGATATGTATTCGGCCATCACCGGGGCAATCGGCGCCCTGCGCGGGCCAAAACATGGGGGTGCCAACGAGGTGGCACTGGTGATCCAGCAGCGATACGCCGATAGCGCAGCTGCAGAAAAGGATATCCGCGAGCGTCTTGCTGGCCGCGAAGTGATTATCGGTTTCGGGCATCCGGTCTACACCATTGCCGACCCGCGCAACCAGATAATCCGCAGCGTCGCGCTGGAACTCTCAAACGAAAGTGGCGATCGACAGTTGTTTGACATCGCCGCCCGTATCGAGGCGGTAATGCAGGACGCGAGACGCATGTTTCCAAACCTCGACTGGTTTTCCGCGGTTGCCTATGAGCGCATGCAGGTGCCGGCGGCGTTTTTCACGCCGCTGTTCGTGCTGGCGCGCACTACCGGCTGGGCGGCACACGTGATCGAGCAACGCGCCGACGGCAAGATCATCCGGCCTTCGGCCAACTACACCGGCCCGGAACCACGCGCTTTCGTCGCGCTCAATGATCGCCCCTGATATCCATGAGCATGCACACCAGCACTGTTCGGCCGCCTCCCGACGCGGTACTCGTCGACATCGCCGACTACGTGCTGGGTAAGCAAATCGACAGCGAGCTTGCTTACGACACGGCGCGGCAATGCCTGATCGACACCCTGGGCTGCGGACTGGAGGCGCTGGAGTATCCCGCCTGCACGCGCCTGCTGGGCCCCCTGGTTCCCGGCATGTCCATCCGCGACGGCGCCCGCGTGCCCGGAACTGCCCATGAGCTCGATCCGGTCCAGGCAGCATTCAACATCGGTGCGATGATTCGCTGGCTCGATTTCAATGACACATGGCTGGCCGCGGAGTGGGGTCACCCTTCTGACAATCTCGGCGCCATCCTGGCGCTATGTGATTGGCAATCGCGGCAGCGTGTGCGTCGCGGCGAAGCGCCGCGAACCATGTTCGACGTGTTGACGGCAATGATAAAGGCGCACGAGATCCAGGGCGTGCTCGCGCTGGAGAACGCCTTCAACCGCGTCGGACTGGATCACGTTGTCCTGGTGAAGGTGGCCTCCACCGCCGTCTGTGCGGGATTACTGGGGCTGTCACGCGAACAGGTCATAAACGCCGTGTCGCTGGCATGGGTCGACGGCCAGAGCCTGCGCACCTACCGCCATGCCCCAAACACAGGTTCGCGCAAGAGCTGGGCCGCAGGTGACGCTACCAGCCGTGGCCTGCGACTTGCCCTCATCGCGGCCACCGGGGAGATGGGCTATCCCTCGGTGCTCAGCGCCAGGACCTGGGGTTTTTGCGACGTCTATCTTCAGGGCCGACCGCTGAGCGTTCCCAGGCCATATGGCAGCTACGTGATGGAGAACGTGCTGTTCAAGATCTCGTGGCCGGCGGAATTCCACGCCCAGTCCGCGGTTGAGGCCGCCATGACGCTGCGCGCACGCTTGCTGGAAATGGGATGCACTGTCGAGCAAATCGCCCACGTGCGCATCCGTACGCACGAAGCGGCGCTGCGCATCATCGACAAGCAGGGTCCGCTGGACAATCCGGCAGACCGCGACCATTGCCTGCAATACATGGTCGCGGTGATGCTGATTTTCGGGCGCCTGACCGCGGCCGATTACGAAGATGATGTGGCGGCTGACCCACGAATTGATGCTCTGCGCGCGAAGATCAGGTGCGTGGAAGAACCGGCCTTCACACGTGACTACCTAGATCCTGCCAAGCGCTCCATTGCCAATGGAATCGCGCTCGAGCTGCGCGACAGCCGGGTACTGGATGAAGCCGTGGTGGAATATCCGGTGGGACACCGCCGCCGGCGGGCCGAAGGCACGCCTTTGCTTGAAGCGAAGTTTCGTCGCAATCTTGCCCGGCGCTTCGACGCACCCACGCAACAACGCATCGTTGATGTTTCACTGGACCGCCAGCGGCTCGATTCCATGCCAGTGCACGAGTACGTGAACCTGTATGTAGCACAAGGGGCATTCCCATGAACTGGTTGACCGGCGCAGCGCAATCAGCCGCAGGAGACCGATTTCGCCACCTGCTGTCACGCGGCGGGTTGTTGCCGCTGCCCGGCGTGTACAACGGACTGGCCGCGTTGCAGGCGCGGGCCCAGGGCTTCGAGGCGCTGTATCTCTCCGGCGCTGCGCTATCGGCATCGATGGGCCTGCCCGACCTCGGCATACTGACAATCGACGATGTGTGTCATGCGATCCGCCAGATCACACGCGCGACCGGATTGCCACTGCTGGTGGACGGGGACACGGGTTATGGCGAGCCACTCAATGTCATGCACATGGTGCGCTCGTTCGAAGATGCCGGTGCGGCAGCCGTGCACCTGGAGGACCAGCGACTGCCGAAAAAATGTGGCCACCTCAACGACAAGCTCCTGGTGCCGCCGCAGGAGATGGCCGAGCGCATTGCAGCGGCTATTCGCGCGCGCCGCCATTTGTACGTAATTGCGCGCACCGACGCTGCGGCCAGCGAGGGACTGGCAGGCGCCATTGCGCGTGCGCGCCTCTACCTGGAAGCAGGCGCCGACGCGGTTTTCCCCGAGGCACTCGAAAACGTGGAGCAATTTTCCGAGTTCGCGCGCGCCATTCGAGCGCCGTTGCTTTTCAACATGACCGAATTCGGTCGCACTCCGCAGCTGACAACGCCGCAGATCGCCGAGCTGGGCTACGCGATGGTCATCTGGCCGGTGAGCGCGCTGCGGGTGGCCGCGCGCGCACAGGAGCAACTCTATGCGACGCTGCAGCGGGATGGCAGCGCCGCAGCGCAAATCGATGTCATGCAGACGCGAAAAGAACTGTACGCAACGCTCGGATATTCCGACTACGAAGCCCTCGACGCCAGCCTCGCGCAGCAAAGCGTCAGAAATTCATTTCCGCGGTGATGTGGTACACATTCCCGTTGCCGCCAACCGGATACGGAACCGCCGTATAGCCCACGGGAACATGGTCTAGGTTCATCCATTCGGCGTTGATGCGGATACCGCGCTTCTTCTTGGGATACCAGTTGGCCCCGGCACGGATGTCGCCTCCGTCACCGTAGCGGCCCTGGATTTCCGACCCGCTGAGGTAGACCTGCAGGGTTTCGCGTATGGGCATCGCAGAAAGCTGAACCTGATAGCCATGGTCCTTGATATCAGCGATGGCCCCAACGTTGGTGCCATCGAAATTGCTCAACGTGCGCCAGTAGTATTCGGCCTCGATGGACATTCCCTTGTACTTCAATCCGCCGTCGACACTGGTCATTGCGTAATGGACTTTCTCCACTGTTGTCCCAGGCGCAAACAGGTTCTGGGTGAAGATGTTGCTGCCGTCGGTAAGACGGATCTGGGAGTTTTCCACCGTCTCGGTGCCCGGCTGGCTCTGTTTGTCTTCGGTGCTCTGCGTGTAATGCACACCTAACCGCGTGGCAAGGTTCTCGTGCCAGTCGAAGTCGCCGAACGTGCCATAAAGGCCAAATTCCCCGGTGGTCGGCAACCATTGCAGCGAGAACGAGGTGGTGTCGAACTTGTTATCCAGCTTGGCGGCACTCACTCCCAGCGTGCTGAGGTTGTTGGCAACCATCGCCATGTATTTGAGTGTCGTGGTTATCTCACCCTTGACCCACACACCCGTCGTATATGAACCACGGAAGAACTCGTCCGCCGTCATGCGGTCATCCACGCCCAGCCAATAGGGGAATTGCCCTTCGGTACTGCGCACCGAAGGCAAGCTGGTGATGCCTCCGCCGAGGGTAAAAAAGCGGTTGAAGTTGTAGCTGATGTTACCGGCCCCGACGACCTGCGCTGCCTCGCCCTGTGATGTATTCGAGGACCATACATAGAGTTAATAGCGGAATTTGGGGTCGAGGAACCATCCGGAAAAACGCAGGAAGAACTTGGTGAGCTGCACGTCCTGGCGCTGTTTCACGTCATGAGAGTTACCGAAGAAATCGGTGTAGCTGGGATCCAGTCCCTTCTGGTTGAGGTAGCGCACATAGGTGAACAGGCGCATGTAGATCTGGCGTTGTCGCCTTCGTACAGGCGAAATCCGGCATTCGGAATATATTCCGGCGAACTGGGCTTAGCGACCTCTGCGGCTGAACCTGCTGCTACGCCTGCCGCTGCTGCTGCAGATGCAGCGGCTGCAGTTGCGACCTTCCCCGTTACAAACTCCGCGCCGCAACCTTCTGACACCCAGACCTTGTCATTTTCATAGCCCCAGGTCTTGCCCAGCAAGCAGGGGGCCGAACCCATTGACTTGGCCAGCACCACGCCAGCGGAGGTGTCCGCTGGGCATTCGGTGCGCTTGCCCGCAGGATCAGCCGCACAGACTACACGCACTTGAGTGAGCACCTCGGCTGCAGGAGCATCGCGGGAAACCAGGTATCCGGCCGCCATGAGGACCATCAACACGGGCAGTTTCGCAAAACGGGTCATTTGCACTCCATGGCAGGCGATTCAGTGCGCGGATTATCACTTATCCCTTTCGACTTGTGCTGGGATCCTGCGTAGGACGGTCGCGCCGCCGGGTAATGCAAGCGGATAAACGACCTTGGGCCCAGTCAGTTACAGTTCAAGCAGCCTGTAACCAAAAGCCGCCCTGCCGCGTATTAATGAATGGCGATGCCCCGAACCGCAGCCGAAGAAACCTTCAAGAACCTGATGCTTCGCGGGCTTGACGGTGATGCGGACGCCCATCGAACCCTGCTGACGGCGCTGGCGCAACTGCTGCATGGTTACCACCGCCGGCGACTGGGCAACGGGGCGGCTGATATTGAAGACGTGGTACAGGACACATTGATAGCCGTGCATGAACGACGCCATACCTACGATCGCAGCAGACCATTCACCGTCTGGGTGTATGCGATCGCGCACCACAAACTCATTGATCACCTGCGCCGGCAGCGACTGCGTGTGACACTTGCACTTGATGATTTCGAAGATCTGTTCGAGGCCGAGGATGACCGTGCTGCCCGGGACGCCGGTCGCGATGTGGACGTATTGTTGTCGCAATTGCCGCCCGCCCAGAGCGCGGCCATCCGGCTGACGCGCCTGGAAGGGCTTTCCGTTGCGGAAGCAGCAGCGCATACCGGTCAGTCCGAGTCCTCCATCAAGGTCGGAGTGCACCGCGGCCTCAAGAAGCTCGCCGCCCTGCTGGGCTCGGAGAATCGCAGCTCATGAAGGAATCAACCTCGCAGCTGATTAACCGGCTCAGCAGTGATCTCGCGCCAACGCCCAGGCACGTGTTGGACAGCCGTCTGGCTGCGGCCCTGGTCATCGGCGCGGCGGCGGCATTTGTGCTACTGACGTCGTCGCTGGGTTTGCGTGCAGATCTGTCCACCGCCGTGGCGACATGGACTCTCTGGGGCAAGCTGCTCTATGCGGCGGCACTTGTTGCCGGCGGATATGTATTGTGCGGGCAAGCCGCGCGTCCCGCTGCCCATCCGCGGTGGCGAATCATCATGGTGCTACTGCCGATAGGGATTGCCGTTATTGCAGCCCTGTGGCGCAGCGCCGTCCTTTCAAGCGGTGCGCGCACCACGGAATGGCTGGGTGCCACCGCTGCCATCTGCCCGTGGTTGATCGGGCTGCTGTCGTTGCCCTGCCTGCTGGCATTGTGTTTTGTAATGCGCCGCGCCGCGCCAACCCGCCTGCGCTGGGCGGGCTTCTGCGCGGGCCTGCTGGCCGGCGCCATCTCCATGCTGGTCTATGCCCTGCACTGCCCGGAGACCGGACTGGCCTTCGTCGCCAGCTGGTACACCCTGGGGATGTGCTTGCCAGCAGCGCTGGGTGCGTTGATGGGACCGCAGCTGCTGCGCTGGCGTTAACTACTCTTCCCAGCGGAATCGCCGTACGGCGATTATCAGGAACAGGATAGCGCTGCCGCACAGCACCGCCGTGGGCAGCAGTGCCTCGCCCAGCGGCAGTCCGCGCCAGGTCATGGCATCCAGTCCGTCCACGGCCCACCTCGTTGGTGTGTACATCGAGACTTCCTGCAGCCACTTGGGAAACACGAACGCGGGCACCCATGCGCCTCCCAACATCACCAGCAACAGCATCACCAGGATGGCGATGCCGCGAGTCGCCGCTGCGCTCTGGCCCAGCGTGGCTATCATCAGACCGAAGGTGGCGTTGAGCAGGCAGAACGATGCTGCAACAGCCACGAAACCCAGCGCACTGCCCTCGATCCGTACTCCGAAAATCAGCCCGGCAGCCGTATAAATGACGGCAAGTTGAAACGCGCTGATCAATGCCGTGGCCAACGCTCGCGCCAGGATGAACTCGCTCTTGCGCAATGGCGCCGAACGGATCCGTTGCCAGATGCCGCGCTGGCGCAGCAGCAACAGCAGGATTCCCGCATCGATTCCCGACATGAGAATGAACTGCACGCTCATGCCCGCGAATGAATGGGCATAGCTGTTATAAGGCGTGTTGTCGTGGGCCACGACCTCCGTCGAGGTTACGTCATAGGGAATGCCCAGCTCGAAGGGCGCGCCCTGCGCGCTGGCCGGACCATTGGCGGCATCGGCTGCATCGCGCAATTTGTTGAGGCGACGCGCGGACTGCAACAGCGACTTGACCTCCACCTGTTCCGGCGTCGCTTCCAGACCGTCGAGTCGCTGGAGCTCGCCCTCGAGGGATTTCTGCCCTGTGACTCCGCTGAACGCTTCCTTCGAGATGTCCTTCATTGAATATTGTGCCAGCAGCCCCTGGATCAGCTGGGCGCTGGTGGCCTGGCTGGGATCCACCAGCAGCTCGATGTGTGGCTTGTTGCGGCCGCTGAACAGCGCATTGACGCTCTGTTCGCCAAAGCCCTTCGGGAACACCGCCGCGGCGTTTTGCGTGCCCTTGCGCACCTGTGCGCGCGCGACTTCACGCGTGAGAGGGGTGACCTGAAGGAATTTGTCGGCTGCCAGATCCGCGGCAATGGCCCGGGTAACACTGCTTTGATCCTCATCAACAATCGCGATGGGCAGTTTGCCGATTTCCTGGCCCTTGGCGGCGCCGCCGAACACATAGCCGAAGAATGCAGCAATGCATATGGGTATCAGCACGCCGACGATGACTGCGCGCCGGTCGGTGAGAAACAGGCGGATGTCATTGCGTATCAGCGCCAGGATCGCAGTGGTGTTCATTGCGCAGCTCCTGCGGTGCCGTCGCGCAGTGCACGGCCTGTCAGGTGCAGAAAGGCCTGCTCAAGGTCGCCGTGCTGCGCCTTGAGGGCGGCGACGGTGTCATCGGCCAGAACGTGGCCGTGATCCATGATCACCACGCGATCGCACAGGCGTTCAGCCTCCTCCATGTAATGCGTTGTGTAGATAAGCGTCTTGCCGCGCTGCTTCAATGCTTCCAGATTCCCGAAGATGGCATTGCGCGACTGCGGGTCGACGCCCACCGTCGGTTCATCGAGCAGCACCAGATCCGGATCATGCAGCAACGCGCCCGCGATATTGAGCCGGCGCTTCATGCCGCCGCTGAATGTTTTCACGCGATCGTTGCGTCTATCGTCCAATCCGACCAGTTCCAATGCTTCCTGAGCGCGTTGCCGCAATGTTTGCCCGCGCAGCCCGTGGAGCCCGCCGAACAACTGCAGGTTGGCCCAGGCGGACAGCTCATCGAACAAAGCGAGGTCCTGCGGCACCAGGCCCGCGTGGCGCTTGAGATCCGCATTCGAACCGGCAGTGCCTTCAAGCCGCACCGTGCCGCGATCGGGCTGCGCGATGCCACTTATCATCGCCAATGTGCTGGTCTTGCCCGCGCCGTTGGGGCCCAGCAAACCCAGACACTCGCCGCGGTCCACGCGAAATCCAATGCCGGCTACGGCGATGCGCACCCCGAAACGTTTGGTCAGGCCGTCAACCACCAGCATAGCAACTCCCCTGTTTGCGCGCCCACGCGCTGCCTGCGAGACTTCACCTTCTCGGACCGCAACGAACCAATCATGTACACGTTGAAGGCCAACCGCCAGAACCGCGCCGCGATTGCGACCGCCGTGATGGCGGCCCACATGCTGCTGGCCTGGCTGTGGATGTTAATGGCAAGGGCGCCATTGCGCCCGCCAGATGCGGACGCGAAGCCCCTACCCATATTCACAAGGATCATCGAGCAGCCGCGACCGCAACCCCTGGGTACACCGGCGCCAGTGAAAATAACGCTGATCCCGGTGACGCGCCAAGCTGCCCACACCTGTGGTTCAGCTGGTCGAGATAGAGACTCTGGATTCACCCGCCCCTGGCCCCGACCCGGCAGCCTCATCGGCCCAACTGGTGACGCGTCCCGGGCCGGCCAATAGCGGTGGACTGGGAGATCCGATGTCCGGAGGCACTCGGGGCGTGAGGCTGATCCGGAAAGTGCCGGCAGTGTATCCGTCTTCCTCGATGCAACGAGGCGAGGCCGGCGTTGTGCAGATCAATGCGCGTATCGACGAACGCGGCCGCGTCGCTGAAATCAAATTGCTTCGCAGCAGTGGCCACGAGCTCCTTGATAGCGCCGCGATCCGGGCCGTAGGCAAGTGGAAGTTTGAGCCCGCACTCGAGAATGATCGTCCGGTGAGCGTGTGGCACCCAATCAACCTGGTCATGAGCGTCTACAACAAGAAATACTGTCGCATCCGTGATGAACCGGTGGATGCGATGGTCGGAGATGAAGTGGTCGAAGGGGCAACAGTTTTCCTGCCCCTTGGCGGTGATGCGGCGCTTCGAAAAATTATTGACGACCTGGACTCGTCACGCTCGGGTGCGGCCGCGCAAATCCGGGCCTTGATTGATGACTGGGGTCCGGTGCTGTCGATCCGCCCCGTTGTCGACGCAGGGATCCAGGGCTGGGTCAAACGCGAAATCCTGCCGGGGTCACCGCAAGGAAATACAGGCGGTGTGGTGCAAGTACGCTCGGACACTTACCTGGTGCAGCACGAGAAAATCGTAGCCAGGTGGCGCGTGGATACGGATCCCTCCGGCGAGGTGTGGTGCATACACGTGGGCCCTGCGCCCAGGGGCAACTAGCGCATCAGGCCTTAGCGAATCGCGCTTTCACTTCTTCCAGCATGGCGATGAAACGCGGCTCTTCGCGTACCGGATCCAGGTCGGTATCCGCCTCGAGCCAACTGACCATGCCTGGCGAGAGTTTTGCAGCAATGCCTTCGAGCGCCTCCAGCGCCAGGCTGTTTTCCCCCAGCGCGGACATTGCACAGGCCAGGTTGTATTGCAGATTGACTGCGTCGGGTTCCACAAGCCGGGCCCTGGTCGCCCATTCCCTGGCGCGTTCCTTCTCACCCAGGTCCGCCAGCATGGCCACGCCCATGCCGATAGCGCGACTGTGGCCAGGGTCGGCCATCACGATCTTTTCGATACGGTCCATGGCCCGCAGCGTGGAGCCGCGCATGCGGTCCAGATCACCCTTGGCCTTGTAGCACTGTGAGATGAAGGTCGACGCCGTGAAGTCCGATTCCATCGCCGACGCCGCGAATTCAAAATAGGCAATGGCTTCGTCGTAGCGCCGCAGGCCCAGGCAACACAAACCGGCAATGCGATGCCCGATGTAGGTGCTGGGATCCAGTTTCATTGCGCGCTGGCATTCGAGCAGTCCCTCGGCGAATTGCCCCTTGTTGCGATACACCGCAGCCATGGCCGAGTGTGAATCGGACAGATTGGGTTCGATGCGCAGCGCGGTGCTGGCGGCATGCTCCCCATAATCACCGGAATCTCCTTGCCAGAACATGTTCCACTGGGCCAGGGCCAAAGTGGCCCACCCCTGTGCATATTCGGGATCGATCTCCACCACGCGGCGACAGATCCGCACCACGATCTCATTGTTGCGTTCGTTGTCCAGCAGCCAGAACTGGCGTGCCATCAGGTAGAGCTTGTAAGCCTCGGGGTTGGTAGTGCCGCGCTGCTCAAGCGCTTGTTTCTCCGCCGGCAGCAGCGTCAGCTTCAACGCCGTCACTATGGCTTTCGAAATCTCGTCCTGCAGCGCGAAGATGTCATTGAGGTCACGATCAAATCGCTCTCCCCAGACCTGCGAGTCATTCACTGCGCCGACCAGCTGCGCGGTGATTCTTACCCGTGCACCAGATTTGCGGACACTGCCTGCCAGCACATATGCCGCCTTGGTCTGTCGCGCGATTTGCGCCAGGTCCGCCGACGAACCCTTGAACGAAAACGCCGTGGCGCGAGATACGATGGACAACGCCGAGACCTTGCCAAGGTCGGTGATGATGTCCTCGGTAATACCGTCACTGAAATATTCCTGCTCCGGGTCGCCGCTCATGTTGGCGAAGGGCAGCACGCAGATGGACACCGCGGAGCGCTTGTTCCTTTCCATGTCGATGGCAGCCTTGCCAATCGACAGTTTCATTTTCGCCTCGAGCGCGGCACACAGCGCCTTGAACGCGGCGCTGTCCCGACTCCCGCCCCAGCTGTCGAGCTCCGTGGTGTGGATGGCTCGCACATCGATGGGTAACCGCGCGTTCTCGAAACGAACCGGAACCAGTACGCCGCGGTCGGCCGCATCCCGCGCTTCGCCCTTGACCCAGCGGGAATCCACAGAGGCAGGGCTCCACACCACCACCACTGCCCGCGCGGATTCCAGCTCGGCACCGATAAGCGCATCGAACTCGTCACCGGGGGTGATTTCCGGGTCCCACCACACTGACCAGCCCTGCGCTTCCAGCGCCGCGACCAACGGGGCGACTCGCACTTTATCGGTGCGTGAATATGAAACGAAAATATCTGCCATTGCCAATCAATCCGCGCTTGAGCAGATGCCACGTTAACATAGGGCCCTTCATGGCCGTCACTCGCAAATCGCCTGCCAAACGCACTCCGGGTCGACCACGGTCGGCGGCCTCGCGTTCCGCAATTCTCAAGGCCGCCTATCAATTGTTACGTGAACGGGGCGTCAACGGTTTCACCGTCGAAGGCGTCGCCGCACGCGCCGGCGCAGGCAAGGCCACCATCTACCGGTGGTGGCATCACAAGGGCACGCTGGCCATCGAGGCATTCCTGGTCGCAGTTGTGCCGCGGCTGGACGCGGCGCGCACTTCTGATTCTGCCATTGCGGATCTGCGCCGCCAGGTCCATGCCACCGCATCGGTCTATCGTGGCCGCGTTGGCCAGCTGTTGCGGGAACTGGTTGCGCTGGGCCAGGCAGATCTGGAAACCAGTCGGCGCCTGCGCTCGGATTTCGTCGCGCCAAGGCGGCTTGCCGCACTGGCCACGCTAGAGCGCGCCCAGGCCATGGGTGAGATCATGGCCGATGCAGACCTTGAAGTACTGGTAGAGGCGCTGTGGGGCCCCATCTTCCACCGCCTGCTGGTCAGCCACATGAAAATCGACAGGCTTTTCATTGACCGGCTGCTGGATCTGGTGCTGGCAGGTGTCACACGGCGCAATGGAGGATTGGGCCAGTAGCCCGAGGCGCTCGACTCGCCATCAGCGGCCGGCCTATACTCGCCCGCCATAATTGTGCCATCCAAAATTTCGGGGGCGTATCCGTGAATCTCCACGCATTCAGCGACTGGCTGTCCGCAACGCCGTTCAGCCAGGCCATTCAGGTCACTTCGTGGGCCATCCCCGGCATTCAGACCGTGCACCTGCTGGGCATCGCCATCCTGTTTTCCTCGGCGCTGATTGTCTTCCTGCGCGTCGCAGGTTACGGCCTGACTTCAGAAACTCTGCCGGTCGTGGCGCAGCGCTTCATTAGTGCAATCTGGGTCCTGCTGCTGATACTGCTGGTCTCCGGCCTGCTGCTGATTACCGCCGAACCGGGCCGCACCATCACCAACCCTGTCTTCTACGCCAAGATGACGATGTTGGCATTGGTGATCTGCATAACATTGTGGCTGGCCCGGGTGTCGCGCCGCCAACAGGTTCGCCCATCGGCACTGCATATAGCAGTCGCCGCATTCGGGATGCTGTTGTGGATCGGCATCATCTTTGCCGGCCGATTCATCGCTTATGTCGAGTCTTACTGAGGTTCCGTCCAGATGAATCCACAATTCTTCGAATGGCTGCAGGCAACACCGCTGGCCGTCTTGGTCAGCGAGGACTGGTTTCCTTACGTCGAGTCACTGCATGTGCTGTGCATGGCGGTGGTCGCCGGCACCATCCTCATCGTGGACTCTCGGCTCACCGGCATGATCTCGACACATGTTCCATTCTCGTATTTTTCCGAACGTCTGTTGTCCTGGACCTGGGGTGCATTCATTTGCTCCGCAATTACTGGCGGGCTGATGTTCTCGGCCAATGCCACAAGCTATATCCACAACACGCCGTACCTGGTGAAGATGTGCCTGCTGGTGCTGGCCGGCATCAACATGCTCTATTTCCAGTTCGTGACTTTTCGCAGTGTCGCCGCCTGGGATACTGGCCGGCCCCCACCCGCCGCACGCCTGGCCGGCCTGACTTCGATCACGCTATGGATTGGCGTGATTGGCTTCGCCCGCTGGACCGGCTTTGTCTGAAAGAGTCGGTTTGCCTGCAACGCCAGGCTTGTCGGCGAGAACCGGCACCACGTAAGTGGCCTCCGGGCCGCCCTCTTCGCCCGCGATCGTCACATGCACCTTGAGCTCTGACAGCCCTACCAGCGGCGTCAGCGTCAACGTGTGGCTGACCTCCTCACCGGAATGTGGCAGGGAAACGGAAGTTACTTCGGCGCCCGGCTGCAAGCGGATCTGGTCACCATCGAACTTCACGTCCACGGTAACGGCTCCGGATATATAGCTGCTGAAGTCCAGGCGCAGCTGGCCTTCCTGCCCCACCACCATCGGCTTCTCGAGCAGGAAACGCACCTTGATCGCAGCGTCTCCCGGTCCCTCGCGTACCGCGGCCACTGTGTTCACGGGTGCTGCAGGGGCAGCGCCCGGCGCACCGGTTGCCGTGCTCGCACCTGGCGCCGCCGGTGGAGCGACCTTGGGTTCGCGACTGCATGCGGCCAGCACCAGCAGGCAGACAGCAGACAGCAGCATTCGAGTGTTCATGTATTCAACTCCCTGAAATACGCAGCTGCGGGGGATCTTCTACCGCTTCCAGCTGTTCCTGCAACTCAGTGATATGTCGCTCCCAGTATCGCGCGTCCGCGAACCAGGGAAACGCCTTGGGAAAAGCCGGATCGGCCCACCGTGCGGCCAGCCAGGCCGCGTGATTCAACATGCGCACCGCACGCAGGGGTTCGACCAGTAGCAATTCGGCGTGATCGAATTCGGCGAACTGCGCATACCCTTCGAGCAGCTGTGTCCACTCGCGCTGTCGCTGCGCGGGCGTACCGGAACACATCATCCACAGGTCCTGTACTGCAGGACCAGTCAGGCAATCGTCGAGATCAACGAATACCGGTCCGTGCGTGTTCCACAGCACATTGCCCAGGTGACAGTCACCATGCAGGCGCAGGCCGCGCATGGGACCTGCGGCATCCCATGTTGCACAGACCGCCGCCACCAGACGCTGGGAAACCGCCGCGTAATTCCCCACCAGGTTATCGGGGACCAGTCCGAGGCGCAGGATTTCGCGGCGCGCCCGCTCACCGCATTCCCAGTCGGCGACGCGGCCGCGCGTGCGAAACGGCTGGCGGCGACCGATGGCATGCAGGCGACCCAACGAACGGCCCAGCATGACCCGATGCTCCGGCGCGTCCAGTTCCGGGGCCGAACCGCGCCAGCACTGGAACACCGAGTAGCGGAATCCCTCGATCCGGTGCAGTGACTCGCCATCCTTGCACCAGGGCGCTGCCACCTGCAGTTCGGCAGTGACCAGCTCGGCGGCAAAGGAGTGCTCCTCGCGGATCTGCGCGTCGTTCCACCTCTCTGGGCGATAGAACTTGATGACGACGGCATCGGTCATTACATGCGGAGGCGCATCCACGTCCGGTAGCGGTTCCACGCCTATCCGATAGACCCGATTCTCATAGCTATTGAGCGCCATCAGGCGCCCATCCGGCTCAAGGCCCACGGCCGCCACCGCGGCCAGCACCAGCTCCGGTCCGAGGCCCGCGAACGGAGTCACAGCCGCATCAGGGCGCACGGGTATCATGGGATGCTGGCGGTTGCGCCGTGAACTCGGGGATATTCTCTTGGGCGGATCAATTCTGGTAACTGGCGGCGCAGGGTATATCGGCAGCCACACGGTACAGCAGCTGCGCGACCGCGGCGAGAAGGTTGTCGTCATCGATAACCTGTCCACCGGTTTCCGCCAGGCAGTGGGCGACGTTTCGCTCATCGTCGGCGACGTGGGTGACGCCGCGCTGGTAGGTCGTGTGCTGGAGGAATACCAGGCACGCACGGTGATTCACTTTGCCGCGCACACCATCGTTCCGGAATCGGTCAGCGACCCCCTCAAGTATTATGGCAACAACACCTGCCAGACCCGCGCACTGCTGGCCACTTGCCTGCGTCATGGCGTCAGCAACTTCGTGTTTTCTTCCACCGCAGCGGTGTATGGCATCCCGGCCGGCGGACTGGCCGCGGAAGACGACGCACTGTCCCCGATCAACCCCTATGGCACGTCCAAACTGATGTCCGAATGGATGCTGCGCGACACGGGCGCGGCGTCAGCACTGCGCTATGTCGTGCTGCGCTATTTCAACGTCGCCGGTTCTGATCCCAAACAACGCATCGGCCAGTCCACGCGCAAGGCGACGCTGCTGGTCAAGGTCGCCTGCGAGGCCAGTGTGGGCAAACGCGAACGCCTCCATGTCTTCGGCACCGACTATGCAACGCCCGACGGCACTGGCGTGCGCGACTACATTCACGTCGATGACCTTGCCCGCGCCCATCTGTCTGCAGTGGATTACCTGGCGGCCGGCGGCCCTTCGGAAACCCTCAATTGTGGTTATGGGCACGGCTACAGCGTGCGCGAGGTTTTGCGCAGCGTTGAGCGCGTCAGCGGACGCCCGCTCAATGTGCAGGAAATGCCCCGCCGCGCAGGCGACCCGCCCACACTGGTGGCCAAGGCCGACCGCATCCGCTCGGTGCTCGGCTGGCAGCCCCAACTGGACGATCTGGATGGAATCGTGACCAGCTCACTGCGCTGGGAAGAGAAGCTGCTGCGGGAACCCTGGTAGCCCCGCGTAGCCAATGGGCGACAGGTACAGACATGCGCATCACAACTACCTAGAATCGCGCGCATGAATTTCCCCCGTCCAAGATCGCTGAGCGGCCTGGTCCTGCTGGGGCTGGCGATCATTGCATTGCCATTGGTAGCCGGCCTGGTGACCGCCGGTTTGCAGATGCGACGACTTGCCGAAACAAGTGAGCGCATCGTGGCCGAAGGAGTGACGGCCACGCGCCTGACGCAGGAACTGTTTGCGCAATCGCTGCCCCTGGAACGCCAGGTGCGCCTTTATCAGCTGCTGGGTGATCCAAAGCTCATCCAGACCTACGCGACACAGGACAGCCGCCTGCAGGAAATCGAAACCCGCCTTGACCAGCAACTTCGCTTTGAGCCGGCGCACGACACCCTGCACACATTCACCGAGCTGCGCACCAACATGCGTGCTCGCATGCTCAATGCCCAGACCACCCCTCCGGACTTCGAACGGCTGCTGGAGGATTTCGCACGCATGCAGAAGGTGGCCGGGGAAATTTCCGCGCAGACCAACACGCAGATCGATGAAGAGGTCAATGCGCTGCGCGAACGCACCCAGCAGGCGCAGCGTCAGCTGTTCCTCGTCTTCGCACTGCTGATTCCCCTTACCATAGTCACGACGCTGGTTTTCTCGTTGCGCGTCGGCCGCCCGCTGCGTCAGATTGACCGCGCCATCAGTGAACTGGGCAGCGGCGCCCTGTTTCGTCCGATTGAAGTGCAGGGCCCGGTGGACCTTGCGAAACTTGGCCGCCAGCTGGAATGGTTGCGCGTGCGCCTGCTAGACCTGGCACAGGAACGCAACCGCTTCCTGCGTCACATGTCCCACGAGCTCAAGACACCCCTGGCAAACATCCGTGAGGGCACTGAACTGATGATGGATGGCGCCGTGGGCAACCTGCAGAGCGGGCAACGCGAAGTGATGGCGATCCTGCACGACAATGGGCTGCGACTGCAGCGCATGATCGAAAACCTGCTGAGCTTCAGCGCCTGGCAGGCAAGCAGCGTGGGCCTGGAGATCAGCGAGTTCCGGCTGCGACCCCTGGTCAAGCAGATCATCGAAAACCAGCAGCTGGCCCTGCTCTCGCAACGCGTGCGCCTGGAAGTCAATGTCGAGGACCTTACCGTGGAGGCAGACCGCGGCAAGGTGCGGTTGATACTCGAAAACCTGCTTTCCAACGCCATCAAGTACACGCCGCGTGCCGGCACCATCCACATTCGGGCCCGTGCCACTGGCAACGAACTGATACTCGAGGTCGGCGACGGCGGACCGGGAGTTCCGGTGGATGAGCGTAAGCAGGTGTTCGAAGCGTTCTACACGGGCAAGGCACCAGGCGGACACGTAAAGGGGACCGGTATCGGGCTTTCGGTGGTGATGGAGTTCGTGATTGCCCATCATGGCCAGATCGAAATTGTCGACGGCGAATGGCCCGGCGCGCACTTCCGCATCCGCATGCCGCTGCGTGCCAGCAGCGTTGCGGCCAAGCAGGCCCCGCCGGCGTCCGCCCAAAGGAAGCAGGCACATGCGGCATAGCCGACTCATGGCCACTGCAGTGGGCCTGGCAATGGCCATTGCGGGCTGTTCCAGCGTTGCCGATTTGCGGCGTGATGCCAAGCCGGCAGCCGTCGCGCCCAGCGCCGATGCCGTGCAGGCCGCACAACTGACCTCCTATATCAACTCCATGAGTCAGCTGGTACAAGGCAGCCCTGCCGAACAGTCTGAACTCGTCGCCGGCGCGCGTGCCGCCTACGACCCGGCGCGATCCGGGCCGGGCGCGCTGCGTTATGGATTGATGCTGGCTGCCCCCAACCATCCGGCGCACGATGCCGCCCAGGCACAGCGACTGCTGCGCGAAGCGTTGTCACGACCAGAGTTGCTGTCGATCACCGAGCGTGGCCTGGCCATCGTCGAACTGCAGCGTGTGGAATCCGAACTACGCGCCACCGCCGAAGTCATCCGGTTGACCACCGAAATGCAGCGCGAACGCGACCGGCAGCGTAACGCCGTGTCGAGCGCCAACGCGGCCAAGCGCCTGCAGGCGGAAATGGATGAGACAGCCCGTCTGCGCAAGGCGCTGGACGAAGCGCGCGCCAAGCTCGATGCGATCGCAAATATCGAACGCAGCATCTCCGATCGCCCCCCTGCCACGGAAGGACGCACCCAGTGAACCAGCTGACCCGACGCAAGGCGCGCATCCTGATCGTCGATGACGATCCGGGATTGCTGCGCCTGCTGACCATTCGCCTGCGGGCAGAGAATTACGAGGTGGAAGCTGTGGAAGGCGCGGCCCAGGCACTGGCGGCGGCCAGTCGCTTTCGCCCTGACCTGGTGATATCTGATCTGCGCATGGAGCCGGTGGACGGCATCGGCTTGCTCAAGGACCTGCAAGTGCGCTGGCCGGGACTCAAGGTCATCCTGCTCACGGCACACGGCACCATTCCTGACGCCGTGCAAGCCACGCAGATGGGTGCATTCGGCTTCCTGACCAAGCCGGTGGACAAGCAGGAACTACTGGACCAGATCCAGCGCGCACTCAAGATCTCCGGCTTTTCCGACACCACGGAAGAATGGCGTTCGGCAATCATCACCCGCAGCGCCACCATGGAAGAGCGCCTTGCCCAGGCACACATGGTGGCCGGCACCGATGCGCGCGTGCTGATCATCGGCGAGAGTGGCACCGGCAAAGAACTACTGGCGCGCGCACTGCACCGTGCCAGTCCGCGCCGCAGCCAACCGTTCATCGTGGCCAGCTGCGCGACGATTTCCGAGGAACAGACTGACCTGGACTTGTTCGGCGCCGATGCCAGCACGGGGCAGGAACGGCCGGGCGCATTCCAGAATGCGGAAGGTGGGACCCTGCTGCTGGACGACGTGAGCGACCTGCCAGCCCGCCTGCAGCAAAAGCTGCTGCGCACGCTGCAGGATGAGGCCGTGCTGCCGGTGGGATCCACAACGGGACGCCCGGTCAACGTGCGGGTCATCTCCACCATCCGGCAGGACATGCAACCGTTGATGTCCGCCGGTACGTTTCGTGAAGATCTCTACTACCGCCTCAACGTGGTGCAGATTGAAATGCCCCCGCTGTCACGGCGGCGCGAAGACATCCCCCTGCTGATCGCGCATTTCCTGGCACAGGTGGCGGCAGAAACCGGCGAACGCCGGATCTACCCGCCGGAAGCGCTGGAATTGCTGGCGACTGCGGAGTGGCCGGGAAATGTGCGGCAATTGCAGAACGTCGTTCGACAGACGGCGGCAGTGGCCCAGACGCCCATCATTCCCGTTGAGCTGGTGCAGCAATCCCTCGGTGGCGCGCCCGGCAGATTGCCTTCATTCGACGAGGCCCGCGACGAATTCACGCGCGGCTACCTGTCGCAGATCCTGCAGATCACTGGCGGCAATGTCAGCCAGGCCGCGCGACTGGCCAAGCGCAATCGCACCGATTTCTACAAGTTGCTGGCCCGGCACCAGCTGGTGCCCGAGGATTTCAAGCAGCGCTGATCAGCCGCGTACGCGCGCCATCAGTACCGTCACGGCCAACGCCAGCACCGCGGTGGGAAACCAGGCAAGCAGCGTTGGATCCAGCCCGAAGGCGATGGTGCCGCTGGCCACCATGCGTTGCAGGATGAAATAGCCCATTCCCAGGATCAGCCCCAATGTCGCCCGTGCGCCGCTGCCTGATGCGCGCAGCGAACCGAACAGGAATGGCAGGGCCAGCAGCACGGCAAGGGGTATGGCCACCACACGCGCCACTATCGACCAGAACGCAAAGCGATATTGTCGCGACTCCTGGCTGCTGGATTTGAGGTAACTGATCGCACTGCTGAGTTCGCGCAGTGACAACTCCTGTGGATTGCTGGCGGCCAATCCCAGAAACGCCGCGCTGACCCGCGTGTTGAGCGGGCGCGACGGCGCCTTCACCAGGTCCACATCCCGTTCGTTGAAACGGGTTTGTGCAAACTCCCCCAGTTCCCAGGTGCCGTCTGTGCGCTCGGTGGCGCTGGCCGCACGACCCACGGCCGCCAGCCGGTTGGCGGAAGTGATGTCGAACACCAGTATGCCGTGAAAAGCGCTGCCGCCGGCCTGGCGGTCGGCGCGCAGTATCAAGTTGCCATCACGCACCCAGGCGCCACCACTGCGCACGAAGTTGATGCTGGAATACCGCGCAATCGCCTTGTGGGCGCGCGCCATCTGCGCCAGGGGCGGCGCGAGGAACTCCCCGATCAGCACCGCCACGACGGTCAACAGGGTGCCAGCAATTGCGACACTGACGCCGATCCGGCCTATGGAGACCCCCGAAGCGCGCATCACTGTCAGCTCACTGCCTCGTGCCAGTGTGCCCATGCCCAGCAGCGCCCCCAGCAATGCTGCGATAGGCAGGAACTGGAACAGCTGCGTGGGCAGGCTGAGCAGGACAAAATTGAGTGCCTGCGGGCTGCCGTAATTTCCAGTGCCTACGTCACTTTGTTCCCCGATGAACAGGAACAAGGCAAGCAGGGTCAACAGCACGGCCATGACCAGGGTCGAAGCGCCCACGACAGTCCAGACTATGTAGCGATCGAGGACACGCATTCGGCTAGACTCTACCGCAATGTGCAGGCTGCCGGCCGCCCTTGGAGTCGCTTTTTAATGGTTCGATTCGATACCGTCGAGGGGTTCGCCCCTGCCGCCGCTGACTGCCTGGTCCTGGGTGTTTTCAATGAGCCCGCCTTCACCGGGCTGGCACGCACCCTGGATGCCGCCACTGGCGGGCGTCTCAGGAAATTGCGGGCCAGCGGCGATCTGCCCGCCCGCCTCGGCGAAACCCAGTTGCTTCTCGACCTTGAGGGCGCAAAGTCCCCCAGGGTGTTGCTGGTGGGACTGGGCAAGCGGGAGGAATTCCGTCGTCGCGCGTGGCGCAAGGCCATGGGCGCCGCGCTGGCTTACTGCATCAAGTCGCGGTCCGCCACGGTGCTGCTGGCAGTCGAACGCCCGGCCGTCACGCAGATGGACGACTACTACCTGGGCCGGGCCGTGGCCGAGCTGACCGGCACTGCGCTGTATCGCGTCAATCACCTCAAGTCGGAACGCCCTGCGCCCAAGCCAGTGTTGCGCGTCGTGCGCATCGCCAACGTGCCAAAGGCCGTGCAGGGCGATGTCCGGCGTGGACTTCTCCATGGCCAGGCAATTTCCAGTGGCCAGTCACTGCTGCGCGACCTGGGCAACCTGCCCGGCAACATTTGCACCCCTCGCTATCTGGGTGAACGCGCGCGGCTGCTGGCACGTGAACACCCCAGCCTGCGCGTGCAGGTGCTGGACGAGGCAAAGATCAAGCGCCTCAAGATGAACTGTCTGCTGGCGGTGTCGCGCGGCAGCGCCGAGCCGCCGCGTTTCATCATTGTCGAGCATCGTGGCGGCGCGCGCGGCGCGCCACCGGTAGTGCTGGTGGGCAAGGGCGTCACTTTCGATACCGGTGGCATATCGCTCAAAGATCCCGCCGCCATGGACGAAATGAAATACGACATGTGCGGAGCCGGATCGGTGCTGGCCGCATTGCACTGCGCCGCCCTGCTCAATCTGCGCCTCAATATCGTCGGGCTCATACCGGCGGTGGAGAACATGCCCGGCGGTCGCGCCACCAAACCCGGAGACATCGTCACCAGCGCCTCGGGCCTCACCGTGGAAATCCTCAACACCGATGCCGAGGGCCGCCTGATCCTGTGCGACGCCTTGCACTACGCGCGACGCTACAAGCCCGCGGCGGTGGTGGATATCGCCACCCTGACCGGGGCTGTCATCGTCGCCCTCGGACATCACTTCGCAGGGGTCATGGCCAATGACGACGCCCTGGCCCGCGAACTGGTCGAGGCCGGTGAGCGCGCCGACGATCGCGCCTGGCAGCTGCCGCTGAACGACGACTATGCCGATCAGCTCAAGAGCAATTTCGCGGACATGGCCAATGTGTGTGGCCGCGATGGCGGCTCCATCACCGCCGCCGCCTTCCTCGGGAAATTCACCAAGGGACTGCGCTGGGCACATGTAGACATCGCCGGCACCGCATGGCTGTCGGGGGCGCAGAAAGGAGGCACCGGCCGGCCCGTCCCCATGCTGGCCGAATTCCTGATCCAGCGCGCTGCACCACGCCATGGCGCGTCCACCCGTGCCGCATCCAACAAGCGCGCCCGTTGAAATCCGCGTGGCTGAGGTCGACTTTCATATCCTCGGCGAGGACTCGGACAAGGCGCGTCTCAAGGCAGCCTGCGCGCTGATCGAGCAGGCGTTTCTGGCTGGCGAACGAGTGCTGGTGTGGCTCGACGATGCGCAAGCGATGACGGCATTCGACAACTTGTTGTGGACCTTTGGCGACCAGTCGTTCGTGCCGCATGAGCTGCTGGGAGCGGACCCACGTTCATCCGAGGCGCCCGTGCAACTCAGCTGTGCAAACCCGCTGCCCGGCAGCGTTTTCGACGCCGCCTTCTCGACGCTGGTAAGCCTGCGCGCCACGCCTGACGTCGCGGCGCTAAGGTTCGCGCGTGTGGTGGAAGTCATCGATGCCGATGCCACGCGCCGTGCGTCCGGCCGTGAACGGTTCCGTTTTTATCGCGAGCATGGCGCCATACCCACACATCACGAATTGAAGCCCCGCAATGGATAAGGTCTACGAACCACGCGATATCGAACAGCGTCTCTACGCCGAGTGGGAGTCGCGCGGCTATTTCGCGCCACAGGGATCCGGTTCGCCCTACTGCATCATGATTCCCCCGCCCAATGTGACCGGCACGCTGCACATGGGCCATGCCTTCCAGGACACCATCATGGATGCGCTGACCCGCTATCACCGCATGCGCGGCGACCGCACGTTGTGGCAGGTGGGCACGGATCACGCAGGCATTGCCACGCAGATGGTGGTGCAGCGTCAGCTGGATGCCGCAGGCCAGAGTCGCACGCAGATGGGACGCGAAGCTTTCGTTGAGCGCGTGTGGGAGTGGAAGGCACAATCCGGCGGCACGATTGCGCGACAGTTGCGGCGTCTGGGCGCCTCGGTGGACTGGCAGCGTGAGCGCTTCACCATGGATGCAGAGCTGTCGCGCTCGGTGACAGAAGTGTTTGTCCGCCTGCACGAAGAGGGGCTCATCTATCGCGGCAAGCGCCTGGTCAACTGGGACCCGAAACTGCTGACCGCGCTGTCCGACCTGGAAGTGATCGCCACCGAAGAAGAAGGCAGCCTGTGGCACCTGCGCTATCCCCTTGAGGATGGCAGTGGGCACCTGGTCGTCGCGACCACGCGTCCCGAGACCCTGCTTGGCGACAGTGCGGTTGCGGTGCATCCCGACGACGAGCGTTACCGGCACCTGGTGGGCAAGCGCGTGAAGCTGCCACTGACCGACCGGCTGATTCCCATCATTGCTGATGCTTTTGTGGACCGTGATTTCGGGTCCGGCTGCGTCAAGATCACCCCGGCCCACGATTTCACGGATAACGAAGTGGGCCAGCGGCACGGCCTGCCACTATTCAACATCTTCACCCTGGATGCGCGTCTCAATGACAGCGTCCCGGCAAGGCTGCGCGGCCTGGCGCGTGAGCAGGCACGTGAGCGTGTGCTCGAAGAATTGTCCGGCGCCGGCCTGGTCGAACGCGTCGACAAACACCGCCTGATGGTGCCGCGCGGCGATCGCAGCGGGGTCGTACTCGAGCCATTGTTGACCGACCAATGGTATGTGCGGATTGCTCCACTGGCCGGACCAGCCATCGAGGCGGTGGAACAGGGGCGCATCCGCTTCGTGCCGGAAAACTGGTCGAAGACCTATTTCGAATGGATGAAGAACATCCGTGACTGGTGCATCAGCCGGCAGCTGTGGTGGGGTCACCAGATCCCCGCCTGGTATGACGCGGCAGGCAATGTATTTGTTGCGCGCAGCGAAGCCGCGGCGCTGGCCGCGGCCCGGCTCATGCACGGCGAGGACACAACACTCACGCGCGATCCGGATGTGCTCGACACCTGGTTCTCGTCTGCGCTGTGGCCGTTCTCGACTCTGGGTTGGCCCGAAGACAATGCCGATCTCCGGCAGTTCTATCCGGGCAATGTGCTGGTCACCGGTTTCGACATCATCTTCTTCTGGGTCGCGCGCATGATCATGCTGGGCCTCAAATTCATGGGCGATGTGCCGTTTCGCGAGGTCTATGTCCATGGACTGGTGCGCGATGGTGAAGGCCAGAAGATGTCCAAGTCCAAGGGCAACGTTGTTGATCCGCTGGACATCGTTGACGGCATCTCGCTCGAAGATCTGGTGGCCAAGCGCACCACGGGCCTGATGCAGCCACATCTGGCGCCCGGCATAGAAAAAGCCACCCGAAAGCAGTTTCCCTCGGGCATAGAGGCCCACGGTACTGATGCCCTGCGATTCACCTTTGCTTCGCTGGCAACACAAAGCCGCGATATCCGCTTCGAGCTGGGACGTGTCGCGGGATATCGAAATTTCTGCAACAAGCTGTGGAATGCAGCGCGCTTCGTGCTGATGGTCTGTGAAGACAAGCCCATCGCGGCGCCCCACACCTTGCCCCAGGGCGTGGTGGATCGCTGGATACGCTCGCGCCTGCATGATGCGCTGGCTGCCACCGAGTCAGCCTTCGCCGATTACCGGCTGGATCAGGCAGCCACCGCGTTGTATGAGTTCACCTGGCATGAGTTCTGCGACTGGTACCTTGAACTGTCCAAGCCGGTATTGCAGGGGGACGATGCCGCGGCCGCCGCGGCGACGCGTCGCACCCTGCTGGATGTATTCGAGGCATTGCTGCGCGCCCTGCATCCGGTGATGCCCTTCATTACCGAGGAGATCTGGCGCCGCGTTGCGCCCGTGGCCGGAGAGGCAGGTGAATCCATCATGCTGACGCCCTGGCCTGACCAGGCCGCGTTCATGGCCGACAATGTGGCGCTGGCTGATGTTGAGTGGATCAAGGGGGTAATCCTGGGATTGCGCCAGATCCGCGGCGAGATGGACATCAGCCCAGCCCGGCGCCTGTCGCCCCTGGTGCGCGATGCCGCGGACAGCGATCGCCAGCAGTTCGCACGACATGCCGCCCTGCTGGCCAGGCTGGCTGGCATTGATTCCGTGAAGCTGCTCGATGCGGGCGAAGCGGCACCGGCCAGTGCCGCAGCCGTGGTCGGCAACATGACCGTGCTGGTGCCCATGCAGGGCCTGATTGATCCGGCCGTCGAGCTGACGCGACTGACACGCAAGCGCGAAAAGAACGACCAGGAAATCGGCAGGGCGCGGGCCAAGCTGACCAACCCGAATTTTGTGAACCACGCCCCACCCGAAGTGGTCGCGACCGAGCGCGAGCGCATCGCGCAGTTCGAAAAGGTGAACGACAGCCTCGCCAGGCAGATCCAGATCGTGCAGGGTCTGGTGACTACTGGTCAGGTATAACCCATGGACCCGCTGCTGGCGGCCATAAGAGCGCTGGATTCCATCGTACTGGGCAAGGGCGAGGCCATTCGGCTCAGCCTTGCGTGCCTGCTGGCCCGTGGGCACCTGCTGATCGAAGACGTTCCCGGCGTGGGCAAGACCACGCTGGCCCATGCGTTGGCGCAGGTGCTGGGCCTGTCGTGGCAGCGCGTGCAGTTCACCAGTGACCTGCTGCCCGCTGACATCATCGGCGTCTCCATCTTCGATCGGACCACGCAGAAATTCGAATTCCGCAACGGCCCGGTATTCACGCAGTTGCTGCTGGCCGATGAAGTCAATCGTGCCAGTCCACGCACGCAGAGCGCCTTGCTGGAAGCCATGGAGGAAAGGCAGGTCAGTGTCGATGGCCAGGCACATGCGCTGCCTGAACCCTTCTTCGTCGTTGCCACCCAGAATCCGCATGAACAGCTGGGCACCTACGCGCTGCCTGAATCGCAGCTGGACCGGTTCCTGATGCGCATTGAACTGGGGTATCCGGATGCGGCCCACGAACGCACATTGCTGATCGGCGAAGATCGGCGTGAGCTTCTGCTGCAGACGAAGCCGGTGATGAACGGCGGCACGCTGCTGGAGTTGCAGCGCAGCCTGCACTCCATCCATGTTGCGCCCACCCTGCTGGATTACGTCCAGGAGCTGGTGCGCTGCACCCGCGAACGCAAGGATGTGCAACTTGGTCTGTCGCCACGTGCTGCACAAAATCTGGTGCGCGCGGCGCGCGCCTGGGCCCGGCTCGATGGACGCGGCAGTGTCATTCCCGATGACGTGCAGGCCATATGGCCCGCAGTGGCATTGCATCGAATAGAGCCGCGAGATGCCGTCCACAGCGACGCCGCTGCCCGGCGCCGGCTGCTGCGCAACATCCTGGAGTCCGTTGCCGTACCCGTCTAAGCAAGTGCCTGAAGTTGGGCGCGATCGCCTGCTGAGCTGGGCGTTGCGACGGCAGGGCAAGGATACGCCGCCCCTGGTGTTGTCCTCGCGTCGGGTCTACATCCTCCCCACTCGCGCCGGCTGGGCATTCGGCGCAGTTCTTGCGGTGACTTTCATCGCCGGCATCAACTATGGCAATGGACTGGCCATGCTGCTTTGCTGCTGGCTGGCCGGCTTCGGACTTGTAGCCATGCTGCAGACGCAGCGACAGCTCTCGGGCCTCAGGATTACAAGTGGTTCCGCCGAGCCTGCCTTTGCTGGTAATGACGTATCGCTGCACCTTCTATTTGAAGCGCGGAGTCGAACCAGCGACCTGATGGTCGGACTGGCGCGTAGCCAGGGTGTCGCGGTGCTGGCCGGCGATGTTGCGGGCACTTTGCAACTGGAGTTGCAATTACCCGCAGCTACGCGCGGACCGTGGCGGGCGCCGCCACTGCGTCTGGAATCTAGCGCACCCTTCGGCCTTTTCCGGACCTGGGCATGGATGCAGCTGGAGGTGGGCACGCTGGTTTACCCCGCGCCGCAAGGCAGCCTGCTTGTGCCAGAGGTCCCGGCCGGCGCAAATGGAAGATCCCGGCCTGGAACCGGTCTGGACGAAATGGCGTGGCTGCGTCCGTTTCGTGAAGGAGACTCGCCGCGCCAGGTGGCATGGAAAGCCTACGCTCGCGGCGCCCCGCTGCTGGTCCGTGAATACCAAGGCAATGTGGCCGCAGCGCGCGACTTTTCATTCGATGCACTGAGTGATCCCGACATCGAGGCGAGGCTTTCACAGCTTTGCCGCTGGGTCGTGGATGCGGCTGCGCAGAATGAGACATGGACGATGTCACTGCCAGGGACATCTCCGCTGAGGGGCAGGGGGGCCGTGCATAAACGGGAGTGTCTTGCCAGGCTGGCGCTCTTTGGCCATGTGGCCGGCCATGCGGGTGGCAATTGAAAGCAGCGCGCGCACCAGTCGCCTCCTTGCCAGACCGACAGGCGATGTTGCTGGTGCTTGCTGCATTTGCATGCAGCGTACTGCTGCACGTGGATCGCCTTCCCGTGTGGTGTGTCGCGGCCGCTGGCATCGCGCTGACGTGGCATCTTCTGCATCTGCTGGGTCGACTGCGTTTGCCGGGTACGCCATTGCGCCTGCTGATTGCCGCCACCCTATTCGCTGCAACGCTGGCATCTTTTCGCAGCCTGCAGGGTCTTAGTGCTGGTAGTGCCCTGCTCCTGGTGATGGGCGCAGCCAAGCTGCTGGAAATACGGAGGCGGCGCGACGCCATGGTCATGGCTTTCGTGTCGCTGGTGTTGTTGCTTGCCGCCTGCCTCGACCGCCAGTCGCTGGCGCGAATGCCCCTTTATCTGCTGGCAGGATGGTCCGCCTGCGCGGCGATTGCAGCGCTGGGTGGCACGCCCGCATCCCGGTCCGCCCGCCGGGCGTTCTGCACCGCGGGGGGGGCACTGCTGATTGCCCTGCCCTTTGCAGGCGCAAGCTTCCTGCTGGTGCCGCGCTTGCCAGGACCTTTGTGGAGCTGGTCGACAGGAGATCAGGCCCAAACCGGCCTGGATGACCAGATGAGTCCAGGCAGCATCTCTGAATTGTCCACATCTGACGCGCCTGCATTCCGCGTGCGTTTTGAAGGCACGCCGCCACCTGCGTCAGCCCGTTACTGGCGTGGCCCGGTACTGCATGAGTTCGATGGCTTTACGTGGCGTCGGAGCCGCGGCCAGATCGCTCCGAAGCCGGCCAGCGAAGCGCGTGGCACGGAAATACGCTACCGCGTGATGCTGGAGCCGCATGGCCGCAACTGGCTTTTTGGCCTGGACACAATCCAGGCGATTACCAGCCAAGGGGCCGGCGAGTTCACCTTCCTGACGTTTGATGGACAGGTGATGTCAGCGCGCCCGGTGACTTCCCTGCGCGCCTACGAGGGCCGATCCAACCTGGAGGTGCGCAACCCGGGTCGTCTCTCCATGACGGGGCGGCGCCTCGACACACAGCTGCCCAAAGATCGCAATCCGCGCAGTGTTGAACTGGCGCTGTCCATGCGGGCAGCGGCGATGAATGATCGCGATTACACCGCGCGTGTGCTGGACCTGTTTCGTACCGGCGGATTTGCCTACACACTCACCCCGCCGCGATTGGGCTATAACTCCGTTGACGACCTGATCTTCAACACCCGATTGGGATTCTGTGGGCACTTCGCATCTGCCTACGTGATGTTGATGCGGGCCGCCGGCATTCCGGCACGCGTGGTAACCGGATACCTTGGCGGAGAGTGGAATGCCATTGGCGGCTACTTCCTGATCCGCCAATCCGATGCCCATGCCTGGGCCGAGGTGTGGCTGGATGGCCAAGGGTGGGTGCGCATTGACCCCACTGCCGTGATAGCCCCGCAAAGACTGGAGCAGGGATTAATGGATCTCATGCCGGATCGGGGTGCGGCCAGCCGGCTGCTGCGAACGCCCTGGATTCGGCAACTGGCCGCCGCCTGGGATGCCTCCGGCAACTGGTGGGAAGAACGCGTGGTGCGTTTCAATCTCGCCAGCCAGATGAACCTGTTGCAGAGGTTGGGATTGGGAAGTATCGATTACCGAGGCATGGCATTACTGCTGGCTGCTGTGGCCACGGTTTGGGGTCTGCTGGTGGCAGTGTGGACCACTCGAGGTGCGCGCGGCGCTCGTGCAGATGATATTGGCAAGACATGGATGCGCTTTCAATCGCTGCTGCGCCGACGCGGAATGGATGTCGCGCCACATGAACCACCGCGTACCGTCGCGCGTCGCGCGGCATCCCAATTCCCGCAGGCCGCAGCGCAGATCGGCGAATTCACGCAGCAGTACCTGGCGCTGCGCTATGGCGCCGCAGCCAACCCAATGAGCGATGGGAAGTCGCAGGAGGTGGTCAGGCTGCGCGTACTGCTGCGTCGGATCGCACGCGATACAACAGCGCACCGCCGAGCACGAACAGCACCAACAGCGACAGGATAGATGCGCGCGTGCTGCCGGTAAGCAGCGCCATTACGCCCATCAGCGCCGGGCCCAGCACGGTGCCGAATTTGCCGACCATATTGTAGAAACCAAAGAATTCGCCGGACTTCCCCGGCGGTACCAGTTTTCCGTACAGCGAGCGCGACAGGCTCTGCACGCCGCCCTGCACCAGCCCCACGACCACTGCCATCGCATAAAACTCGAGGGCAGACGACAGATAAAACGCCCACACGGTGACACCCGCGTATACCGCCACTCCCAACAGCAGGCTGCGCCGCGCACCGAAACGTTCCCCCAACCGGCCAAAGACTATGGCCGCAGGAAAGGCAACGAACTGCGTCAGCAGTAATGCGCCCATGAGGTCGGAACTCTTGAGTCCCAGCGCCATGCCATAGTCCACGGCCATCTTGATGATGGTGTTGACGCCGTCGATGTACAGCCAGTAAGCCAGCAGGAACTGCAGCAGCATCTTGTATCCGCGCAGTCGTCGCGCCGTGGCCGCCAGTTCGCGCCAGCCCGCAGACCACGCGCTCACGTCTCGCGCCGCGCCCGTGGCAGGGGATTCGCGCACATACAGCATCAGCGGCAGGAGGAACACCAGCCACCACACGGATACCGTCACGAATGACCAGCGCACCGCTTCGGCCGCATCGTGCAATCCGAACAGGGCCGGCTTCACCACCATCAGCACGTTGAGCGCAAACAGCAAACCACCGCCGAGGTAGCCCAGCGCATAGCCCAATGCTGAAACACGGTCCAGTTGCGCCGGATGCGCCACGTCCAGCAGCAGCGCGTCATAGAACACCACGCCGCCGTTGAATCCCAGGGTTGCCAGTGCGAACAGCGTGGCCGCAGCCAGCCACTGTCCCTGGCCGACGAAATACAGGGCCAGTGTGGTGGCAATGCCCAACAGGCTGAAGGCCAGCAGCATGCGCTTGCGCTGGCCACCGCGATCGGCGATGGCGCCCAGCAGCGGCGCCAGCAGGGCAATGACAAAACCGGCCGCGGCGTTGGCCATTCCCAGCCGGTAGGTGGTCAGCGCGCCGTCCTCTGCGGCGCTCCAGAACTGGCGGAAGAACGCCGGGAAGAATCCCGCCATGACGGTGGTGGCAAACGCCGAATTGCCCCAGTCATACAGCGCCCAGGAAACCGCGGGCCGCGACTTGAGCCAGCCGATCATTGCTGGCTTTCGCGCGTTTCGCTGAAGCGCAGGTCTGGCCATCGCTCCAGCGTGAGCCCAAGGTTGACGCGCGACGGCGCCAGGTAGACCAACGCGCCGGAGTGGTCCACAGCAAGGTTGTCGTGCGCCTTGGTGCGGAATTCCGCCAGCTTGCGCTCATCCCCGGTGACCCAGCGCGCGGTATGCACGCCGATGGGCTCAAATGCACACTGCACGCTGTATTCGTCCTGCAGGCGAAACGCCACCACCTCGAACTGCAACTGGCCCACCGCGCCCAGTATCAACTCATTGTTGCGCACCGGGCGGAACAACTGGGTCGCCCCCTCCTCGCACAGTTGCGCCAGCCCCTTGGCCAGGGCCTTCATCTTGAGCGGATCCTTGAGCACCGCACGACGAAACATTTCCGGAGCAAAATTGGGGATGCCAGTGAACACCAGCCGTTCACCTTCAGTGAAGGTATCGCCGATGTTGATGGTCCCGTGGTTGTGCAGCCCGATGATATCGCCGGCGAAAGCCTCGCCCGCCGCCGATCGATCGCCGGCCATGAACGTCAATGCGTCGGCAACCCGCACTTCCTTCTGCATGCGCACGTGATACATGCGCATGCCCGGGGAGTATCGTCCCGAGCACACGCGCAGGAACGCGATGCGATCGCGATGACCCGGATCCATGTTGGCCTGGATCTTGAAAACGAATCCCGAGAGTTTAAGTTCGTCGGGCGTGACTTCACGCTGGCGCGCCACGCGTGGCAGCGGCGGCGGTGCATGCCGCGTGAACGCGCGCAGCAACTCCTCCACGCCGAAATTGCTGATTGCCGAACCGAAGAACACCGGCGTCTGCTTGCCAGCCAGGTATGCCACCGGATCGAAGCGGGTGGCAGCACCGCGCACCAACTCCACTTCCTCGTCGAATGCCGCCGCCCGTTCACCCAGGAATTCGCGCGCCTCAACACTGTGCAGGCCTTCGATGACGCGGTTTTCACCCACGCGTCCACGCTCACCGGCCTCGTAGACGTAAATCCTGTCTTCCGACAGGTGGTATGTGCCCTTGAGGTCGCGACCCATGCCAATGGGCCAGGTCACCGGCGCCACGGCCAGGCCCAGCACCCGCTCGATTTCATCCAGCAGATCCAGCGGCGCGCGCCCGTCGCGGTCCAGCTTGTTGATGAACGTCATGATGGGCGTGGCGCGCAGCCGGCACACTTCCATCAGGCGAATGGTGCGCTCCTCCACGCCCTTGGCGCAGTCGATGACCATCAACGCCGAATCCACCGCGGTCAATGTTCGATAGGTGTCTTCCGAAAAATCCTCGTGACCGGGTGTGTCCAGCAGGTTGACTATGCAACCGTCGAAGGGGAACTGCATCACCGATGAAGTAACGGAAATTCCGCGCTGCTGTTCCAGGCGCATCCAGTCGGAAGTTGCGTGCCGCGCGGCCTTGCGGCCCTTGACCGTACCCGCCAGCTGTATAGCACCACCGAACAGCAGCAGCTTTTCGGTCAGGGTGGTTTTGCCGGCGTCCGGGTGCGAGATGATGGCGAAGGTTCTTCTCTTGCCTGCATCCGCGGAAAAACCGAAACTGGACATCAAACTTACCCTCGACGTGACAGCCATCATAACCCGAATGCAGTGAGCGCGAACCATTCCCCGCAAAGCCAAAATCTCCCGCACTGGCAACATCCGCATCGGCATAGGTGGCTGGAACTACAAGCCCTGGCGCGGTGTGTTTTATCCAAAGGGCCTGGTGCAGAAAAGCGAGCTGGAATACGCCAGCCGCAAGCTCACTTCCATCGAAATCAACAGCACGTTCTATGGTTCGCAGAAACCGGCCAGTTTCACGAAGTGGTATGCCGCGACACCCGACGACTTCACGTTTTCGGTCAAAGGCCCTATGTTTGCCACCCACCGACGCGTACTGGCTGAGGCGGGCGATTCCATCGAGCGATTCTTCGCCAGTGGCGTGCTGTTGCTGCAGGAGAAGCTGGGGCCCATCAACTGGCAGCTGGGGCCGGAGAAGAAATTCGACGCCGGGGATCTGGCGGACTTTTTGGCGTTGTTGCCCAGGAAGATCGCAGGCCGCGCCATCCGTCATGCCATCGAAGTGCGCCACCCCAGCTTCGACACGCCGGAATTTCCTGCGCTGGCGCGACGCCATGGCGTCGCTATCGTGGTTGCCGGGGATTCAAGATTTCCGCAAATCACACAGGACACCGCACCCTTCGTGTACGTGCGCATCATGGGCACCACTGCGAAATTGAAAAACGGATATTCCAGTCGCGATCTGGATGCCTGGGCCGCTCGGGCCAGCAAGTGGGCAGGGGACGGCCGCGAAGTATTTCTCTACGTCATCAGCGGCTGCAAGAAGCGCAATCCGGCCGCGGCGCTGGCGCTGATCGAGCGCGTCGCGCTGGGCGCAGGCCCGCTGCCGCGTTAGCGAAGCTCGGGCTTTTGCAATCTCAACACCACGCGATCATGCAGCGTCACGCTGCCGCTGAGGAATCCTGACACACCGATTTCCATCGCGTACATCAGCACCCGCTCTCCATCCTTTTCACGCATCGACACCGGCGGCCCCAGCAGGCTGACGACTTCCAGTTCACTCATCCCCGGTTTTACCTGCTGCCACTTTGACGCATCGACCCAGATGGCGCCCGGTGGCGCAACACCCGGTGGCGCGCGAGGAAGCGCAGGGGCAGCTGCCCCTGGCGCAGCGGCGGGCCGGCTCAATTGCATTCGCAGCTGTGCAATTTCCTGGGACTGCGCCTGCACCTGCCGCTGCAACTCTCGAACGTCCTGTTCAAGCTGCGCGACCTTGAAGTCGTCCGCCGCGACTGCGGCCATTGGCATGGTGAGCAACAGCAGGATGAGCCGATTCATGGCCCTATTTTGCTATGCTCCCGACCGACCATGGCAACCATCTGCTGCATTTTTTGCCACCGAAAGTCCTTGCGGACCGCCTGGTGCGTGCTGGCACTGGTCATGCTGACTGCAACTCCCCTGCTGGCCCCGGCGCAATGGCTGGGTTATCCCACGCCCGGCATACCGCGCACTGGCGACGGTGCGCCGGATCTCAAGGCCGCGACGCCGCGCACGCCTGACGGCAAGCCGGATTTGTCCGGCATGTGGTTTGCCAATGTGCCATCGAAGGATGCCTGCAAGGGGCAGGACTGCATCCAGGAAGAACGCATGGCGCGCGAACAGATCAACCTGGGCATCAAGCTCAAGGACGGCCTGCCCTACACCGAATGGTCAAAGCAGCAGATGGTTGCGCGGCGCGCAAATCACGGCAGGGAAGATCCGCATACCTATTGCAAGCCGCCGAATTTCCCGCGCGCCTGGACACTGCCGCAGTACATCAGACTGGTGCAGACGCCCGGTGAACTGGTGATGCTGCACGAGTTCAATGCTGCCTATCGTGAGGTTTACCTCGACGGCCGGCCGCTGCCGGAAAACCCCAATCCGACGTGGAATGGTTACTCCACTGGACACTGGGACGCAGACACGCTGGTGATCGAGACCAATGGGATCCGCGACGACATGTGGCTCGATATTCAGGGTAGCCCCGTGACCGAATCAGCGCGTGTCACCGAGCGCCTCAAGCGCCTCAACTTCGGCGTCATGCAGGTGGAGATCGCGGTGAATGATCCCAAGGCCTACACCCGTCCCTGGTCGGTCACCGTGGAGATGGCCATACAGGTGGACACGCAGATGCTCGAGGAGATCTGCCTAGACGATGAGCAGGACGTGAAGCTCTACAAGTGAGCCGAGGTAACCGCAATATGCCAACTGTGTTTTCGCGCCTGCTGTTTGTTGCCGGCATTACCCTGGCGCTGGCGCTGGCGCGAGCGCCGGAGGCGTGGGCGCATCACTCGCAGTCGGAATTCGACTTCAAGATGAACGTGGATGTCGAGGGCAAGGTCACTGTTCTGGAATGGAAGAGCCCGCATGCCAGGCTCTATGTCGATGTAGTCAATGCCCAGGGCAAGACCGAAAACTGGAATTTTGAATTGCCCAGCCCCAACACACTGATGCGCCGCGGATGGAAACGCGATTCGCTCAAACCCGGCGACCACGTCACGGTCAACGGCGCGCGCGCAAGAAACTTCCCCACTATCGCGTACGCACGGTCCATCAAGCTGGCCGACGGCAGCGCCTTGTTTACCGGCGTGACACAGATCCACGAACCGGAACCTGCAAAGCCGGAGCCGGCAAAGCCCCAATAAAACGGGTCCGCCACACCTAGCGGCGGCGCTTTCCCAGCGTTCGGCGCAGCACCACTGCGTCTTCGCGACCACCCGCGGCCTGGTAGTACCCCGGGCGTATGCCGATCTGGCTGAAACCGTGTGCCTGGTAGAGGCGGATCGCGGCGGGGTTTGAAGGACGCACTTCGAGGAACACTTCGGCTACGTCCAGACCCTTGGCAAATTCAAGCAGGTGTTCGAGCAACGCTCCCCCGAGACCGCGGCATCGATAGGGATCTGCAACGCAGAGGTTGAGCACATGCGCTTCGCCGGCGCCCGTGCTCAGCACGGCATAGCCGATGAGAATGTGCTGCAGCTCGGCAACACAGCCGTAGTAACCCACCCGCAGGCAGTCACGGAATATTCCCTCAGACCAGGGAAAGGGATAGGACTGCTGCTCCACCTGCAGCACGGCCGCGACATCCTCCGGACCCATGTCGCGGATCAGGATCTGCGGCAGCAGGCTTACATCAGGCTGTGCCATTGAACACGCGTCGCGCGAACTTGAGGTCTTCCCAGGCCTTGCGCTTTTCCGTGGGTGACCGCAGCAGGTATGCTGGGTGATACGTCACAACCAGCGGTGTGCGCTCGGCGCCGAAGGCATGGACACTGCCGCGCAGTTTTCCGATGGGCGTATCCGTCGCCAGCAGGTTCTGTGCCGCAATTCGCCCCACGGCCAGCATGATGCGCGGCTGCAGCAGCGCGATCTGGCGCTGCAGGTATGGCAGGCACTGCGCCACTTCCTCGGGCTTCGGGTCACGATTGTTGGGCGGCCGGCACTTGAGCACATTGGCAATGAACACCTGTTCACGTGCCAGGCCGATGCCACGCAGCATCGAATTGAGCAGTCCCCCGGCCCGTCCCACGAAGGGCAGGCCCTGCCGGTCTTCTTCGGCCCCGGGCGCTTCGCCCACCACCAGCCATCCGGCGCTGCGATCGCCCACACCAAACACCGTGCGCGTGCGGCACTCATGCAGTGGGCAGCGCACACAACCGGCGACTTCCTCTTCGATGGTGTGCCATTGCTCACCGCTCACTGCAGGCATGGGCGGCTCACGCAGTCGCCAGTCTTCAAGCCCCATGGCCTGCAGGTACGACGAGCGCCGGCTCATGGCTTACTCCTGCGTGCCCCGCGGGGGCACACGTCGCTGGCCCCGGCTTGAACGGCGATACAGCCACAGCAAGGGACCGGACAGCGCATAGCCACCAAATATCACCATCAGGCTGATCGGCGGATAAATGGCAATCAACACGAAGCCCAGGGGAACCAGGATGAAGGTGGCAAATTTGACCGGACCTTCCATGTTCATCTGCTTGAAACTGTTGTAGCCGAAGCGGCTGACCATCAGCGCGCCAGCCGAAGCGGTAACCAGCAGCGCCATCAGCAGACCGGGAAGGCCAGGCTCGCGCCACTCGCTGGACGACCAGATGAACGCGGAGACTATAGCCGCCGCCGAAGGGCTGGGCAGGCCTTCGAAGAATCGCTTGTCCTGGGACGAGCGCGTGTTGAAGCGCGCCAGGCGCAGCGCCGCGCAGGTGGCATAGAAGAACGCGGCCAACCATCCGGCTCGTCCCCATTCGGCGCCATATTCAAACAGTCGCGCCACGCCCCATTGGTAAGCCACGATGGCAGGCGCGACTCCGAATGACACCATGTCGGCGAGGCTGTCGTATTCCTTGCCGAAGGCACTCTCGGTGCGCGTCATGCGCGCAACGCGGCCATCCAGTGTGTCGAACAGCATGGCGGCGAATATCGCAAAGCCAGCGCGTTCGAAGTTTCCGTCTATGGCGGCGACAATGGCGTAGAAGCCTGAGAACAGGCATCCGGTAGTCAGCAGGTTGGGCAGCAGGTAGATGCTGCGGCTGCGCGGTCGTGTTGTTTCTGGTTCATGTTCCATGATTGACCGGCGATGATAGACGATGCGGGGCAGTTCGCGGGCCGTACTGCTAGAATTTGCGCCATGCGCCTGTCCCGATATCCCATCAATACCGCCAAGGAAACCCCAGCCGAAGCGGAAGTCATCAGTCACCAGCTCATGCTGCGCGCGGGCCTGATCCGCCGCCTCGCGGCCGGCATCTACACCTTCCTGCCCATGGGCCTGCGCACCCTGCGCAAGGTGGAACGCATCATCCGCGAGGAAATGGACCGCGCCGGGGCGTTGGAACTGCTGATGCCAGCCGTCCAACCGGCAGAGCTTTGGCAGGAGTCAGGTCGCTGGGAACAATACGGCCCGGAACTGCTGCGCCTCAAGGACCGCCACGCCCGCGAATTCGTGATCGGCCCCACGCACGAAGAGGTGATCACCGACATCGCGCGCCGCGACCTCAAGAGCTATCGCCAGCTGCCAGTCAATTTCTACCAGATCCAGACCAAGTTCAGGGATGAGATCCGGCCGCGCTTCGGCGTGATGCGCGGTCGCGAATTCATCATGAAAGATGCTTATTCCTTCCACATCGATGAAGCATCGCTGGCCCAAGGTTACGAGACCATGAAGGTCGCCTATTCGCGCATGTTCGAACGCATGGGACTCAGCTTCTGTGCCGTACGTGCCGACACCGGCGCCATAGGTGGCAATGCCTCCGAGGAATTCCAGGTGCTGGCGGATTCAGGCGAGGACGCCATTGCCGTGTCCAGCAGCGGCGACTACGCGGCCAACGTGGAACTGGCGCCTGCGCCAGCTTGGTCCGGAGTGCGCGCGCCTGCACAGCAGGCTTTGACCCCAGTCGCCACGCCGGCCGCGCGCAGCATTGCCCAGGTCAGTTCTATGCTCAACGTTGCCGCTGCCCAGTGCGTCAAGACTCTGGTGGTCGACGGCAGCGCAGGAAATGTCGTGGCCCTGGTGTTGCGCGGCGATCACGAACTCAACGCCGTGAAAGCGCAGAAGCTTGATGGCATTGCGTCACCTCTGCGCATGGCAAGCCCCGCACGCATCATCGAGGCTACGGGCGTGGCGCCAGGTTTCATCGGGCCGGTGGGGTTGAAGATCCCCGTCATGGTCGACCATGCGGCAGCGGCATTGGCAGATTTTGTCTGCGGCGCCAACGAAAAAGACCTGCACTTGACCGGCGTCAACTGGGCACGCGATCTTTCCGAGCCACAGGTAGCCGACCTGCGAAACGTGGTAAATGGGGATCCCAGCCCGGCTGGATCAGGCACGTTGACCATTCGTCGCGGCATCGAGGTGGGCCACATTTTCCAGCTGGGGCGCAAGTACAGCGACGCCATGAAGGCCACCGTGCTCGACCCTTCCGGCCAGAACCTGGCTCCATTCATGGGCTGCTATGGAATCGGTGTGACGCGCATCGTGGCGGCGGCCATTGAACAGAACCATGATGAAAAGGGTATTTGCTGGCCGGAGCCCATTGCGCCCTTCACTGTCATGCTGCTGACCCTCAATCACGATCGTTCTGAAGCCGTGCGCCAGACTGCAGACACTTTGTACGCAGAACTGGAGAAAGCCGGCATTGACGTGCTGTATGACGACCGCGATGCCCGGCCGGGTGTAAAGTTTGCCGATGCGGAATTGCTGGGCATCCCCCACTGCGTGGTGATTGGTGACCGGGGCGTTGCCGCTGGCAAGCTGGAATACCGCAATCGACGCACGGGCGAGACCGGGGAGTTGGCCGCTGATGCCGTACTGGCAGAACTGCGTCATCGCATCGCGGGATAAACGCCGCGCAGCGCGACCCATGATGCGGGCCATGGCACGCATGGGCCTTGCGGCAATGGCGCTGGCCATTGCGCTGCCAACGTGGGCCGATGCCCAGCGCGACCCCGAACTCAGGGGCATTGTCTCCGCGGCGATCACTGCGGCAGATTGCTTCCCCGATAAATTCGAGTCCGCAGTCTGGTACACGCTGATGGAGCCCAAGCTGCACAAGCTGGTTCCCGACTCGGCGGAACGCATGCAGATACTCAAGAACGTGTTCTGCGAGTCACATCGCCCCGGTCAGCAGCGCCTGCCCCCGGGGCTTGTCATGGCCGTCATCGACGTGGAAAGTCGTTTCGATCGCTGGGCTGTATCATCGGCAGGCGCCGTTGGCCTGATGCAGGTGATGCCCTTCTGGCCCAGTGAGCTGGGGATGAAGCGTCACCAGCTGACGCAGATCGACGCCAACATGCGAATGGGTTGCGCCATCCTGCGTTTCTACCTGCTGCGCGAACACAACGACGTGCGCAAAGCCCTGGCGCGCTACAACGGCAGCGTTGGCCGCCGCCAATATCCTGACCAGGTGGTCAACCGCTGGACCCGCAACTGGAACGGCGCCGATGACCTGGGCCTTGACGTGCGTGCCAGCCGATGAGCACGCCGGTGGAAATCCTGGTGCTTTATTACTCGCGCACGGGCATGACAGCCCAGCTGGCGCGCCAGGTGTGCCGCGGCGTGGAATCCGTTGCCGGCGCGCGCGCGCGCCTGCGCACCGTACCCGCGGTCAGTGCCGAAAGTGAACGACCGGTTACCAATGTTCCCGACTCCGGCGCGCCCTTTGCCACCATCGAGGACCTGCGTGACACCGACGGACTTGCATTGGGCAGCCCCACCCGCTTTGGCAACATGGCCGCGCCGATGAAACACTACATCGACCAGGGTTCTGCCCTGTGGGTACAGGGTGCATTGGTGGACAAACCCGCGGTGGTGTTCACGTCAACGCAGTCCATGCACGGCGGCCAGGAAAGCACGCTGCTTTCCATGCTCCTGCCGCTGCTGCACCAGGGCATGATTGTGATGGGCCTGCCTTATACAGAAAACGCGCTTTCCACCACCCGCAGCGGCGGGAGCCCGTATGGCGCCTCGCATGTGGTTGCCGTAGCCAGCGATGGCCAACTTTCGCAAGACGAGGCGCACCTGGCCCGCGTACTGGGCGCGCGCCTGGCCCGCATCGCACAGAACCTCAAGATGTCTCGCCGGTCACCTGGCGGATGAATGGCACGGTGAGGCGGCGTTGCTCTGCAAGCGACGCCGCATCGAGTTTGTCCAGCAGGGCCTGCATGCTCGACATGTCTCGCGCATATCTGCGCTGCAGGTAACGCACAGTTTCGTCCGGCAGCTCGAGTCCCCTTTGTGCCGCGCGCAATTGCAGGGCCTCGCGCTGCTGGGATTCGTTGAGCGGATGCAATGCGAAATACGGCATGGATGCCAGCCGCGAGCGCAGGTCCGGCAATGCCACGCCCAACGCTATGGCGGGCTGCTGCGCGGCAATTGCCAGCCGCGTGCCGCGCGCATCGCAATCGTTGTAGAGGATGAACAGCCGGCGTTCCCACTGTGCGTCACCGGCCACCATCTGCAGTTCGTCCAACGCCACTGCGGCAAGCCGATCGGCGCCTTCAAGCACATCTGGGCCACTGGCCAGCAGCAGCGCCAAAGGGAAATACGCACTACCCGGCACGGCCGCGCACAGCGCCTGTAATAAATGCGATTTGCCGCTGCCGGCAGGTCCATGAAGATATGCACAGCGCTCGGTGCCACTGGCAATGCGCTGCAAGGCGGCCAGCGCGAGGGCGTTGTCGCCTGCAACAAAGCTGCCGAACACAGTGCGGTCCTGCAAACGCACGCCCAGCGGAATCTGTTTCATGCGTGTGCGAACGCCCGCTGCACGAAACGCGTCGCATAGTCCACGCCACTGGCCACCGTGGTCACCAGCACCACTACGGCCAGCGCGTCGAGTACCTCGCGCGGTGGCAGCCCAATGGCGCTGGCGAGGATGACGGCAAGCAGGTAGCTGATCTGCACCCCGGTGTTGATCTTGCTGATGATAGTGGGGCGCCCACGCACCGGCCCGAACCACAGCCGGTAGATCAGCGCGCCCCCGGCGATCATAAGGTCGCGAGCCGCCGCCACGGCCGCCACCCACCAGGGCGCGATGTCCAGCCAGGAGGCAACGATGAATACCGAAACCAGTAACAGCTTGTCGGCCATGGGATCCAGGAACCGCCCCAGTTCCGAGGTCCAGCCAAAACGCTTGGCGAGGTAACCATCCAGGCCGTCGGACACGGCAGCGACGGTGAACAGCACAAGGATGTGCGCCTGGTTACCCGCCAGCATGGCCTGCAGCAGCGGGAAGATCAGGACGATACGGAACAGGCAGATGAGGTTGGGTATATGGCGCATGACGCGGCAGCCGGCTGCCTCCTATACAATAGCCTAAGCCTGTCCGCGGCCGACACTCCAGACCCCATCCGCATGCAAGACTCCCGTGGCCTGACTTATCGTGACGCTGGCGTCGATATCGATGCCGGCGATGAACTGGTTGAGCGCATTAAACCGTTGGTCCGCCGCACGCAACGCCCGGAAGTGCTGGCCGGCGTCGGGGGTTTCGGCGCCCTGGTAAGCCTGCCGCAGCGTTATCGCGAGCCGGTGCTGGTGTCCGGCACCGATGGCGTGGGCACCAAACTGCGCCTGGCCATAGACACCGGTCGCCATGATCGCATCGGCATCGACCTGGTGGCCATGTGCGTCAACGACGTGGCGGTGCAAGGCGCAGAGCCCCTGTTCTTCCTCGATTACTACGCCACCGGCAAGCTTTCCGTCGAAGTGGCCACCGCTGTGATCGGTGGTATTGCCGAAGGCTGTGTGCAGGCCGGTTGCGCGCTGGTGGGCGGCGAGACTGCCGAGATGCCCGGCATGTATCACGGCGGTGACTACGATCTGGCCGGCTTCTGCGTAGGCGTTGTCGAACGCAGCGGCGTCATCGACGGCACCCGCGTGCGTGCGGGAGACGCCATCATCGGGCTGGCCTCTTCGGGAGTGCATTCCAACGGCTATTCGCTGGTTCGCAAGCTGCTTGAGGTCGCCGGCGCCGACGACAAGACCCTGGTCGAGGGCAAGCTGCTGTTCGACCGCCTGCTCGAACCCACGCGCATCTATGTGAAGTCGATGCTGGCGCTGGCTGCAGCCGTGCCGGTTTCCGCGTTTGCCCATATCACCGGCGGCGGACTCACCGACAACATTCCGCGCGTATTGCCCGAAGGGCTGCAGGCGGAACTGCATCGCGATCAATGGCATCGCGACCCGGTATTCGAATGGCTGGCCGCCACCGGACGCATTGCTGCAGCCGAGATGCATCGCACGTTCAATTGCGGCATCGGCATGGTGGTCATTGTTCCCCCACAACACGTGCAGCAGTCTGTGCAACTACTGACGTCGCAGGGCGAACGTGCCACCTTCATAGGCGAAATCCGGGCCGGAACTGCCGGCGTCGTCATCAGTTAGGGATGCCCCGCCCAGGCAGCATGGAGCGCTTGCGGCTCGCCATCCTGATTTCCGGAACCGGAACCAACATGCTGGCCATCGCCAGGGCCTGCGCCGCCGGGCAGATCGCCGCCGACGTCGCAGTGGTGATTTCCGATCAACCCGCCGCGGCCGGACTGCAGCGCGCGCGCGCGCTGGGCCTGGCCACGCAGGTGGTTGACAGTGCAGCCGATCGCACTGTATTCGAGTCCGCGCTGGCCGCTGCCATCGATGCCAGCCAGGCCACGCTGGTGGTGCTGGCAGGCTTCATGCGCGTGCTGTCCGCAGGATTTGTGTCGCGTTACGCCGGCCGACTGCTCAACATCCATCCCTCGCTGCTGCCCCACCACAAAGGCCTGGACACGCACGCCCGGGCACTGGCAGCAGGGGATGCCGAACACGGCGCGAGCGTGCACTTTGTCACTGCCCAGCTCGACGGCGGCCCGGTGGTGCTGCAGCGACGCGTACCGGTGCTGCCCGGTGATGATGCGGAGACACTTTCAGCCCGCGTTCATGCGATTGAGCACATCATCTACCCGCAGGTGATCGGCTGGATGGCCGACCGACGCCTGGAATGGAACGACGGTTCGCCAACCCTGGATGGCACTGCGCTGTAATCATGTTCAAACATTTCGCCGGCTTGATCGCACTGTCCGCAGCACTGGTACCGCCGGTGTACGCGGCTGAATTGCAGCCGTTCAGCGTCAGCTTCAATGTCATGTGGCACGGCATGTCGGCGGGTCGCAGCAAGCTCGAATTGCAAAAGCTGCCGGACGGTCGCTGGTCTTATTCGTCGCGAAGCGATGCGCAGGGCCTGTTCCGGCTGGCGCTGCCCGCGGAACTCAAATCCCGCAGCGTTTTCTCCATTCGCAACGGCCAGATCTTTCCCGAGCACTTCACCGGCGACGATGGCACCGACAGCCAGCGCCGCGACCAGGACCTGGTTTTCGATTGGGAACGTGGGCGCGTGACCGGCACCGCCGAGAAGCAGCCAGTGGACCTGCCAACGCAGTCCGGCCTGCAGGATGGAATGTCCATCCAGGTGTCCCTGATGCATGCGCTGCTTGCCGGGCAGGCGCCGACGCGCGTGCTGATGGTGGACAAGACCAAGATCAAGGAATACGTGTATTCCGAGGAAGGCACTGCCTCCATCAAGACACCACTGGGTGTTAGCCAGACCATCATCTATCGCAGTGGTCGCCCCGACTCACCACACGGCACGTGGTTCTGGTGTGATCCGCAGCTGGGCTTTCTTCCGGTGAAGGTAGAGCGGCGCAGTGGCACCAGCGTGGAATGGTCCATGACCCTGGAAAGCGCCAAAGTGGGCGGAACCTGAGTTCAGGCTTTGGGAAGCGTAACGCCTTTCTGACCCACGCCGTTAGAAGCTTAAGCTTTCGGCAAGGTCACGCCTTTCTGACCCACGCCGTTAGAAGCTTAAGCTTTCGGCAAGGTCACGCCTTTCTGACCCTGGTATTTGCCGCCGCGGTCGCGGTAAGAAGTGCTGCACACCTCGTCCGATTCGAAGAACAGCATCTGCGCCACCCCTTCATTGGCATAGATCTTTGCCGGCAGCGGCGTGGTGTTCGAGAACTCCAGCGTCACATGCCCTTCCCACTCGGGCTCCAGCGGCGTGACGTTGACGATGATGCCGCAGCGCGCGTAAGTGGATTTGCCCAGGCACACCACCAGCACATTACGTGGGATGCGGAAATATTCCACCGTCCGCGCCAGCGCGAATGAATTGGGCGGAATGATGCACACGTCCGACGCCACATCCACGAAGCTCTGCGGATCGAAGTTCTTCGGGTCGACAATGGTGCTGTTGATGTTGGTGAATATCTTGAATTCGCGCGCACAGCGCACGTCGTAACCGTAGCTGGACGTGCCGTAGGAAACTATGCGCGTGCCATTGGCCTCGCGCACCTGTCCCGGCTCAAAGGGCTCGATCATTGCGCCGGATGCGGCCATGCGACGGATCCAGTTGTCGGACTTGATGGTCATGAAGCTCTCTCGACGACGATTTCAGGAAACGCGGAACTGCGATCACGGGGGCGGCATGCCAGCGCGCCGGCGGCATGACGCGCCAGGTCGCGATAGGCAATGCCGCGCGGCGAGTCGGCCGCGGCCACTACCGACGGCGTGCCGGCGTCAGCCTCGATGCGGATGCGTGTGTCCAGGGGCAACCTGCCCAGCAGTCGCGTGCCGGATTCGGCGGCCAGGGCTTCACCCCCACCGGTACCGAAGATTGCGTCCTCATGGCCACAGTTGGTGCAGTGATGCGTGCTCATGTTCTCGACGATGCCCAGCACCGGCACCAGCACCTTCTCGAACATGCGCAATCCCTTGCGCGCGTCGGCCACCGCGATTTCCTGCGGCGTGGTCACGATAATCGCGCCGGCCACGGGCACGCGCTGCGCCAGTGTCAGCTGCAGGTCACCTGTTCCGGGCGGCATGTCGATGACCAGGTAGTCCAGATCTCCCCATTCGGTCTCGCCCAGCAACTGGGTCAGCGCCTGGGTCACCATGGGCCCGCGCCAGATTGCGGGCTGATCCGGATCAATGAGGAACCCGATGGACATGGCCTTGACGCCGAATGCCTCCAGCGGACGGATGCGTTTGTCTTCTATGGCGGTTGGCCGCTGGCGGCCCAGGCCCAACATGGTGGGCTGGCTGGGCCCATAGATATCGGCGTCCAGCATGCCCACTTTTGCGCCCATGGCAGCCCAGGCCAGCGCCAGGTTGACCGCCACCGTGGACTTGCCCACCCCACCCTTGGCCGAGCCCACGGCTACGATATTGCGGATGCCAGGCAGTGGCTTCAGCGGTTTTTGCACTGCATGGGCCACGATGACGGCTTGCAGGTCCAGCGAAAGGCTTTGCGCAAACCCGGCCGCGCGCAGGTGGTTTGCCAGGGCGGCAGCCAGTTCCGCCTCATAGCCGCCTACCGGCACCGGCAGGCGGATGCCGGCCTTGATCTGGGTGTGATCTGCGTCAAGAAACGAGATGGCCCCCAACGCGCCCAGCGTCTGTCCAATCCATGGGTCCTGGTACTGCTCGATTGCAGCCCGGATTCCGGCCATTTGTGCCACAGGTTCACTCATGAAAAGAGGTCCGATTCTAGCAGCGAGCGACACGGTTCACGCGTCGCCAGAGGCCCGTATGGCATAATTTAACGGTTGTACGCACAGCCAATGGCCACATGCAGTAATGGGTTTTTTCACGAATCTGCGGTCTGACCGGCTGATCGTCCAGATCAAGTCGAGCAACGAGCCTCTGGGTGCCGAAACACTGAAGGCCGTGGCCGCCCTCAAGAGCCTTGGCGCGGGGGTCATTGATCCCACCATCCAGGCCCTGGCCGACGCCGACAAGAATGCCACGGTGGCACTGGTGGACGTGCTGTCCACGCTGGTGTCCAACAAGACCTTCCCGCAGTTCGTGCAGGGCCTGTGCGATGGCGGGCCGCGCATTGCCGCCGGTATCGGCTGGGCGCTCAGCAGCAGTCGTAACTACGCACCGGGACTGTTGCTGGATGCCCTGAGCGTCAAGGGCATGGCCAAATCGGCGCTGATGGACGCCATCCATGCCCAGCGTGACCGGTTCAACGTGCGCGAACTGCTCACCGCCGCCTATGCGCAGGAGCCAAGCGAGAAGGCCGCATTGTTTCGCGTGGTGGGCGAAGTCGCCGACGCCAACGCTATCCCTGAATTGCTCAGCCGCGTCGAGGGCAAGGACCCGATCGCGCGCATGCACATCATCAATATCCTGTCGCGTTTCAGCAAGCCTGAGGTCAAGGCGGCGCTGGTCGCCCAGCTGCGTGACAACAACCGGATGATACGTTCGTCGGCGCTGGCTGCGCTGTCGCGCATGGAAGGGCCGGTGGATATTCCCGCCATCTGCCTGCTGCTGCGTGACAGCGAAATCGATGTGCAGAATCGCGCCATCGACGTGCTGATCCGTGCCAACGATCCGGACACCATCCGTTACCTGATCGATGTGCTCAAGGACGAAAACGAGTTTGCGCGCCGCGCGGCAGTGGAAGTGCTCAACGAGATCGGCGATCCCAAATCAGTCAAGTTCCTGCTGGAGGCCATCAAGGACGACGACTGGTGGGTGCGTAGTCGCGCGGGCGACGCGCTGGGCAAGATTGGCGGCCCCAAGGTCATCGATGCGGTGCTGGAACTGGTTCGCGACCGGGACGACAACATCCGTCGCGCCGCCATCGAGATCCTCAACCAGACCAAGGATGAACGCGCAGTCAACAGCCTGATTGATGCCACCCGCGATCCGGACTGGTGGGTCAGCGAGCGCGCCGTGGACGCGCTGGCCGACATTGGCAGCAAGCGCGCATTGCCGCGCCTCACCGAGATGTTGCAGAACACGCCGGCCCGCTCGCTGCCTATTGTGGTGCACGCCATCGGCAAGCTGGGCGATGCACGCCAGGTGGAATTGCTGCTGCCGCTGCTGTCGCGCGCCGAAAAAGAGATCCGCGTTGAAGTCATCCAGGCGCTGGCGCGCGTCAGCGACGAGAAACGTGCCGAACACGTGCGCCTGCAACTGCAGGCGCAGGCGCAGAGCCAGGAAGAAACCATCGCCAAGGCTGCAGGGGCCGGCCTCAAGGAACTGGCGCTGCGCATGTCGGGCGAAGCCACGGGGCGCCCGTCGATCAGCGGCGCAGCAAGTGGCTCCCAGACCGTCGCAGCAGGCGCCTCGGGCACGCGTGCCGGCGAGCCTTCACGACCTGTGCCGATGGAGGAGGCCGAGCTCAAGCCCATGCTGCGCCAGGTCGACCAGGGCACGCCCATCAAGCTCGACATAGGCACCCTCAAGAAGGGCGACATGATCGAGGGTCGCTACAAGTTCATCGACAAGATCGGCAAGGGCGCCTTCGGCACCGTGCTGCTGATGGAAGACACGGTGGTGGACGATCGCCTGATCCTCAAGTTCCTAAACCCCAATGTCTCAGAAGACGAGGAGATGATGAAGCGGTTCGTGCACGAGCTGCGCTACTCGCGCAAAATCACGCACCAGAACGTCATCCGCATCTACGACTTCCTGCATATTCAGGGCAACTACGCCATTTCGATGGAGTATTTCCAGTCCCACACGCTGGGTGCGGAAGTCGTCAACGAAAAACCGGTCGAGACCAAACGCGCGGTGCGCTTCAGCATGGATATGTGCAAGGGCATGACGGTGGCCCACAAGGTCGGCATCGTGCATCGCGACCTCAAGCCGGCCAACATTCTCATTAACGCCGATGGTCTGCTTAAGATCGTGGATTTCGGCGTGGCCGCCGCCCATCGCGAGGGCGACACGCAGCTGACCAAGACCGGCTACGTGATCGGGTCGCCCAAATACATGGCCCCGGAACAAATCCTGGGCCGCAAGGTGGACGAACGCGCGGACGTCTATGCCATCGGCGTGATCATGTACGAGATGTTCACCGGCGTGCCGCCGTATTCGCGTGGCGATCACATGGCCGTGATGTACCAGCATGTCCAGGGCAAGGCCCGACCGCCGCTGGAAATCAATCCCAACCTGCCTACCGGCCTGGCGGACCTGATCATGAAGGCCATGGCCGTCGACAAGGCCAAGCGCTTCCAGAGCATGGAAGAAATGCGGGTCGCGCTGGAACGCTTCGCATAACGTAGACTAACGTTCCATGGCCCGCATTGACGCATTCTTGAAGCTCGGCACGCAGCAGGGCTGCTCGGACATACACCTCGCCGTGGGCGTGCCACCCATGCTGCGCATGTATGGCGAACTGCTGCCCATCAAGTTCCGTGACCTGCGCGACACCGAGCTCGAAGGCTATATCTCGGAAATCATCCCCACTTCGCAGGCCGCCCGCTTCTCGCAGGGCCATGACGCCGACTTCTCCTATGTCTCCTCCGAGGGCGGGCGCTTTCGCGTCAACGTATTTCGCAAGGATTCCGGGATCGGCGCGGTGTTCCGTGCCATCCCTACTGAAGTGCCCACTCTCGACAAGCTGGGCCTGCCGCCGGTGGTCAGGAAATTGTGCGACTACCACCAGGGAATGATCCTGGTGACGGGCGCCACCGGGTCCGGCAAGTCGACGACGCTGGCCGCGATGATCGACCTGCTCAACACCACCAGGCGCCTCAACATTATCAGCCTTGAGGATCCCATTGAGTTCGTCCATCGCAGCAAGACCTGCCAGGTCATACAGCGCGAACTGGGCACGCACCTGCCCAGTTTTGCCGAAGGCCTGCGCGCGGCAATGCGCGAAGACCCGGACGTGATACTGGTAGGAGAAATGCGCGACGCCGAGACCATCTCCATGGCCATGACGGCGGCGGAGACCGGCCACCTGGTGCTGGGCACACTGCATACCACCGGCGCGGTCAAGACCATCGATCGCATCATCGACGCATTGCCTATAGAAGAGCGCGAACAGACCAAGAGCTTTCTCTCGCAGAGCCTGCTGGCAGTGATCACGCAGGTGCTGGTGAAGACCGGTGACGGCCAGGGTCGCAAGGCCATCTGCGAAGTCATGGTGATGACCAAGGCGATTGCCAAACTCATCCAGACCGACCAGACACACCAGGTACCCAGCCAGCTGCTGATGGGCCGCGAGTTCGGCATGCAGGTGCTGGACCAGGCGCTGCTGGCCGCAGTCCAGGCGCGCGAGATCGATCCTGACGACGCCTATCTCTACGCCACGGACAAAAAGGCGCTGCAGAAATTCGTCACCGATACATCGCTGGTTCCCAAGCTCGACGCAGCACCCGGATCAGGTTAGTCGCCCGTGGCCGAGATCGATTCATACCTCAACGATGTACTGCAGCGACGCGGGTCAGACCTGCACTTTATCGCTGGTGATCCGGCCCGGATCCGCGTGAATGGCGACCTGACTCCGCTACGGCCGGAGACCCTGCCTGCGGAATTCGTGCGCCAGCTGCTGTTTGAAATCATGCCCATGAAGGCCCAGCAGAGACTCGAGGCGCATGACGGCGCGGATTTCGCCTACACGCTGGGCGACCTGGGCCGGTTCCGCGTCAACGTGTTGCGACAGCTCAACGGTTTGGGCGCGGTGTTTCGCGCCATTCCCTCCAAGGCCCTGACCATGGACGAGCTGAAGCTGCCCGAAGCGGTGCGCACGCTGGCACGCGCCAACAACGGGCTGATCCTGGTCACGGGCAAGACCGGTTCAGGCAAGTCTACGACGCTGGCGGCCATGATCGATGACATCAACAAGCGCGAGAAAGGACACATCCTCACGGTGGAGGATCCCATCGAATTTGTGCATCAGCGCCGCAACTGCCTCATCAGCCAGCGCGAGATCGGCGTACACGCGCCCAACTTCGCGTCGGCGTTGCACTCGGCGCTGCGTGAGGATCCCGATGTGGTGCTGGTGGGCGAAATGCGCGACCTTGAAACCATCGGCATAGCCGTGACCGCCGCGGAAATGGGCATCCTCGTCATGGGCACCCTGCATACCAATGGCGCGGCGCCCACGGTCGATCGCATCATCAACGTCTTCCCCTCCGACAAGCAGTCGCATGTGCGCACCATGCTGTCGACTTCACTGCGCGGCGTGGTCTCGCAGCAATTGCTGCAGCGGGCCGACAAATCTGGACGCGTGGCAGCGCTGGAAATCCTGGTCAACACACCGGCCACGGCCAACCTGATCCGCCAGGGCAAGCTCGACCAGCTGGAGAACGCGATGCAGTCCGGCGCGCAGAACGGCATGCGCACCATGGACAGCTCCATCCAGGCGCTGCTCGACCAGCGCATCATCAGCGGCTCGGAGGCCTACAAGAAAGCCATCAGCAAGGGCCGGTTCGAGGCGGTGAAGGACCAGTCTTGAGTCAGCCCCGCACGATACTGGTCACCAGCGCCCTGCCCTACGCCAACGGCCCCCTGCACCTCGGTCATATCGTCGAGGCAGTGCAGACCGATATCTGGTGTCGCTTCCAGCGTATGCGTGGCAATGCATGCCTATACGTTTGTGCCGAGGATTGCCATGGCACACCGATCATGATCCGCGCCCGCCAGGATGGCATCACGCCCGAGGCGCTGGTGGCCGCATACGCCACCGAACACCAGCGTGACTACGCCGGCTTCCAGATCGCATTCGATCATTTCCATTCCACGCACAGCGAGGAAAACCGCCGTTATTCCACGCTGATGTATGAGGCATTGCGCCAGCGCGGCTCCATAGCGCGGCGCGTGGTGCGCCAGGCTTATGATGAAACGGCCGGCATGTTCCTGCCCGACCGCTTTGTCCGCGGCACCTGCCCGCGCTGCGGCACGGCCGACCAGTACGGCGACAGTTGCGAGAATTGCGGGGCAACCTATTCCCCCGAAGATCTCAAGGACGCAGTTTCGACTATCACCGGTACGAAGCCGGTGCTGCGCGACTCCGAGCACCTGTTCTTCAAGCTGGGAGATTACGAAGCGGATCTGCGTGAGTGGCTGGCGGGCAAAGGCCTGCAGACTGCCGTACGCGCCAAGCTGGACGAATGGCTGGAGACCGGCCTCAAGGACTGGGACATCTCGCGTGATGCACCGTACTTCGGGTTCGAGATCCCGGATGCACCGGGCAAGTTCTTCTATGTATGGTTCGATGCACCGGTGGGCTACATCGGCAGTTTCGCGGCACTGGCCGCCGCGCGCGGCCTGGATTTCGACAAATACTGGAAGGCCGGCGCCACCACCGAGCTGCATCATTTCATCGGCAAGGACATCAGCTATTTCCACACCCTGTTCTGGCCTGCCATGCTGCAGGGGTCAGGATTCCGGCGTCCCACCGGTGTTCACGTGCATGGCTTCCTCACCGTCGACGGCCAGAAGATGTCGAAGTCACGCGGCACCAACATCACCGCGCGCCGCTATCTCGACCTGCTGCCTTCCGATCACCTGCGCTATTACTTTGCGGCCAAGCTGGGCAATGGCCTGGATGACATCGATTTCACCCTTGAGGATTTCTGCGCGCGCGTGAACTCGGACATCGTGGGCAAGCTGGTCAATATCGCCAGCCGCTGCGCACCGTTCATCGAGCGCGGCGGCGGCAAACTTGCGGACCGGCTTCCTGATCCAGCCCTTTACGAGAGCTTCAGCGCTGCCGCGGAGCCGATCGCTGCGCTTTATGAATCCCGCGACTATGCAGGTGCGATACGCGAAATCATGGCGCTGGCTGATCGCGCCAACCAGTATGTAGACCAGCAGAAACCCTGGGTACTTGCCAAGGATGCGGCGCGACTGGATGAGGCGCGCGCGGTGGCCACGCAGGGCATCAATCTGTTTCGCGTATTGATGACCTGGCTGGCTCCCGTGATGCCCGGCATTGCGGCCAATGCGGCGCAGTGGCTGGGATGCAGCGCTTCGCAGGCGTGGCACAGTGTTGACGAGCCGCTGCTGGGAGCAGCCATTGCAAAATATCCACAGCTGGCTGCACGACTTGACCCGGTCATCGTCAAGCAGCTCGTCGCTGCGCCCACGCCAGTTACCTCAGGAAAACCCGTGATCAGCATTGATGACTTCGCCAAGCTCGACCTGCGCGCCGCACTGGTGCTGGAGGCCACACGCGTGGCCGGTTCTGACAAGCTGCTGCAGCTGAAGCTCGACCTCGGCACCGAGCAGCGCAATGTGTTCTCCGGCATCAGCGCCAGCTACGCGCCTGAATCACTAGTAGGCCGCTACGTGGTAATGATCGCCAACCTCGCGCCGCGCAAGATGCGCTTCGGCGTCTCCGAGGGAATGGTGCTGTGCGCCAGCGGCAACGATAGCGGCGTATTCCTGTTGTCGGCGGATGCGGGCGTCACGCCCGGCATGAAGATCAGTTGACCCCGGCGCGCGTCGCGGCGATTTTCGGCGCGTTGCGCGCTGCCAACCCCGCGCCGCGCAGCGAACTTGCGTTCGCCACGCCATTCGAGCTGCTGGTGGCGGTCATCCTTTCGGCACAGGCCACGGATCGCAGCGTCAATATCGCGACGCGACGCCTGTTTGCGCAGGCTCGCACCCCGCAATCCATATTGGAACTTGGCGTTACCGGCCTGACGCCGTACATTCGGCACATTGGCCTCTTCAACGCCAAGGCGAAGAACGTGATCGAGATGTGTCGCCTGCTCATCGAACGCCATGGGGGCACGGTGCCCCATGATCGGGAGGCGCTACAAGCCTTGCCTGGAGTGGGCCGCAAAACCGCGAATGTGGTGCTCAATGTGTCATTCGGTGAACCCACCATCGCGGTGGACACGCATGTGTTTCGCGTCGCCAATCGCACCGGGCTGGCACGGGGCGCCACGCCACTGGCCGTGGAGCAGCGCCTGCTCAAGGTGACGCCAGAGGAATTCCTGCCACACGCGCATCATTGGTTGATATTGCACGGACGACATGTATGCGTGGCCCGCAAGCCGCGCTGTCCAGAGTGCTGCATTGCCGCCTGGTGTGCGTACCGGCCAAAGACCTCCGGGCTGACAGAGGTAACAACTTGATCTTCGCCAACTCCGGCAAGGACGAACTGCGGCAACGCTATTTCGACTCGTGGCGGCGACGCATGGAAAGACTGCCCCTGGAACCGCTGGATGCGCTGATCGCGGATGTGATCGAGCTGCACCCGGAATACCAGGCAATGCTTGCGGATGAGGAGTCACTGTCGCGGCCGTTCACGGTTGAACACGGTCAGGTGAATCCCTTCCTGCACATGGGTCTGCACCTGGCCCTGCGCGAACAGCTGGGCACGGACCGGCCCATGGGCATCCAGCAGGAATACCTGCGCCTGGACCGCAGTGTTGGCGATGCCCATGAAGTCGAGCACCGCATGATCGATGTGCTGGCGGAGACGCTGTGGGAAGCACAGCGCGCCGGTCGTGCGCCGGATGAGCTGGTCTACCTGGAGCGGCTGCGCCGACTCTGACGGGCACTGTGGCCGACGCTCTGCCGCGCCCTGGCACCGGGGCTTGACGACTGGCGTAAAATATCGCGGATGGCGCTCCACAACTTTCACCCTGCCGTTGCGGGTTGGTTCAGCCGCAACTTCAATGAGCCCACCGCGCCGCAACGCGCGGCGTGGCCACCCATACAGGCGGGTCGTCACACCCTGATTGCCGCGCCCACCGGATCGGGCAAGACACTGGCGGCATTCCTCGCAGCCATCGACAGCCTGGTACGCGAAGCCGTCAGTGGTTCGCTGGTGAACGCGGTGCAGGTGGTATACGTGTCTCCCCTCAAGGCCTTGTCCAACGATATCCAGCGCAATCTGGAAGCCCCGCTGCGGGGCATTGAAGAGGAACTCAGATCGCAGGGAATCCAGACCACACCCATTCGCGCGCAGGTGCGCACCGGGGACACGCCGCAAGGCGAGCGCGTGGCCATGCGCAAGTCCCCGCCGCATATACTCGTGACCACGCCCGAATCCCTTTACTTGCTGCTGACCAGCGAGTCCGGGCGCGCGATGCTGGCCAGCACGCGCAGTGTCATTGTCGATGAGATACATGCCGTCGCCGGCACCAAGCGCGGCTCGCATCTGGCGCTGTCTCTGGAGCGCCTGGCCGCGCTGGCGGGTCGGCGGCTGCAACGCATAGGCCTCTCGGCCACGCAGAAGCCCATCGAGGAAGTTGCGCATTTCCTTGTCGGCGTCACCGATGCAGCCGATGCCTGCGTGGTCGTTGACAGCGGCCACAGCCGGGTTCGCGACCTGGCGCTGGTGCTGCCCGACTCGCCGCTTGAGGCGGTGATGTCCAACGAGATATGGCAAACGCTGTACGACAAGATCGCATCACTGATCAGTCAGCACCACACCACGCTGATCTTCGCCAATACCCGGCGCATGGTTGAACGGGTCACGCGAAACCTGAGCGAACGCATCGGCGCGGAAAACGTGGCGGCGCACCACGGCAGCCTGTCACGCGAACAGCGACTGGATGCAGAACAGCGCCTCAAGGCCGGGACGCTGCGCGCACTGGTGGCCACCGCCTCGCTGGAACTGGGAATCGACATCGGGGACGTGGAACTGGTGTGTCAGCTGGCGACGCCGCGCGCGATTTCCACCTTCCTGCAGCGCGTGGGTCGCGCCAACCATGCGGTGGGAGGCGTGCCCAAGGGCCGGCTCTTCCCCCTGAGTCGCGACGAGTTGATCGAATGCACCGCGTTGCTGGACGCCGTGCGTGCCGGCGAACTGGACCGGCTGCATATTCCTGTCAGGCCGCTTGACGTCCTCGCCCAACAAATCGTCGCGGAAGTCAGTGCGCGCGAGTATGACGAAGGCGAACTGCTGGCGCTGCTGCGCCGCGCATGGCCTTATCGAGATTTGCACCAAGATAATTATGACGCGGTGCTGCGCATGCTGGCGGAGGGATACGCCTCACGTCGCGGCCAGCAGAGCGCCTATCTGCATCGCGATACGGTCAATCATCGTTTACGCGCGCGGCGCGGCGCGCGCCTCACTGCGTTGACCTGTGGCGGCGCCATCCCGGCAAATGCGGACTACCAGGTAGTCCTCGAACCGGCGGGGATTTTCGTTGGAACGCTCAATGAGGACTTCGCAGTCGAGAGCCTGGCGGGCGACATCTTCCAGCTGGGCAACACCTCATACCGGATCCTGCGGGTGGAGGCCGGTCGCGTGCGCGTCGAGGATGCTGCAGGGCAGCCGCCAACCATTCCGTTCTGGCTGGGTGAAGCCCCTGCGCGCAGCAATGAATTGTCCGTGGCAGTCTCGTCACTGCGCGCAGAAATCGACGCCGCGCTGCCGGATGTAGATCCCGACACCATCGAGGGCGCCATTGGCATCACTATGCAGCGACACGGCCTCGATGCGACCGCCGCGCGACAGATCGTCGAATATCTTGCAGCCGCCAAGGCCGCCCTGGGCAGTCTGCCAACGCAGCAGCTGCTGGTCATCGAGCGCTTCTTCGATGAGGGCGGCGGCATGCAACTGGTGCTGCACGTGCCCTTCGGGGCGCGCATCAACCGGGCGCTGGGACTGGCGCTGCGCAAGCGCTTCTGCCAGACCTTCAATTTCGAATTGCAGGCCGCTGCCACTGAAGATGCGATTGTCCTGTCCCTGGGTGAAACCCACAGCTTCGCGCTCGACGACGTGCCGCGTTATCTCAATAGTCGCACCGTCGAGCAGGTGCTGACACAGGCCGTGCTCGATGCGCCGCTGTTTGCCACCCGCTGGCGCTGGAACGCCACGGTATCGCTGGCAGTGAGGACTTCGCGCGCGGGCAAGAAGGTGGCGCCGCCACTGCTGCGCATGGCGTCCGAGGATCTGCTCTCGGTGATTTTTCCTGACCAGCTGGCCTGCGCCGAGAACCTGCGCGGTGAGCGCCAGGTGCCGGAGCATCCGCTGGTGCAGCAGACACTGCACGATTGCCTGCACGAGGCCATGGATGTGGACGGCCTGATTGCATTGCTGCAGTCAATCGAGTCGGGGCAGCGGCGTGTGCTCACGCGTGACCTGCCACATCCATCGCCACTGGCCATGGAGATCCTGGGCGCTCGCCCTTATGCCTATCTTGACGATGCGCCGCTGGAAGAGCGCCGCACCCAGGCAGTGGCGTCGCGGCGCTGGCTGGATCCGCAGACTGCCGCGGAATTTGGCAAGCTTGATCCGATTGCCATCGCACAGGTGCGCGCAGAAGCCTGGCCCAATGTCGAAAATCCCGATGAACTGCATGACGCGCTGATGCTGCTGGGGGTGATGGCGGAAGAGCCGCCATGGCAGCAATGGTTTGAAGCACTGGTGCGGGAGCGACGCGCTGCGCGGCTGTTGACTACGACCGGCAGCTACTGGGTGGCCGTGGAGCAGTTGCACATGCTGGGGGTGCTGTACACGCAGGCCAGCGTAGCGCCGCTGTCCTTGGTTCCTGCCCCCTACGCCGCGCGCGCATGGTCACCCGAGGTGGCCTGTACCGAGCTGGTGCGCGGTCGCCTGCAGGCCATGGGCCCGGTGACCGCAGTGGCCCTGGCTGCCACGCTGTCCCTGCCTGTGGGGATGCTCGACGCCGCACTGCTGCAGCTGGAAAGCGAAGGGTTTGTGCTGCGCGGGCAATTCAGCCACGAGTCAAACGACACTGAATGGTGTGAGCGCCGCCTGCTGGCCCGCATCCACCGCTATACCATCCGCACCTTGCGCGCCGAGATCGAGCCTGTGGCGTCCGCGGATTTCATGCGCTTCCTGCTCGACTGGCAGGGGATCACAACTCAGCCACGACCCGAAGGAGTGGCCAGTCTTGCTGCGATTATCGAGCAGCTCGAAGGCTTTGAGGTGCCAGCAGTGGCGTGGGAGGCCGACGTGTTGCCCGCGCGCATGGGCGCGTACGACGCCGCGTGGCTCGACAGCCTTTGCCTCTCGGGCCGCACGCTTTGGACACGCCTGGATCCGCCGCGCAATGCCACCACCGGACCGGTGCGCGCCACCCCTATAGCCCTGTTGCGTCGGCAGCATTCCACCATGTGGCGCGAACTGTCGCCCCAAGGGGAAATCACGAAGCTGTCTGCCAACGCACAAGCGCTGGCGCAATACCTGCAGGCCCAGGGCGCGTCGTTCTTCAACGAGATGCTTGGCGGCACGCGATTACTGCACTCGCAGGCCGAGGGTGCACTGGGGGAACTGGTTGCCGCGGGACTTGCCACTGCCGACAGCTTTGGCGGGCTGCGCGCCCTGCTGTTGCCCCTGGAACGCCGGCGCAAGCTTGCCGCCCGTGGCAGGCGGCTGGCATTGCATGGCCTCGAAGAGGCCGGTCGCTGGAGCCTGATACGTCCATTGCACACTACTGCTGATGCGGCCGCAGGCCAGCTGCAACCCGAGCAACTGGAGTCCATTGCATGGCTGTTGCTGCGCCGCTATGGGGTGGTGTTTCGCAAGCTGCTGACCCGGGAGTCGCAGTGGCTGCCGCCGTGGCACCTGCTGCTGCGCGTCTATCGCCGGCTCGAGGCGCAGGGACAGATCCGTGGCGGCCGGTTCGTAGCCAATAGCAGTGGCGAGCAATACGCCTTGCCAGACGCGGTGGCCGCGCTGCGTGCGGTGCGCCGGCGTGACAAGCAGGGCCTTCTGGTTTCACTGAGCGCAGCGGACCCGCTCAATCTGCTGGGTATCGTGACCCCCGGTGCAAGGCTGGCTGCCCTGGCGGGAAACCGCTTGCTGCTGCGCGATGGCGTGCCGCTGGCCATTTACGTAGCCGGGCAGACGCAGTTTCTCGAGGCCGTTGCGCAGGGTGAGGAATGGCAGTTACGCACCGCGCTGCTGCGTCACAGGAATAAGTCTGGCACAGACAGGGTAGTAGGCCTCTGATCGTCATTGCCACAGCAGGATGGTCCATTTCGCGCAGCTGGGCCGCGCGCTTTCCTGCCGAGGGAACCCATTTGCGGCGCTATGCACAAGTGCTGCGTGGCGTGGAGATCAACTCGTCCTTCTATCGCAATCATGCGCGCACCACTTATGCGCGCTGGGCAAGCCAGACACCACGCGCTTTCCGTTTCTCGGTGAAACTGCCGCGACAAATCACCCATGCTCAGCGCCTGCGCGCTGCGCGCCGGCCGCTGCAGGAATTCCTCGACGGCGTCACCGGACTGGGCCGACGGCTGGGCCCGCTGGTTGTGCAACTGCCACCCTCGCTGGCCTTTGAACCCCGCATCGCACGCACGTTTTTCGCACTGCTGCGCCAACTGCATGCCGGGCCCGTGGCCTGTGAGCCACGGCATCCCAGCTGGTTCGATGCGCGCGCCGATGCGCTGCTACGGCGCTACAAAATCGCGCGGATTGCTGCAGATCCGGTGGTTGTGCCCGCCGCTGCGCTGCCGGGTGGCTGGCATGGACTCGTCTACTACCGCCTGCACGGCTCGCCAAGAAAGTACTGGTCTACATACGAACGCAAGCGCCTGGCGCAGTGGGCACGGGAACTCAAGGCCCTGCCGCGCGGCACCACCGCCTGGTGCGTATTCGACAACACGGCCAGCAGCGGCGCGACCGGCAATGCGCTGCAGATGCTGGAATCAGGTACCGGTATTGGCCAGTGACAAAAGCATGGTCAGCTCGCCGGCGCCATCCGCATCATCGGCCTTGAGGAACCGGATGGCCTGTTCAGCGGGAACCGGTGCGGCAAACAGGAAACCCTGTGCCATGTGGCACCCCATGCTACGCAGCATCTCCAGCTGCTGCCAGCCTTCTATGCCTTCGGCGACCACCTGGATCTTGAGGCTGCGCGCCATTGCAATGATGGCACTGACGATGGCGAAGTCCGATGGATCGGTGACAATGTCGGCGACGAACCCGCGGTCGATCTTGAGCGCATCGACATGCCAGCGCTTTAGATATTGCAAGCTGGAATAGCCGGTGCCGAAATCGTCGATGACAATCTTAACACCCAGGTCGCGCAGGCTTTCCAGCGCGTCCCCGCGGAATTCACCAGTACGCTTTTCAAATAGCGAGCTCTCGGTGAGCTCCAGCTGCAGCAGATTCGGAGGGATGTCGTGTTTTGCCAGCGCGGTGCGAATGACATCGTGCAGTTTGGTGCGCTCCAGCTGCACGGCCGAGATGTTGACCGCTATCGGCACCAGCTTGCGCTTGCGCTTGCGCCAGTCCGCGATGTCGTCAGTGACTCGATCCAGGACGAATTGCCCGATAGGCAGGATCAGCCCCGAATCCTCGGCCACTTCCACGAAGCTGGCCGGCGCAATGTAGCCCTGAGTGGGATGTTTCCAGCGCAGCAGCGCTTCCATTCCCGCCAGTTTCTTGGTCGCAATCTCGATCACCGGCTGGTAGTGCACCTCGAGCTGACCGAGTTTCAACGCCGTGCGCAGCGCACTCTCTATGGCCACGCGCCGCTTGATCTGCTGGTCCATCTTGGGACTGAAGACCTGGAAATTGTTGCGGCCGGAATCCTTGGCCTGGTACATCGCGGTATCCGAATGCTTGAGCAGCTCACCCATGGTGGCGCCGTCGCGCGGAAACACACTGACACCAATGCTGACCGTGGCCACCACTGCCCGGCCGTCGATCACCACCGGACTGCCCAGCACCGTGTTGATGCGGTTGGCCGCGCTGTTGATCTCGTCATACGATCGTGCGCTGTGCAGCAGCACCACAAACTCGTCGCCGCCCATGCGCACGACTACGTCATCCGGGCGTACGGCCGTGCGCACGCGCTTGGCGATTTCCTGCAGCAGCTTGTCGCCTACCTCATGGCCCAGCGAATCGTTGACATGCTTGAAGCGGTCCAGGTCCAGGAACAGCACGCCCATCAGGGTTTTTTCTGCGGTGGCGCGCTCGATGGCCTTGGGCAGATGCGCCTGCAGGAAAACGCGGTTGGGCAGGCCGGTCAGCTGGTCGTGGTGTGCCAGCTTATCAAGATGCTTCTGCTTGGCCAGCAGGTTCGATTCCGCTTTCTTGCGCAGGCTCAGGTCGCGCACCACCAGCCCCAGCATTTGCCGGTTGGGAAGGTCGACCTCGATCCGGCTGATTTCAACAGCGCGCGGATCGCCCTCAGGGACGGACACCGTCACTTCGACCGTCAGGGTTGCGCCACCGATCAGCAATTGTGCAAAGGCCAGGCGGTCCGCCGCTTCGCCCATTTGGAACAAGCCCTGCAGGGCCACTGTACGCAACTGCTCGATATTCTTGCCTGAGAGTTTCTGGATGGCAGTGTTGGCATCCAATATCTGCTTGCCATCAGTGCTGATGATCAGCACGCCATCGCCGGTCAGCTCGATGATCTGGCGACAGGTCACTTCCATTGCGCGGCTGTCGATGGATTTTCTGGTTCCGCCGCCACGGCCCGGCCCCAGCCCGATTGACTGCATGAACCCGGCGAATGGTCTGTTTCGCCCGCGCTTTGGGTTGGCTGTTATGTCCACGATATTGTGTTGCGGCGGAAAATTTCTGGCGCTATGTCCAAAGAGTTCCGACGAGTCTGACGACATACGGTGAGCCAGACCTTGAGGCGGTCCACAGTTACGCTGCGGCGCGCTGTCGCGGTGTTATGTCAACCCGATGGGCTGAGAATATCTTTCATTGCGTCGGCCTTGCCTGCAATGGGCTCCAGGTGCGGATAACGCAGCCCCCCAGGACAAATTACGGTCACCGTTCGATACCGATCCTGGTTGCGGACCAGCAGTTCAATCGGCTTGCCATCACTGCCCGACTGCCTGATTGCATCCTTGAGTACCGCAGGCTTGTAGGACAGCCCATTGACCGCAATCAGCGTGGTCTGCGTGGTCAATCCTGCCTTGTACGCCGGGCCTTCCCATACCACCTCGGTCAACACGGCCTCGCGCGAAATCATCACGCCCAGCGAGTAGCCCAGATCGGTGACTCCGCCGGACTTCTCGTAGTCGCTGATGACTGCGTTGGGCGTGTCGGTGAAGGTGAGGCGAAAGCCCGCGCGCTCCAGCCCCTGGGTCAATGGCTGATCCGTGCCCGCAACGCGAGCGCGAAGAAATGCATTCCAGTCGTACGCCGCAACGGCATTGAGGCCATTGACCACATCGGCATATTCGTAGGTGGAGATGGTTCCCTTCGACGCCGGCGCGGCAAAGAACTTGCGCGCGAAATCATCCAGTGACCTGCGTCCGTTGCTCAATTCCCGCAGCCGGGTGTCCACGTCCAGCCACAGCAGCGCACCCTCGCTGTAATAGTCCTCGGTGCGTTGCCAGCTCACCCATGACAGCGGTCGCCGCGCTGCGATGATGGGCTGGTAAGTGGTGTCTTCAAGCGATCTCCATGAGCGCCCCGGGCGCTTCTCGGCGTAGATTGCCGCCGTCAGTGCGAACTCCTCCGCAGCGAAATCCCGGGGCCACAACCCGGAACGCGCCGCCAGAACCATGCCGTAATACTGGGTCATGCCCTCATACACCCACAGCAGCTCGTTTTGCATGGGGGTGTTGTAGTGCGCAGTCCAGTTGCGCGCCGGACGGCGATACTTGCCATTCCACGAGTGCGTGTATTCATGCGCCAACTGGTCGCGCGAATCCACGTCATCACTCCAGGACTGGAAATACGCGGGATCAAGCGTATTTTCGCTGGATTGCAGATGCTCTATGCCGATGCCGCCCAGGTGGTCACTGAGCACCACCAGGAATTCGTAATGGGAGTAACGCGCAGGCCCCATGGCCGCCAGGGTTTCCCGAACCAGGGCACGATGGATGCCCATCTGCTCATCGGTTGCCGCGAGACTGGCTTCGTCTTCCGCAATCACATTGAGATGCACCGGGCGGCCGCCTGCAGGGGTCAGGTCGAGCTGGCGCAGGAGTCGACCAGCATAGAGCGGCGAGTCCACCAGGTCTTCCAGCGACACTGCAGCAAACTGCAGCTGGTTGGCTGCTGCAGTCAGGTCCTGCGGCAGCGTGCTGGCGTGTTTCCATCCCGCAGGCAGTTGCACCGAGGCACGGACCTGGATGTCACGTGCCGCATATCCGGCTGGATACAACAACACCTGGTTCCACTGCAGCCCCAGCAGGTTGGGCGTCATGACCACCCGCGTGACGCGGCTCGAGTCCGTGGCCTGTGGCGTAGCAACCTGGAATTCGGCTTGCAGCTGCGAGACACCTGCCGGCACCTGCAACTGGAACGCGTACACGTTCAGCGGATCACGCTTCCAGGTGAGCTCTTGTTGGCCGGCTCGAAATCGCAGTCCAGCCAACTGCTCGATCAGCCCGCGCGGCGCATGATTGCCGGGCAGCCATTGCGGGAAATAAAGCACCAGGCGGCCAGGCCGCACAGGAATGGTTTCGGTGACGCGGTAAATGCGCCGCTGCACGTCGGTGGCATCCACCTGCAGCGTAATCACGCCGGGATAACCACCCGCGGCCTGTACCGTTGCGATGCCGCCGAGCAGCAGCAGCGAGGCGATGCGCGCGGCTGTACGCATTACGTCTTCTTTGGCAGGTACAGGTCGGTGAGTGTGCCTTCGAGCGCCTCGGCGCTAAGGCCAACCGTCTCGGACAATGTGGGATGTGGATGGATGGTCAGTCCGATGTCGGCAGCATCGGCGCCCAGTTCAATGGCCAGGCCAATTTCCGCAATCAGTTCGCCAGCATTGGGACCGACAATACCGCCGCCAATCACATGCCCAGTCGCGGCATCGACAATAAGCTTGGTCATGCCCTCGTCACGACCCAACGACAGGGAGCGGCCACTGGCCAACCACGGAAACGTGCCTTTGCGAATGTTGAGACCGTCGCGCTTGGCCTGCCCTTCGGTGACGCCTACCCATGCCACTTCCGGATCCGTGTAGGCCACAGACGGAATCGCGCGCGCATCGAAGGACGCCTTGTGGCCGGCCGCTACTTCAGCGGCCACCTTGGCTTCATGCATTGCCTTGTGCGCAAGCATGGGCTGGCCGACGATATCGCCGATGGCAAAGATGTGCGGCACATTGGTGCGCATCTGGCGATCGACCGGAATGAATCCGCGATCATTGACCGTGACACCCGCAGCGGCGGCATTGATCAGGCGCCCGTTGGGCACCCGGCCCACCGCCACCAGCACGCGGTCGAAGAGGGAATCGGAGATCTTGCCACCGGCGTCGAACGTGACCTTGATGCCCTCGGGCAATGCATCAACCTTCGTCACCTTGGTGCCCAGCAGTATCTGCTCGTAGCGCGCCTTGAGGCGTTTTTCCAGTGGACGCACCAGGTCGATGTCAGCGCCGGGCATCAACTGATCGGTAAGCTCGACCACAGACACCTTGGCTCCCAGGGCCTCATACACGCAGGCCATCTCCAGCCCGATGATGCCGCCGCCGATCACCAGCAATCTTTTCGGAATGCCACCCAGCTCAAGTGCGCCAGTGGAATCGATGATGCGCGGATCTTCCGGTATGAACGGCAGCTTCACCGGTTCTGAACCCGCCGCGATGATGCACTTTTCGAATGTGAGTTGCTGGCGCGCACCGTCGGCGCCGATCACTTCAATGACATTGGGCCCCGCGAACTTTCCGATCCCTCGCACCACCTGGACCTTGCGTTGCTTGGCCAGCCCGGTGAGTCCATTGGTCAACCTGCGTACCACGCTGGTCTTCCAGCTGCGCAGCTTGTCGAGATCAATCTGCGGCGCGCCAAAGCTGACGCCATGCGCCCCCATGGAAGCGGCTTCGTCGATGACTTTTGCAGCGTGCAACAGCGCCTTGGAAGGAATGCAGCCGACGTTGAGACAGACGCCACCGAGATTTTCCCAGCGCTCGATCAGCGTCACGGCAACGCCGAGGTCGGCGGCGCGGAATGCAGCGGTGTAGCCGCCGGGCCCGGCACCCAGCACTACCAGCTGCGCGGTGCTGGCAGCCTCACTCAAGCAGTGGCTCCGATCAATGCCGCCGGATCGGCCAGCATCTTCGAGAGGTACACCGCGAAGCGCGCGCCCAGTGCGCCGTCGATCAGGCGATGGTCATAAGACAGCGACAGCGGCAACATCTGGCGCGGCACAAATTGGGTGTCCTGCCAGACGGGCCGAGTCTGCGTTCGCGACACACCGAGAATCGCCACTTCCGGCGCGTTGATGATGGGTGTGAACGCCGTGCCGCCAATGCCTCCAAGGCTGGACACGGTGAAGCAGCCGCCCTGCATCTCCGCGCCCTTGAGCGTTCCATTGCGTGCGCGGTCCGACAGGTCGGCCAGCGCGCGCGCAATGCCGTAGATATCGAGCTTGTCGGCGTCGCGAATTACCGGCACCAGCAGGCCATTGGGAGTGTCGGCGGCGAAGCCGATGTGCATGTACTGCTTCATCACCACGGACTCGCCGTCCGCATGCAGCGATGCATTGAAGGTCGGGTATTCCTGCAGCGCCTTGACGCAGGCGCGGATGACGAAGGCCAGGGGCGTCAGCTTGACGCCGGCTGCGACGGCCTTGTCCTTGAGTTTCGCGCGCTCGACTTCAAGCGCAGTGATATCGGCTTCGTCGAACTGCGTGACATGCGGCAGGTTGATCCATGCAGCCTGCAGTCGCTTCGCAGAAATCTTCTGGATGCGACCCAGCGGCTTGACCTCGATGGGGCCGAATTTTGAGAAGTCGACCACTGGAACTGCAGGCAGTGCCGGACCACTGGCCGCTGCGCCACCGGTCAGGATCTGCTTGACCCAGGCCTTGACGTCTTCGTGGGTAACGCGGTCCTTGAGGCCCGTGCCTTTCACGCGGCCAAGATCCACCCCCAGTTCGCGTGCCAGCTTGCGCACGGACGGACCAGCGTGGGCCCTGCTGAAGCCGGCCTCGTCGATGGTCGCAGGCATGACGCGGGAGGCGGGACGCGGCGCAGCGGGTGCAGGTGCCGCCTTTGTGGGCGGTGCCGGCGCTGCCGCCGCCGGAGCAGCGGCGACCACGCCGCTGAGTGTCACAACCCGGCCACCGGCGGAGATCTTGCCGCCCTTGGTGACATGCACGGCGTCGACCACGCCAGCTGCCGTGGACGGCACATCCATGGTGGCCTTCTCGGTTTCGAGAGTGACCAGTGGTGTGTCCACCTCTACCTTGTCGCCGGGCTTGACCAGAACTTCAACCACGCCGACTTCGGTGAAATTCCCCATGTCGGGAACCAGGACATCCAGGGAGATGGGAGCAGTCGGCGCGGCCGGTACAGCCGCAGTTGGCGCTGTGGTAGCGGCCTGCGCACTGCCCGCGGGCGCAGGTGTCGCCGTTTGCGGCGCCGCCGCGCTGGCTTCTGCCGGCGCGTCACCGCGCACAGTGACGACCAGGCCGCCGGGAGAAATCTTGCCGCCCTTGGCCACGTGCACCGCGTCGATCACACCGGCCGCCGTGGATGGCACATCCATGGTGGCCTTCTCGGTCTCGAGGGTGATCAGTGGCGTATCAATTTCGACGCGATCGCCCACCTTCACAAGGATGTCGATGACCCCGACTTCCGTGAAGTTCCCCATGTCGGGCACGCGCACTTCGATTAGCTGGCTCAAGCGTGCGTCTCCACTCTAAGTGTTGAGCGGGTTGCCCTTGCCCGGATCGATACCCAGTCGCGTCAACGCTTCGCCCAGCAGTGAGCGATCAATCGAACCTTCGTCCGCCAGCGCCTTGAGCGCAGCCAGCACGATGAAACGACGATCCACCTCGAAATGTCCGCGCAGCGCCGCGCGACCGTCGCTGCGGCCGAAGCCATCGGTGCCCAGCGTCACGTAGCGGCTCGGGATCCACTGGCGGATCTGGTCCGGCACCAGGCGCATGTTGTCAGTAGCGGCCACAATGGGCAGGGTTTGATCTGCAAACAGCTGCTGCACGAAAGGCACTTGCTGTTGGCGTTCGGGATGCAGCAGGTTCTCGCGTTCCACCAACAGTGCTTCACGTCGCAGTTCGCTGAAGCTGGTCACTGAATAAACATCGGCTGGAATCTTGTATTGGTTCTCGAGCAATTCGGCCGCTGCCAGCACCTCGCGCAGAATCGTCCCCGATCCCAGCAGTGTGGCGCGCAACTTGCCGCGCGAACCTTCCTTCAATTTGTAGGCGCCCTTGAGAATGCCTTCCTCGCTGCCGGCCGGCATGGCGGGCTGCACATAGTTCTCGTTCATCACCGAGAGGTAATAGAAGATGCTTTGCTGTTCGACGTACATCTTCTTCATGCCGTCATGGATAATGACAGCCAGTTCATAGGCATACGCCGGGTCATAGGCGCGGCAGTTGGGCACTGTGGTCGCCACGATCTGGCTATGGCCGTCCTGGTGCTGCAGGCCCTCGCCCGCCAGCGTCGTGCGACCAGCAGTGGCGCCCATCAGGAACCCGCGCGCCTGGATGTCGCCCGCAGCCCAGATAAAATCGCCCACCCGCTGGAAGCCGAACATCGAGTAGTAGATGTAGAACGGCACCATGATCTGCCGGTGATTGGCATAGGCCGTGCCTGCGGCGATCCATGAACACAGCGAGCCGGCCTCGTTGATGCCCTCTTCGAGCATCTGGCCCTTGCGCTCTTCCTTGTATGACATCAACTGTTCGGAATCCTGCGGGGTATACAGCTGTCCCACCGCCGAGTAGATGCCGATCTGGCGGAACAGACCTTCCATACCGAAAGTGCGCGCCTCGTCCGGAACAATGGGCACGATGAACTTGCCTATGTTCTTGTCCTTGAGCAGCGCCGTGAGGATGCGCACAAAAGCCATGGTGGTGGAGATCTCACGCTCGCCCGTTCCATCCAGCAATGCCTGGTACGTGGTGATCGGGGGCAATTCCAGGGGCGGCACATTGGTGTCGCGGCGTGGCAGGTAGCCCCCCAGAGCGGTGCGCTGCGCTTTGAGGTAGCGGATCTCCTCGCTGTCGTCCGCGGGCTTGCGAAAAGTGAACTTGGCAATGTCATCGTCGCTGAGCGTGATGCCAAGGTTCACCCGGAAGCTGTTCATGGATTCCGCGTCCATCTTCTTCTGCTGGTGCGCGACCATCTGCCCTTCGGCCGCCTTGCCCAGTCCGAAACCCTTGACGGTATGCGCCAGAATAACGGTGGGCTGGCCCTTGTGCGCCACGGCCGCTGCATAGGCCGCATGCACCTTGTGGGCATCATGGCCGCCACGATTGAGGCGCCAGATCTCGTCGTCAGACATGTTGGCAACCATCGCTGCCAGCTCCGGATCCCGGCCGAAGAAATGCTCGCGCGTATACGCGCCGCCCTTGGCCTTGAAATTCTGGTATTCGCCGTCGACGCAGGCTTCCATCACACGCTGCAGTACGCCGGTATGGTCCTTGGCCAGCAGTGGATCCCAGCGGCGGCCCCAGATAACCTTGATCACATTCCAGCCTGCGCCCAGGAATGCGGCTTCCAGTTCCTGGATGATCTTGCCGTTGCCGCGCACGGGTCCGTCGAGTCGCTGCAGGTTGCAGTTCACGACAAAGATAAGGTTGTCGAGGCCTTCGCGCACCGGCATGGTCAGCGCACCCATGGACTCCGGTTCGTCCATCTCGCCATCGCCGCAGAAGCACCAGACCTTGCGGTCTGTGGGCGGCGTCAAGCCACGGTTTTCCATGTAACGCTGGAAGCGCGCCTGGTAGATGGCCATCATCGGACCCAGCCCCATCGACACCGTCGGGAACTGCCAGAAGTCGGGCATCAACCAGGGATGCGGATATGAAGACAGCCCGCCGCCACCGACCTCCTGGCGGAAGCGCTTGAGCTGGTCTTCGCTGAGGCGACCTTCAAGGTAGGCGCGCGCGTAAACACCAGGGGAACTGTGGCCCTGCATGAACACCATGTCGCCAGGGTGCAGGTCCGATGCCCCGCGCCAGAAATGGTTGAAGCCGACTTCGTACAGCGTCGATGACGACGCGTAGCTGGCCAGGTGGCCGCCAAACTCCGACGACACCTTGTTGGCCTGCGCGACCATGGCCACCGCGTTCCAGCGCATGTACGCCTCGAGCCGCTTCTCCACGGCGCGATCACCGGGATACGCCGGCTCCTGGGCAACGGGAATGGTGTTGACGTAGGCCGTATTGGGCTTGAACGGCAGGTATGCCCCGGAGCGCCGCGCGTGATCAATGAGTCGCTCGAGCAGGAAATGTGCACGCTCGCCACCACCGGCGCGCAGTACGGATTCGATGGACTCAAGCCACTCGCGGGTTTCTTCTGGATCCTGATCCTGGATGTGCTGGACGTCGGTCATCGCTTGCCGTTGGGCACCCCATTTCGGGAAAAAAGTCAACAACGGCGCTGTGCTACGATCCGCCGGCGCCGACAGGGACGCGCGCGATGATCCGGTTTTCATTCACTTCGGTCAAGCAAACGACATCGGTGCAGAATGCTCCCACTCCAGCCCCGAAATGGCGCGCCGCGGCCAACTGCTTCCCGGACTCCCTGGCAGGCCCTGCCGCCCAGGTGCGACTGATCAAATGAGCGACTCACTGCGGATCCGCCGGCCGGACGACTGGCACTTGCACCTGCGCGACGGAGTCGCGCTGGGTCAGGTGCTGCCGCATACGGCGCAGCAATTTGCCCGCGCCATTGTCATGCCCAACTTGCAGCCTCCGGTAACCACCACTGCCCTGGCGCGCGCGTATCGCGAGCGCATACTCGCCGCGCGACCCGCGGGCAGCGATTTCCAGCCGCTGATGACGCTGTACCTGACAGACCAGACACAGTCCGCGGAGATCCGCACGGCCCGCGCCAGCGGCATCATCCATGGTTGCAAGTTATATCCGGCGGGCGCCACCACCAACTCCGATTCTGGCGTCACTGACATCCGCCGCATCGACGCCGCGCTGGAAACCATGGCCGAAGTGGGTATGCCGCTGCAGGTGCACGGGGAAATCACCCGACCGGACGTTGACGTGTTTGATCGCGAAGCGCGCTTCATTGACGATGTGCTGGCGCCACTGCGTCGACGGCTGCCACAACTGCGCATCGTGTTCGAGCATGTCACCACACGTGTGGCAGCGCAGTTCGTGCGCGACCAGCACGACAACGTCGCTGCCACGCTGACACCGCAGCACCTGGCCCTCAATCGCAACGCACTGTTTGTCGGTGGCATCCGTCCGCACAATTATTGTTTGCCCGTACTCAAGCGCGAGACCGACCGCGTGGCACTGCTGGACGCGGTGGTCAGCGGCGACCAGCGTTTTTTCCTTGGCACCGACAGTGCTCCCCATGCGCGCGCCGCCAAGGAGCAGGCCTGCGGCTGCGCCGGAATCTTTTCAGCGCACGCGGCGCTTGAGCTGTATGCGCAGATACTGGAGGACGCAGGTGCCCTGCACCGCCTGCAGGCCTTTGCGTCGGAATTCGGGGCGCAGTTCTACGGCCTGCCTCTCAATGAAGGATTCATCACATTGTCGCGAGTGACCTGGACTGTGCCCCCAAGCTATCCCTTCGGCCAGGATGTGGTCGTGCCCATGGGGGCCGGTGAGCAGTTGCGCTGGCGCGTGAGCCAGTGAGTTCTGTCACGGAACTGACTTCACGCCGTTTTCGCGGCTACCTGCCCGTGGTGATCGATGTCGAAACCGGGGGATTCCACTCCCGCACCGACGCCCTGCTGGAATTGGCTGCAGTCATTGTCCAGATTGATGGCAGCGGTCGCGTGAGTCGCGGCGTGTCGCACGCCTGGCATGTAAAGCCTTTCGAGGGCTCGCGCCTTGATCCGGCATCGCTGGAAGTCAACGGCATCGATCCCTGGCATCCTTTGCGGCCGGCCGTTGATGAACAGGTGGCGCTGCAGGCGATGTTTCGCGAGGTGCGCACCGCCATACGCGCGCATGGCTGCCGGCGCGCGATTCTCGTCGGCCACAACGCAGCATTTGACCTGGGTTTCCTTAATGCCGCAGTGGAACGCACCGGCATCAAGCGCAATCCGTTTCATCCCTTTTCATGCTTCGACACTGCAACGCTGGGCGGCGCGGCGCTGGGCCAGACCGTACTGGCGCGTGCCACCACCGTGGCGGGCATCGACTGGGATCACGAGCAGGCGCATTCGGCCAGGTACGACGCGGAGCGCACGGCTGACCTGTTCTGCCACGTATGCAACGCAATGCATGAGCACTTCATGCGCTCCGACGAGCGCGCCCGGGCGCTGGGCTGGAAGGACGGCGCGCCGGCGCCACTGGACCTGGTCGAGTCCGAACCCTGATCGTGCGGCCGCGCGCTAGACCTTGGTCTCGTCCACCAGCTGTTTCAATTCGCCATTGCGCAGCATCTGCATGGCGATGTCGCAGCCGCCGATCAATTCGCCTTTGACATACAACTGGGGATAGGTAGGCCAGTTGGAATATGCCTTGAGCGCGTCGCGAAGTTCCATGTCGTCAAAGATGTTCACTGCATGGAAGTTGGCGCCCACCTGGCGCAAAGCGCCCACGGTCTGCGCCGAAAAACCGCATTGCGGAAAGTCCGGCGTGCCCTTCATGAATAGCACCACCGGCTCAGCAGCCAGATGCTGTTTGATTCTCTCGGCCACTTCAGTGGATAGCTGGGGCATGTTCATTTTACTTTCAACTCCGTCTTCACAGCCTTGACACCCTTGACACTGCGCGCGAGGTTTTCGGCCGTGGCGCCTTGTTCTGAACTGGCAACTTCACCCTTGAGCGTCACAATGCCTTCATAGGTGTCCACATTGATCTGGCCCGAACGGATGCCCGGCTCGCCGATCAGCTTGGATTTAACTTCGCCGGTTATCGCTGCGTCCTTGGCGATTACATCCGCGGAACGGTCGTCCTTGCCGAGGTAGTAACCACCTACCGCTGCACCACCCACCACGGCGGCGGCACATCCGGAAACCAGTGTGCCGCATGCAAGCAGCAGCGCAATGGTCGGTAGAGTGGATCTTTTCATTGAATCTGTGCCTGTAAGTTACGGATTTGAATTATGAAATCTGCTGGCCTATTCTTCAAGGAACATCAATGGGGAGACTCTGACATGAATCCACTGAACACCGTAAAAGGTTCGGTCGCAACAGGCGTGGTGCTGGCACTGTTGCTGTTTCTGGGGGTCGGCCCCGTGCATTTCAATGCCCTAGGCCTCGCGCGCTGGCTGCATATCCTCTCCGGCGTCATGTGGATTGGCCTGCTTTACTACTTCAACGTCGTCCAGACTCCAGGCCTGGCGGTCGCCGCTGCAGACAAGGGTGGCCCAGGCGGCGCCGGGGTCAGCAAGTACATCGCGCCGCGCGCACTGCTGTGGTTTCGCTGGTCGGCACTGGCCACTTGGCTGACCGGCGCATGGTACCTCGGCAAGAACTTCACCAGTGCCTTTACGTTTGGCAACTTCGGGCAGGACGCCTACGGCCTCACTATCGGTATCGGCGCCTGGCTGGGAACCATCATGCTGTTCAACGTCTGGGTGCTGATCTGGCCCAACCAGAAAAAAATACTGGGTATCGTCCCGGCAACCGACGCAGAGAAGGCCAAGGCGCGCAAGGTTGCAGCCATGGCCTCGCGAACCAACTTCGTGCTTTCGATTCCGCTGCTGGCCTGCATGGCGGCGGCAGGGCACGGGGCAACCTTTGGCTTCGCGTTCTGAGTTTCGCACCACCGGATATTGCAGAACAGGTGGCCCAGGCCTTGGCGGAGGACGTCGGCCCGGGTGACGTTACTGCAGCGCTGATTCCCGCCTCGGCGCGGGTAAGGGCTACGCTGGTCACCAGACAGGAGATGATCCTGTGCGGTTCGGCATGGATGCGCGAGACCTTTCGCCAACTAGACACTGACGTGGCCATTGACTGGCGCGCGTCCGACGGCGACATGATCCTTGCCAATTCCACGATCTGCGAAATCCGTGGCCCGGCACGCGCCATCCTGACCGGCGAGCGATGCGCGCTCAATTTCCTGCAGACACTATCCGGCACGGCCACCGAGACCCGCCGCTATGTCACTGCAGTTTCCGGCACCGGATGCCAGATCCTCGACACACGCAAGACCATTCCCGGCCTGCGACTGGCGCAAAAATACGCGGTGCGCTGCGGTGGTGGCCGCAACCATCGCATGGGGCTGCACGACATGGTGCTGGTCAAGGAAAACCACATAATCGCCGCCGGATCGATCAGCGCGGCAATTCGCCGGGCGCGCGAGTCAGCGTCAGGGGTGCCGGTGGAAATCGAAGTAGAAACGCTCCAGGAATTCCGCGAGGCGCTGGTCGTGCAGCCCGACGTAATCCTGCTGGATGAATTCACTGCAGCGGACATGCGCACCGCCGTGGCCGAACGCAATGCCGCAAAAAGCGCCACGCGTATCGAGGCGTCTGGCGGTATCGACATTGGCAACATTCGCGCGGTCGCCGCCAGCGGCATCGACTTCATCTCGGTGGGTGCGCTCACCAAGCATGTGAACGCCATCGACCTGTCGCTGCGGTTCGCGCCAGACCCTTAGACAGGCGAAGGATTCTTGCTGAGGCGACTGGGCTGCGCGATGCCATAACCCTGTGCGTAATCCACGCCCAGCCCGCGCAGGGCCTGAATGATCTCCTCGTTCTCCGCAAACTCGGCGATCACCAGCTTGCCGGTCAGGTGGCCGATTTCGTTGATGGAGCGCACCATTTCACGGTCTATGGGATCGGTCAGGATGCCGCGCACGAAGCTGCCGTCAATTTTGAGGAAATCCACCGGGAAATGCTTGAGATATCCGAACGACGACAGGCCGGTGCCGAAATCGTCGAGCGCGAACCGGCAGCCCAGGTCCTTGAGCGAATTGATGAAGCGATTGGCCTGGGAGAAGCTGGCAATGGCCGAGGTCTCCGTGATTTCAAAGCAGATCTTGCGCGGGTCCAGCCCGCTCTTCTGGAACTGCTCGATCACAAAGGGCAGGAACTTGTCGTCGCCGAGGCTCTGCCCCGAGAGGTTGATCGCGCACAGTGTCAGGCGTTCACGCTCATCGGCTTCCGATACCAGCCAACGCAGCGTGTTTTCGATTACCCAGCGATCGATGTTGGGGGTGATGTTGTAGCGCTCGGCAGCGGAAATGAAATGGTCCGGCGTCACGATCTTGCCCGCCTCATCGCGCATGCGCAGCAGGATCTCGTAGTGCTCGCCCTCGATCTGACCCTGCAGCGGCATGATGGGCATGCGGTAAAGCTCGAACCGGCCTTCGTCCAGCGCGGCGCTGATGCGCGCGGCCCACTGCGTTTCGCGGCGCCGTCGCATCAGTTCAATGTCGTTTTCGGCGAAGCTGTGCACGCGGTTGCGCCCCTGCTCCTTGGCTGCCGCGCAAGCGCCCTCTGCCGCCGAGAGTATGGACGCCACATCCTCGTTGTCGGCGGTGATCGGCACTACGCCGATGCTGGCGCCCAGCTTGAACACCCGTTCTTCCCAGACAAACCGGAAATTACGCACCGCCTCACGCAGCACCTCGGCCGTACGCAGCGCTTCTTCCAGCGTGCAGTTTTCCAGCAGGATGCCGAATTCGTCGCCACCGATGCGCGACAGGGTGTCGCGCCAGCGCACCTTGGACTTGAGCAACGCGCCAATCTGTCCCAGCAGTGCATCGCCCGCCGTGTGACCGCACGAATCGTTGATCATCTTGAACTGGTCAATGTCGAGGTGGCACAGCGCGTAGGAACCTTCCTTGGCCTTGGCACTTTGCTGGCAACGCTCGACGCGACCCTCGAATTCGCGTCGATTGACCAGCCCCGTCAGCAGATCATGGCTGGCGTGATAGGACAGTTTGCGATTGAGCTCCCGGCTTTCGCTGACGTCATGGAACACCAGCACCGCTCCGCAAATGTTCCCGTGACCGTCACGTATCGGTGCCGCCGTACTTTCCACGTACAGCTCGTTGCCGTCGCGACGGATCATCAGCATGGGTCGCGATGCCTTGATGGGGCGTTCACGGCGAATCGAACCGGTCAGCGGATTTTCCAGCGGTTCGCAGGTCTCCTCGTGGAAGGCGCGGAACACTTCGTCCACGTTACGCCCCATGGCGTCTTCGAGGCGCCAGCCCGACAGCGTTTCCGCCACCGGGTTGATGTAATCGATGATCGAATCGGCGTCGGTGGTGATGACGCCATCACCGATGGACTGCAGCGTGATCTGCGCGCTTTCCTTTTCCCTGAACAGCGCTTCCTCGTACAGCTTGCGCTCGGTGATGTCGAGCTCAACACCCACCAGCCGCTGCAACCGCCCCTGCTTGTCGATCTTGCCCTTGGCGCGGCTGATCACCCAGCGGTATTCGCCATTGCAGTGGCGCATGCGGTGCACGCTGTCGAACAGCGGCGCGGCGCCGGAAACATGCTTCTGGATGGAGTCCTGCACGCGCGACAGGTCGTCGGGATGCACCAGGCCGCGCCAGTCGATTACGCCGGTGGGGCCGGTGTCCTCATAGCCCAGCATCGCCTTCCAGCGCGGCGAGAGGTAAAGCTCATTGGTGTCGAAATTGAAATCCCACAATCCATCATTGGCGGCCGCATCGGCCAGCGCATCGCGCTCCTCGATTTCCGCAAGGCGCGCGCAGATCGACAGGCGCTCCAGTCCGCTGGCCATGCTGGTGCCGATGAGCTTGAGCAACAACTGCACGTTGACATCCCAGGGACCGCGCACCACAGAGCGCAATATCACCACGATGCCAGCCGGACGACTCTCGATATGAAATGCCAGCAACAGCGCCGAGGCGATACCCAGTTGCGCCAGGCGCTGCGCCTCTGCGGGCAGTTCGCGGCGCGGCGCGGCGGTATCGCGATATTCGGTGAGCCGCAGATGTTCGAAGCGCGATGCCAGGAATGGCAGGTCGGCCAACGCAATCCCACTCAGGGCCTCGGGTCTGCAGGACACCCCGGAAAGTTGCGCCATGGTGATCTCATCAAACGCCAGACCGGGTGCGTCGAGCATGGCCAGAAATGCGGCATCGGCACCCGACACTTCACGCAGGGTTGCGAGGCTGGCTTCGATGCATGACAGGCGGTTCTTGGGCGTGATGTTCTGCAGGTCGACCGCGGCCTTGGTGCAGGCAACATTCAACCCGCCCGCTGATCCCGTCCAGCTGTGAACAGCCAGTACGTCTGAAGCGGTGTGGTCCACCTGGTTGATGGGACGGGTCGACGACATTTACCGATGATTTCCCCTGTTCGGGTCCCAAGTCTGAGCTTGCGTCACTTAACTGCGCTACGAACACCGCCACAGTTTGTTAGCGGATTCTGTCAATGACGATTCTTGCATGATATGTAAAGAATAGCAGCCAACTATCTAGCAAATATGGAGAAATTCACCCCAACGCTGCCTTTGCCCGCTGGAACTGCTCGTGCAGCGCCCGCTCCATTTGGGCCTGCAACGCCTGCAGCGCCGCCTCATCGCTGATGGGGAAATCCCGCGTCACACTCACCGGCTGGCCGATGGCAATCGCAATCCGGGAAAAGGGCCGCGGGATGACGAATTTGTCCCAGGCCACCAGCCACGCGCTCGAAGCCGCGTACGCCATGGGCAACATGGGTCTGCCAGAGATCTGGGCCAGCATGATGGCCCCCGGCTTGAACCTGAACCGCGGCCCCGAAGGACCATCCGGCGTTATCACAGGCGAAACCTGGTCCTTGACCAGCAGCTGGTAATAATCGCGCAGCGCCCGTGCGCCAGTATGTGTGGAAGATCCGCGGATCACCCTGGCGCCCAGTCGTGTTGCGATCATGGCCGGCACTTCACCGTCCACCGAAGGGCTGACCAGAAAACCCAGCTTCAATCCGCGCGGCATCTGCAACAGCAGGTAGCGCGCGCAGAACAGTTCATGCTGGTGCCAATAGCAGGGCAGCAGTGAGGGCCACTGCGCCAGCGCTGCGTCCAGGTGCTCCGCTCCCACCACACTGACGATGCGGCAGCTGCGCCACCAGCTGCGCAGCACCGCAAGGCCTGCTGGCGCGGCAAGGCGATAGATCAAGCGGCGCATTGGAGTCAGCCGGCGCCGTGACACCTTGGGTTGCGCTACCATTTCCGGATCCATGACCGAGACTCCCCTTCCCCCAGAATCCGAGCAACGCTTCGACATCGGCTCCACGCCTGACTCGCTGGACCGCATGCGGGAGATATACGCCCGGCACGGCGACGCCTATCGCGTCTATGCCCCGGGCCGGCAATCGCACACCTGGGTATTCAACCACCCCGACGATGTGCGGCGCATCCTGATCAGCAACCACCGCAACTACGCCAAGGGTGTGGGTTTCGACCGGATCAAGATCCTGCTGGGCAATGGGATCATAGTCAGCGAGGGTGAATTCTGGAAGCGCCAGCGGCGCATGATGCAACCGACCTTTCATCGCCGCATCCTGGCGCAGTTCGACCGCAGCATCGCGCAGGCCAACGATCGGTTGCTGGCAGCCTGGCAGGACAAGTGCGCCCGCGGCGAACCGGTCAATGTCACCGACGACATGAGCGAGATGACGCTGGAGATTGTCCTGCGCGCCATCTTCGGTGATGACATGGATGTCATGGCCAGGGAAGCAGGCGAAAATCCATTCGCAGTGTTGACGCAGGAATCCGCGCGCGACCTACGTTTTGCCTACCGCTTTCGCAAACTGGCGGCAATGATCGCGGTGTGTGTAGCGCGACGGCGCGCGGCCGGCAGCGGGCCCGAAGGTGCCCTGTCTGCCGGCGACAGCCCTGATTACGTTTCCATGCTGCTCAATGCGCGTGACAAGGAAACCGGCGCTGGCATGACCGACAAGGAAATCGTCGACGAAATCACCACGCTGATCGTGGCCGGCCATGAAACAACGGCCAGTGCGCTGGCCTGGACCTGGCACCTGCTGGGCGAGCATGCGGATGTGGAAGCCAAGCTGCACGCCGAGATCGATGCAGCGGCGGAGGTTGCAGTGCCGACACTGCAGGAGATGGAGGCACTGCCCTATTCCAACAAGGTGATCCGCGAAGCCATGCGCCTGTATCCGCCCGTGTGGGTGATCTCGCGCAAGACCATCGAGGCGGACACACTGGGCGGCTACATCGTACCACCGGGCACCGACGTGTTCTTCAGCCCCTACTTCGTGCACCGGCACCCGGATTTCTGGACCGACCCGGAAGCGTTCAACCCGGACCGGTTCGTGAAGGATGACGAAGCGCGTCCGAAACTGACCTATCTGCCGTTTTCCGCCGGCGCACATCACTGCATCGGCGAGACCCTGGCGATCTTCGAGATGCTGGTGCACCTCAACCGCTTTGCACGCCGCTTCCGGCTGCGCCGCGTCGACCAGGAACCGGTGCACTTCGAGGCGTTGATCAATCTGCGGGCCACCAGACCGTTTATCATGCGGCTCGAATCCCGCACCGGTAGTCAATAGCCATGCAAGCCCGCACGCTCAATGAACTGATGGCGCAGCACCGCAGCGCGGATCGCGCCATCGTCTACCACAGTGGCGAAAACGAATCGCGTCGCGTGACCTACGGCCAGATGCATGATCGGGCACTGGGCATCCTGCATCATCTGCAGCAACTGGGTGCCAGGCCCGGGGACCGCATGATCCTGCTGCTCAATAACAACGAGCAGTTCATTGATGCCTTCTGGGGCGCAGTGCTGGGTGGCATCGTGCCGGTGCCGGTAGCCATCGGCATCAGCGACGAACACCGGCACAAGTTGCTGCGTATCGCGCGCAAGCTGGGCAAACCTTTCATATACAGCGATCGCAAGACGCTGGATCGCGTGGGCCAGTTCGCCACGCAGTCAGCAGAGGCTGACGAAGCGGCGACGTTCGCGACACTGCGCCAGCGCGCCTTCCTGGTCGATGACCTCAAGGACATCAGCCGCGAGGGCGTGCCTCACCCGGCGCAACCGCAAGACACCGCGTTCATCCAGTTTTCTTCCGGATCTACCAGCGACCCCAAGGGCGTGGTGCTCACGCACGCCAACCTGATAGCCAACTGGATCGGCTCCACGCAGGTGGGCGGCTTCAACGAAAACGACGTGAGCCTGTCGTGGATGCCATTGACGCATGACATGGGTCTTATCGGCTTTCACCTGATCATGTTCGCCAATCGCGTGCACATGAACCTGATGCCCACCGAGCTGTTCGTGCGACGTCCCTTGCTGTGGCTGCAGATCGCCGCGCAGCAGCGCGCGACCATCCTGTGCTCACCCAATTTCGGCTACCGGCATTTCCTCAAGGTGCTGGGAGATCGTTCGCCGGGCAATCTCGACCTCTCAAGCGTGCGGCTGATCTTCAACGGGGCCGAGCCCATCTCCGTGGAGCTTTGCGAGGAATTCCTGGCGCGGCTCAACGGACTGGGTCTCAGGCGCAATGCCATGTATCCGGTCTATGGACTGGCCGAAGCCTCGCTGGCTGTGAGCTTTCCGCCTGTGGGGCGACCGCTGCGCATCATCCAGCTCAACCGGCACAAGGTCGGGATCGGCGACCGCGCCGAGGTGCTACCTGACGCAGGCCGCGATGCACTGGGCCTGGTCAGCGTGGGCAAGGCCATCCCACTGTGCGAACTGCGCATCACCGATAACGACGACGCGCCGCTGGCCGATGGCCATGTGGGACACATCCACATTCGCGGCGACAACGTCACAGCTGGCTATTTCGAAGAACCCGCGGCCAATGCCGAGACATTTACCGCTGACGGCTGGCTCAAGACCGGCGACCTTGGATTGATGCTCGATGGCGAAACCTACATCACCGGTCGCGCCAAGGAGATCCTCTTCGTCAACGGCCAGAACTACTACCCGCACGATCTTGAAGCCATCGCGCAACGCGCCGACGGTATGGAGCTGGGCAAGATAGTAGTGGCCGGCGTACGCCCGCCAGGCGCCGAAACCGACCAGTTGACCGTGTTCGCGCTCTATCGCGGTGACCTGGCGCAATTCCCCGCGCTGGCAGCGCAGATCACGCGCCTGGTCAACGAGCAGGCAGGCCTCGAAGTCGCGCAGGTGGTGCCAGTGAAGCGCATCCCCAAGACCACCAGCGGCAAGATCCAGCGTCATCTGCTAGAGCAGAACTTTCTCGACGGTGAGTTCGCAGAGGATCTTGCCGAAGTCTCGAAGCACAGCGGCGGCCTGCAGCCGGGTGCAAGTGTCGCGGCGGATTCCATCGAATCGCGGTTGCTGCGCATCTGCAACGGCGTGCTGGCGGCCAGGCAGATCGGGCCCAGCGACAACCTGTTCGAGATCGGTGCCAGCTCGCTCAAGCTCATCGAGATTCATGAGCAGGTGGATCGTGAATACCCGGGGCACATTGATCTCACCGAGCTGTTCGATCACCCCACCGTGGCGGATCTGGCCAAACACCTGTCAGCAAAATTGGCGCAGGCCGGATAAAGGAAAAGCCTGGCTGATCGCGCGATTCAGCTCGCGTACACGCCTCGTTTAAGCTTCCACCTGCGGTGTCCCCACGTCCAGTCCGTGGGTGCCGCGAGTATTTCCTTCTCTACCAGTCGCGCATAGCGCGCAGTGAATTCCCCCGGCGCCATCTGTTCACCAGTGGCGGCCAGCTCCAGGAACTCGATCTCGTAGTGGCCACGCGCGGTGCGGCGCAGTGCCACGAACACCGCCGCGTAACGCGCCGCGCGGGCCATCTGCTCGGGCCCCATGTAGAACGCAGTATCACGCCCAAGGAACGTCACCCAATGCTTGTGATCGCTGGTGGTGGGCTCCTGGTCGGCCAGCATCGCTATGCCGCGCACGATGTTGCGTCGCTTGAGCATGTCCGCCAGCAATTGCTTGGCAGGCACCAGGTGCGCACCGAAGCGCCGGCGAATGGCATTCATCGCGTTTTCGGCCCATGGGCTCTTGATGGGTTTGTAGCCCACGTCCAGCGGATACCCCAGCTGCAGCGCCAATGCCTGCAACACCCACTCCCAGTTGCCCTGGTGCGCGGCCACCAGCAACACGGGCCGACCCTGTGCCAACAGCCCTTGCGGTAACGCTAGATTGCGCATGCGCACGCGATCCATGAACGACTGGCGCGACAGGGTGGCGCCCTTGATGACCTCGGCAATCATCTGCCCGATCTGGCGGTAATGTCCCGCCACCATGCGCGCCCGTTCGCGCGGCGTCAGTTGTGGGAAACACGCCCCGATGTTCTGGCGAATCACGCCTAGTTTCATGCGCAGCAGCCGGTGGGCCACGAATATCAGCAGGCCAGCCAGTCCATAGAGCAAAGGCAAGGGCAACCGCGACAGGCTGCGCAGCCAAAACGGTACCAGGGGGGACTCGGGATTGATTTCCATGCGCCCTGATCTTACCGGATGGTCAGCCTTGGGCCTGCCGATGGTATCCTGCGCCCCTTTGGGGATGTAGTGAGCGAACTCTCCGTTGTTGTCCCTGTCTGCAACGAGGCGGAAAACGTCGCGCCCCTGGCGCGCGAAATCGCCGCCGCATTGCAGGGTCGCAGTTACGAAATGCTGTTCGTGGACGATGGCAGCACCGACGACACGGTGGCCCAGCTGCAGCGCCTGCGCATTGAAGGCATGAATACCTTGCGCATACTGCGGCACTCGCGGCGCTCGGGGCAAAGCGCTGCCGTTGCCACCGGCGTTCGCGCCGCGCGCGGCACCTGGATCGCAACGCTCGACGGCGATGGGCAGAACGATCCGGCCGATATCCCGAGATTGCTGGCGGCGCGGGAGGATCCGGCCAATGCCAGCGTACTGCTGTTCATGGGCAACCGCACCACTCGCAAGGACACCGGTTTCCGGCGCATGCAATCGCGCATCGCCAATGGCGTGCGTGGATGGATGCTGGGCGACGGCACACCCGATACGGGCTGCGGCATCAAGCTTTTTTCGCGCGCGGCGTTCCTCGACCTGCCCTACTTCGATCACATGCATCGCTTCATGCCGGCGTTGTTCCAACGCCGCGGCAATCGGGTCATTTCCGTGCCCGTGGGCCACCGGTCACGCGAACGCGGCGTTTCGAAGTACGGAATGTTCGACCGCCTGTGGGTGGGCATCGTCGATATCTTTGGAGTGATGTGGCTGCGGCGGCGTTACCGACCCGGTCTCACCTCCACCGAGGAATGAAATGAACGACGTCATCCTCAACGCCTTTGGCGTCGTCATCACCCCCTGGAAACTGATCGGCTATGGCGGGATGCTGATGTTTACCGGCCGCTGGCTGGTGCAGATGCTGGCTACGCGTCGCCAGGGAAAACCTACGATTCCGCGCGCCTTCTGGATCATGAGCCTGGTGGGCAGCGCCATGCTGGCGTCCTATTTCATATGGGGCAAGAACGACTCGGTGGGAATACTCTCCAACCTGTTTCCCACCACCGTGGCCTTCTACAACCTTGTGATGGATATACGCCACCGGCGCCAGTCAGTTCCTGGCAACTCCAGTGTTTGATAACCCCCGGGCTGGCAGTCCATTCGAAGCCATTCGTCGCAGCGACGTGCTGTGGCTGATTGCAGCGCTGTTGCTGCTGGTCGCCACCGGCATCGGGGTGCGCGAACCCTGGCCGGCTGACGAACCACGCTTCGCCGCGCTGGCGCGCGACATGGCCATGGGAGGCGAATGGCTGTTCCCGCGCATAGGCGGTGACCTCTACCAGGACAAACCGCCGCTGTATTTCTGGATGCTGGCCGCCGCATATGAAGTGATCGGCAGCGTGCGCTGGTCATTCCTGATCCCCTCGCTGCTGTCTGCCGCTGGTGTCCTGTTCCTGGTGTATGACATGGGGCGGCGCCTGTCGGGACGACAGGCTGGTCTGCTTGCAGCACTGACGCTGTCCTGCACCGTGCAGTTCCTGACCACCATGCGCTCTGCACAGATTGACGCCACGCTGTGCCTGTTGACGACGCTGTCGTTGTACTCGCTCCTGAGACACCTGTTGTGGGGACCCGCGTGGGGTTGGTATTTCCTGGGCGGCTTTGCGGCAGGACTGGGTGTGATCACCAAGGGCGTGGGATTCCTGCCGATACTGGTGCTGCTGCTTTACTGGCCGATGCGGCATTTCAAATGGCAGGGACTGGCGCCGATTACCCCGGGCGGCTGGCGTTGGGCACTTGCGCCACTGGCCATGCTGCTGGGCATTTTCCTGTGGTTCGTACCCATGCTCCTGACGGTGGCCTCAAAGGGAAATCCCGCCTACACCGCCTATCGCGACGAAATACTTTTTCATCAGACCGTTACCCGGTACGCAGCCGCCTGGCATCACCATCAGCCATGGCACTACTTTCTGGTCCAGGTAATCCCCGCGTTGTGGTTGCCGTGGAGCCTGCTGCTGTTCTGGTTGGTGCCCCGATGGCGGGATGCGTGGCGGGCCCGCGACGCCCGTGTATGGCTGCCCTTGGGATGGTTGCTGCTGCTGCTGCTGTTCTTTTCGCTCACACCGGGAAAGCGCAGCATCTACATGAACCCCGCCTTGCCCGCCCTGGCGCTGGCGGCGACGCCTTTTCTCGTGGTGCTATACCAGCGCCGCAGCGTGCAACGGCTCAGCGTCGCTCTGGCAGGTTTGCTGATCATCGGCGCGGTGGTATTCGCCGGTGCCCTGCTCAGCGGCGCGCACTTCGCGCGCAAGGCCATCCAGGACGCTAATCTCGGCAGTGGGTGGCCGCTGTACCTGTTCCTTGCGCTTTCCCTGGCGGGGGTCGGCGCGGCCTTGTGGCGCAAGCCCATCGCCGCCTGGCTGGCCGCAACAGCAGCATTGGCCATCACTTTTTCCTATGCGATTTCCCCGGCGATGAATCCTGAGCGCTCGGGCGCTGCGTTCATGCACGAAGTACAGGCAAAGCTGCGACCTGGGGAACTGCTGGCGCTGGTGGCTTACAAGGAACAGTTTTTGCTTTACCTGGAGCGACCAACGGTCAATTTCGGGCACCGCCGCTGGCTGGAAGGACCTCTGGAAGGCTACGACGCCTCTGCCTGGCTGGACGCCGCTGCGGATCGCGTGCTGCTGGTTCCCAAGTCATCCCTGCATCCCTGTTTTGAAGGGTCCGCCAGCCGGCAGGCGGTGGGGGACTCGGCGGGAGATGACTGGTATCTGGTGCGCGGCCCCGCCAGCGCCGACTGCGCAACCAGGGGTCACGTCGATCGCGCGATCAGTTACGATCCGCGCGCTGCACAGTGAACTCTTCAGCCCGCGTTCATGGTTTCGCAGCCACCATTGCCACAGACACACGGAGTCCGTTCATGTCCCTGATGAGAATTTCCCGGTCCGCGATCACCGTTTCCGCAGTGCTGCTGGCCAGCGTTTCTGCAATGGCAGCCGGCGACAAAGCTGACGTGGAAAACGGCAATCTGATTTTCACGCAGCGCTGTGGCATCTGCCATGCCGTGAACAAGGATCCGTCTGGCCCCGTGGCCGGCCCCAATATGGTCGGCATTTTGGGCCGCAAGGCCGCCAGCGTGCCAGGATTCGCCATGTATTCCGAAGCGCTCAAGAAGTCCGGGCTCACCTGGAATCCCAAGACGCTGAGCGAATTCCTGACCATGCCCATGCAGAAAGTGCCCGGCACTGTCATGCCCATGATGCTGCCTGACGACAAGGAACGCGCCGACGTAATCGCCTACATGGCGACGCTCAAGTAAATCAGTTGCAGCTGGTCAGACCGTTGATCCAGCTGTTGAGCAAGGCAATGCCTGCCACATCCACCACCCGCGGCTGAAGCGGCGGCATCGAACTGCTGTCGGTGCGTAATGGACGCACCGCGATGAGTGAGCGCGCGGCCGCGCCCACAGCAATCAACCGCGCATTCACCACCCCCAGATCATTGACCGGGGCCACCTCGCAGGCATTGGTGCTGGCAAGCGCGGTGGTGTAACGCAGATCCAGATTGACTGGCGTTCCGCCTCCGGGACGATGGCAATTGGAACAGTTGACGTGCAGCCAGGCGCGCGCCCTGGATGCCACGGTGCCCGCTGTTGCGTACGGATCCGGCAGTGACGGCAGCTGGTCCACCGGCTGCGTCAGCGCGGGCGTCAACGCTCCAATCGCATTGAGCGTATCCAGCTGGTTGGCCGTGCGCCCGGTTTGCGTATAGTTCAGCAGTCCATTGAGCTGCGCAGTCTCGAGCCCCAGCGTTCGCCCCGCCGCGCTGGTATGACAGATGAGGCACTGCGCCTCGCTGGGAAACAGCCATTGCTGGCTGCCTATCTGCACTGTCTTGCCGCCCACTACCCGCGTGGCATCTGTCTGCCCGGTATTCCACTCGTAGGTGTAGCCCGCCCAATCCCCATTGTTGTGGCGCATGAACAGCCGGGTTTCGACCAACCGGCCATCGAGGCGGAAATCCTTACGCAGTACGCTGCCGGCGGGAAACTCGAAGTCTGCATCAGTATTGATGTTGATCTTCTGCCCATCCGGCAGCGCCAGAAAACGCGTCTTGAGCGCACTGTCGGACCAGAAGGCAGCGTTGGGTGCGTATGTAATCATTCCTCCTGCAGGCTGCGATGCATTGCCGGCAGCTGCGCAGCCGGTGGCTGAAAGCTGGGTCGGAATAACGCGTCCACTGGCGCCTGCGGCAGTCAGCTGATAGAGCGTGCCAGAGAAATTGACTACGTACATCTCTCCAGAATGGTCCTGTGCAAAGGAGGCAATGCTTAGCCCACTGCCGAACCCGGAAGTGACCTGCAACGTGGGCGGCGTATCCCGCGCAACATGCCAGATGCGACCGGAGCCAAAATCACCAAACACGTACCGACCCACCAGCGCAGGTATGGCATTGCCGCGGTAGACGTAACCGCCGGTGATCGAAATGCCCTGTGTGTGGCTGTATTCGGCAATCGGTTCAAGCGCGGCCGCTGCATTGGCTCCGCAAATGCCGTTGTATGCATGGGCCCCTTCACCGCAACGCCAGCCGTAGTTGCCCCCGGACACAATCTTGTCGACCTCTTCCCAGGCACCCTGCCCCACGTCGCCCGCCCACAATTCGCCACTGCCCTGATCAAAGCTCCAGCGCCACGGATTGCGCAAACCATAGGCGTAGATTTCCGGACAAATCTGAGTGAATGCACCCGTATCCCCCGTGCATACCGGATTTCCGGCGTAGGGATTGCCGGCTGGAATGGCATAGTGCGCGGAGCCCGTGCTGCCATTGACGTCGATGCGCAGCATCTTGCCCAGCAACGTGGACAGGCGCTGGCCGTTGCCGATGGTTCCATGCTGATCGCCGCCGCCACCACCGTCCCCCAGCCCGATGTACATGAAGCCATCAGGACCAAACGCGATGTTGCCACCGTTGTGATTGGATTCGGGTTGATAGGTCTGCAGGATCACCACCGCAGAGCTGGTGTCCAGGGTCTGTCCACCATCGCGCGTCTGGAACTCCACCACGCGCGACACCGCACCACCTGCGTTGGCCGTGTACGACAGGTAAACCCTGGGGTTGCCCGGATAGTCCGGGTGAAACGCCATGCCCAACAGTCCGCGTTCGTCATTCGGATTGCTGGGGTCCGTCGCGATCAACGCGCTGGCGTTGATGAATTCACGGCGCGTCGCCACGTTGGGCTGGTTGTCGAACTGGTAGACGATGCCGGTCTTCTGCACCACGTACCAACGCGCGCTGCTGGCCGGCTCCTGCAACATCAGCACTGGCGAGTTGAAGGCAGGCAGGCTGGGGAACACACGCGTGGTTGCAATTGCAACTGCACTGTCTGGGGCTTCGCCTGCGAGGCAGCTGGTGCTCAACGGTCGCGCATCCAGACCCGATATAGGCGGCGTCGGTGTGGGTGGCGCAGGCGTTGCCGGGTCACCGCCCCCTGTACCGGAGCCGCAGCCAGCCAGTAGAGTTATGCCCATCAGGCAGCCAATCGCACCGATCTGCCACATGCACTGACTTCACCACAGGCGGGGTGCCACTGCAAAAAAAGGCCCGTCCCATTTCGGGGACGGGCCAGTCAACGCACATGTCGGGTTGGCTAGAAGCGCAGGTTGATACCCAAGGTGAAGAAGCGACCAATGACGTCGTAGCCGCCACCCGTCTGGGAAACGATTGCCTCGCCGAGGATCAAGGGGGGGTCCTTGTCGAAGAGGTTGTTCACGTTGGCGAAGATCTCGAGCGTCCCGTCACCCGTCGGAATGGTGTACCCAAGACGGGTATCCCAGTACAACGAACTGCCGACTTTATTGTCTGCCACGTCATAGATCACAGCCGACCCGGTGACGGTGGTCACCCCTGCGGCAGTAGTGCCCAGCAACCGCTCCTGGTTGTAACGGGCACTGAGATCGCCGCCACCCAGATAACGCGCCTGCATGAACCAGCTGAACGGACCATTGTTGTAAGTCATGGTCGCGTTGATACGCGTCGTCTGTAGCTGCTCAAGCACACCGCCAGTGAGATCTGTCTTGACGCCAGCAGTATTGGTGGTCGAGCTCTCGAGAAGATAGGTGCCCAGGAGCCGGAACGACATTTGCTCGTTGCCACCCAGGATGTGCACACCATGCGTATAACCGATCTCCGCGTCGATGGATTCATTCTTGGCATGGGAGAGGTTCTGGTACAGCTGCGGAACGTAGAGGATGAAATTCGTGGTCGGATCACGAACGATCAGTTTGCACTGGTCCTGGTCACCTTCGAGATAGCACTGGTTGATCACGTTTTGCGCGGTCAGCTGCTCAATCGCCCCCTTGATGTTGACGCTCAGCCAATCCACCGACATGTCCAGTCCCTGCGCCCAGTCGGGTCGGTAGACGATGCCTGCCGTGTAGGTATCGGCCTGCTCCGGATCGACTTCCGGATTGCCGCCCGTGACCGTGGTGACCAACGTACCCTGCACCCAGCCCGGAGGAGCAAGCGGGTCGTTGATGCCCGCGGTGAATCCACCGGTGCGGTCAAAGCGTTCCGCAATGTTGGCCGCGCGTGCATCGTGCGAGTAGGTGCCGCGCAGCCGGACCTCATCGGTGAACGCCGCATTCAGGCCCGCCTTGTAGGACCAGATGCTGCCCGAACCTTCATAATTCGCCCAGCGGGCCGAGGCATCCAGGGTCAGGTTCTTCATCCATGGCTTTTCCGAGATCAGCGGGAACAGGGTTTCCGCATAGAGCTCGGTCACGTTGAACGACCCGGCGATGAACGGCACGTTCGAGAACTGGGTATCGACGCTGTTCGTGTACGGGTTGCTGGGCACGCCTTTCACGCCGATGACGCCCGGAGGACGGATTCCCTGTGCGATCTGCTGGGCGCAGCGGGCTTGGTAGCCCGCCTGGTTGGGCAGAAGGATGGCCACATTGTCAGGACACCAGACCGGGAAGTACGTCGGGTCGGCGGCTGTGTTGCCCTGCGAATCCCATACCTTCTGGTCGATGCTCTCCTTGCGGTAATGCGCGCCCACCGCACCGCTGACCGCCCCTGCCCAGGCATCGAAGAGCTTGCCGTCGGCATTGAGCTCGACGATGGATTGTTCGGTGGTCGCCCTGCGGTGCTTGTCTTCGTCGCCGATGTAGCTGTAGGGATCTCCATAAATTGGCTGGGCACTGGTGTCATAGCCGATGAACGGCTTGGTGGTGACGGCCACATTGTCGTCATAGCCCTTGATCCAGTCGACTGCGGCCGCACTGGCATTGCCGCTGCCAAACGGATTCAAGGGCACGCAGCCGGGCACATTGCCAGACACCTGGGTGACACGGCACTGGATGGCTCCCGTGGTCGGGTTCTTGACCGCGTCCACGGCCAGGTAAACGCGGTCAAGGCGCAGCCCTTGTTCCTGCACTGCATCGAGCCGGTTCTGGCCGTATTGGGCGTAGCCATTGTAATGCCAGTCGTTGAGGAAGCCGTTCGAGGTAATCGTGCCCTTGAAGCCGGCCGTGAACGTGGTCATGTCGTTGTTGTTGGCGAAATGGCCCGTGCCCCAGTCTTCGGGGGTAGCGGCCTTCGTCATCGTAATGCTTGAACCGGGGGTCGTAAGTCCCGCCGCGTCCATGATTGCCGCGATATTCGCCGGCAGGAAGGCATTGTCACGAAAGATCGTGAAGTTTTGCGGCGGAACAGGGCCAATGTCGCCCACGCGGGCGGTGTAGCGAATCTTCTGCTCTGCATACATGGCCTGGGCGAAGATATTGAGGTTGTCCGTGACATCGTGGTCAAGATAAGCGAAGGCCTTCTTGAGGCTCCAGGCAGGCAGCAGCGAGGTGTTGGCCTCTGAGAGATTCTGTCCGCCGCCACCGGACTGCAGGCCGCTGGTGGCGGCCGGCCCTGTGGTCGGAAGGGTGCTGACAAAGGGCCTGGCGGTGCCGTCAGACGACAATTCGTATTTCTTCCCTGCGACCGTGATCAGGCCGTCATAGGTCAACTGCGTGCTGTGCAGGTCGCAGCGCGGTATCAGCCGCGGTACATCGGCCGAATAGCCGCCGTTGGCGGGCAGATAGGTGGCCGCATTGTAGGTAGCCGGCGAAGAACCGGCGATCAGCCCAACGTTGGCCGGCACCGGGTTCTGGATCAGGCCGCAGCCGTCGTACCAGTCCCGGCCCGCGAATCCGTAGATTTCATCGCGAGTGTTGTAGTTGGCGGAGAACAGGATATGCGACTTCTCGCCGAGGTCGCTGCCGAAAGCCAAGGTGTATTTCTGGCTTTGACCATCACCCATTCCCGAGAAGCCGGCCTGCGCCGTGCCGCGAAATCCGTCCATCTTCGTATCGAGGATGTAGTTGACCACGCCGGACACCGCATCCGTGCCATAGGAGGCGCTGGCGCCACCAGTGACGATCTCAACGCTCTTGAGGACTTCTTCAGGAAACAGGTTGATGTCCGGCCCACCATAGGCGGTGGACGGCACCATGCGGCGGCCATCCAGCAGCGTCAAGGTGCGCTTGGTGCCCAGGCCACGCAGGTTCAGGGAGCCGCCGCCTGGACTATTGAAAAAGCCGCCGCTGGCAAGCTGGCCGAAATTCTCGGTGGTGGCGCTTTGTCCGGCAAACTGCGGCAACTGAGTCAATGCGGCAGTTATGCTGGAAGGAGACATTGCCTGCAGTTCATCGGCCTTCAATTCGGCCACGGGCGTCGGAGTGCTCATGCCCGCGGGCAACGTGATTCGGGTGCCGGTCACCGTGACTTCCGCCAGCGAGTCACTTGGAGCGTCCGCTCCCATCGCCAACTGCGAAACGCTCAGCTGCGAAGCTGCAATCGCCAGCCCCACCGCCACAGAACATGTGTTGCGCGAAACGGACGCGCGTCCATTGGATAGTTTCATTAATTCCCCCTTATGCAAATGCCAGTCACACGTAGCGGCGACAGATCGCCGCACGTGCGTCTCGTTGCTCTGCGCGTAATATGAACATATATTCATATTTTTGGTCAAGCACATTGTGCGTACCCGCCTAGCCAGTCCATTGCCTGCAAAACAAGAGCGCAGCCGCAGAACTCGCGATGCGCTCCTGGCTTCCGGCTGGGCGCTTCTCGAAAAACAGGCTTGGAAGGACACCACGGTCATCCAGATAGCCACCGATGCCGGTGTCGCGGTTGGCAGCTTCTACACTCGCTTCGCCACCAAAGAGGCGTTTTTCGAATCGCTGTCAGCAGCGTGGGTCGAGCGACGCCATGAACAGCGCAAGGCGTTCATGGCAGGGATGAGTCCACAGAGCGACTACGCGGCAGAGAGCATGCTCTGGAGCTATAGAAACCTGATGCGCTACTCCAACTTTTGGGTGGCGGCACTCGCGAAGGGAGCAGAGAGTGCGGATTTCTGGCGGCCGTTTCGCGAATCCGGGCTGATAATGATCGACAACGTGCTGCAGCTGCGCAGCGCGGAACTGGGTCGGCGTCTTACACCTGATGAGACTCGCCATATCCGGTTTGCGTTTCAGATGGCAAACGGGTTGATCAACAACAGCATCCTCAATCGCCCGGGGCCAATCATGCTGGGCACCGCGGAATTCGAATCGGAGCTGGTACGCGGCCTCAAGGCCGTTGCGGGTATTGGCTGAATTCATCTGGCATTGCCAGCTGGACCAGCGCGACGCCCAGTGGCATGGCGGCGGCTACCATCATGAAAACCGGCAACGAAAACTGCGCGTCCAGTGCGAAACCGCCTATCAGTGGCGCGACGATTCCCCCTACCTTGCCCATTCCGCCCGCCCAGCCCATGCCGGTTCCCCGAATTCTCGAGGGATAAATCCGCGACAACAGCGTGTGGATCATGGTCTGCCCACCGCTCTGGCAGAAATACCAAAGGATAATGAGCGCCGCAAACTGCAGGGTGCCGAAAGGAACATAACCCAGTGCCAGCAGCGATGCGGCGAGTCCGAAAAAGACTGCGGAAATGATGTATCTGGACTTGAATCGGTCGATGAGCCAACCTGCGGTCAAGGTTCCGCACACGCCTCCGGCGAATCCCAGCAGCGCAAAAGCCGCAAATCGCTGCACCGGAATTCCCTGCAAATCCTGGAAAAAGGTGGGTAACCAGGCGCCCAGCAGCCCGATGCTGCCTATGCTGAGGAACGTGGTTACCCACATGACCATTGTTGTCGCGATACGCCCCTTCTCCAGTATTGCTGCCAGAGGCGCGGAACGAACGCCACGGGAGCCGTCCCCGCTGACCAGGCGAATGCCAGGTGGTATGGCAGCATCAGGGTCAATCCTGCGCATGCTGCTCAGCAAACGTTCCGACCCGATGCCGCGATTGACTTGATACTGGAGCGATTCAGGCAGGGCGAATATCAGGGCAGGCAGCAACGCCAGCGGTGCTGCTCCTCCGATCCAGAACGCGGCTTTCCAGGTCCAGATATCGATCAGCCAGGCGGCCACGATGCCTCCGGACGCCGCCCCGATGCTGAACCCGAGCAACGCAATGGAAATGAAACGACTACGCTTCAAGCGGGGCGAGAATTCCGCGACTAAAGCAACGCAAATCGGCAAGACTCCACCGAGAAAGAAGCCGGAAAAGCAGCGCAGTGCGGCGAATTCATCCAGGGTGCGGGCAAGCGGTGACAGCAGTATCAGCAGCCCGAACATCGCCAGACACAAGATTATCAGTCGACTTCTGCCGAACCGGTCCGCCAGCGGAGCGGCTGCAAACGCACCGATTGCCAGCCCGACCTGCTGCACTACGAAAACCGATGTCATCGCAATCGAGGCTGAACCATAAGCCGCGGCGATCGCCGGCGCTATTTTGCCGACCACGAACATGTTGTAGCCGTCAATGCATAGAACCAGGCAGCACAACGCAAGAATCACGTAGTGCATGGCGCGCACCGGCTGGCCATCCACGAAAGCCTGGATATCCAGAACCCCGCCCGAGGCCTGTGGTCGGGTCATTGCGGGCTGGGACGGGTAGCCGGTAGTAAGCACGCCACCAGTATCCTCCAGCCGCGAGCGCGCGCCATGGCCGGCTGATTGTGGCTTGGGCCTATGCCGGCTTCTGGAACAGGAAAACGAATTGATCCGTCTTGCCGCGTGGCACTTCGTGTGACGACCGCGTGTGATCGTCATCGGAATGCTTCAGCACGTCGCTCTTGACGATCAACTTGAACCCCGCTGCCGCGACCTCCTTGAGGACCACGTCCGGATCGATTCGGTGCAGCGTCGAGGTGTCGCGAAGGCCAGATCCCTTCTGCGCCACGTGATCGATGACCATGTAAAGGCCACCGGGCTTGAGCGCGTTCCAGATCATGCGGTTTTCGACAGCCAGATCGGCATCAGGACGATTGTGCAGATCGTGGTAATTGAGCGACGTCCAGACGAAACCCACTTGTTGTGGCAGAGGCGTGCCCGGATCCAGGTTTGCCACCTTGATGTTGGGATAATTCGCATCGGCTGCCAGTGCCCGCATCGGTGTGGCGAGGTCCCTTGCCCCCGCTGGCGCATTGGGCGGCGGGAACGGCACCCAGGCGTACACCACGCCCTGCGGCCCCACCAGCTTGCTGAAAATCCGCGTGAAATAACCACCGCCAGGCAGGACCTCAGCGACGGTGTCGCCCACGTCCATGCCGGTCAGTGCAATCAGTTCGCGAGGCTTGCGATCGGCATCGCGTACGCGATCGGCTTCGGGTCGCGCCGGGTCGGTCACTGCGGCTTCGAGCCGTCCGGAAGCACTGTTGTTCATGATGTCCCCCAGTGGAAAACAGACGTTATGAGTATAGCCCTCGACGCGGTAAACTTGACCGAGCCCAATTGGGTGAGGGTAATGAGCCAGCCCGAGTCGGTAATAGCAGAGTCCATCAATCTCGCCGAACGCATCCGCAAGGAGTTCGGTTTCGAGGTGTCGGTCATCGGCGGCAGGGGCTCCCGCACCGACCCCTGGTACATCATCGAACCCGACTGCGAACGCGCCGCCCTGCACACAATGCAGCTGCTGACGGCATTTTCCAGCCTCCAGAATGCGCTGTGGCGCGTCGACCGGGTACAACCCGTGGACGATGCGGCCGAGCTGCTGCGCGTGGTGGTGGAACGGATCCGGTTCCAGGATGGGCAGGCCATCGCCGAGCGTATCCCCTATTTCCTGCAGTTTGACGCGCCGGTGGCGCAAGTGAATCCCTTGACGGTTCTTGGCTGTGTGCAGCCGCATGTAGGACTGGCGCTCCCCTACCAGCTGGGATGGTTGCATTACCAGGGCGCCAACGAATCCATGCCACCTGATGTGTCAGGCGGCGGTTTCGCCGCACCTTACGGCGCCCCCGGCATCGAGGCCACGGTGTTCCTGTATAAGGGCGGCAGCTCGGTCAGACTCAATGTCGATGACATCGCCAACGAGTTTGCCGAGGCCGACAGGGTGCTGCAGATTCACTCCGGCAACATCCCTATTGGCGACGAAGACACGGTTCATCCCGAGCTGGCTCGCCTGCCGTGGAAGATCAGGACCTACTCCACCGCCGAAGGTGGGATGGCTTTCCTGATGCTGACCGCCGCTGGCGACCACTTCATCAAGGTACGCTTGGCCGCAAGGCCCGACGCCAAGGTTGTCGAATGTGCCCGGGCCACCTGCGAAGAGTTGCTGCACATCGCGGATGTGGTTGCACGCTGAGACTTAGTCCTGGCCCTCGGCGCCGCGCGCCAGCGCCTTGCGCAGGTGCTCGATTTCGCGAATGAGGCGGGTCCTGGCGGCGCTGACGTCATCATCGCTTAACTCAGGGCCCGCTTTATGCGCGCCCAGCCACGAGTTGAAGCCGTCGCTGACCTGCTGCAGTTTTTCCGCCTTGTAGCCCACAGCTTTATTGCCCAATCCCATCTTTGACAGGATGGCTTGCGCCTGCATCACGGCGCCTGCATCGGCCCCCGACGCCGCAGCCACCAGGGCAACCAGGCTTTCGATGGCGTGAAGGTTGTCGACGGCTTCGCTCATGGTTGCGCCTTCAAGCCATGGCGCTCCTGCGTTGCCGCCACAGGTTGAGCATGCCCAGCAGCATGTTGATTAACCACTGGTTGGTCGCACTGTTGACGCTGCTGGCAAGCTTCGCCATGGCAATAGTATCCCGGAGGTTGGAAAACACCGGCTCGTTTGCCACCGCGGCATGCTGGCTGGCGAGGACAAACGAACCGGGGCCTTGATAAAGTGTAGCCACCGCCCTGTACCACACCAGGGGGAGGATTGTAGCCAAGTGAACGCAACGTGACAGCGCGGCACCAGATCTGATGGCTCCGAGCTCAAGCGCCATCGTCTTCGCCGCCACCCAGCAGTTCCACCGGCATGACCTTGCCTGCCGACGGACTCACGCCCAGCTGCACCATCTTCTGTGCCAGGCCAATGGCGTTACCCCGACCCATGGTCAACTGCCCTTTGGCCTTGTCGAACTGCGCGCCAGCCTTGCCGATGGCATCGCCAATCTCGACAAATGTCTCCGCGAACGTGGTCAATTTCTCGTACAGCTTGCGTCCCGCCTCGGCAATCTCGTCTGCAGACTCCTTGCGCGTCTGCAGAGTCCACAGGCCTTCCGCCAGCTTGACCACCGCCATCAATGTGCTGGGCGTGACCAGGATGATCTTGCTGCGAAACGCGTCGGAATAAAGGGCGTCGTCAGCTGAAAACGCCGTCAACAGCGCCCCTTCCACCGGCACGAACATCAGCACAAAGTCCACGGTCGAGAGATCCGGCGATCGCGCGTAATCCCTGGATGCCAGACCCCGCACATGCGCCCGCAGGGATACAAGGTGGTCCTTGAGGCGTAACTGGCGCATCTCTTCATCCGTTTCGCCGCAATACTGCGTCCACGACTTGTTGGAAACCTTTGAGTCCACCACCAGCTGCCGATTGCCGGGCAGAAACAGGACGGCATCGGGCTGCTGTCGTTCTCCCTCCTGGCTGGTGACCGAATACTGCAGCTTGTATTCGCGACCCTCGCGAAGCCCCGAGTCTTCCAGGATTTTCCTGAGGATGGTTTCGCCCCAATCGCCCGTGGACTTCGACGTAATCGTCAACGCATTGGTAAGTCGGTGCGCTTCCCTGGACACTTCCTGGTTGAGCGTCGTGAGCTGCACGATCTGCTGCTTCAATTCACCGCGGGCGTTGTTCTCCGTATCGTAGATGTGGTCGACGCGCTGGCGGAACTTGTCGAGCTGCTCCTTGAATGGAGCCACCACGGCATTGACCTCACTTATGTTCGTTTCGGTGAACGCCTTGCCCCTGTCCTCCATGAGCTGTGCGGCAGTGGCCAACACCTTCTGGCCGAACTGTGTTGTCTGCTCCTCGATCCACGCTCTTTGTTCTTTCAACCGCTCGCGCAGTCCGTCCCGTTCTGTCGCTAGCCCCTGCTTGTCGGTTGTAAGGACGAGCCGCTGCTGCTCAGCCTCCGCCAGCATACGGCGCAGCTGCTCGAATTCCCGCAGCTGCTGCTCAACGTTCTCGAGGCGGGTGGACAATCGACTGTTGTCGCCAACCAGCGCCTGCGCACGATCGCGCAGTCCCGTTAGCTCCTGGGCCAAGGTGCCCTGAGTCGCCTCGTGCGAAGCGATTCGCTCGCGTCCCACGGCCAGCAGCGTCCGGGCGTCGTCCAGTTCGGACTGCAGCGGGTTGCGCCGCGTGAGCAGGAACAATACCCATACCAGAAGGGCCAAGGCGACACACGCCAATGTCCACAGGGCTAATGCCACGATTCAAGGACCATGTGATTGTTCTTCAGTCTGACAACTAGCCAGCCAGTTTACCGCGGACTGAACCAAGTCAGCCGTTATTGATATCACGCTCAAAGACAAGGTCCGCATCGTCTTGCGGGATGTAGCTATCGTGGTAGCGCATGATCTCCTCGGCAAACGGCGCCTCGTCGTCGCCACCCTGCGGCGCGGCATGTTCAGGCGGTTCATCAAAATATTGGGACACCATCGCTCGGTCTCTGGCCAGCGACTCTATCGCAGCATCGATGCCATCAGGAAAGACACATTGGTCCTCGTCCACCCAAATCCCATCAAGACTTCGCTTGATGTAGATGTTGCCATCCACGTCGGCACCAGCATTTACCAGGACTTCGCGCAGGCAGACGCCGGAAAGTACAAAAGTCGCAAGCGAGGACAATGCGGAGGCAAGTGCCGCATAGTCGATAAAGTCGACATAGCCTCCCTGATTCTTATGCAGATAGTCTTCCACTTCCAAGTGTGGGCACTCCAGCACTTCACTGAGCATCTCAGCGAGATGCGATTTGCCTGATCCATGAACCCCATCTATCCCGATGCGGCGCCACCCTGCCGTTTGCGCGGCGCGCTCGACGCTCTCGATATCACTACAGGTATCAGACATATCGGCCAGGCCCTACATGTAAGTGATGTGCATCATGGTGACTCCAGCCGGAACAGCTGCCGCGCGTCGCCAACACCCTGCATATGTGCCCGCATCTGCTCGAGCATGCCTTTCACCTGAGCGGATATTGCGTCAGCCGCAACGATGGATTCCACTGTTACGCAATTGCCCAGCAGGGGAATACTTATCGACGCGGATTCGATAAGTATGGCAGACATCGTCCTGAGCACCTCGATGAGTGAATCATATGCGTGGTGAGCTCGCGGAGAGGTATTCACAGCTGCAACAGGCTTGCCGTAGAATCCCTCGTACGCAACGAGCCAATCCAGGGCATTTTTAAGTGGGCCAGAGAGGCCATGCGCGTATTCCGGGCTAGCTATTAATACCGCGTCTGCTGCGCCAACTAGTCGCCGCAGCTCCAAGACCTGTTGCGGTGGAGATGACTCAAGTTCCGCGTTAAACAGCGGCAGCTGCCCCAGGCCAGAATAGACAACGATGCTGGTGCCCGCTGGCGCTAGAAGGGAGCAAGCCCTGCACAGCGCGGAGTTTATGGACGCGGCTCGCAAACTCCCGGACAAAGCAAGGATGATCATGAGAAGCAACTTCCATTTGTGCTCGTCGCACGGCTCTTCATATGCTACGACAATTTGTCCGCCTCTCCGCTGGACGATATTCATCTGGCCCTCGGCATCGCTCTTGAAGAGCACTTTTGTCATCGCAGGGAACCACTAGTTGCAATATCCTTGATCCAGTTGTACCATTGGTTCACATGGTACATTAAAGGCCTCTGATGGAAATCACCATCGACATCGACAGTCCGACGCCCCAGTTCGAGCAACTGATTGAACAGGTCAAGGCCGCAGTCACCGCCGGCGTTCTGAAGTCGGGCGAAGCATTGCCGTCGATACGCCAGCTCGCCAACGATCTGGAACTAAACAGCAAGACGGTGGCCAAGGCCTACAAGCTGCTGGAACGGGATTCGATCATCGAAACCAAGGGCTACCGCGGCACTTATATCCATCCCAAGGCCAGGGTGAACTGCAAGTTCAACCTGCAGGAATGGACCTTGCGCAAGCTCGCCGAGCAGATCGCCGAGCTGCGCGAGGCCGGCGTAACCGATTCTGAAATCCGCAATGCGTTCGCCGGCGCCATCAGCCGACAACGGCTGGCAAAGAGAGGTGCACCATGAATGAAACTCATGCCTTCCTTGTAATGTTCACTATCCAGATAGTGGCCGGGTCAATCCTGGCCCCGGCGTTGTTGATCAGCCGCGTTCGAGAAAGAGTCGCAAGCTTCCCGGTAGAGCGCTTCGCGGAGCTGTTCCCCGGTGTCGACAAGAATCTGTCTGCCGCGCACTTTGCGACTCGATACCGCACGCTGAATTTTGGCATCGCGGCGCTCGGCCTGGTATTGCTGGTTTGGTTTTTCAATTACATGCGGCGCCCGGGCTGGCACGAGGCAACGGTGCTGCTCCTCATCTTTGGGTATCTCCTGGCGCAGTTGGCCCCCCTGTTTCTCATTGGCCGCAGCGCCGCGAAATACAACAGGATGCTCAGGGCCTCGTCGGGGGACGGGAAGCGCAAGGCCGTCCTGCAACGCCGCGGGCTCTTCGACTTCGTCTCGCCGCTGGTGGTTGCCCTCGCAGTGCTGACATATTTTCTGTTCGCCGCGTTTGTGCTCTATATCCGGCAGCACCCTTTCCCCGGATTTGGCGGCTTCACCAATCTGGGCGTCGTCACGCTGGTCTACGCATTGGGTGCAGTGGTGATCTTCGGAAGTGTCAATGGCAAGAAACGCAACCCTCTGCAGACCCACGCGGATCGCATTTACACGATGGGGATAGTTGTGAAGACCTTCTTCTATACGTGCATCGGCACCACCTTGTTTGTGTCCCTGAACCTGACGCTGGGGCTGATGCATTTGCAGAGGTGGGGATTGTTCTCAGTGTGTGCCTTTATAGTGATCTGTTTGATTGGCTCTTACCTGAGTGCCATGCCGCGGCGCCAGCCATCCGCTTGAGGGGGCCCTCAGCGACCATTCCATACACGTCGCCAGCGCCCAGATTCAGGCAAGCAGTTGGCCATCCGGAGATCTGGTCGCGCCCAGGCTGCCGAGAAACTCATCCAGTTGCTCGAGCGTCTCGGGCATCCCGCTCGTCGCTCCCGAGGAGATCGCCGCGTCGAGAACTTGCTTCGACGGGTAAAGGTCATGCACGACCAACAGCGTCTTGCTGCCCTGTTCCTCGAAGGTCACGGTGGTGATCACGCTCCCGTCATCACCTTCGTCGTTGGTCCAGACGAGGCGCGAGTGCGGAATCACTGCGAGGTAAGTGCCGAAGAACTCCATGGTCGAGGCCTCGTGGCTGAACACCAAGCGGTACCTGCCGCCGATACGCACATCCATCTCACAGGAAAGCAGGGACAGCCCGAATGACTTCGGCACCCACCACTGCTTGAACAGCTCGGGCGTGGTCCACGCTTTGAACACGATGCGTGCCGAACCATTGACGGTCCTCGTGACGACCAGCTCACGTTCGGACTTGCGTTCCACTGAGGTGGCGTTCTTCATGGGGGTCTGCTCACTCTCTCTTTTTGCGTCCATTGGCCTTCTCCTTACGTTGCAAGTTCTCGACAACCTTGTCCAACTCTTCGAAGCGCGCATCCCATAGCTGGCGGTAGCTCTCGATCCATGCCATCTCTTTCTCCAGTCCGCGCCGGCCGAGCTTGCAGATCCGCACGCGTCCGACCTTTTGCGTGATGACAAGCCCCGCAAGCTCCAAAACGCCGACGTGCTTCTTCATGCCCGTGAGAGTCATGTCGAATTTCTCGGCAAGCAGCGTAATTGAAGCGTCTTCACGTCCAAGCTGCTCCAGAACGCCCCGTCGGGTGGCGTCCGAGAGTGCAGCGAACGAGGCATCAAGGGGGGCGCTCAAATACTGAACCATATGGTTCAGTTTATAACGCACGCAGTGACGGCCTGCAAGCAGGATTTTCGCTGCGGGATATTCATCCCGAACCCCTCTCCCGGGCGTTCTCATGCCCGGGAGATCGCGCCGCGCGACTACTTGGCCACGCCGTCCTTCTTCATTGCATCCTTCTTCATCATTTCATCGTGCTTCATCTTCATCTCGCTGTCGCACGCACCCATCATCTGGTCCTTGGTCATGTTGGTCTTGTTCATGGACTCGTGCTTGGTCATGCAGTCTTTCATCATTGCATCGTGTTTGGCCATGTCATCCTTTGACATCGGTTTCGCCATGGAGTCCTTGCTCATGCTGTCGGCTGCGATCACCTGCACACCCGCCAACATCATTGCGCTGCACACGACAGTCAGCATCAATCTTTTCATTTTCATCTCCTGTTGAACAAAAAAAGACAGCGTCAGCTGCCACCGAACCAGTTGTAGCCTTGGTCCTCCCAGTACCCACCAGGATTCTTATTAGTGACGTACAGGGCGGCTATGTGTTTTGGATTCTTGTAGCCCAGTTTGGTCGGCATCCGTAGTTTCATCGGGTAGCCGTATTTTCTGGGCAGCGTCTCGCCGTCATAGCTCAACGCAAGAAGCGTCTGGGGATGCAGGGCCGTAGCCATGTCGATGCTCTGGTAATAATTGTCTGCGCATTTGAAGCCGACGTACCGGGCTGACAGATCCGCGCCAATGCGCTTAAGGAACGCCGAGAACGGCACACCGCCCCACTTGCCAATTGCACTCCACCCCTCAACACAGATGTGCCGGGTTACCTGGGACGTCTGCTCCATCTGCGCCAGGCGCGTGAGTGACCAGTTCGATTTGTCAGCCACCAGCCCGCTCACTTCAAGGCGATACCCGCTTCCCTCCACTTCCGGAGCTTCCGCCTCGCTATAGAAGGCGTTGAAGGGAAAAGGCCGAGTCATCATCGATTCCGGATAGGTTGGTGCAAGGCGATTGGGATTGAACAACAACGCCTGCGCTCGATCATTGAAGCGTGAAACGTAGGCAAGTACCTTTTCGGCGGAGTCTTCGTTCACGACACTGCAACCGGTCAACATGGCGAGCCCGCCCAGGCTCAATGTATTGCGCAGAAAGAATCGGCGCGATGCGGGCGCCATTACTTTCAGTGCTTCGCGGATGATTTCTCGCTGGCTCATCGGCCGCGCACCATGGCAACAATCGTGCGGGGTACCAGCGCGGCCATGGCCACGTGGATCAGGACGAAGGCGACCAGGCCCGACATGGCCAGGAAGTGCACAATGCGGGCGTTGTCGAAATCTCCCATCAGCGTTCGCAGAATTGGAAACTGCACCGGCTTGAACACCACCAGGCCAGACAGGACGAGGACAATCATGTCCGTGATAGCGAACAGATAAGCGGCTTTCTGAACCGCGTTGTATCTACTCAAGTCAGCGTGCGACAGCGTTCCCCGTAGCGCCATCCCGGCGTCGGTGAGAATGCCCCTGAGTGAAATGGGAAACATCTGACGCCCGAAACGCCCCGTGGCAAGGCTCACTACCAGATAGAGGATGCCGTTGGCTGCCAACAACCACATGGCCGCGAAGTGCCACAGCAACGCGCCGCCCAGCCACCCACCCAGCGTGATCGCCCGTGGAAACTCGAAGCCGAAGATCGGCGAAGCATTGTAAATCTGCCATCCGCTGGTAACCATCATGATCACTGCCAAGGCATTGATCCAATGCGTTATGCGTAGCCATAGAGGGTGGATCACGCGGATCGCCGGTGCTTCTCTCGACATGCTGTTTGACTCGCAACGCCACGCGGCGTCAGCACAGCCTAATTCACAAAGGCGCCGTTGGGTGATCTTTAAGATCGAGCGTGGCCGTAGTCTCGGTTCTACGGTGCCGGGCTGTGCTGGAACGCATTGCTCGGGCGGCCCGGGTATCATCGTACTTCCCCATACCTCCTACAGAATTGGAGAGAGACGAATGGCACAGCTTACTTACAAGATAATCAAGCACGACGGCGGTTGGGCTTACCAGGTGGACGAGACTATATCCGAGCCCTTTGCGACCCACGATGCCGCGCGCCAGGCAGCCGAGCTGGCCGCCAGGGAACAATCCACCCCGGGCGACTCCGCCACGATTACGTACGAAGATGAACAGGGCAACTGGCACGTGGAGAAATCGAGCGGCACCGACCGACCAAAGGTTAACGTGCGCGGGTAACCCGCGAATATTGTCAACGAAGTTCTAAGGCGAAGCAGGAGGATCCGCAAGCGGCAGTTCCAGCCACGATCCGGCACGCTCGCCACTTCGGACGATAATGCTGGTCGGATCCACCCTGATCTGCTGCAGGTTGCGCTGGCGAGGATCCGCACCGGTGATCACCAGCCGCAGTCTTGATCCTGCGGGGATCACCTGCGCCACCGGGCCCAGCGCGAAGCGAAGTTCGACCGTGCTATCGACAACCAGTGGGGAAAAGCCCGCTTTCAGACCCGGTTGCCAGGGCAATCCCTGCGTGTCATAGGGTGCCGCGCCAGTACGGCGATAGGCGGCGGCGAGGCGACCATAAGAGATCACCTTGGCACTGCCATCGGCCGACAACTTCTCCAGATAGGCAAACAGCAGTGGCTCTGGTCGATCCGACTGGATGGCCAGCTGCACTATGGGGAATCCCGCCAGCAATCGCGCCCGCTCGAACGGTGGGCCGGTGAAACTCGCGCCCCGGCCGTGTTGCGAGTCGATCCAGAATGCGAAGTACTCACCTTCACCGACGCGATAGTCGACCTGAAATTTCGTCTGGCCCGAGTTCGCAGCCCTCTGCTGCAACAATCCATCTGTCGCGGCGTGCCCGCCTTCAGGAGCTGCAAGCGACCAACGCTCGCGCGACACGCCGAATCCCGGTGGCTGTGCGCCGTGTTGCCAGGTGTGCCCGCCTTTGCCGTCGTCCAGCCACCAGGTCACGCGCGGCGACCGGATATCGCTGGCTTTGGCCTGCTTCAGATGGCGATCGAAATAGCCGCGCACTTCGCCAGCGAAGTCGAAATCCGGCGGCGGGACACAATGGCTTCCTGGTCCCAGCAACAGCCGGCTGCCAAGATTCTGCGCGGCCAGGATCACCTGCCCGGTGGGTTCGTCTTCCCAGTTGCCCCAATAGTAGGTCGCGATGCCCGATGACTTCAGTGCATCCAGATACGTATAGGGCCCCGCCTCCACCCAGAAGCGGGTGCCCGTCAGCGGCGAAACGCTGTCGCGAAAGGGCATGCCATACCAGAGGGCGGCCATCGGTGTATTGCGCGCATGTTGGGCCACCGCGGCGCGCAGCAGCGAACCATCTGCATCCTCGTCAGTAGGCAGGCTCATCAGGTCATCACTGAGTGGCTCGTCGGGACGCGTGTTGAACTGCGCAGTGATCCCGCCATTGCGCACAAAGGCGAACTTGTCCAGATCCGTGGCGCCGGAGAAAATCGCCCGCAGCGCCGGAGGCCGGGTTGTGGCCACGTGCACCGTGGTGCCGCCCAGATATGAACAGCCATACATGCCCACGCGGCCGCTCGACCATGGCTGTGCCGCCAGCCACTGCACGAGATCGTAGCCATCCAGCGCCTCAGTGCGATCCTGAAAGCCGCGTCGCGCGCCGAATGAAGCGCCCTTACCTCGGATGTCCGCGACGGCCAGGACATAGCCGTGCTCCAGCAGACTGGCGTTGCCACCGCTGTTGAACTGGCCCAGTTCATTGCGCACCCCACGTGCGTCGCTGTAGCGCGCGCGATAGGGGGTGAACGAGAAGATCACGGGCCGCTTTTCCGCAACCGGCACGCCGTTGCGTGCAGCGCGGTAGACATTCATCGCCAGGCGCGTGCCATCACGTACTTTGACGTATCGGGATTCGCGGAACGGTCCCTGGGGAAATGGCATTTTCTTCTGCACAACCGTCCAGCGATGGTCGGTGCACAGCCGGCAGACGGGCCCTGCGAAATCCCAGCTAGCATCGGCATCTTTCTTCAACGTCCAGTCAAGCCAGCGAGTGGCCACGCGTGCCCAGTCGCCGCCATCCGACTGCGTCCAGAAGGTGCCGCCATGGCCCACAGGCAGCGAGGCAAAGAACACCGGCACCTGGTTGATGCGCGACACGTCGTCTGTTGCATTGGGATGCGCGATGTCGATCGATCCGCCGTCCAGGTAAAGCATGGGCCCATGCAGTCGCGCCAGCTGCGACTTGTCGATTTTGACGCCACTGTGCGCGCCTTCGCGCTGCACATAGATGCCACTATCCAGCACCAGGGTGGTGTCGATGCGTGGATCGTCCGACACCGCCAATGCCTGCAATCCGCCGCAGCTATGCCCGCCAACGGCAATGCGCGTGACATCGATTCGCCCCTGGAAAAGACTGCCTGCACGGGCGTTCTCACGTGTCGCCCAGTCGATGGCCTCGAGGATTTGTGCGGGTTGCGTTTCATCGGGGGTATCACGTTGTGCCGCTTGCGCCGGTGCAGGAACTTGCGCGGCAGGCACGGGCTGGCCCTGAGGTGCCGGATCGAAAGGCCGCTCTTCGCGGGGATGACCCAGGGCAATCACGATGTAGCCCTGGGAAGCGATCTGCCGCAGAAAGGCTCCATGTTGCAGACCGTTGTCGCGGCAAGCGCCATTGCCCCACACAAACAGTGGCAACGCGCCGGGAGCAGCCCGCACAGGATGGAATACCGTATGTGCGGGCAATGATTCGAATGATTCGGCTATTGCGGGCCACGGCCCAGTGCCGGAAGCTATGCCGACCACCGCAGCTGCCGCGGCTGAAGCACCAAGCAGCGACGTCATCGCCCCCAAAACTGCCCCCCATCGCGTGCGCCGATTCATGTTTGTTCGCCGAGTGATCGCAGCGGCGGGTGTCAGGTCCTGGAAACGGCCCCTAATGCGTAACAAGGGCACAAAGTTCGTACGGACTGGTGACGTGCAGCCGTTCGTAAGCGCGGCGTCGATAGGTCAGTACCGAGGTTCTGGCGATGCCAAGCTCGAGCGCGGTGGCGGCGACGCTCATGCCGACGGCGGCGCGGGCGCAGACTTGGCGCTCCCGGGGCGTCAGCACCGTGAATCGTGTGGCAAATCGGTCCTCCAGTTGCTCAAACGTCAGCTGCGCGGCCGCCGCTTTGCGCTCGCGATTCAGGGTCAGCATGGGCAGGACGAGACAGGCCAGACCTGTCAGCGCGGTGATCTCGTCGTCCTTAAAGCACCCGTCGGATACGTGCCTGGCGATGTTGATACCACGCCAGGCGTCGGGGCCACGCTGAACAATGGACACACGCTCCACGATGCCCGCGTCATCGAAGATGCGACGCCGAAACTCTGTGGACGTTATGTGCAGCGGACGGACGCGCTGCAGCGCGACATCGCTCTCCAGAGGTGCTGCACGGTAGGCCTCGCCCACCGGATCAAGACGCAGATACCATTTTCGGTAGTCTGGAAAGATATCGGCCAGGCCCGGCTCGCCGAAATGGTAGTGCAGCGTCGAGTCCCCACCACCTGTGGCCTCAAACAGGTAGATGCGCCGCGCGCCGCTGGTGACCGCAATGACGCTGTCCCGGACTGTGGAACCGAATTCCTCTGACCCTACCGTGCGGAGCAACCGCTCATATAGCGCAGCGTGGTTCGTCGAAACGCACCAGTCCGTGATCCGCCTGATGTCCGACATAACGCCCCCAATCGATCTGCCACTGACCCCCAATTCGATCGTGCCTGCTTTTTCGCAGATTGTCCTTCGAAAGGAGGACAGAAAGGAACGAGGCGTCGCGCTAGATTACATCCTCTGAACGGGCACGGGAGAGTCAAATGCTTGCCGGCAACAAGGTCATCATCACCTGCGCAATCAATGGCGGGATGCAGCAGGATCGTGAGGGAGCAATTATCCCGAAACAACCCGAAGAGATCGGGGAGGCAGCCGCCCGCTGTCATGAGGCTGGCGCGGCCATGATCCACGTGCACGCACGCGACCCGCAGGGCAAGAACAGTGGAAATCGCGCGATCTATGCCGAGATCATCCGGGAGATACGCAAACGCTCCCCGGTCCTGATCCAGACCACCAATGGAATCGGCGTTCGGCGTGATCCGGCCACGGGACAATTTATCTGGCCCACAGATGCGGAGCGTCTCGGGCTGCTGACTCTGGAACCGCAACAGGACCTGTACGGAATCGCGGCGGGATCCGCCGATTTCTATAATCCTGAAGGTGGCTATCCGGAGGAGACTCCGTATGTCAATTCACCCGCTCTGCTCAAACAAACCATCAAGGCCGTCTACGATAAAGGTTCCGCGCTCGAATATGAGGTAGTCGAGGCCAGTTCGCTGCACCGCCTGCTGCGCTATGCAGAGCAAGGCCTGTTCGACCGCGACCGCGACAATGTCTGGCTACTCCACGGCGGTGGATTCGGCGCGACACCGCCGATCGCCCGCAACATCCTGTTTGCAATCGACGAGGGCCTGCGGCTGTTTCCCAAGGCAATCTGGGGCGTCACCGCGACAGGTCGAGACATGTTCAAAGTTGCAACCCTGGGCCTCTCGCTCGGTTGCGATCTGGTTCGCGTGGGGTTCGAAGACGGCATTCATCTGCCTGATGGCAGCGTCGCGCGGGACAACAGCGACATGGTGCGCGCCGCGACGCAGATTGCGGCCATATACGGCATGAAGCCAGCGACGGTCGAAGAGGCCCGCGAGCGATTCCGCATTTGAATCAGCGTATGCGGGACGCTGCCAGCCTCGATCGCAGGGTTCTTCTGCTCATCGGCATCTGCTCGATCCCGTTCTTTCTGGATTGCCTGATACCTGCAATGATGGGTCCGCTGGCGATACCCATCTCCCGTACTCTGCTGCTCAGCCGTCCAGAACTCGGGGCTGTTTTTTCCGCCAATCTCGTCGGCCAGTGCCTGGGATTGCTGACCGTGCCGCTGGCAGCAAATCGACTGGGTCATCGAGGCATCATCCTCTGGACGACAATGGGCTTCGGCGTGTGTCAGGTCCTGACGGCCCTGGTCTCGGACCGCGATCTGCTGGTGGTATCTCGCTTCGTCACAGGAGTGTTCCTCGGGGGCGCATTGCCCAGCTGCCTTGCGGCCGTCACACAGGGCACGCCACCGAGCCGCCGTGGATTGGCCACGATGCTGCTCTATACGGCATTCGGGCTGGGAGGGGCGGTGGCCGGTTTCCTTGCCGGGCTGTTCGTCGAGGGTGAGGACTGGCGCTACGCGTTCGTCGTCACCGGCACCGCGTGCCTGATCGCAGTGCTGGTCTGCTGGCGATACCTCGAGGAACCTGCGGCCGAGCCTGCAGAGCAGGGCAATGCGCAGGGTGCTGTGCATCGGCACCGGCCCATCGACATTGTCTCACCGCAATTACTTACCGGCACACTGCTGCTGTGGCTCATGTTCATCTGCGCACTGGCGATTTATTACTGCCTAAGTTCGTGGCTTCCGACGTTGCTGGTGGACATGGGACGAAGTCCAAAACTCGCCGCCTACGCCATCGGCAGCTATACCAGCGGAGGCGTGATTTCCGGACTGCTCATCGGGCCGCTCATTGACCGATTCGGCGCTCATCGGATCCTGAGTGCGTTCTTCGCGATAGCCGCCGTGCTGCTGTACGTCATCGGGCAATCGCTTGAAGTGCTGCCCGATGCACCACTGCTGCTACTTCTGGCGACCTGCGGCTTCTTCATGCTGGGCGCTTACGGAGGCATCAACGTCGTGCTGGCCGGCTACTATCCCAGTGCATTACGTGCGGTTGGTGTTGGCTGGGCCAAAGGCATCGGACGACTCGGCACCATCCTCCCGCCGGTGGCGATCGGGTACGCGCTTGCGGCGGGCGTGAAGGCAGAGACCATCGTCTCGTTGTTCGCCATACCCGCCGTACTGATCGTCGCGGCGATGCTCGCCATGCGGCATCGCCCGTCCTGATGGTATTGGCCCGTGGGCTTTGTCTTGCGCGTTAATCCTGCGCCACAATTTTGTGCCGCTGCTCGCCAATCCCTTCCACGACACACACTCCAACGTCGCCAGCCTTCATCCACCTGGGATTCTGCCGTTCGATGTTGGTGCCCGGCGGGCTTCCCAGGGAGAGCATGTCGCCTGGCGAGAGCGTCATCATGTTCGAGGCGTAGGCAAGCATTTCCCAGAGGTTGTATTCCATTCGGGAGGTGTTCGAATCCTGCTTGGTCTCGCCGTTGAGTGTGAAGTAGTGGCGAGTGTTCATCGGCTGTGCGACGAACTCCTTTGGCACGATGTAGGGCCCGATCGGAGCAAACGTGTCGTGATTCTTCTGGATCAGCCAGTCCGGGCCACCACCCATCTTGCGATCGCCCCGCCCGCCCC
>JBDTPN010000006.1:0-130313 GCA_039932715.1 Pseudomonadota bacterium | reverse complement strand
AGTTTCACACGCAGTCTGAGCCATCGTACTGCGGCCTCGGATCGCTCGTCATGGCACTTAACGCACTCGCTATAGATCCCGAGCGGCAGTGGAAGGGGGCGTGGCGATGGTTCGCCGACGACATGCTCGATTGCTGTCTGCCGCTCGCCACGATTCGTGAGTAAGGACTGAACATCGATCAGCTTGCATGCCTCGCACACTGCAACCGCGCAGAAGCGAATGTGATGCGTGCAGACGCGATGAATCTGGCCGCCTGGCGAGCCGCACTGCTAGAGGCTGACGGTGGCAAAGCTGTCGTGATCGCGTCGTACGACCGTGCGGCCTTGGGGCAAACCGGCAGCGGACATTTCTCTCCAATCGGTGGATACCATCAGGCGCGCGATCTTGTTCTTGTTCTGGACGTCGCGCGATTCAAATACCCGCCACATTGGGTTGCTGTTGAGCGCCTGTGGCAGGCGATGCAGGCACGGGACCCGGCGACTGGTCAATCGCGAGGGTGGGTGGCCATGCGCAAGGGCGTTCCTGTGAACCCATCCGGTGATTTCGCGGCCTGCAGGCTCTCGAAAGTCTCGTGATCTGCACCCATTTGCGAAGGCGCGACGTACTCAGCCGCTTCATTCAAGTTCTTACGAGCTCCCTCGGCAACAATGCACGCATCAAGTATGCCGACGGGGAGTAATGCGATGTCTAAGTTTGCCGAGCAGATTCGGCCATATGTACAGGTAGAGCTAGCCGCCGCGGGCGAGGCCGAGCGACGTGGCGATCGCCATGTCGCTTTTCGGCGTCTGGAGCGCGCCCACGTCCTGTCCCAGGCGGCAACGTTCGAGCATGTTCGCGTGCACGCCCACATGCTCAGGTATGCGCTGCGGAATGGTCTCGTTCGAGAGGTTGTCGGGCAAGTCTTGCGGCTGGTGTTGGCAGCTCCGCTGTCGATGGTGGGAGTGATCCCTGTTGGCAATACCGGCGGCAGCAACGTCAATGGGCTTCGGCCCATGTCCGTGCCCACGGACCTCCAGCGGATCATCGACGAGGCGCGCCTACGAGCTGGCTAGAAGTAGGGAACTGATTCGTACGCCCAGAGTGTTATCGACTCTTTCTGCTGTTGGACGACTTGTGAGTAGTCGAATAAAAGTGGATTAGGGGAAATACAGATACCCCCAAATGTACCCACCGCGATCCTGACTTGGTCTTATTCGTGTCAAGTGACTTTTGGGCGGGGCCGAAGTTCGCTGGATTCCGTAAAGCCGCACTCGTTTCCCACGAAAGACACCGCTGGCGTGGCACGCGAAATGGGAATTTACGAGGGGGAGTGGTGATCGCGTTCCGACTGGACCACGGTGCGCAAATACGGCCGGGCGCCGATCATTCTTCACTCGCCAACGACGTCAGATGAATGGGGGTACGGCTGGGGGTATGTTCGGAAAAGTGCATGCCGGATATGCTGGAATCCAGCCAAAAAGCTCGCGGCTTCGATTCCTATCTCCGGCACCAGAAAATATAAATAAAAACAATTATTTACGAAGCTAATCGCATAGTTTTTGCGTTTACTGCCTCGCTGCAGGATTTTTCGCCGACAGAATTGCCATCATTGCCGCCGCGACGCCAAGCGCTGCGTAACCGTCTGCAATACCGAGCAACTCAATTCGCCGGGTTCGGCGTCCGGCAATCATCGAGGGAATCGCGGTGCCGATGACCGTGGCCCCGATGATGGATTGGACGGAGGGTCTCGATTCGAGCATTGAGATAAAGCACGCACGCGTTCGTAAAAGGCCTTGTCACCTATATGGCACCTGCAATTTGTGGCAAGGCGTGGAGGGCGCTAACTCTTAACTGTGCAACGAAGCGCCTTTTCCCCCTCCAGCAGCTTAGGTCGTTCCGCCCCAGGCCTGCGCCTCAATCTTCCAGACGCCGTCGCGCTTCGCGAACGTGAATTCAAGGGTGCCAGTCCGAATGACGGCCTAGCCCTTCATCGTAATAGTGAGAGTCCCCGATATGACCGCATATGCGAACGAGCCCTCTACATTCCAGAAGCCCATCTCATAGTCCAGGCGCTCTTGCGTTACGCCCAGGCCCTCACGCCACTTCTTTACGTCGGCGAGCCAATTTGCTGGAGCGTTGGGGTTCAGCCAGCGATAGGGGGCAATGCCATCGATGATGATCCCGGTGTCCGCGAACACCCTGATGAACAGATCGTTGTCCTGGGTATTGAAGGCGTTGATGTGGGTGTCGATGAGCGTCTGAATATCAGCGGGAGGGTGACTGATCACGGTAATCCTCTTTCGTTTGAGTTCGCGGGGGCAATAGAGTCACCGTCCGCCGTTGGATTGTATCTACCTTTCACGCAACCCGACAATTTGCTCGACCGACCAGACGTGGTCCACACCTCCTGCAGATCTGAAGGCCTGTGAAACGAATAGCGACCCATCGGATCTGGGTTTCTCGATCAGGAATGAAACCCTTTGACTGCAGCGCGTGCCGCGTAAAAACCCAAGTCCTGGTGACTACATCAGTCTGACCGATATACCCCCATCCCCAATCATCGGACTCCCAGTCATGAATGTTGCGCGGTCTGACAGCAGAAACAGCGCCGCTTGCGCGATCTCTTCAGGGCCTGCAATCCGATTCATCGGATGCAGCTTCGCGACCAGATCCACGAGCGCTTGGGCGTAGCTGTGATCCTGCACATCACCCGCCAACACAACAGCCCTGCCAGCCTTCTTGGTTGATGCCGCTGAGACTCAGAAGCTTATTTACCTCTGTGCCGCAGTGAGTACTGCCTGGTAGAAGTTGTAGGTGGACTTCCCCCGGTCTGGGTGACAACTCCGAGTCTCACGATGAGGCCACTTCATAGGCCTCGGGACTGACGCCGCCCAGATGGCCGCTGCAGTCGTTAGGACGTTCCGTACCATGCGCCGCGTCCCGCGCCATGTCTTGTGAGATGCCCGTTCTTCGTCAGCGCGGCGAGGTGATCTTTCACAGTGCCTCGGCTCGCACTGGTTACCTTCGCAATCTCCGCCACTGTGACCCGTCCCCGCTCCTTGCAGAGTTCGAGAATTTGGACTGAAAGCTCTGGCAGGCTGCCGATCAGAAGCGTTCGCGGTCGATCTTCTTTTCCAATCGGGATTTCTGCTTGAATAGCGCGGTCAGGAAGTACGTCGGCCAGGGCTCCCAGCTTGGGGCGTCCGTTCCGATGATTGCTTGTGTCTGTCTTAGGGCGAGGTAGTAGCGCTCTTTGGTTCCTTCAACGACGCTTTCGAGCGAAGCGTACGCAACGTAGGCATAGCCGCTTTTCAAAAGGAGCAGTGTTGTAAGGATACGAGAAAGGCGACCATTCCCATCCTGAAATGGATGGATCGCAAGAGATGTGACGATGAAGACCGCAATGATCACCAGGGGATGCTGAGCGCGCGTTTCGAGAGCGTCTGCCGCCCAAGTGACGAGCGCAGTTATGAGGCGCGGTGTGTCAAAAGGCGATGCGGTTTGGAAGACGATCCCGACTTGTACGCTCTCCGCGTTGTTTGCAACGACATCGTTTCGAAGGGTCTTGTAATCGCCCCGGTGTCGTTCATCCTTGGTTGAGTACTGGAGAAGATCCCTGTGCAGTTGGCGGATATGGTTTTCCGTGAGAGGGATATCGTTCCAGTGAGCAAAGACGGTTTCCATTGCCTGGGCATAGCCTGCAACTTCCTGTTCGTCTCGCGTCGCGAATGTCCTTATTTCGAGGTTAGATAGAAGGCGCTCGACTTCTCGGTCGGTGAGTTTTGCGCCCTCAATACGGGTGGAAGAGGCCGCGCTCTCGATAGTGGCGACGCGGCGCAGGGCAGATAGGCGTTCCGGAGCAATCCGTCCGATGGCCTTCCAGGCTCCTTTGAATTCATCTATTGCGCCTATTAGCTGCAGGAGCTCGGAGTTAATTGCCAAAGTCGCGATATTCAAAGGATGACATCTCCGGCTGGTATTTGAGCCCAGTAGGAAGGGGTATGAGCAGGGGATACGGTTGGGGGTATCGTTAGAAAACTGAGCACCGACGTTGCAGGAAACAAGCCGAAAGCTCACGTCTGAGATTCATATCTCCGGTACCAGAAAATATCAATAAAAACCATAACATACGAAGATATCTGCATAATTAGTGTGCCGTCTCACACCGCCTTCGTCGATGGATTTTTCGCGTCCAGCATTGCAGTAAATACCGCTGCGATCCCAGCCCACAACGGAGGCCGCACTCAAGCTCGCGACCGATAAGCGACGACACGCACATCGGTGCACTTCGATTGAGCTGCAGCTGGCGCATGCCGAACGAACAAGGTGCGCGCCGCCTACAACCGCGCGCAGTGTCATGCTGGCCGTCGTTCGTACCAGCCTTTGCTGCGGTTGACGACGCGCACGACGAGCAGCATTACTGGCACCTCGATCAGTACACCCACAACAGTGGCCAGCGCCGCGCCGGATTCGAATCCGAACAGACTGATTGCTGCAGCCACGGCCAGTTCAAAGAAGTTGCTGGCGCCAATGAGTGCCGACGGACAAGCAATCTCATGCGGTTCGCCCACGACTCTATTCAGCCAATAAGCGAGACTAGAGTTCATCAGCACCTGGATCAGGATCGGCACGGCCAACAGCGCGATCACCACTGGCTGCCGGATGATTGCCTCGCCCTGAAAGGCGAACAGCAGCACCAGCGTGGCCAGTAGTGCGCCGATTGACCAGGGGCCGATGCGCTTCAGGGTGGCCGCGAGATTCGATTGTCCGCGCCGCAGCAGCCAACGGCGCCAGAGTTGCGCCAGGATCACCGGCACGAGGATGTACAGCACCACCGAGGTGATCAGTGTTTCCCAGGGCACCACGATGGACGAGATGCCCAGCAGCAGCGCCACGATGGGTGCAAACGCAAACACCATGATGGCGTCGTTGAGTGCGACCTGCGAAAGCGTGAACAACGGATGCCCGTTGGTGAGCCGGCTCCACACGAACACCATCGCCGTGCAAGGCGCGGCAGCAAGCAGAATGAGCCCCGCCGTGTAGGAAGGAATCTGCTCGGCGGGCAGCCAGGGCCGGAAGAGGTGGCCGATGAAGAATGCCGCCAGCAACGCCATTGAAAAGGGCTTGATCGCCCAGTTCACGAACAGCGTTACACCGATACCACGCCAATGGCGGCGGACTTCGCCCAACGCGGCGAAGTCAATCCTCAGCAGCATCGGAATAATCATCAGCCAGATCAGCAGTGCCACGGGCAGATTAACCTTGGCGATCTCTGCGGATCCGATGGCCTGGAATACAGCGGGTATCACATGGCCCAGGCCAATGCCTACGACAATGCAAAGGGCCACCCAGAGGGTCAGATAGCGTTCAAAGGTGGACATGGTTCAGCTCTTGCCGATTTCGTGCAGGCGGTTCGCCAGTGCGAGGCTGTCGAGTGATGCGATAGGCAGGCAAGTGAAAATGCCGAACCGGCGCTCCAGCGAGCGGAACGCCTGCTGGAACGTTTCTATCCGTTCAGCCTCGGTTCCTTGGACCGCGGCCGGGTCGGGCATTCTCCCGTGCGCGGTCATTGGCTGGCCTGGCCAGGCTGGGCAGACTCGTTCCAGGACTTGCTGCGCAGGTTGCCGGTGCAGAGAAAAAGGGTGTTGTAGGGGGGTTCCATGATTTTCGGTCCTGCTGTCAGGTGACTGTTGTGCCGATGCGATCCAGCTCTGCCTTCAGTCGGGGCCTTTCGGCCTCGAGCCTCTCGAGAGGCAGCGCCAGAAAAGCTTCGATTCTTGCGCGCAGTGTCCGATACGCTCGCGCAAATTCGGCATCGATCTGCGCATCGGATCCCGTTGCATGCGCGGGATCATCGACACCCCAGTGCGTGCGAACAGCGGGGCCGAGATATGCAGGGCAGGTTTCTCCAGCAGCACTTGCGCAGACCGTCACGACGACGTCCGGCGTTGTCGGCAGATCGTCCCACGACTTGCTGTGATAGCCCGCAGTCGCAATGCCTTCGCGTTTCAATAGCGCCAGCGACCGCGGATGGACCTGACCGGTGGGCTTGCTGCCGGCGCTCATGGCCCGCCATCCGGCTGGAGCCAGGTGATTGAAGGTGGCTTCCGCCAGAATCGAGCGGCAGGAGTTCCCCGTGCACAGGAACAGGATGTTCATCAGACGACCTGTTGCCGTGTCAACAGCAGGAGCCGGGTGAGGCTGACTTGCGGGGTGTGCAGCACGCGCTGGCTTCGGGGGGTACCAAAGCGGCTTCGAACTTTTGTTCGGGAGTGCAGCAGGCTGACTCCCCAGCCGCCTTGTTCTCCCCGAACACCGGCACGCTGCCCAGCGTTCGGAAGGTCTCCCACGCAACGCCCTGGGGATCGGTCACCCAGTACTTGTCGCTCTTCGCGTAGCAGCAGGCGGTATCCATTTCTTCAATGAGAGCGCCGTCAGCCTCGCGCAGCTGCGCTTCCATCGCGTACAGCTCGTTGTCTGACTCCAGCTGGAACCCCAGGTGGTTGAGGCCGCGCGAGGCGTCGCGGCTGGAAATGGCGAAATTGATGTTCGGGTCGTCCAGCATCCATTTGGCGTAGTCATTCTTGAGCACGCTCGGCGCGGCGCCGAACATGGCGGAATAAAAGCGAACATTGGGTTCAATGCGATCGACCGACAGATGCACATGGAAGCGTTTCATGCGGATTTCCTTTGCTTGATGGCAGGAGCAGGCAGGCACGCCGGTGCGCAGTTTGCCGTGCCCAGCCCGCAACAGTTCTCGGTGAGATAAGCCACCAGATCGTTCATGCGATCGTAGTTGGCGCTGTAGTAGATGAAGCGCCCGGCCTTGCGAACGAGCACCAGGTCGGCCTGGTCCAATGCCTTGAGGTGAAAGGACAGATTGGGACTGGGTATTCCGAGGCGTTCGGCGATCTCACCGGCGGCAAATCCTTCCGGACCGCGCTTGACGAGCATCCGGAAGATGGCCAGGCGCGATTCCTGGGCCATGGCGGACAGCGCTTCGACTGCACTTTGTGATTTCATTGTTGTATAATCATTGAAATGAAAATCACCGTCAAGCGGGCCAATCCGCGCAGCTGGAGGATTTCCGTATGACCGGCACGAAGAAGCTTGAGTTTGTTGTACACGCCCTTCGCCGCGATTCGCACGGAAGCCTGGCGCGCTGCAAGTCCGCCGAGATATTGCTTGATACGGATCTTGCCGGTCGCCCCGATGCGTTCAATCCGGCAGAGCTACTGCTAGCCGCACTGTCGGCTTGCATCATAAAAGGCATGGAGAGGGTCGTGCCGATTCTGCAATTCGATCTCGCGGGCGTGGAGGTCCATGTGCACGGTGTGCGGCAGGACGTGCCGCCTCGTATGGAGTCGATCGACTACGAGATCGTGGTACAGACCCCGGAGAACGATCATCGCCTGGAGTTGCTGCACGAGAACGTCAGGAAGTACGGGACGGTATTCAACACACTGGTGTCGGGCACCGCGTTGAATGGTGTGCTGCGTCGCGCCGATTCTCAGGGCAAGTGAGGAAGCAGCGGCAGTGAGCGCGACGCTCGGGGCTTAGCCCAACTCACGTTGCACTACAGCTTTGTGCTACAGCGCTATGGTGGAGTCGAGCTTCGGTCGCTATCTGCGCGAAACCGGCGCCGAGATCGATATCCCACAATTTGAGGAAATCTTGGGTGGCCTGGATTAGTGGCTGATCTCACTATTTACCGTTCCAATTTGCGTGACCTTCGTCATGCAGGGTCCACCCTGAGGATCTTCGCAAGCCGGTGCTGATTTTTTTCACACCTTCCTCACACCACCCCCGATAGCATTCTCCGCATTGTTTTTGCTCCCGGAGGTGCCCGCTGTGGACGCCGTATACCTGCTGATTCTGGTCGCCCTTTATGCCGTCACGCACGGTCTGGTCCTGGCCCTGGTGCGCCTGGGAGACAAGCCGTGAGCGCCATGTATTGGCTGAGCGGGCTGCTGGCGCTGTTCCTCTTCGGCTATCTGCTGTACGCACTGCTGCGAGCGGAGAAATTCTGATGAGTCCCGATGCCATGTTTGCAGTGATGCTGTTGGTGTTCCTCGGCATCGTCGTGCTGTGCGTAAAGCCAGTCGGCAGCTACATCGCCGACGTCATGGAAGGCCGGCCAACCGTCGCGCTGCGCATTGGTGGTCGGGTCGAGGGACTGATGTATCGCCTGTCCGGCGTCGATGCCAGCAAGGAGATGTCCTGGAAGCAATACGCAATTGCCCTGTTGCTCTTCAACGTGTTCGGCGCGGTCATCGTCTACGCATTTCAGCGCCTCCAGCTATTCCTGCCACTTAACCCGCAAAAGCTCGGGGCGGTCAGCCCGGACTCGTCGTTCAACACCGCTGTCAGCTTTGTCACCAATACAAACTGGCAGGGCTACTCCGGCGAGTCGACGATGGGCTATCTGGTGCAGATGGCCGGCCTCGCCGTGCAGAACTTCCTGTCTGCAGCGACAGGTATCGTGGTCGCCATTGCCCTGATCCGTGGCTTCGCCAGGCACACAGTTGCAACGATCGGCAACTTCTGGGTCGACATCACGCGCACCACGCTGTACGTGCTGTTGCCGCTCTCCGTGTTACTGGCAATCGTGCTCGTGAGCCAGGGCGTCGTCCAGAACTTCGATGGTTACAAGGACGCGACGACTGTCGAAACAGTCACGTACCAGATTCCGAAGACTGACGCGGCCGGCAATCCCGTCAAGGATGCCGCCGGAAACCCAGCGACGCAGAGCGCGACGACTCAGACACAGACATTGCCCATGGGGCCGGTCGCATCGCAGGAGTCGATCAAGGAGCTTGGCACCAATGGCGGTGGGTTCTTCAACGCAAACTCCGCGCATCCGTATGAGAACCCGACGCCTCTGACAAACATTCTCGAGTTGATTGCGATCTTCCTCATTCCTTTCGCGCTGACTTACACCTTTGGCAGGATGGTTGGCGATACGCGCCAGGGGTGGGTGATCCTGATCGCCATGCTCATTTTGTTCGTCTCGCTCGTGTCGGTGGCGTACTACGGCGAGCAGCACGGCAATCCCCTTGTAGCCAAGCAAGGCATCGACCAGACCCTCAGCATCACTCAGCCGGGTGGCAACATGGAGGGCAAGGAAACGCGCTTCGGCATCGCAGCTTCCGCGTTGTTCGCAGCGGTCACCACCGCGACTTCCTGTGGCGCCGTCAACACGATGCATGACTCGATGACTCCACTCGGAGGCTTCGTGCCGCTATTCCTGATTCAACTGGGTGAGCTCGCACCGGGCGGTGTCGGTACCGGCATGTACTCAATTCTCATGTTCGCCATTCTGGGCGTATTCATTGCCGGCCTGATGATCGGCCGTACGCCAGAGTACATCGGCAAAAAGATTGAAGCGCTCGAGATGAAGCTGGCATCGGTGTTCATTCTCACTACGCCCTTTGTTGTACTGGTCGGTACGGCCGTGGCTGTATCAGTAGCGGCTGGCAGGGCCGGTGTATTGAATCCGGGAGCACATGGGTTCAGTGAGATTCTTTACGCGTTCTCCTCGGCCGCCAACAATAACGGCAGCGCCTTTGCCGGCCTTTCGGCGAACACGGTTTTCTACAACCTGGCGCTTGGCCTCTCGATGTTCATCGGGCGCTTCTGGCCGATCGTGGCCGCGCTCGCCATCGCCGGCTCCCTGGCCGGCAAGAAGCGCGTCCCGGTCACGGACGGAACCATGCCCACGCACGGACCACTGTTCATTTCATTGCTCATCGGTTCGATCCTGCTGATCGGTGTGCTGACCTACGTCCCTGCGCTTGCGCTTGGGCCGGTGGTTGAACATTTCATGATGCTTGCAGCAGCCAAGTAGAGAGATCCATATGTCACGGGAACAATTGTCACTGTTCGATCGCAAGCTGCTGGGCCCGGCAATACTGCAGTCCGTCAGGAAGCTTGATCCCCGCGTGCAATGGCGTAACCCGGTCATGTTCGTTGTCTACATCGGCACGATCATCACTGCGGCGCTGTGGGTGCAGGCGCTGGGTGGTCACGGCGAGGCACCGGCGAGCTTCATCCTGTCGATAGCAATCTGGCTGGCCTTCACAGTGCTGTTCGCCAACTTTGCCGAGGCGCTGGCCGAGGGGCGCAGCCGTGCGCAGGCGGCGGCGCTGCGAGGCATTCGCCAGACGGTGCTGGCCAAGAAGTTTCTCGATCCGCGCCTTGCACGGCGTGAAACGACAACGACCAAGGCCGAGGATCTGCGCAAGGGCGACGTGGTGCTGGTTGAGACCGGGGATGTAATCCCGGTCGATGGCGAGGTTATCGAAGGTGCTGCCTCCGTTGACGAAAGTGCCATCACCGGCGAGTCAGCGCCCGTGATCCGGGAATCCGGTGGTGATTTCGCCTCCGTCACTGGCGGCACGCGCGTGCTGTCGGACTGGATCGTGGTCCGCGTTGCGGTCAACCCGGGCGAGACTTTCCTCGATCGCATGATCTCCATGGTCGAGGGCGCCAAACGCCAAAAGACACCGAACGAGATCGCGCTGACCATCCTGCTGGTCGCGCTGACTCTGGTGTTCCTGGTCGTCATCGTGACCTTGCTGCCGTTCTCGCTGTTCAGCGTCGAGGTTAGCAAGGCGGGCAGCCCCGTCACGATCACGGCGCTCGTGGCGTTGCTCGTCTGCCTGATCCCCACAACTATCGGCGGCCTGCTCTCGGCCATTGGTGTGGCGGGCATGAGCCGGATGATGCAGGCGAATGTGATCGCCACCTCTGGTCGCGCAGTTGAGGCAGCAGGTGACGTCGACGTGCTACTCCTGGACAAGACCGGCACGATTACGCTGGGCAACCGGCAGGCCTCCGCCTTTCTTCCCGCGCCAGGCGTTCAGGAGTTGGAGCTGGCCGACGCGGCGCAGATCGCATCCCTTGCGGACGAAACACCGGAAGGTCGCAGCATCGTGGTGCTGGCCAAGCAGAAGTTCAATCTGCGCGAACGGGATCTGAAAGCGCTGGACGCGGTCTTCGTGCCATTCTCCGCGCACACCCGCATGAGCGGGGTGAACCTCGGGCAGCGCCAGATACGCAAGGGTGCGCCTGATGCAATAACCAGGCAGATAGAAGCGCTGGGCAAGCCTTTTCCGCAAGCCGTTACCGAGGCAGTGGAGGGCGTCGCGCGCAATGGCAGCACGCCCCTGGTCGTCTCGGATGGATCGCGCGTGCTGGGCGTCATCGCGCTCAAGGACATCGTCAAGGGTGGCATCAAGGAGCGCTTTGCCGACCTCAGGCACATGGGCATCAAGACCATCATGATTACGGGCGATAACCGCCTGACGGCCGCAGCCATTGCCGCTGAAGCCGGCGTGGATGACTTTCTGGCTGAAGCCACACCCGAGGCCAAGCTCAAGCTGATCCGTGATCACCAATCGCAGGGACGCCTGGTTGCCATGACCGGCGACGGCACCAACGATGCACCGGCACTGGCGCAAGCGGACGTGGCGGTGGCGATGAACACCGGCACGCAGGCCGCCAAGGAGGCCGGCAACATGGTGGATCTGGATTCCAATCCCACCAAGCTCATCGAGATCGTCGAGACGGGCAAGCAGATGCTGATGACACGTGGCTCGCTGACCACATTCAGCATTGCCAATGACGTGGCGAAATACATCGCGATCATTCCCGCTGCCTTCGCCATGACTTATCCGCAGCTGGGCGCGCTGAACATCATGCACCTGACGACTCCGAACTCGGCCATCCTGTCGGCAGTCATTTTCAATGCGCTGATCATCGTGGCGCTGATTCCGCTGGCCATCAAGGGCGTGAAGTATCGGCCGCTGGGCGCAGGGCCCCTGTTGCGCCGAAACCTGCTCGTCTATGGACTGGGCGGAGTGATCGTGCCATTTCCCGGCATCAAGCTGATCGACATGGCGTTGACGGCTGCTGGCTGGGTTTGAGGAGAAGCGTCATGTTCATGCAACTCGTTCGACCAGCAGTGTGCCTCCTTGTGCTCATGACGGCACTGCTGGGGTTCGTCTATCCACTCGCCATCACGGGAATCTCAAGGGTCGTCTTTCCAAGACAGGCGGACGGCAACCTGATTCACGTAGACGGCAAGCTCGTAGGTTCGCGACTGATCGGCCAGGCCTTCTCAGAGCCGAAATATTTCTGGGGCCGACCGTCTGCGACGGGGCCCTTTCCGTACAACGCCATCGCCTCCGGTGGATCCAATCTGGGGCCCGTGAATCCTGCGCTGCTCGATAACGTCAATGCGAACGCCAAGGCGCTTCGGCAAGCGGATCCCGAAAACACGCAACCGATTCCTGTTGAACTGGTGACCGCATCAGCCAGTGGCCTGGATCCTGAAATCAGTCCTGCTGCGGCCGCCTACCAGGCAGGACGTGTGGCACGGGCTCGCGGACTGCGGCTGTCGGAAGTGCAGTCCCTGATCCGGGCCCATCAGCAGGACCGTCTGCTAGGCTTTATCGGTGAGCCTCGCGTCAATGTCCTCGAACTCAACTTGGCCCTGGATCAGCATCGCTGATTCGCCAATGGGGGGCTAATGGGCGACTCCGAACGCCGCGATCCAGACAAGTTGCTTGCCGCACTACAGCGCGATGAAGCGCGCGCCGGGCGTGGCCGGTTCAAAATCTTCATCGGTGCGTCGGCCGGCGTCGGCAAGACATACACCATGCTTGAAGCCGCACATAGTGCGCGCGCGGCGGGTGCCAACATCGTTGTCGGTTACGTCGAGCCGCATGGACGCCCTGAGACCGAGCGCCTGCTCGAAGGGCTTGAGCAGCTGCCGTTCCTGCAGGTGCGCTACCGTGGCATTACGCGCCGCGAATTCGATCTCGACGCTGCACTGAAACTCAAGCCCGCAACGCTGCTCGTCGACGAGCTGGCGCACTCGAATATCGTTGACGGAGACCCACCGCCGCGACATGCAAAACGCTGGCAGGATATTGAGGAGCTGCTGGATGCCGGGATAAACGTCTGGACGACACTGAATGTCCAGCATCTGGAGAGCCTCAACGATGTGGTCGCAGGCATTACCGGTGTGCGCCAGCAGGAGACCATTCCGGACCGGATTTTCGACGAGGCGGCTGAGGTTGAGCTGATCGACCTCCCGCCGGATGAGCTGCTGGAACGTCTCAAGGCTGGCAAGGTCTATATCGCCGACCAGGCTGAGACTGCGGTTGAACGCTTCTTCAAGCGACCCAACCTGGTCGCGCTACGTGAACTGGCTCTGCGTCGCACGGCCGACCGCGTTGACGCCACTGCGCTTGCCTATGTCGGAGAAGAGCGCTCCTCCCAACCCTGGCTGGCGCGCGACCGGTTCCTGATCGCGGTCGCCCCCGATGATCAGGCCGAGCAGCTGGTGCGGGTGGGCAAGCGTTTTGCCGATGCGTTGGATGCCGAGTGGCTGGTTGTCACCGTCGAGACCCCCGCGCTGCTGAAGCTCGGGGAACGTGCACGCAATCGGCGCGTCGAGGTATTGCGACTGGCCGAATCGCTGGGCGCGCAAACGGTGACACTGGACGGCGCCTCTGCCGCAGCTTCCCTGACGGAATACGCACGACTGCGCTCGATCACACGCATTGTGGTGGGAGAGCCCAGGCGCCGTGGCTGGCGCACACTGCTAGGTCCTTCCACTGCGACCAAACTCGTGCGCCGTGGCCAAGGACTGGACGTGTCGGTGATAGGGCGTCGCGAGGCGCCGCGCACAGCAGAGCGTCCTGAGCGCACGGAACCGCGCGATATTTCCTGGGGGCGGTACGGTGCAGCGGCGCTGATCTCACTCCTGTGCACCTGTGTCGCGCAACTGATGTTCCAGCATTTCGAGCTGACCAACCTCGTGATGGTCTATCTGCTCGGCGCCACCATTGCCGCGCTGCGACTCGGGCGCGGACCGGCCAGCCTGACCGCGCTTATCAATGTGGCGGCATTTGACTTCTTCTTTGTCCCGCCGCGCTTCACGTTTGCCGTCGCTGATCTGCAGTACGTCATCACCTTCGCGGTCATGCTCGTCATTGCACTGGTCATTGCGAACCTCGTCGCAAGCGTCCGTGCGCAGACGCGGGTCGCCGGTGCCCGCGAGCGTCGCACGGCGCTGCTCTACGAGATGAGCCGTGAACTGGCTGCCACGCTGCAGCTAGACAACATTGCGCGTGTTGGGGTTAAACACGTCGCTGAGACCTTCGCCAGTCTTGCGGTCGTGCTTATTCCGGACAGCGGCGGCCGCATTCGTTACCCGCGCGGCGAGGCGAGCGTCGGAGCACTGAGAGGCGCCGACTTGTCGGTAGCCCAGTGGGTGCATGACCACGGTCGTCCGGCGGGCCTTGGCACCGACACGCTGCCCGCAGCCGCAGCGCAGTACCAGCCGCTTCGAGGCAGCAACCGGACCCTGGGCGTACTGGCAGTGAAGCCATCGCAGCGACGGCGACTGCTGCTTCCTGAACAGCAACATCTGCTGGAGACATTTGCCGGACAGATCGGACTTGCGATCGAGCGTGCAAGTCTTGCGGAAGAGGCCGAGGCCTCTCGCGTAGCCGCCGAAACGGAGAGTTTGCGCAATACGCTGCTGGCTTCGATCTCGCATGACCTTCGAACCCCCTTGTCAGTCATCGCCGGGGCCAGCAGTGCGCTCAGCGATCCCCACCTGACACTTGATGCCACAGCGCGAACGCGGCTTGCCGCATCGATCGAGAGCAAGGCGAATGAGATGTCAAAGCTCATCTCTAATGTGCTCGACCTGATGCGCTTCGAAGCCGGAGAGGTCAGGTTGCGTTACGACTGGCAGACTATTGACGATCTGGTCGGCACGGCCCTCGGCCAACTGCACGATCAACTCGCGCAACACACTGTGCAGATCGATATCGCACTGGACTTGCCAGCGATTTACGTCGATGCGCCGCTGGTCATACAGGTGTTGTCAAATTTGCTGGAGAATTGCGCGGAGCATACACCGCCTGGCACCTGGATCAGGATATCCGCGAGCCTTGAGGAGCAAGCCGTCAGGGTCGTCGTCGATGACAACGGACCCGGCCTGCCGCCTGGTGATTCGGAGCGATTGTTCAAGAAGTTCCAGCGTGGCAGAGAGGAGAGCAATACAGGCGGTGCGGGGCTGGGTCTGGCGATCTGCCGCGCGATCGTCAATGCCCATGGTGGGACCATAACGGCGGCACAGCGCCCCGGCGGTGGCACCCGCTTTGTCTTTACACTCCCGACCACGAAACCCACATGACGAACGCGATGTTCCTCATCCTGATCGTTGAAGACGACGCCGAGCTGCGCAGCATCCTGCGCACGTTGCTGGAGTCGAACCAGTACCGCGTCGTCGAGGCGGCCACTGGCGAGCGCGGCATTATCGAGGCGCGCGGCCATCGTCCAGATCTCATCATTGCCGATCTGGGTCTGCCCGACATGGAGGGTGCGCGGCTGATAGGGGAGGTGCGGGCCTATTCGCCAGTCCCGATCCTGGTGCTGTCGGCGCGAACCATGGAGTCGGAAAAGATCCGCGCGCTGGACGTGGGGGCCGACGACTATGTAACCAAGCCCTTCAGCGCTCCGGAGCTGCTGGCGCGCGTGCGTGCGGCCCTGCGACGCGCAACGCGCGGCAGCGACACCCTGCCATTGCTGAATTTCGGCCGTGTTGCCGTTGACCTTGGCGCACGCACGACCATGGGTCCTGTTGGCGAGGTGCACTTGACACCGCTGGAGTACCGCGTGCTTGAGTGTCTCGCGCGCCGTGTCGGGATGATCGTGACCCAGAAGCAGTTGATCCGCGACGCCTGGGGTCCCGAGCGAATGGGTGATACCCGCGGCTTGCGCTCATATATCAAGACCCTGCGTCAGAAGCTGGAGCCCGATCCCGGACGGCCCCGCTATCTCGTCACGGAGGCGGGTGTCGGCTACCGGTTGCGAGTGGATGAAGCCGCAGCGGAGCGGTAGTGGCCAGGCGCCTACGTATTTCTGCAGAGGCTCTAGGGACAGCTACCGGTAGCCGAATGTTGTTTACGCAAGCAGCATTGCGCAGCCATCCCCGCAAACGTGGAGTTTCACATGAGACCGATTCGCACGATACTCGTCGCCGTCAAGAACACACGCCAGAAGTCGTCTCCGGCGATCGCGAAGGCGACCGTACTTGCGCGAGCACTGAACGCGCGGTTGGAGCTTTTCCACGCGATCAGTGATCCGCTGGCCGTGGATGCCCTCATGTTTGCCGACATGAGCGTTGACAAGTTCGAAGCGGACGAGCGGGGTCGGCACCTCAGGCGCCTCGACGCCATTGCCGAGCCACTTGTGCGCAGCGGACTTGAAGTGGGGATTTCGGTGGAGTGGGACTTCCCCGCCCACGAGGCGCTCATCCGCCGCGCGCATCGCACCAAGGCAGACCTGATCGTTGTCGAAAGACATGTCCGCCGCCACATCGCGCCCTGGTTTCTGCGATACACCGACTGGGAGCTGTTGCGGCGCAGTCCGGTTCCGGTGCTACTGGTCAAGAGCGCGCGCAAATACAACTCCCCGACTATTCTTGCTGCGGTTGATCCCTCTCATGCCTTTGCCAAGACGACCCGGCTGGACCAGGAAATCCTCACCATCGCGTCGGAATTCAGCGTCGCCACCAACGGACAACTCCATGCACTGCATGCCTATACCCCGACTATCGTTGGCATGAAGCCCGCGCAGCTCATTCTTCCCGATGCCTCTGCAACGATCTCCAGGCGCGCAGAAGAGTTCGCCAGAACCCGACTTGATGGCATGCTGGGCAAGCTTCGCAACGTGAAGGTCGGGCCAGGCCGGCGCCATTTGATTGCAAGACATCCCGTCGACGCCATTCCGGAACTCGCGCGCCAGCTCGGCTGCGACATTGTCGTAATGGGCGCATTGTCGCGATCCGGACTGAAACGGTTCCTCATCGGCAATACAGCTGAACGCCTTCTTGATGACTTGCCATGCGACCTGTTGATCGTCAAACCACCCGCATTCGCCAGCCGAGTTCCTGCGCGGTCACGCGGCGTACAGTTCGTCCCTCTAATGTCCTCCGAGGGGCATATGTGAGGCTCGAGTCTCCGGGCAAGGTCATGCTGCTCAGATTGGCGCGCCGGAAATAGAGAGCGATGGCTAGAGTCCGACAACGATCTCGTTCGTGACTAGAGTCACACCAGGCGCCGACCAGGCGGTGCGCTGCGCTTCCTCACGTTCGGCCCACGAGGAGACTTTCCCACGCAAGACCACTTGGCCGCCATTCGTGTGCACTGAGATGTGATTCGCATCGACCTCGGCACTGCGTCGAAAGGCATCCTCGATCCGCAGCCTGATCTCAGTTGGAGTTACGCGCGGTATGAGCGAGATCTGATTATTAACGCTGAGGACGCCCTGTAAGTGCCTGATCGCGCTTTCGATGCCTTCCCGTTGAAAGTGCCACTCAACCTGGCCATCGAGAAATATGTGCCCATGGTTGACGATCGCCTTGACGTTCTCCCAGGAAACGGGGAGCTGGAACTTGATCGCGGTGGCGACATTGCGTGCAAGCTCTGGGTCGGTGATCCCCTCGTCAGTTGCGAACCGGATGACGATGTCGTTGGCCACCGCCGCAACCCCGGCCAGTCGCTTGGCCGCGACCTCGGCCTGATACTTCTCGTAGAAGCTATGGACATAGCCGCTCAACGTCACAACGCCATTGGTGACGGTACTTGCAATGTCCTTCTCGTCGAGCTGTGGTGTCCAATGTAGCTCGGCGTCGACGTTCTTCTTGATCGCGATATCGGTGTTCATGGTTTCATCCTTGGGTCAGGGGTGGAGTCGTTGCAGATGATCTGAAAGTCTCGTCCATGAAACTGTAGCGAAAGCCGGCCTATTTGTTAGCTCGCACAAATACGTAGCCGAAGCGCTTCGCGCGGACCGTCTCGCAGAACAGTCAGTGGGCCTTCCTGAATCTGTCGAAATCAGCCTGCTGTGGGCAGGCCTGCAGGCAGCAGCGTGGCGGTGGTTCCGGGCGCAATGTCCGCCGCGTTGGCCTCGTCGGTATCGAGATGCAGCTCAGTCACAAAATCCCTGGACACCCGTACTGAGACGTCCCCAAAGACTAAGTCACGGTCGTTGCTGTTTATCGCGACAGCGACTACATCGCGATCACGCAGCCCGAAGCGCAGGGCATCCGCCGGATTCATGTGGATATGACGGTGCGCGATAATGACGCCGTGAGTCAGTTGTAGCTCCCCCCGCGCACCGATCAGGGTTGCGCCGGGGGTGTCACGCAGCTCACCGGAAATCCGCACAAGCGCGGGGATGCCAAGATGCACGGCGTCGCTGCGCGAAATCTCGACTTGATCCTCGTGTCGGGGGGGTCCGAGCACTCGAACATGCGTGATGCTTCCCGAGGGCCCCACGATCGTGACCGTGTCGTCAGCAGCGAACTCGTGTGGCTGCGAGAGAGATCGGAGGCCGTGCAATCGATAGTCCGCTCCAAACAATTGCTCAATCGTAGCCTGTGTCAGATGAACGTGGCGCGCCGAAACGGCCACGGGAATCTGCATGGATGGCGAGGTGGAAGTGGCAGTCATCATTGATCTCGCGCGTAGAGAAACCAGGCCGGGTGCGGCCATTCCAGCACCAGAACCAGCGCTCCGGCGATGGTGCAGGCGAGGCATATGACAGCAACGTGTATCGCAAAACGACCGCGTCCCACGATACCGGCGACTAACACCTTCAGGAAGGTATTGCTGGCCACCCCCGACAGAATCGCCAAAGCCGCCGCCCTTGGAGGCAGAGCGTCGGAAGCGAGTCGGGCCATCGACACGGTCATTGCGTCCACGTCGAATAGGCCCATGGCGGCCGCACCCGCGACGGTGGCGGAGTTGCCGAAATGCTCGCTGATGAGTCTGCCAACCACGATCAGCACGCCCATGAAAGCGGCCATCGCAAGTACTGACCAGAATCCAAACGGATTTCGAAACGCGATAGGTGCGCGAGACAGCCCTTCAGGCATGCTGCGCCTGGCGCGCAGTAGTGCGAATGTGACGGCCACAGCGGACGCGACCAACAGTGGCGCACCCACGGAGAGCACAAGTGATGGCCTCAATGCGCTGGTGATGGCGATTACCCTGACGAAAGACACCGCCATTGCCAGTGAGGTTGCGGCAGCCAACAGGGGTGCCGATCCTTGGCGGCTCGATGCCCGCCGGGCATTAGATATGGCCACTGCCGTGGAGGAGACGATGCCGCCGATAGCGGCAGAAATCAGCTCGCCACGCCGCTCGCCAAAATGCCTGACGGTGACGTAGCCGCCGAACGAGAGTGTCGCCAGCGCGATCGCAATGATCCAGACTTCGCGCAGGTTAACACCTCCGAATGGACCAATCGCGCTATCGGGAAATAGCGGCAGCCCAATGAATGACATCGCCAGGAGAACCAGCCCTGACTCCAGCTCGCGGCGTGTGATCTGGGCCACCCAGCGGTGAATACCTTCGCGAAACGCCAGTACTCCTGCTGCGGCAACCGCGGTGGCGGCCGCAACGCTCATGTTGCCCCGTACCGCATAAGCCCCCAGTACGAAGGTCAGCAACGCCGCGATGGCACTGGTGGCGGAACGATTGCCGTCCGGCCGACTACCGTTCCGGCTGAACGCAACGAAAACCGCTGAGAACGTCGCGAATGCCATTCCGACTAGGAGGGCGCCGCCAACGCTGATCGGTGTATCTGCCGGACCGGTCAAGGCAGCGACCAACCCACCGAGCAGTCCCGAGATGCCGAAGGTGCGCACGCCGGCAACCCGGCTGCCTGGCTGCATCTCACGAGTATTCCAGCCTCGCTCCAATCCGATAAGCAGCCCGATGCCAAAGGCGAGGGCGATTCGCGAAAGCAGTTCCTCGAATTGCGTGGCAACTTGCATCAGCAGTACGTGTTGCGGCCGTTCAGATCAGACGGTCATTCACTTTGAAGAACGTGCGGCCATGAGCAAGGAGTTGTCCTTCCGTCGGATGATCCGCCGACTCGACTGCCGAAACATGGCACGCGATATCCGGGTGACTCTTCTTGAGGCGGACCATCAGTTCAGTCTTCGCATTGGCAGGGCCCGTGATCAGGATGGCTCCCGTGCGACCAAGCGCGGTGGCAACGCGCTCGAGATATTCGTTGTCCGGCAATGCATGGCCGCTGTCACCCGAGTTAGCCTTGTGATGAATGTGCGCATCCGGATGATGGCTGAGCACGTGTGTGAGCTGCGAATCCTCCGTGTTGAAATGAAGGATCTTTGCCTCGCGGTGATCAATCCATGCAACGGTGTGGACGTAGGTGCTGTTCATGATGTTGCCTGTGAGTTTAGTGGTGAGGTTGTGTGGACAATTCCGGGCTGAGGCGCGAAAGATAATCGGCTACGCCCCGCAGCTGCGCGGGCGAAAGTTGGCGCAGCCTCTGAACATGCGCCTGATCCATCCCGGGTCTATTGCCGGCGGCTGTATCGCGCAGCTGGCGAAGGAGATATTCATAGTGTTGACCCGCCAGGCGCGGGCGCAGTCGCGACACGTCACCCTGCCCGAGATCTCCGTGGCAGTCTTGGCAGATTTGAAAGTACACGAGCGCGCCATCCTGCAGGGACGTTCCATCACCGACGGATTCCTCCAACGTTGGAAACCTAGGCATGGCTGCAATATACGCGGCAACGTCTGTCAGATCCTGGGCGGTGGGCAGGTGATGACGATCGGTGAAGTGCTGCATCCGTTCGTCCCAGCGTTGCTCGTGACGGAAGTCGACCAGCTGTTTCAGCAGCACGGAGCCGTGTTGTCCGGCGATGGCTGGCACGCTCCCATCTGCAACACCCTTACCCTTCTGCCCATGGCAGGCAGCGCAGGTCTCGTAGCTGCGGCCGCCGTTGTCCAGATTGGGAGTCAGTTTGGCGGCAGCAAGGAATTCGGCTCGTGCCGCGGAGGCTTCGATATCGGCACCGGCCACGACGCCATTCAAAAGCAGAGTTGCAGCCAAAGCAGCCAGTAGGGCCAACATCCCACTCTTGCAGCTATGGTTCTGGGCTAAGTCCATGTCGCAAGTTTATGCCGCATAGGTCCGTCTGGGACTCCGCAGTAGCCGAGCCTCGGCACGCACAAATGCGTATGGGCACGAATCGGGTCGGCTGCTACAACCTCATGCCATGGAAACCCTAAATATTGATCATTCACTCCAACCGCACGATCATTCTCAATCCGGCGCAAGCCGACAAATGACGCGCACCGCAATTCGACGGATTCTTGTGGTGGTGGATCCCACCGCCACGACCCATCCGTGCATCCAGAAAGCCATGCGCATCGCCAGGGCCACTGCCAGCACGGTCGAACTCTACGTCTGCGAAGCTGAACTGAATCTTCCGGAAAGCTGGGCTGGAGAGTCGCGCCTAACGGAATACTGGCAAATCACGCGCCAACGTCAGCTGGAGGAGCTGAACCGTCTTGCCGCCCCGTTGCGCGCGGCGGGAATAGAGGTGGAGACGGTTTGCGAGCGGCACCCGCCATTGGAGGAGGGGATTGGTCGTCACATCGTGCACAGTCGCCCCGATCTCGTCGTCAAGGACGCGCACAGCCATCCGGTTCAATCGCGAAATTACAGTGGTCATACGGACTGGACTCTGGTTCGCCAATCCCCTGCGCCGGTTTTGCTTGTGCAGTCACAACAGTGGCGTGAAGCGCCCCCAATCGTCCTGGCGATTGATCCTGCTCACCCTGTCGGCTATCCGGGAAAACTGGATGAGGCAATTGTGTGCATGGGTTTGGCGATGCAGGGCGCACTGGGCGCTGACATGCAGCTTCTGCATGTGTTGGGTGCACCACCACACCTGCCGGGGGAGATCGTGACCGATGAGGTGCTGATGCAGGTACAGGATCGATTGCGCATGGAAGTCTCCGACCTCGCGCTGCGTGCAGGGATGCCGGCGTCGATGGCTCAGTTCGGCAGCGGCAATCCGGCGCACGGGATCGTGGAATTTGTCAATGAGCAAAAACCATCATTGCTCGTTATGGGGTCGCGCGCGCGCTTCGCGCAAGCCTTTGCCGCGGGCACGGCCCTGCAGGTACTGCAGCAGGTTGAGTGTGATCTGCTCGTCGTGAAGCCACCTGGCTTCATCAGGCCTTTGCTGGTGACAGAGGAATAGGGCTGCAACAATGTGCCGGGCGCCTCCAGCCCACTGCGCCTTACGCGTCGCGCCCTGATGCCTTGAGATCCAGCGCCATGCGTACCAGCTGCGCCACCGAACGTGCGCCCATCTTTTCCATCACGTGGGCGCGATGTATCTCAACGGTGCGCTGAGAGAGCCCCAGGTCTCCGGCCATTACTTTATTCTGCTTTCCTTGAGTAAGCAGTCCGAGCACTTCGCGTTCCCGTGGCGTAAGGGATCCCAGGCGCTCCTGGATTGCGTCGGTTTCCTGCAGGCTGCGCCGATGCTCAGCGTCGCGCTCAAGCGCGCGCTGCACACGATCAATCAGATCCTGGTCCCGAAAGGGCTTCTGTAGAAAATCGAATGCACCAAGCTGCATGGCTTCGACCGCCATCGGAATGTCCCCGTGCCCCGTAACGAACACCACGGGAATCACTGCCCCGCGGCGATTCAATTCCTGCTGCAGTTCAAGTCCGCTCATGCCAGGCATGCGGATATCCAGTATCAGGCAGCCTGGTTGCGCCGCATCGTATGCGGCAAGGAACTCCTTGGCGGAAGCATAAGGAGTGGCAGTTATACCCACGGATTTCAACAGGACGCGGATGGAGCTTCGAACACCGCTGTCGTCATCGACCACGAATACCATGGAAGGGGGTTGCGTCATGCCGGGTCGCTATGTGTTTGGGGTATGTGGATGGTGAAGCATGCACCGCCATGCTCCGCTGGATGATGGCTCAGGCTGCCACCGTGAGCTTGCGTGATTGTGCGACTGATAGCGAGCCCCAGCCCGCCCCCACTCGCTTTCGTCGTGCTGAATGGGTCAAAGAGTCGGTCTACCACGCAGGCATCGACCCCGGGGCCGTTGTCAGACACAGAAACCTCAACTGCGCCTTGATCATCAGTGCGCGTGGAAATCAGGATGCGGCGGGTCGCCGGAGATTTGGTCGCGAGTGCCTCCATGGCGTTGCGTGCCAGGTTGAGCAATACCTGCTGTATCTGCGCATTGTCAAGCATCACGGATGGCAAATGCTCCGCCAATGCAAATTCCAGCTGCGTGTCATGGGCCCGGGCATCGGCTTCCAGCAGTGGCTGCACCTGCCGCACGATGTCACTCAGATTCGCCGACAAGCGTTCGACACGCTTGTCCTTCACGATATTACGCAAGTCCCGGATGATGTCGGCGGCGCGGCGGGTCTCGCTGGCGATTTCCCTGACACAGTCACGGATGTCATCGAGGGCAGGTGGGTCGGCCGCGATGAAACGTTCGCACGCCCGCGCGTAATTGGTGATTGCAGCCAGCGGTTGATTGACTTCATGCGCTACGCCGGCTGCCATTTCGCCCATCGTGGCTATGCGCGAGACGGCCATGAGTCTGGACTGTGAGCGAAGGGACACCGCCTCACTCTCGCGCGCATAGTCTCGTTCATTCTGGATCGCTGCCATTGCGCGGTGTTGCTCGCTGACGTCGCGCAGGAAACCCACGAAGCGTGGTGGAGCGCTGCCTGCAATGCGACCCACCGACAGCGCCACGGGCACGAGGCTGCCGTCGCGCCGCAGCACCCTCACTTCCCGACCGCGTCCAATAATGTGGCCAATGCCGGTTTGCAGGTAGCGAGCCAGGTAGCCGGCGTGGGCGCTGTGATCGGGCTCCGGCATGAGGCGACTCACATCGCTACCGATGAACTCCGCCTGCGTGTAGCCGAACAGGTCCTCGGCCGCGTGGTTTACCGCGTAGATCCGACCTGTCTGGTCGATGAGGATCACGGCGTCGGTAGCCGCTTCCATTAGCGCCTTGGCGTCTTCAGAAGGCATGGTGAAGTGTCAGGCAGCAGAAGAGGGTTGTCTCTAGGTAGTATCCGCGGCAGCGTCCGGCAGCAGGGTGCGCATCAGCGTCAGGAGCTCATCGGGGTCGACAGGCTTGCTGATGATTTGCAGCTGCAGGTCGCGTGGCAATTCGCCGATAGCCGAAGACGTGTCGCCGGTTATCAGAATTGCATTGATGCGGGCACCGAAACGCGTCTGCAATGCGGTGATGACATCGGTACCGCGTTCGCCCCCACCCAGATGATAGTCCGTGATGATCAGTTCCAGAGTTGTCAGGCTGGCGGTCAGCGCCAGCGCTTCTGCAAGTGACGCTGCGGCAGTGACTTCATAGCCCTCGCCCTTGAGGAACAGGCGCGTTGCCTTTCTTACGCCAGCATCATCCTCGACCAACAGGATATGACGATGACGACCACCCGTGATGGGTCCTGGCACACGTGCCAGGGGCGCGGTATCGGCGACTGTGCCTGCGGTCGCCGCCGGTATATGAATCGAAAAGGTGGAGCCGCTGCCGAGTTCCGATTTCACGGTGACGACAAGTCCCAGCAGGCGCATCACGCGCTGCACGATGCTCAACCCCAGTCCGTAGCCCTCCCGGGAAGAATGAGTGGATACGCCCACCTGGTAGAACTCATCGAAAATGAACGGCAGGTCGTCGCTGCATATGCCGATTCCGCTGTCAGTAACGTCGATACAGACGTTGGCGTCCTGGCGACGGCACGCTATTCGGATGCTGCCCCTGTCCGTGTACTTGAGGGCGTTGGAAATCAGGTTGCGCAATACCTGCGCGATGAGCGTCCTGTCACTGCGCAGGCCTGCATGCTCCAGATGCAGCTCCAGCCGCAGCTGCTTGCTGAACGCCAGAGAGGAGAATTCGACCTGCATCTCCTGAAGTAGGGGAGCGACGTCAAAGTCGGTGATCTGGACCTGCACCGCACCGGATTCCATCTTGCTGATGTCCAACAGTGCATTGAGCAATCTCGACATGGCGCCGATGGCCTGATCCTGCTGGTCCAGGGCCTCGCGCGCATCCTCGTCGTGAACAGTGCGACGCAGACTGCCGTTGAGCAATGCGAGAGCCTGCAATGGCTGTCGCAGGTCGTGGCTTGCGGTGGCAAGGAAGCGGCTCTTGGCCATATTGGCTCGATCCGCTTCGGTGCGGGCTGCCTGGATGGCGATGTCTGCATTCTTGCGATCGGTGACGTCCCGGATCGCGGCTGCGACAAACATCTGGTCAGCGCCGCGAATCGGACTAAGGCTGATCTCGACCGGGAACTCCGAGCCGTCCCGACGCAGGGCGTAGAGGTCTTGGCCAATGCCCATGGGGCGTAGTCGCAGGTTCTCGCGAAACGATTGCCGATGCTTGACATGCCGGCCGCGGAACCGTTGTGGCAGTAGCACTTCCACAGGCTGCCCGATCAAGTCGGCAGGAGCGAAGCCAAATAGGGCCCTGACCTGCTGGTTTGCGAAGAGAACAGTCCCGGAGCTATCGATGACAACCATCGCATCAGGGGCCGATTCAAGAACACTGGGAAGCAGCTCGGAAGGGAACAAGGGGAGCCTTGGAGGTTGCAATGGGCCCCAAGGGGTGGCCCCATGAATCCTACAAGCATACGGCGGGGCAGGCGCCCTTAGGTAGTATTCGCGACGCGAGCCAGGAAGATGACTGTGCTGGACAAGCGCGCAGCTTAAGCCCAGTCGAGGTCCAGAATCTGGTCCAGCGGTCGGCGGACCACTGATGCCAACTTGTCCGTTGTGAAACCCAGACGCAGGAGGATCTGGGGAATACCAACCTGCGGCGCGAGTGTCGCGAGTCGTTGGCGCAGTTCTGGGTAGTGCATAGGCTGAGTGAGGAAAGATGCCTGCAGACCGTCGGCGCAGGCTCGCAGCAACACGCGCTGCAGCGCCTGGCCTGTAGCAAGCCAGTCGGCAGGCGTATCGTTCTTGCTGCCCAGCAGGAGCAGTAGAGGAGAACCCTCCAGAATCTGGGGGCCGCGGGCGGCGATGCCACCGCCGATATCGAAACTGCGCGCAACCAGGCCCGCTGCAGCCAGCGCGAGCCCGGGAATGCCGAATCCTTCACCCTGACGTTGCGGATTCATCCACGAGGCCAGCTCTTGTCGCCAGCCCGGATCGCTTCGCAGCCGGTGATCCGCTTCTTCCACAATATCGACGGCATCCCCGCGCAGGCCAGGCGAATCAAGGACGGCCAAGGTCGCGCCTTGCGTTTCGGCGGCTTCCCGCAACGATTCTGTCATGTTCTGCGGAATGGATTGGGTCAGGAATGGCTTGCGAAATGTGCGACGCAAGGGGAGAGCTCTTTCCAGCTCACCCGCGTCAGCAATACCGTGGACTGGGCTTTGCAGGAGCGTGACCCGTGCCAATAGATCCGGATCACTGGCAACGGGCAGTGCCTCCTCAGTTGAACCCAGACCGCTTGCGGCGGCGGCAAGTCGCAGGTTGAAAAGCGCAGCACCACAGCTGATGGTGAGTTCACGGTCGTGGGGGTCATTGATGGGCAAAGACCGCGTGCGGTCCGCAATCAGGTCGATGTATTCCCTGCGCACGCAGACGCGAAAGCGCCAAGGCTGCGTGTTGTGGCTCGAGACGGCCAGCGTTGCCTGACGGACACATGCCTCCAGGGTGGCCAGATCCGAGGTGGTGGCCCTCGCATTCATGATCGAGGCTCAAGACGGGCGAGATAGTCCGCGATCCCCTGGATATCCATGAAGTCCAAGGGCTCCAGCAGGCGGATGTGCTGGTGGGAAAAAGTGGGTCGCCGCCCTTCGACGGCGTCATGGATCTGGCGGACGAGGTAGGCATATTGCTGGCCTGCCAGCCGCGGGTAGCCTTTGGTTCCGTCGCCCTTTGCTTCGGCTCCGTGGCACGAGGCGCAAAGTCGGGTATAAACGCCCGCTCCGTGATCCGCGTACTCACCGGTCCCGATGCCCCGAGCGGACGGTGGCGGCAAGCTATTTATGTATGCGACCACGTCCGCGATTTCTTGTGGACCACGCAGGTGATCCGTGGAACTCAGATTCACCATGCGTGGATCCCAACGGCGGAAATAGCGAAAGTCCAGCAGCTGCTTGGACAGGACCTGCCAGTGCTGGCCGGCGATGGCGGGAACGGTTCCGTCTTTTACTCCGCCGCCATCACGTCCATGGCATACGGCGCAGGCAGCAAAGAGTTGCTCCCCGTTGAGGGTATCGGGCTTGCGTGCCAGTGCCTCGTTGTAGGCGTTTTGCGGAATCGATTCGGCATACGCGCCAACCGATAGCAGTATCAATAGTGCAGTGATGTACGCCTTGGCCAATCGCATGCATTTCTCCTTGTTGGGAGTATGGTGAGCCGTCGCCTGGTGGGTCCGGTATCCGGGCATTCACGTACCGACTGCGGCAAGTACGCATTCCAGAATGCCGTCTGTTGGCCAGACTGGTGCTGAACCAAGGAGCCAAGTACATGAGTGCATCTGCAGATATGGGGTTGCCGGTGCGTCGCCCGTTGAGTGGGGACGACATTGCTGACGCTCGCGACCAATTCGCTGCATGCGATAGCGACGGCGATGGCCGGATCGAGTCGGGGGAGTTTGCCGGTCTACTGGAGAGATGTGGCTCGTTACTCACATCTTCTCAGAAGCGCGGCAGGTTTGAAGAAATCGACTCGGACCACGACGGGTTCATCAACCTGGGTGAATTCATCGAATGGTGGCGCGGCCGCTAAGGGTCACGCCAGGTCGAATCGATCCAGATTCATCACCTTTGACCATGCCGCCACGAAATCCACTGGGCGTTGGAGCCGAAGACGAGATCAACTCGTGTCGCGGTCATCTGAGCGCGCCCCTCTTTTGATTGCTCAATGCCGCGTCATGCGAATGGCGAGCGGCTTGCACAGTTCCAGTATCATCATCAGGCCGATGCCAAGTCCGAGCGCAAACGCCAGGTCATTCCATGTGATCGACCCGAACTTCAACAAGGTCTGGGCCGCAGGCAGGAAGAAGATCAGGCTCGAAATGACGACAATGGCGCCCAGCACATAGCGCAGCGCCGCATTCTGACCCGCCAGGGCCTTCCTGACGGAGGTCCCGAACGAGCGATTGACGAATATCAGCGCCAGAATTTCGGCGATCAGCGCGAAGAATATCAGCGCCCGCAGTTCTTCCTCTGGCATCCCGCCACGCATCTCGAACACAAACACGGTCGCAAGCATCCCAAATGCGATTGCGCCCTGGAACACACTCCACAGAATCATCGGCACCGCGAACAGCGGCTCGCGCGGGTCGCGTGGCTTGCGGCGCATGATGTCCGCCTCGGAACGCTCGGCCTCGAAGACCAGCGCACAGACGGGGTCGATCACCATTTCGAGCAGGGCAATATGGATTGGCCCGAACAAAAGGGGCATGCCCAACGCCAGCGGCAGCAGCGCCAGTCCCGCTATGGGCACATGCACGGCGAAGATGAACGCGATAGCCTTGCGAATATTGTCGTAGATCCGCCGGCCCAGGTGAACCGCGGCGGCGATTGCACCGAAATCGTCCTCAAGCAGCACGATTGCGGCTGCCTCTCGCGCGACGTCGGTGCCCCGTTTGCCCATCGCAATGCCGATATGCGCGGCCTTGAGGGATGGTGCGTCGTTGACACCGTCGCCGGTCATTGCGACCACCTCGCCATTGGCCTTGAAGGCTTGCACGATCCGCAGTTTCTGCTCCGGCATGATTCGCGCGAAGACCGTCACCGTCTTCAGGCGCAGGGCAAGCGCGGCATCGTCGAGCGTGGTGAGGTCGGCGCCTGTCAGGACGTCGCCATCGACGATGCCCGCCTGTGCAGCAATCGCCATGGCGGTGGCGGCGTAGTCGCCGGTAATCATGACGACGCGGATGCCGGCCGCATGGAACTCAGCGACAGCATCCTTGACGCTTGGCCGCAGCGGATCGGCAAGTCCGACCAGGCCGATCAATGAATAGTCGAAACCTGCCTGATTTGCTGGCCAGTCTGTATTTTCGGTCGTGGCAGTAGCAACGCCCAGCACCCTGATCCCGCGCGATGCCATGTGGTCTACCGCAGCAGTCAGTCGCTCAACGTCCGCCGGCTGCAATTTGCACAAGGTCGCTATCGCCTCGGGCGCGCCCTTGGCCGCCACGACCATGGGACCATCTTCCGTGCGCCAGACGTTGGACATGGCCAGCAACTCAGGACGCAGTGAATAGGCATGGAGCAGGGTCCACGCCTTGGCCGGCGGCGTACATCGCTCCCTGGCTGCCTGATGCAGTGCGATCTCCATGGGATCAGCGGGTTCGGCAGCACAGGCCAGCATCGCTGTGCGAATGATCTGCTCACAGGCGGCGGCGTCAGGTGCTTGTGCCAGCACCACGTTCTCGCCCGAAGCGAGCCACAGTTCGGCAAGAGTCATCCGGTTCTCGGTCAGCGTGCCAGTCTTGTCGGTACATAGAATGGTCGCCGAGCCCAGCGTCTCGATGGCTGCCGCTCGCCGTGTGAGCACGCCGACCGCTCCGATCCGCCATGCGCCCATCGCCAGAAACACGGTCAGTACAACAGGGAACTCCTCTGGAAGCATGGACATGCCAATTGCAATGCCGGCGAGCACGGCCTCGAGCCAACCACCGCGCAGAAACCCATAGAGCAACACGACCAGCATCGCGATTGCGCCGCCGCCGATTGCACACCAGATGACGATGCGGTTGGTCTCGCGCCGTAGGCGCGGCGCTTCGGTGTCGAGCGTCGCCAGCGAGTGACCAATCCTGCCGATCTCGCTGCGTGGTCCGGTTGCCTGGACCTGCGCAATGCCACTGCCGCGCGTAACCAGCGTGCCCGAATAGACATAGGGCTGCCCGTCACCGCCCGGTCGATGTTCGCCGCTCAGACCGTCGGCTTGCGCGATCTTGGCGACCGGCAACGATTCACCGGTGAGCAGCGATTCGTCAGCCTGCAGATCATCCGCAGAGAGCAGGAGACCATCGGCAGCGATGCGGTCGCCCTGCTCCAGCACGAGCAGATCGTCGGCCACGACTTCACGTCCCGGGACGGGGACGCGCTCGCCGTCACGAATAACCACCGCTCGCGGCGCAGACAGGTCGCGCAGTGCTTCGAGAACACGCTCAGTCCGCGTCTCCTGCACAACGGTAACGATCACCGAGAAGGTCGCGAATGCCAGGAGGATCAACGCATCGACTAGTTCGCCGAGCAGCAGGTAGGCAACGCCACCGATGAGCAGCAGCACGAGCATGGGTTCGCGAAGCACTTCGCGCGCGATGCGAAGCAAGGATCGCCTGGACGCACGCGGCAGCTCGTTCGGCCCGTCGCGAACCAGACGTTCGGCTGCAGCAGGCGCGGAGAGGCCGATCATCCGGGAGTTACGGCAAACAGGTTGATTACCACGCAGGCCCACTCATGTGGGGCGCGATCGCGAGTGGGCGAACGCCGGTTCGCCTCCTTCCGGTCCGGGGATCAATCCCTCTGTGATGAGTTGCAGCGCTGTGGCGGGATCATCAGCGTACTGGAACAACGCCAGATCTTCGCCACTGATCATGCCGTGACGCAGCATGGCATCGAAATCAATGATCTCGTTCCAGTAACTCTTGCCGTAAAGGACAACGGGTATTCTGTGAGTGAGTTTACCCGTCTGCGACAATGTCAGAATCTCACTGAGTTCATCAAGGGTGCCAAATCCGCCCGGAAATACCACGAGTGCACGCGCCAGATGCGCGAACCACAGCTTGCGCATGAAGAAGTAGCGGAACTCCATGGACAGCGCGTGCGTGATGTAGGGGTTGGGTTGCTGCTCATGCGGCAAGCTGATATTGAGTCCGATGGTCTTGCCGCCGGCCTCCGAGGCGCCGCGATTCGCGGCCTCCATGATGCCGCCGCCCCCGCCCGAGCAGACCACATAACGGTTGGCCCGCGAGCCCAGACCTTTCGACCAGGTGGTGAGTAGGTGCGCCAGCTGGCGAGCCTCCTCGTAGTAGCGCCCGAGCGGGCCGTCGGGCGTGATGCGCGCGGAACCGAAGAACACGATGGTGTCGTGCACTTGTGCGCGGCGAAACGTGCGCAGCGGCCCGAGGTATTCCGCCAGGATGCGCAGTGGGCGCGCGTCGTCGCTGGCCAGGAACTCCTGATCGTCAAACGCGAGCACGGGGTTGGTGGGTCCGTCGACGGACATGGTCGTCAGTGCGCCCGTGCAAAGTCGATGAAGCCGCGAGCCGCATCTGTATGTACGAGCTGCACTTGCACGGTATCCCCGACGTCGAGTCCTTCAAATCCTTTGACTACGCGACCTTCGGCCGTAGGCCTCGAGATCCGCACCCACGTGCCCTTGTCAGATGCCCCCGTCACGATCGCATCGAAGCGCTCGCCAATGTGCGAACCCAATAACATGGCCGCGGCGGATTTGCGCACCTGGCGCTCAACCTTTGTGGCCATGTCCTCCTGCTGTGTGCAGTGCTCGGCCAGCTCTTGGAGTTGCGCTTCGGTGTAGGGCGCAGGGCTGCCGGTAAGTGCGGATTTCAGCAGACGCTGCGTGATGAGATCCGGAAAACGTCGATTGGGCGCCGTTGAATGAGTGTAGTCGTTCACGGCGAGCCCAAAATGACCGGCAGCCCGCTGGCCGGGCAGTTCCAGCACATACTCACCCGAGCCCAGCAACTTGATAACCCGCAGCGAGAGATCGGGAAAGCGCGCGGGGTCGGCTTCGCGGAGCTTTATCAGGAAGGCGTTGAGCGCCACTACATCGGGAGTGGCCGGTAGGGGTTCACCGAAACTCGCCGCCAGCGCCACGATGAGCCCCCATCTTTCCGGGCTGCGCAGCACGCGGCGCAGTGACGGCAACTTCCGCGCTTCAAGGAATCGGGCGGTGACCCCGTTGGCTGCGATCATGAAATCCTCGATGAGTTCCATCGCGCGGTTCTTCTCATCGGGGCGCAGATCGGTCAACACGCCATCGTCGAACACGGCGCGCGCTTCGATCGTTTCGAGCGTCAGCGCGCCATTAGCGTGACGCACGGCTTTCAGGGCCTGGGCTACCTGGTCCTGCAATCGCAGTTGCTGCTCCAGACCTGCGACGCTGGCGACCTGCAGGGGCGGCCCAGCCTTGTTTTCCAGCCAGGCACCGACGCTGCTGTATGCCAGCTTGGCGCGATTGAGCACGGCGGCGCGATACACCTGGGGGTCGCTGACGGCGCCTTCCTTGCTGACCGTCATCTCGATCACAATCGCGAGGCGCGTCTGCCCTTCGCCCAGAGAGGTCAGATCGGTGGAGAGTTTCTCGGGCAGCATCGGAAAAATCTGTGCCGCAGTGTAGACAGACGTTGTGTTGGCGCGCGCGTGATCGTCAATGGGCGAGTCGCGGCCAACCAGGGCGTCGACATCGGCGATAGCGATTAGTATCTTGACTGCACCATTTGGCAACGGTTCGGCCACGGACAGCTGGTCCAGGTCGCGCGAATCGTCGTTGTCGATCGAAGCCCAGAGCAGCGCGCGCAGGTCGCGAATGTCAGATCCTGTGGTGTTCGCCGCGGCCGTGATGCTGTCAGTCTGCTTTATGGCAGCAGCGGAAAAATCCGGCATTAAGCCGCGTTCCAACATGACCCGCCTGGCGATGCTCTTTAGGTCTTCGGAGCCCGATTGTCGAGAGTCATTCATACGCAGATCATACGCGCTCGATGCAGGAGTGGGTCGTCACCAGTTGCTGCGCAGTTTGCATGGTGCTGGCGACTGCGCATGCCAAACCAAGTTCTCAGCGCAAGTGAAGCGCGCCGCTCAGCCGTGTATTATCGACGTGCAATCGTTTGCCGTCGGAGATTGTGCTTCATGTCAGGTAGAACTCCGGCCGCGGCGGGGATATCCGTTTAGGATCCGGCCGGATCGGTCGGCGGCATCACAAGATTGGGGGGTAATGATCATGCGTGCAATTGCTCTGGCTTTGTTAATCGTTTTACCTGCTCACGCAGCACTCGCACAGATCACTCAGGCCAAAGTCACCGGGGGCGAAGTCAGTGGTGTTGTCGACGGCGGAATCTCGATTTTCAAGGGCATTGCGTTTGCCGCGCCGCCAGTAGGTGACCTGCGCTGGAAGGCGCCTGCTCCGGTCAGGCCTTGGACCGGCGTCAAGAAGGCCGATGCCTTTGCTGATGCGTGCATGCAGGCGCCCAACACCCAGGGCAACACTGCGGCTGTCAGTGAGGACTGCCTGTACCTGAATGTGTGGACACCAGCGAAATCGGCCAAGGCGAAGGTTCCCGTGGTTGTATGGATCCACGGCGGTGGATATGTCGGGGGCTCAACCAGCATCGGCATGTATGACGGCACGGGGTTTGCCAAGAAGGGAGTGGTACTTGTCAGCCTCGCGTATCGTCTCGGTCCGTACGGCTTCATGGCGCATCCAGAGCTCAGCCGCGAAAGTGGGCACGGCTCGGGAACCTACGGCATCCAGGACTTGGTCGCTGGGCTTCAGTGGGTGCGGTCCAACATCTCCGCCTTCGGTGGCGACCCTGGCAACGTCACCATCTTTGGGCACTCAGCCGGTGCTGGGGCCGTCAGTATTCTCGCGGCCAGCCCATTGCCTAAAGGGATGTTCCACAAGGTCATCGCTATGAGCGGCGGTTCGTTCGCTCCGCTTCAGGCTTCCGAGCAGGGTGGTTTCGGGATGAGCATTCCTCAGCTCCACATTGCGGAGGCCACCGGGAGTGCGTTCCTCGCCATGCTGGGTGTGAAGAATGTCGCCGAGGCGCGCAAGCTCAGTGCGGACACTATTCAGGCAGCCACCGGTGGCGGCATGTCGTTCCGGCCCGCGGCAGATGGATACGTGTTGTCGAAGGATCTTTACACGCTGTACCAGCAGCACAAATTCAATGATACGCCGGTGCTGCTGGGACACGCATCCGATGAAACCATTGTATTCGGTGGACCCAAGGAGGTAACCCCTGCCGCTTTCGAAAAGCAGATCAGGGAACAGTTCGGCGCGCAGGCCGAGAGTGTGCTCAGCGCATACCCGCATGCAAGTAACGCCGATGCCCTCAGGGCGACACGCCATGTGAGGAACGACACCTCGTTTGCCTGGAACGCCTGGACATGGGCGCGGGAACAATCCAAGCAAGGCAAAGGCATGGTATTCAGCTATTACTACAACAACCATGCCCCGCAGGCCGAAGGTTCGGGCCATGGCAGCGATGTTCCCTTTGCCTTCCAGACACTGGCTGGTCGCAGGACACCGAGCCCAGAAGATCTGGCCTTGTCCGACATGATCAGTTCGTACTACGTAAATTTCGCCGTGATGGGCAATCCCAACGGCAAGGACCTGCCGCAGTGGCCTGCGTTCACCGACAAGAACCAGCAAGTGATGGTATTTGATGCCGCGCCCAGTGCGCGCACGTACCCGGTGCTGGAGCAGGTGAGAGTGTTTGATCCGTACTTTGAGCGTATTCGGAAAGAGCAGTAGGCAATGACTGCGTTGCGCCGCGAAGTTGTTGGATGTAGGCAGGACGTGGACCGCACCTCGTCTGCCGGCCGATCTCGATCGGTTCGGACTGCGGCGTCAACTTCTTAACCGAGCATAGTCAAGAAGGAGAGAACCCACGGCGTTGCAGTGCGCCTGCTCTAGCGTTCGACGGCCAATGCGACGCCCTGACCGCCGCCGATGCATAGCGTGGCGAGTCCGCGACGTGCTTCCCGTTGCTGCATCTCATGCAACAGCGTCACGAGAATGCGGCAGCCCGAGGCCCCGATCGGATGGCCGAGAGCAATTGCACCGCCGTTTACGTTCACGCGGGATGTGTCGAGGCCCAGCAGCTTGGCCACAGTGAGTGCCTGTGCTGCAAAGGCCTCATTGGCCTCGATGAGGTCGACGTCCTTGATCTGCCAGCCGGCTCGTGCGAGGCACCGCTGGGTTGCCGGCACCGGCCCTTCGCCCATCACGGAGGGATCAACCCCCGCGCTCGCGTAAGCCACGACGCGCGCAAGCGGCCTGAGGCCCAGCGACTTTGCCCGGGTGGCGCTCATCAGGAGAACGGCGGCGGCGCCGTCATTAAGGGTGGATGCATTGCCGGCCGTTACTGTTCCCTGCTTGTCGAACGCGGGTCTGAGCTTCGCAAGGGTGGCAGCAGTTGAGTCCGCGCGGGGCTGTTCGTCCTGCATGAACGGCACTGGATCGCCCTTGCGGCTTGGCACCGGCACCGGGACGATCTCGGCTTCGAAGCGTCCCAGCGATATCGCCGCGGCGGCGCGCCGCTGTGATTCGGCCGCATAGGCATCCTGTTCCTCACGCGTAATTCCGTGACGCCTCGCGAGATTTTCCGCGGTAACGCCCATGTGGTAATCGTTGAACGCGTCCCACAGTCCGTCCTGGATCATTGTGTCGATGACCTTGCTGTGGCCCATGCGCACGCCCGTGCGCAGTCCCGGTACGACAAACGGTGCCAGGCTCATGCTTTCCATGCCACCGGCGATCACAGCCTCGGCGTCGCCGAGACGGATCACCTGCGTCGCAATCTGCACCGCGCGCAGGCCCGAGCCGCAGACCTTATTTATCGACATCGATGGAGTCGTGGCCGGCAATCCCGCCTTCATTGCGGTCTGGCGCGCGGTGTTCTGGCCGGCGCCTGCAGTCAGCACGTGACCGAGAATCACCTCCTCGATGGCATCAGGCGTCACGCCGGAGCGTTCGAGCAGCGCGCGGATGACGGTTGCGCCGAGGTCCACGGCGGGTATCTGCGAGAGGGTGCCCAGGAAGCTGCCGATGGCCGTGCGGGCTGCGGCGACGATGACGACGTCTTGCATACGTGCTGTCTGCCTGACGTAACTAGAGGAGCATCTCTGGCGCGTCGTCCGCCGCGACCAGTCTGCCGGCCGTCTTGGCGCGGATTTCGGCGATGGGTACGCCCGGTGCGCGCTCGCGGAGTACGAAGGACCCGTTCACGATCTCAAACAGGCCAAGGTCTGTGAGCACGCGACGGATGCAGCCACTGCCGGTAAGCGGCAGCGTGCAGCGTTCGAGCAGCTTTGATTCCCCGTCTTTCGATGCGTGCATCATCATCACGATGATGTTCTCCGCGCCCGCTACGAGATCCATGGCGCCGCCCATGCCCTTCACGAGCTTGCCAGGAATCATCCACGAGGCAATGTTGCCCACTACGTCCACTTCGAAAGCGCCAAGCACGGTAAGGTCGACATGCCCGCCACGGATCATCGCGAAGGAGTCCGCCGACGAGAAGATGGCCGCGCCGGGCAGGGCGGTGACGGTCTGCTTGCCGGCGTTGATCATGTCGGCATCGATCTGCTCAACGGTCGGAAATGGGCCCATTCCCAGCAGTCCGTTCTCCGACTGCAGCATGACTTCGATGCCTGGCGGTACGTGATTTGCGACCAAGGTCGGTATGCCGATGCCAAGGTTGACGTAGTAGCCATCCTGCAACTCGCGTGCGACACGCATGGCCATCTGGTCTCTCGTCAGTGCCATCTTTTCTGCCTTAGGCCTTGTGCACGGTACGGTTTTCGATCCGCTTCTCGAAGCGCCCCTGGATGAGGCGGTCGACGTAGATGCCCGGGGTGTGAACCTGGTCCGGGTCGAGTGCGCCGGGCGGGACGATTTCTTCAACTTCTACGACCGTGATGCGACCCGCGGTCGCGACCGCGGGATTGAAGTTGCGTGCGGTGTGCCGGTAGACGACGTTGCCGTACCAGTCGGCCTTCCATCCTTTCACGATGGCGAAGTCGGCAGTCAATGAGTGCTCGAGGATGCACGGCCGGCCATTGAACTCGCGAACCTGCTTGCCGTCGCCGACCGGCGTGCCATAACCGGTTGCCGTGAAAAATGCCGGAATACCGGCGCCGCCCGCGCGCAGCTTCTCAGCCAGCGTGCCCTGGGGCGTGAGTTCCACCTCGATCTCGCCGGCAAGCAGTTGCCGTTCAAACTCTGCATTCTCGCCTACGTACGACGCGATCACCTTGCGTATCTGTCGATTCTCCAATAGCAGGCCAAGGCCGAATCCATCGACGCCGCAATTGTTGGAGATGACCGTAAGGTCGCTGGTGCCGCGACGGCGAATCTCGGCGATGAGGTTTTCCGGAATGCCGCAGAGTCCAAAACCGCCGGAGGCAACTGTCATGCCGTCTGAGAGTCCCGCGAGCGCCTCGGTGTATCCGGCTACACGCTTGTCCAGTCCAGCCATCGCACGATCCCTTCCCGCAATTTGGAGCAGCAAAGAAGTTTATAGCTACTCTGCAATAATAGGAACTCAGGCTGTGTGGAGTTTCATGGTTCCAGTGCATCTGGGGTCACTGGCGCAAGAATGGCCTCCCGGTCCACTGGGTCGTTGCAGCCGTGATCGCCGCCTTCGTCCAACCTGGTTGCAGATGGAGAATGGACATTGAGATTTCTCAAATGACGGGGAAACATCCTTGATGTTCTGGCTGTAAGGCAAGAGCAGATAACATTGGCGTGCTGAATCGGGTCGGAGATGTTGCAATAATGGTTGCATGACATCCGCATCCACCCGAATTATCGTGACCGTCCTGGGTCAGGATCAGGTAGGCATTATCGCTGCAGTGGCCAATATCGTGGCCGACGCGAAGGCCAATATCGTTGATATCTCCCAGACGTTGATGGGTGGCATGTTTACGATGATCATGATGGTGGATATCGCAGAAGCCACGCTGTCGTTTGACGAGCTCAAGCACCGCCTCAACGCACGGGGCGATTCCATGGGCTTGAAGATTGACGCGCAGCGCGAGGACGTCTTTCAGTACATGCATCGGGTATAGGGAATCCGTGTCGCTCCACTTCTCGCCCCAGGAGATACTCGAAACCATCCGCATGGTGCAGATGGAGAAACTCGACATCCGCACCATCACTATGGGTATCAGTCTGCGCGACTGTGCCCATCCGGAACTCAAATCGGCGGCCTTACGCGCCTATGACAAGATCTGCCGGCAAGCGGCCCGGCTGGTCGCGGTTGGTGCCGAGATAGAGCGAGAGTACGGTCTGCCGATAGTGAATCAACGCATCTCCGTGACACCAATTGCCTTGATCGCTGAGGCGTCTGATGCCGAAGACTACGTCCTGTTTGCAGAGTACCTGGATCGGGCCGCTCGCGAGGTGGGGGTGAATTTCATCGGTGGATTCTCCGCGCTGGTGCACAAGGGGATGACGCCAGGGGATCGTCGGTTGATCAATTCAATTCCGCAGGCATTGGCTATCACCGAGCGAGTCTGCAGTTCGGTCAACGTGGGTACTACGAAGGCGGGCCTGAACATGGACGCCATTGCCCTCATGGGCCGGACCGTTGTCGAGTCCGCGCGCCTCACGGCTGATCGCGATGGAATCGGCTGCGCGAAACTCGTTGTGTTCTGTAATGCGGTCGACGACAACCCGTTCATGGCTGGGGCGTTTCACGGCATTGGTGAGCCTGATTGTGTGCTGAACGTCGGTGTGAGCGGACCTGGCGTTGTGCTGCGCGCCATTGAAAGGGAACCGACGGCCGATTTTGGTCAGCTCGCCAGCATTATCAAGCGCACCGCATTCAAGGTTACGCGAATGGGCGAGCTGGTCGGTCGCGTCGCGTCTGCCAAGCTCGGCGTGCCCTTTGGCATAGTCGATCTTTCGCTTGCACCCACGCCGGCACGCGGCGATTCTGTCGCTCGTATCCTGGAGGCAATGGGGCTGGAACGCGTAGGTACCCATGGCAGTACGGCCGCTCTAGCGTTGCTCAACGATGCCGTAAAGAAGGGTGGTGCAATGGCATCAAGCCATGTCGGCGGGCTCTCCGGTGCATTCATTCCTGTTTCTGAAGACGAAGGCATGATTGAAGCGGCCGAGATTGGCGCGATCTCCTTCGACAAGCTGGAGGCCATGACCTGCGTCTGCTCCGTGGGCCTGGACATGATCGCCGTGCCTGGCGATACGCCTGCCAGTACGATTTCGGCCATCATTGCGGACGAGGCTGCGATCGGCATGATCAACCGCAAGACCACTGCTGTCCGGGTAATTCCAGCACCCGGCAAGGGTGTTGGGGACCACGTGGAATACGGTGGGCTCCTGGGCCATGCACCCGTCATGGCGCTCAATCCTTTCCGCAGTGATGCATTCATCGCGCGCGGAGGCAGAATTCCCGCGCCGATTCAGGCCCTCAATAACTAGGCCGCTTCAAATTGTGACGTCGCTTCATCGGCAGCATTGGTAATCGAATGCATAAGATACCGGCAGAAGTTCTGGTCAAAGTCAGCAATGAATAGCAGCTCACGTGGATCTTGTCTTGAGGGTGAAGCCATGAAAATGTTTGTAAATTGCGCATTGAGATTCGGGCTGATTTTAATTGCCGTCGGTCCCGCATTTGGTGCAGGCCAATTGAAGGAAACCATCGCCTCGCCGCGAAGCTTGCCGACGGACGCATTGCCTCCTTTCGGTATGCTGGATGATTCCGGAAAGCTCATTCCGCTTCCAAATCCTGCCCAGTTGGCGGCCATGCTGCAAACGCCGCCCGCTGGGCCGCCTGAGCCTCACGTAAATGCGGGGATTTCCCTCGATCTGGCAACGCAAGCTGCGCGTGCCGCGGTAAACGCCTGTACCAAGAGAGGGTTTCTGATCGCCGCCGCCGTAGTGGATGCCGTCGGGAAGCCTCTTGCCTTGCTTGCGGAAGAGGGTTCTGATGGGAGCGTCTTCGTTGCGATGAGGAAAGCCGCCACCTCGCGTGCCTTCCGGTTGCCGAGCTCAAAAGTCGGCGCAACGATTGCGCAGGACAAATCGATGCTGACTCGTCTGACACCGACCATGTTCATTGCTGGTGGAGCCTTGCCGCTTTGGCGTGGGAAAGTGTTGGTTGGTGCAATCGCGTCCAGCGGGGCTCACGGCGCCGGGCCTATTGGAACGGAGGATGAGATCTGTGCGCAGGCCGGCCTGGACAAGATCAAAGGGAAACTCAAGTAGTCAAGTCAGCCCATCGGGCCGCCACAACAGTTCACTCGCTCAGCAACGTGCCTGGTTGTCGCCTTTGCGCCGGCGCACCAGCGAAGACATTTCTTCCTCATTCAGATCAACGGTACACGCCGCATCGAACAGGGCTTCGGACCATCTGGACCACGAAACGCGGGACCGATACCAGTTCGAAGTGTTGGCAACGCGGTGCCCGCACAACGCGGAGCCGAGGATCGATATGTCAGTCAGCCTGCGAAGATGCAGTGGTACGCATGCCCGGGTCCAGAGTTCATCAGCAGCATGGTCTGCATGCTTCACGACCAGGATGTCGCACTCGTTTTTTCGAGCATAGGCATTTGCATATCGCAGCAATGTGCTGAGCAGGTCTTGCTTTTCCCGGGATGTGACGCCTGCAGCGAAACCCAGCGGGCAGGTCTCTTCCCGGGGAGAACCCAGCACCAGCGCCTGCGGGTTATACAGCCGCCTGAGCCAATGCCATGAGTCCTGAAAATTGCGGTGTTCCATGATGAATGCGGGAACCAGGGCGCGCAACTCCCCCCTGACTCGAACTTCGAAGCACAGGGACTTACGCCCCCGATCCGCTGAAGAGTCGATTTTGTTGAAGTGCGTCCAGTTGTGGCGCGGCTCCGGCAGCAGCGCGTTCCATTCAAGCTCAGGCATGTCAGTGATGGCAATGGTTCTTGTCATCAATGGCAGTCCTGTAAAATCTCCTGGCTCCAGGTTCAGCGAATTCACGGCGCCTCACATCGACTACGGCTTGTTACGTTAGACGGCGGCACAACGTCAAACCGGTCGCAGTGGGGACCCTGCCGCGCACAATGTGTCGCCTTGGCAAGCAGGTCCCCGAGGCTCGCCAGCGCATAGCCATACTCCACCCAGCCGCGTAGCAGTCGTTTGAAGTCCTGCAGGTAGACGCCGCCACGCTGCCCGTTGGTCGCGGGCGCCGAAAAAGCTGCTTGCGGAGAGAGGGCTATCGGGCGCCGCGCCAGCCTCTCAGATTCCGCCCACTTTGGCGGTTTCCATAGTCATGGACCATTCAACCTTGGCGCCCGCGCGTCGTTCCACCTTCACGGGCAGATAGCTCAGTTCCGGGTCACACCAGAACCAGGTGCCGTCTTCCGATCCGGGCCGACCGCTGCGATAAACAACTGTCTGGCGGGGGCCGCGAGGGGTATTGACCGTCTCTCGGCCTTCCTCGGTGTAGATGTATTCCTTGATCTTGGTCTTGTCTACCATCAGGAAGCGCGACGGGGGGTGACCCGCAAGCAGTGCGTGGATGAGCGCCACCTGGATGGACATTCCGTCCTGCAATCCAGGCTGTAGCGGCAAGTCAACGGGCTTGGTTTCGGCGACGCCGGTAACTCGCCCCTTTTCCCAGTCAAACTTCAGGTCCTGGTCACGGCGTTTGCTGTCCGTGCCGTCATCGCCGGTGAAGTGTTCTGGAACGATCTGACCGCCTCTTATCGAGAACTCGCTGTGCGACTGCAGTTCAGCGGGCAGTACCAGGCGAAACAGCCCCTGCGCAGAGCTACGCGATGAATAAGACCAGCGATCATCCGAAAGGCGCTGCAGCTCAAGGGTGCTGCGGCCCGCCGTCATGCCGTGCCAGGTGACTTTGAAGCTGGCGCTGAACGGCTGCAGTTCAGCCGCGCGAGCCTGGTGCACCAGCGGCACAAGCATTGCGATCAAGAAGGCGAGGCGCTTGTACATCAGTGCAGGGCGATACCATTCACGGTGTGAGCCGTCGTTTCGAGCGCCGGCATTGTGTCACCGGTCGCTCGCTTACGGAAGTGGAAAACGCCCCGAACGGTCCAGCTGCGACGAATCCAGCCTTTTCGCGTCTGGCTCGAGCGCGAGCGGAGCCTGGAGATCATATGGGTGGGGGTGGATACATTGTGCGCCAAATTTCTATTGCCTAGAGTTCGGCGCGGATGCCCAGGTTGAACGTGCGGCCTGCCAAGGGTGCCCAAGCCTCTGTAACTGGATTCCCGCCGGGACCTGGGGTCGGACGTATCAGTGGGTCGTAATTGGTCTGACGTACGTCAGTCAGATTAATCGCATTTAAGAACAAAGCTATTCCACCAAAGCGCAGCTCGGCCAGTGCATTTAGTTGCCAGTACCCCGGGCTCTCGTTGCGAACCGGATTGTCGTGCAGGGCCTGTCGTCCGGTGTACTCGAATTCAAAGCCGATCCGACCTCGCTGTTCGCTTTCCAGGATAGCGTCGAGCGTGGCGGTTTGGCGAGGCACCAAAGCGGCATCGTGGCGGACACCCGCGGGGTCGACTTCGGTTGCATGGATTTCGCTCCAGGACGCCAAGGCATGCAATGGTCCTTCGACGAAACCGACCAGAATCTCGACGCCAGGGGCACGCCGCGTACCTGATGCGTTTGCCAGTTCGAACTTGTCCCCGGGCTGCGGCAACGCTTGAATGGAGTTGCGAATCTCCGACGTGAATACGCTTACGTTCACGTCCCACGCGCCTTTGGCCCATTTGCCATCGATTGAAGCGCTCACTGCGCGCTCGGCTTGCAGGTCGTGCAGGGGTAGCAACGCGCCCAGCCAGGTGGCCGCGATCTCATCAACGAAAGGAGTGGGTGGAGTGAAGCCACTGCCGAGGGAAGCGCGCAGGCCCCACGGGGAATCAGGTTCCCGCAGCAGGGCAGAGAGGCGCGGACTCAAGAAAGTTCCATAATCGCTGTTCACGTCAACGCGTGCACTTGCTGCAAGGGTAAGCCAACGCGTGGGCGCGTAGGTATCCTGGACGAAGGTTGCGGGCACGTAGTACGTGTAGTCGATGCCTGAAACATCCTGTGTTGCCAGCTTGTCGTATTCAAACGCGAGACCCAGCACCCAGCGGTGATCTCGGTATGTACCGTTCAGTGCCTGCTCGACGTATGCCGTGGTCTGCGTGGAGTCTGCATGCTCTGCACCAAAAGTCCGCTTCTGGTCTGTAGAGGTCACTGAGTATCGACCGCTGATGGTTGGATGGTCGTCACGCGTCCATTGGCTGACCGCACCGACATCTAAGCGCGTGGTTCGAAGCGCTTCCGGAAACGCGCTGCCACCTGCAAGAGTCTGGCCAGGCATCGTTCCGCCCTGGCGATCTTCATCCATGATGCCGGCCGTGATAAGCAATGAATGTCCCTGGCCGCCTTCCCACCAGATTCGTGGACGCAGCGTGTAGCGCCGAAAGCCCGCGATATCTGCCCACCCGTCGCCGTCGCCGTCTTCACGGGACTGGTCATGCGCCCCGCCAATCACGGTCCCGCTCCAGTTCGGGTGGAGTCCAGTGGTGAGAAATCCCACCAGATCCCCGCCACCCCGCGAGGTGACATTGACCAGAGCGGCTGATTCGGAATCGGGAATCTGAGACACGAGGTTCAGTACGCCTCCAAGCCCCGAGCCGCCGTAGAGCGCAGAGGCCGTTCCTTTGATGACTTCAACCCGCGCCAGATCCAGCGGGGGTATCTGCAATAAGCCAAAGGCGTCAGGTGCGGACCCGAGCAGAGGCAGCCCGTCCGTCAGCACCAGCGTATTGCGGCCAGGCATGCCGCGTAGCTGCAGCACCGCGCCGCCCAATGCGGGCGCACTCGACTGGAAATGGACACCAGGCAGCTCTTTCAGGAGTGTGGAAACGTTGCCCGGCTGAATCGTCAGATTCTCCTCGATCTCTTCTGCTGGCACTGCTTCTACCCGCAGTGGCTCGTCGCGAATCAGGGTTGGCGATCGAGTCGCGGTAACGACTATTTCATCAAGGTTCGTTTCGATTTCAGGTTCACTCGGCCAACCGGTTGAGCACCACAGCAACATGCCTGCGGTGCATGCCCCGGCGACTGATCTTCTGGATGTGGATGTTGGGAAACGAGGACGGAACATATTGGCTTCGAGTTTGTTTGAAGTGAATGGGAAAATGCCAAAAACACTTCTTCGGGCACGCACCAAGTGCCCGTACTGCGCCCAGTAAATTCTATTGCTTTAGTTAATGTGCGTTAAATCGCATGCCCCGGCCGAGTCAGTCCGATTTGAGAGCGGTGTTCCGCATCCGCAGCGCGTTGCCGATCACCGAAACTGAACTGAGGCTCATTGCTAACGCCGCGATCATCGGCGACAACAGCCAACCCGTGAACGGGAACAGTACGCCAGCGGCCAGCGGCACGCCCAGCGTGTTATAGACAAAGGCGAAGCCGAGGTTCTGTTTCATGTTGGCCACCGTGGCCACCGACAGCGCCCTTGCCGTCGCGATGCCGCGAAGATCGCCCTTTACCAGCGTGAGCTGCGCGCTGTTCATCGCCACGTCGGTGCCGGTGCCCATGGCGATGCCGACGTTGGCCTTGGCCAGGGCCGGTGCATCGTTAATGCCGTCACCTGCCATCGCGACGATTCGGCCTTCTTTCTGCAGGCGTTCGACCAATTGCAATTTGTCCGCGGGCTTGACCTCGCCGTGTACCTCATCGATGCCCAGCCTCTTGCCCACCGCCTGTGCGGTGGTAAGCCCGTCCCCGGTGGCCATGATGATGTGCAGCCCGGATTTGCGCAGAGTTGCCAGCGCATCCGCCGTTGTCGCCTTGATGGGGTCGGACACCGCAAGCAATCCGGCCAGCGTGCCATCGACCGCGAGGTGCATGACGCTGGCTCCCTGGCTGCGCAGTGCTTCCGCCTGGCTCGCCAGTGACACCACGTCGATTCCGAGCTGCTGCATCAGCGCCGCGTTGCCGAGGGCAAGGGCCTTACCACCCACAATGCCCTTTACTCCAATTCCCGACGCAGAGTCGAATTGTTCGGCCTTCTCTAGGGTCAGCTTGCGCTCCCGCGCGGCGTTGACCACAGCGGTCGCCAGGGGATGCTCGCTGCCCTGGTCCAGGCTTGCTGCCAGACGTAGCACCTCGTCCTCGCTGAACTCATTGGTGCCCACGGCTCTTTCGAATGCCGGCTTGCCTTGGGTGAGCGTACCGGTCTTATCCACAATCAGTGTATCGACCTTGCGCAGGTTCTCGATGGCGGCGGCATCACGGAAGAGTACGCCCTGCGTCGCGCCACGACCGGTTGCGACCATGATGGACATGGGCGTGGCCAGTCCCAGTGCGCAGGGACAAGCGATGATGAGCACCGTCACGGCAGTGATCAGGCCATAGACCCAGCTCGGCTGCGGCCCGAAGAAGCCCCAGGCGAAGAAAGTCAGCACGGCGACGCCCACGACGCCATAGACGAAGTATGCGGCGACGGTGTCAGCCATGCGCTGCATTGGTGCTTTCGAGCGCTGCGCCTGTGCCACCATCTGGACGATCTGCGACAGAACGGTTGCAGAGCCTACGTGTTCAGAGCGCATCAGTAACGCGCCGCTGGTGTTGAGCGTGGCGCCGAACAGCTGGTCGCCGACGCGCTTGGTGACGGGCAGTGGCTCGCCGGTCAGCATCGATTCATCCAGCGCGCTGCTGCCTTCGATGACCACGCCGTCGACGGGCACCTTCTCGCCGGGACGAACTCGCAGGCTGTCGCCCACGTGCACGTTGGTGAGCGGTATGTCTTCCTCGCTGCCGTCGGCATTGACGCGGCGAGCGGTCTTGGGCGCCAGGCCCAGCAGTGACTTGATTGCTGCCGAGGTCTTGGAGCGCGCCTTCAACTCCAGTACTTGACCGAGCAGCGTCAGGGAGATGATTACCATGGCCGCCTCGAAGTAGACGGCCACGCGACCCATGGAGATGAACGAATCCGGGAAGACTCCAGGCGCCACCGTCGCCACCACGCTGTAGACAAAGGCGGCGCCAGTGCCCAGGCTAATCAACGTCCACATGTTGGGGCTGCGCTGGATCACCGACTGCGCGCCGCGGACGAAAAATGGCCAGCCTGCCCAAAGAACGACGGGCAAGGACAATGCCAGCTCGATCCAGCTCTGGGCAGCCATATCGAACCAGCCCAGTCGGTGCCCAAACATGGCCAGCGTCGTGACGATCACCGTCAGCGGCAGCGTCCACCAGAATCTGTGGGTGAAGGAGGCAAGTTCCGGGTTCTCGTCGTCGTCGAGCGTGGGGACAACAGGCTCCAGTGTCATGCCGCACTTCGGGCAGTTGCCCGGATGGTCCTGGCGGATCTCCGGATGCATCGGGCAGGTGTAGACCGTTGCAATGGGTGCAATCGGTACAGCCGTTGTCGTCGCCTGTGTGTATTTAGCGGGCTCAGTCGTGAATTTATCCAGGCACTTTGTACTGCAGAAGTAGAACGACTTGCCGTCGTGCTCGGCCTTGTGCGGTGACTGAACGGTGACGGTCATGCCGCAGACAGGATCCTTGAATGCGGAGGCGCCGATTGCAGTGGCTGGATTCCGGGGGCTGTGATGGTGTGTATCCATTGTCGCTTCCACTTCGTTATTAATCGTGTTTGTGCGAGGGGCTTGAACAAGGTTCGAATCAATCCGGCCGTATCACCACTAAGCGCGGCTCGCGAATGCGGGTTGCGGTTGTTCTCGGGGCGGAGTGTAAGTCTCCACCGGCGGTGATGGCGATCTATCGCATAAGCCCGCGGGCGCATGGCTGAACCCAGTCAAGGCAGCAGATTTGGTGTGAATCCAGAGCCGACGGTAGGGAGTCGCCAGACGCGATTCCTTGAAAGTCCGGATGTCGCATGTGGCCTTCTTTTGTTCTTTGCGCCCCGCCATGGTTGTCTCTGGAGGCGCAATGAGTTCGAAAAATAGTCAATCCAATAGCTTCAAGGCGAGCGGTGTCCGGCCGGAGCGAATCGCATTCATTCAATCCCGCTGGCATCACGACATAGTTGATCAGTGTCGCCTCGCCTTCATGAAGAGGATCAAGAAGGAGGGATTCGCACCGCGGAGCGTAGAAATCTTTGCGGAGCCAGGCGCGTTCGAGATTCCTCTGCAGGCGAAACTGCTGGCGAGCACCGGGCGATACGCTGCCATCGTTGCGGCCGGGCTCGTAGTCGATGGCGGAATATATCGTCATGAGTTTGTCGCAGGCAGCGTAATCGACGCCTTGATGAGAAGTCAGATCGATTCGGAAGTACCGATCATATCGGCGGTTCTGACTCCGCTGAGGTTTCATGAGCACGATGAGCATCGCGCGTTCTTCCAGCGTCACTTTGTCACGAAGGGGATTGAAGCGGCGGTCGCCTGCGCTGAAACCATCAGCAACATCCGCGCCTTGAAGAAGCAAGCGTATCAGCGCGAAGAGTGAACCGGGTGAGGCATAGTGCCCGTGAGCAGAAAAAGCACGGATGGCTTACAACCGTGGATCTGGCAGGAATCGTCAGCGAGGCGCAGAATGCGCGCGTTGCGTAGGGAGGTGTTATGTCCTGCAGGGTAAGCTGGCTATTCATCGGTCCGGTTATGTTGTCGTACATGGCGTCTGCTTGTGCGTCACAGGCCGTGGGCACTCCGCCACCGGCGGCCGAACAGCCTCGATTGGAGTTTGCGTTTGAGGAATATGTTCTGCTTGAGCCGACTCAGGTCATCGGACAGACAGCCTTCGGTCAACGCCAGTACATTCCAATACTCGGAGGCACGATCGCCGGTCCGAAGTTTCGCGGCAAGGTATTGCCAGGTGGTTGGGACCTGCAGTTGGGTTTGCCTGACGGATGTCGGACTCTATCGGCGGACTACTTCATCCAGGCTGAAGATGGAACGCGAATTCACGTCCTCAACCAAGGCATGTTGTGCCCGGCGTCGCTCTCAGGAGGGCGCAGCTTCTACAGGCCAACTCTGGAGGCACCGGTCGGGCCGCACGAGTGGTTGAACCGGAGTACTTTCGTTGTCACCAACGAAGTCGCTGAAAGTGCACCTCCAGCCCGGCCGGGCGAAGCGCCGACTGTGAAGGCGATTCGGCTCAAGTTCTACCTCGTCAAGTAAGTTCCATCTGCCTGCGCGCTTGCCAACAGCATTGCGCCGGCAATCGCGCTGCGCGATCCCAGCGCTGGCGCGCGGATGTAGCCGTGCATCGCCGCCGGATCTCGCAGCGGCGGCAGGTAATCGTTGAGCCACTCGCGGGTGGCCGTGCGCACCCGCAGCAACATGGAAGGATCGGACATCACGCCGCCGCCAATGACGATGCAGGTGGGAGACAGCATCAGCGCGATGCATGCGGCCAGCTGACCCAGGTATCCGGCAATGAGGTCGCGGCCGTGGTGATCAGCAGATAGTTGCTCGAGATCGCAACCCCAGCGGGCGCGAATGGCCGGACCACTGGCGAGGCCTTCAGCGCAGTCGCCATGAAATGGGCAGGTACCGACGAACCCGGCATCGCGGACATCACGGCGCAAGGACACATGGCCCATCTCCGCATGCATCAGGCGCGTGTTTGCCACCAGCGGCACCATTGCGCCTCCGATTCCAGTGCCGACGGTGACGTATACCAACGAGGGTTCACCTTGCCCGGCGCCGAGCACCCATTCCGCCTGCGCGGCGGCACCCACGTCGGTATCGAGTGCAACCGGAACACCGAGCGCATTGCGTAGCGGTGCGGCGATGTTTATCCCCGACCAACCTGCCTTGGGCGTTGGCAGCATATGGCCGAATTCAGGAGCGTCGGGACGCAGTTCCAGCGGGCCGAAGCAGGCGAAGCCCAGCGCTGCAATTTCACCATGGTTGCGTTGTGCAACCTCGAAGAAGCGCAGACAGGCATCCAGAGTGTCGGCGGCATTGGTGGTTGGTACGCTTGCGCACTCCAGCAATGACGTGGGTGAGGTTCCTACTGCACAGACGAATTTGGTGCCGCCACCTTCGATCGCGCCAAACAGGGGTGCGTGGTTCACGGACTTGAGCATAGTGCGGCCTGCAAACGTTTGCTACATTTGCCGGACGGCACGATCAGGTGCCGTATCCTGCCAACAAGGCGCCGGGGGCGAAAACACATGTCCAACAACGCAACCGGCAACGCCAGCAGCGTCCAGCTCGTACGCTGGCTGACCTGTCTCATGTTCTTCACATTTGCGATGACGACAGATGCTGTCGGCAGCGTTATTCCCAGGTTGATCGAGGAACATGGGCTGAGCATGACGGCGGCCGGTGCATTCCAGTACGCCAGCATGGGCGGCATTGCGGCCGGTGCGCTGCTGCTGGGCTTTCTCGCGGACCGGATCGGCCGAAAGCTCACGGTCATTCTCGGGCTTTCGCTCTACGGCATGGCATCGCTGCTGGTTGCGGCTAGCGGCAACTTTGCGCTGCTGGTGACGCTGCTCGCGGTGTCCGGTCTTGGCATCAGCGTGTTCAAGACCGGCGCATTGGCGCTGATCGGCGATATCAGCCCGACCACCGCTTCGCACACGCGGTTCATGAACACTGTGGAAGGTTTTTTTGCGGTGGGTGCGATCGTGGGACCAGCCATTGTCGGGGTGCTGGTTGGCGCCGGGATGTCATGGAAGTGGCTGTACGCCATCGCCGCGATGATCTGCGCCGCGCTGGTGGTCATGGCGGCAGCAGCGCGATATCCCGAAAGGACTATTCCCGTGGAGCGCGCAAATCCCCGGCAAGTGCTCGCCATGCTCGGGGATCCGCTCGCGCTGGGCTTTTCGCTGCTGGTAATGCTGTATGTGGCTGTCGAGTGTGCGATCTATGTCTGGATGCCCACGCTGCTGCAGGGCTATCAGGGTTCCTATACGTGGCTTGCGGCATCGGCGCTAACCCTGTTCTTCGTGTTGCGGGCGCTGGGCCGCTTCGTGGGGGCATGGCTGCTGGGGCGTGTGTCGTGGACGGCGGCGCTGGCCATCATGGGGTTGCTGATTTTCGCGTGCTTTGCAGGGTCGCTGGCAGGCGGAGTGGACGCCGCGGCATGGTTGCTGCCGCTGGCGGGCTTGTTCATGTCCATCATCTATCCCACGCTCAATTCCAAGGCCATCAGCTGCTTTCCGAAAGATCGGCATGGAGCCATTGCCGGTGTGATCCTGTTTTTCACGGCTGCTGCGGCGGCCATCGGGCCACTGTCTATGGGTGCAGTCAGCGATGCCTGGCATGACGCCCGCGCCGGCTTCGTGCTCGCCACTGTGCTGGCTCTGCTGTTGCTGGCAGGTCTGGTCTACAACGCGCTGGCGAATCCTGCCGCGCGCCGCCTGCAGCGTGCGGACGGCACCGCATGAAGAATGCGGTGCAGTTGATCTGCTATGCCGATCGGCTGGGCGGCACGCTTCCGGGATTGCGTGAACTTCTGTCGGGACCACTGGCCGGGCTGTTCGGCGGCGTGCATGTGCTGCCGTTCTACCATCCGATTGATGGCGCGGATGCTGGCTTTGATCCCATCGACCATACGGAGGTCGACCCGCGGCTTGGTTCATGGAAGGACGTGCAGGCCCTTGCAGGCGACGTGGAACTGATGGCCGATGTCATCGTGAATCACATGTCCTGCCGCTCGCCACAGTTTCTGGACTATTCCGCGCGTGGCAGCAGCAGTGCCTTTGATGGCATGTTCCTGACAGTGGACAACGTGTTTCCGGGCGGCGCATCCGAGCAGGATCTGCTGGCCATCTATCGTCCGCGTCCCGGACTGCCATTCACGCCGATTACCCTGGCAGATGGTTCGCGGCGCATCCTGTGGACGACCTTCACCGCCGAGCAGATCGACCTGGATTTGCGACATCCCCAAGGTGCGCGCTACCTGGATTCCATCCTGGCGAAGCTCGCCCACAATGGCGTTCGCATGATCCGGCTCGATGCGGTGGGTTACGCGGTGAAGCGTGCTGGAAGCAGCTGTTTCATGATGCCCGAGACTTTCACCTTCATCAGCGACTTCTCCGCGCGTGCCAGTGCCCTGGGTCTCGAAGTGCTGGTAGAGATACATTCGCACTACGAAAAGCAGATTGAGATCGCGAGGCACGTGGGCTGGGTCTATGACTTTGCGTTGCCGCCGCTGGTGCTGCACGCGTTCTTCTCCGGCACCGCGCACCATCTCAAGCAATGGATTGCAATCCGGCCGCGCAATGCCCTGACCGTGCTGGACACTCACGACGGCATAGGCGTGATCGACGTCGGTGCCGACGCTCAGGATCCCGTGCGCTACCCAGGCCTGATTCCCCAGGCCGACATCGACGCCCTGGTCGAGACCATTCACCGCAATAGTCATGGCGAGAGTCAGCTTGCCACTGGTGCTGCGGCTTCCAATCTTGACTTGTACCAGGTCAATTGCACATTTCATGATGCCCTGGGCCGTGATGACCGACGTTATCTGCTTGGTCGCGCAATACAGTTCTTCCTGCCGGGAATTCCGCAGGTCTATTACGTGGGATTGCTGGCCGGCCACAACGACATGGAGCTGCTGGGTCGCACGCATGTGGGTCGCGACATCAACCGCAGGTACTACACTCCCGCAGAGATCAACGAAGCCCTGCAGCGGCCAGTGGTGCAGGATCTGCTTGGACTGATTCGTCTGCGCAATACGCACCCGGCATTCGCCGGCAACTTCCAGGTGCTGGAGTCGTCCGGGCAGGTGCTCGAACTGCAGTGGACTTGCGGCGCCGCCACCGCGCGCCTGCGCGTCGACCTCAAAACCTGCGAACACCAGCTTGAATGCCGGGGTGGCGATCCGCTGCCGGGCTTCAGGCTGCTATAGTGAATTCAACATGACTCGCCGCAAGCGCAAGCCTGCTAGCAGTATGGCCGAGGTGGCGCGAAGCGCTGGCGTTTCCCTGTCCACGGTTTCGCGCGCCCTGTCGGGCAGCCCGCTGATTTCTGAAGCAACGCGCAGACGTGTCCGCAAGGCGGCAGAGAAGCTTGACTACCAGGTTGATGCGGCAGGCAGCAGTCTGCGTACTGGCCTGACGCGTACCATCGGCGTGGTCATTCCGCTCTCCCACGCCGCCAACCAGAGTTTCTCCGATCCTTTTTTTCTCGAGATTCTCGGAGCCCTGGCGGACGAGCTTTCAGTCTGCGGTTACAACATGCTGCTGACCAAGGTCACCGTCGACCCCGCCGACTGGATGGAAACCATCGCGCGGGGTCGCCGCGCCGATGGCATCATTGTCGTGGGCCAGAGCCTGCATCACGAGTCGCTCAATCGCATGGCGGGCACTGGTTTCCCAATGGTGGTCTGGGGTGAGCAGCTTGCCGGCCAGCGCTATGTCACGGTGGGTTCGGACAATGAGGCTGGCGGGTACGACGCCACCGCACATCTGCTCTCCCAGAGTTGTCGCCGCATCGCGTTTCTGGGCGATGTCGCGGCGCCCGAGGTGACTGCACGCCGCGAAGGATACCTGCGGGCACTGCGTGCTGGGGGGATTGCGCGCATGCCGCAACTGGAGATTGCCGTGCGCTTTGGCAGCGACACCGCGTATCACGCGGTGGCAGCGCTGCTCGATGCCGGTGTCGAGTTCGACGGTGTGGTCGCATGCTCCGATGTATTTGCGATCAACGCCATGCGGGCGCTGGCAGAGCGTGACATCAAGGTGCCGGCGGAGGTCGCGATTGTGGGCTTCGACGACATTCCCTTCGCCGCTTTCACCACGCCTCCATTGACAACGATCCGGCAGAATTGCAAGTCCGGTGCGCGGCTTCTGGTCGACAACCTGTTGCGCCTGCTGCGGGGCCAGGCCAGCGCCACGATGGTGATCCCTGCCGAACTGGTGGTGCGGTCGTCGAGTCTGCGCGAACACTATCGCGCTTTGCCGTCCATCCGCGGGCCCCGCCGGTCGGAGTCCGATACCCGGGGCAAAAAGGTCCGCAGCGCCTGACTGCAGCAAATGGGCTGCGGGGTCCCACGGCAGTGCTGCCTCAGGTGCTGCAACCGTTTGCAATTGGCATTAGAGTTGCTGGCTGCGGAAATCGAGACTTTAGGGGGTTACATGACTAGCCTGGGCCGTCAAATCACCTGCTGCGCCATGCTTGTCGGCTTGAGCCTGCCTGCGCTGTCTGCTGGCGCAGCCGCCACATCCTGTGCCGCGCTCAAGAATTTCAAGCTGGCCGGTTATGCCGTTGAGATCCAGAAAGTGCAGGAAGTGCCTGCAGGACCGATGGCTGCTGCTCCCGGCGGTCCGCCCGGACCTCCCACAATTCTGCCGGCGCACTGCCGCGTCGATGGCACCCTCGACAAGCGCATCGGGCGCAACGGCAAGCCCTACGCCATTGCCTTCGCGGTGGCTCTGCCCACCCAATGGAGCGGCCGGTTCTACTTTCAGGGCGGTGGTGGGCTCAATGGCGTGCTAATACCGCCCACCGGCGCGCGGTTTGCGGGCGATGCATCAGCGCTGGCGCAAGGCTTCGCGGTGGTGAGCACTGACTCCGGCCACGTTGGCACCGGCTTTGATGCCAGTTTTCTCGATGACCAGGAAGCGGCGCTGAATTTTCTCTACCAGGCCAATGCCAAGGTGACAGTGGTGGCCAAGGAGATCGTCGCCAGGCGCTATGGCAAGCCCGCTGATCATTCATATTTCGTCGGCTGTTCCACCGGTGGGCGTGAGGCGATGATGATGTCGCAACGCTTTCCGGATTATTTCGATGGCATCGTCGCGGGTGCGCCAGCCACGCGCACCGGCTATTCCAATCTTGCCCTGCGTTGGGCCAGTACTGCGCTCAACCAGGTGGCGCCCAAGGACGAACAGGGGCGGCCGCAGACGCGCCTTGCTCTGAGCGATTCGGATCGCAAGCTCGTGGTCGATGGCCTGCTGGCCAGCTGCGACGCACTGGACGGGCAGAAGGACGGCCTGATATTCGCGACCAAGAGCTGCAACTTCGATCCGGCCGTGCTCGCCTGCAATGGTGCCAAAGCGGAAGGGTGCCTGAGCCCAGGACAAGTTGCGGCCGTCAAGAAAGCCATGTCGGGTCCGCAGACTGCATCCGGTCGGCAGGTGTATCCGGGCTATTATTACGACACGGGCATCATCAATACGCGCGGACTGCCTGGCATGCTGGTGGGTCCGGTAATTCCTGAAGGTCCGGCCAGCACCGCCACCATGGATGTGGATGCAGCCGCCGCCGCCGCGCACGACGGGCGCTCCATGGCTGGCGACACCAATGCATGGACCAATCTCAGCAGTTTTGAGGGTCGGGGCGGCAAGCTGATCTTCTTCCACGGCGTCAGCGACCCCTGGTTCTCTGCGCAGGAGACCGTGCAATATTACGGTCGCCTTGAGCACGACACCGGCGCAGCACCAGTTACGGACTGGAGCCGACTGTTCCTGGTTCCCGGCATGGGGCACTGCGGTGGCGGTGACCGCACCCTGGACCAATTCAACATGCTCAACGCGATAGTCGCCTGGGTTGAGCAGAAGCGTGCCCCCGAGCGCGTGGTGGCAACCGGCACATCGATGCCTGGCATAAGCCGGCCGCTGTGTCCCTATCCCAGGCATGCCCAGTACAGCGGCAGTGGCGATGTGAATACCGCCGCATCCTATTCCTGCAGTGAGTAGGGGTATCATTGAAATTCGATACATTCAGACATGGCGAGGGATGATATGAGAGCACGAATTATGGTTACTGCAGCGCTGGGGGCATTGCTGCTAGCTCTGGCGTCTGCGCCAGTCAGCGCACATCACTCCTTTGCCGTGTTTTTTGACAGTGAAGATGGCGTTGTCTCGGTTCGAGGTGTGGTTACCCAGTTCAGCTTTGCCAACCCGCACGGTGTCATCCGCCTCAACGTCAAGAACAAAGAGGGCGTAGTAGAGGAATGGAAGGCAGAGACCAATTCACCCTCCATCCTCGAACGACGTGGCTGGAAGAAAGACAGCATCAAGGTCGGCGAGGAAATCGTGGTGGAGGGCTGGAGGGCGCGTGATGGTGCCCGCTACATGCGCATGCGCAAGGTGACGCGCGCAGATGGCACGCCTATCGGCATTCCCTTCGCTTCCCTGGAGGTCAAGTGAGCGCGGTGGCAGGCAGCCAGCCAAGATTGCTGGCGGCCGGGCTCGCGTTACTGCTGTGCGTTGCCGGGCAGGGCGCGAGCGCCGCTGGCGCGCCCAAGGTCGATCTGTCCGGATTCTGGATGCTGGCATCGGGCGAGCCCATCGAGGATCCGGCGCTCAAGGCCAAGATTACTGCTGGAACGGTGGTGCTTCGGGATACGGGCGCCGTCGAGTTCGGCATCATGAATTTCGGCGGCCTCAAGCTCACGCCGGCTGCTGAAGCCGCCGCCAAAGCATGGGACAGCAAGGATGACATGTCAGTGGCCAATGCCTGCCGCATCCCTTCGATTGTCTACGCCATGCAGGGGCCGTTCCCCATCGAGATCTTCCAGGGCACGGAAATGACGGTAATGCGCCTGGAATACTTCGACATGGCGCGCGTCATCTTCACCGACGGCAGAAAGCACCTTCCCGCTGACGGACCATTGACCAAGACCGGGGACTCAATCGGACATTGGGAAGGGGACACGCTGGTCGTGGACACCATCCATCTCAAGGAGGCCACCATTACCAACAATGGCCTCTCACACAGCGACAAGATCCACGTCACCGAGCGCTTCAAGCTCTCGGCCGATGGCCAGAAGCTGCTTGCCACGCAGGAATTCGAAGATCCGGAAATGCTGCTCAACAAAGGCGTGCGCTTCATCAACTGGAACCGTGTGGCGGGCGACCACGTGCATGCCTATGACTGCGATCCGACATTTGCCGAGAACTACGCCAAGTAATCGCCGCCGCGTTGCCCCCAGCAACATTTATCGCAACGCGACGGTCAGATGCTTCCAGCGCGGCTCCTGCCAGCGCATGAAGGTCGAGAGATATTCGGGCGTAGTAGCCTGGTGTTCGACAGCCAGGCTGGTGAGACTCATGATTTCGAAGCGGCGCTTGATGCGGCCGTCCACTTTCACTTCGCGCACTGTGAGAATCCGCTGGGTTCCCGGAACCCAGCCGGCGAACTCCAGGTAGCCCAGATCGGTATTGCCGGTTCCGGGAGGGATGATGTTCACTGTCCATCCCGCAGGGGATTCGCGAAACAGCCACAGCTCGCGCCAGGCATCCAAAGGCTGCACAGCCAGGGCCAGCATCGTGCCCGTGGGATTGCTGTTGGCCGATGCAGTCCATACCGTTGCATAGGTGCAGCGCTGTAGCAGTGGATGCTGCGCGTCATGACCGGCATCCTGCAGCAGCACGCAGGTTTCGCCGGGGGCGCCCGGAACCGTCTGTACCCACACTTTGCCGGCGGGCTTGGCCGGCGGCTGAGCTGCCCATCGCGAGGCACCCACCCGTACCGCCGCTTCGTTGTATTCCACCAGGTCGTTGTCGTTGAGCGCGGTCTTGTCGACGAGGGCCAGTTCCTGCAAGGCCCGTTGTCCTGCTGCCTGTGCAGACTCACCGCGCCGGGATTGCGTGAACGCTACCGCAGCCCAGACTGCGGCCCTGCGAATGTGCAGATGTTCGCGATATTCTTCGGTCAATCCTTCCAGTGGCGCGCGATCCAGCACATCGGCCTGCCACAGGTTTTGCTGGTAGCGTTCATCCGGGCCCATGTCCGGATCGACGCATTCGGGGCGTGTCAAGCCAAGCGCCGCGCGCGCGCGCTGACCTGCGTCAGCGGTGGGCATCATCATCACCCGCAGAAACATGTCGCCGTCGTAGCACACGCGAATGCTTCCCTCTACTTCAAAGCTGTTCATGGCGACACCGAGCTGGGCCACCACCTCCAGGTGCGCAGCCAGCGCAGCTTCATTGGCCTTTACCTGGTTGGTGGAGGCGCGGTGTGCCAGCCGGTCCGCCATGACTCCCAACGCATCGAGTGGCTCCGCGGTGAGATCCTCGGAAGGAACTGCCTTGAGATACGCGGCGGCATAGCTCATGCCCAACGCCTCGGCACCGGGGGTGTCGCGCAGGAACCGCACTACCGAGAGCAGCTCCGGCGCTTGCGCAGCTTCCAGGGATATGACGCGCACCTGTGTGGCCTTGACGTATCCCGCACGTTCGCGGCGATGGTCGTACACCTGAAGATAGTCCATCTTGGTGCCGCGAATCTCCACCGTATCGCCTTGCCAGAGCACGGCCTGCTTGGTTGCCGAATCACGCGGCGCAGCCTGAAGCGGGGCCTGGTTCTGGATCACGATGGCCAGTGCGGCCAGTGCTTGAGCGATCATGTTTATTCTCCTGCGGGTTACTTGCTGCCGAGCAAAGTGGAACCGATGAATCCACCATTGGCCGGAGGCGGGGCAATGATGACTTGCACCTTGTCCGACAACTTGTCGGCCAGGGCCTTCTGGATCAGCAATGGATGGCTGGTGATCAGCACTCCCTCGCGCTCCATCTGTTCGCTGTTGACCCGCCCCACCTTGTCCAGCCGATAGACTTCAGCGTCCGCCAGTTTCTGCCGCGAAGCCGCTTCGCCGGTGGCTTCGATCTGCCGAGCCTGTGACATGCCCTCCGCCATCCGGATGCGGGAAACCTTCTCGGCCTCGGCTTCCAGCTGACGCTGTTCGATCTGCTTTTTCTTGAATGGCAGCACATGCTGCATGGCTTCCTCCTGGCCGCGCGCAGCGATTACCTGTTCGCGAGCGGCTGCCTCAGCGGCCTTTTCCCTGCGGACTTTGTCCGCCTCGCCATCCAGCGCCGTCTCCTTCACACGTTTGTCCTTGAGATCCAGCGTGTAGCGCATCTTCTCGGTTTCCAGTTCCTCGGCCAGCAACTTGTCCATGCCACGGCGGTAGTCCTCAGGCAGGTCCACCTTGCCCATCACTACACCGCGCAGCAGAATTCCATCCGCGGCCAGTTTGGGACGCAGCCGGGTCTCCAGGACTTTCTGAATCTCGGCGCGCTTGCTCGAAAAGATCTCGCGCACCGTATAGCTTGCGAAGAGCTGGTAGATTTCTCCCTGCACCGCCGGTTGCACCACTTCGCCGGAAATGTTGTCGGGTAAGGCGCGCGACTTGACGGCAATCAGCTTGGGATCGATGGCATAGCGGACGCTGACATCGACACCGATGGAAAGGCCCTCGACTGACTGGAACGGGGAGGTTCCGGTGGCAGATGCGCTTTCCAGGGGCCGGTAAACCTGGTCACGGGTGGGAAACCGGCGTAACTGGTGCACGCCGGGAATCACCACCACGGTGCCTTGCGCATACTGGGTGACGCCACCGGTGAAGCGATTGGTGCGAACCGCCATTTCCCCGCGATCCAGCGACTGGAAGGGAGGGTGGGTCCACAGTCCGTACCCTGCGGCGGCCACCACCGCCAACGAGATCAGCACAGTTCTCGCCCGTCCCATCGCGGACGCCAGATTCAGGCCAGCACGCCTGGTCCACCTGCCAAAGCCGACGAAAGAGTCTTTGACAATTTCAAGGTAGCGATCGGTTCGGATGGACATGACTGCTCTCCGGTGTGTGGGTCTGGGATCATTGTTGAAAATCCACACCGGAAGCCTCAACGCGGTGACCGGGGGTCTTGTCTCCCGTCGCGGAAGAAGTCTTCCGCGCGTTGCCGAGGCATCCGCCCGATAATGTGAACATGCCAAAAGTGGCCGTTATCGAGGACGACGTCCCCACCAGCAGCCAGTTGCGCGGCTGGATTGAAGTCGCGTGCCCGGGAATACTCGTGCACCAGTGGTACACGCGGGACGAGGCGATAGCTGCCGTCGAGCGCGAAAGCTACGATCTGGTGGTGCTGGATATCGAGCTGGGCCGCGAACGCCACGCCGGCGTCGCAATCATCAATGCCATCAACAAGCGCGCGGGCACGCCGGTGCTGGTGGTGTCAGGAATGCCGGCCGCAATTTACCGCAGCATCATGAAGGCACTGGACGCCTGGGACTATCTGCAGAAGAGCGATTTCGACGAACGCGAATTCATCGAGACCTTTCTTGAAATGCTGCGCGCGGTGAAGGTAAGGCCTGCTGGCAGCGATCTGTCTCTTGATCCGTTGCGCCAGGCCACCCCGGTGTGGCGCGGCCAGCGCATCAACCTGCCGCTGACGGCGCAGCGTATCCTGGCCGTGCTCTACGAAAAGCGCGGCAAGATCGTTTCGTATGACGAGCTGTTTCAAGTCGTGAAGAGTGGTCGCAACCGCGACAATGTCCGCAAGCACGTGGGGACCATACGCGAGGCTTTCAAGGACATCGATCCACAGTTCGACAGCATCGAGAGCGTGCCGATGCGGGGCTTTCGCTGGGTCATGCCTTGATGGCGTGGTGGCCTGATCGCATTCCGTTCCGGCTGCGCATATTTTTTCGTGGCGCATTCCTGCTGTTGACGCTGGCAACGGTTGCCCTGGTGCTAAGCGAGCTGCGCGAGGAAAAGCAGCAGAGCTACCGTAGCTACAGCGAGGTGTTCCACAAGAATGTCGAACAGATAGCGGCAAAGCTGCGACACCCGACTGGCCAGCTGGCACTTTTGAACCCCGCTTCTGTGGGCGACACCGGTGCGGCTCTGCGGCCGCTGCTGTTGCCCTTTGCGGCAATTGATTTCGATGACAAGGCGAAAGCACAGCAGGCCGTGGAGATGGCCGGTTGCCTGGTGCAATACCCGGATCACGCACAGCTGTGCGTGGCTGTAGGCAACAACCCGTTTTTGGGCGGTTTCATCTATACGGTGGGAGAGTTCGCCGGGGGTACGCTGGTCGAGCACCAGCGCGGCGAGACGGACCTGACGCTGGCCCATCGGCTGCGCGTGGAGGTGGTCATGCGCGGCGAGACCTACCGATGGATCGCACCGCTGGAGTCAGCCGTGCCCACGCGTTCCGCCAGTGTCCAGGGGCGTCTGACCGGATTCGCCGAGGATGAACAAGGCCAGCCGGCGAAACGGCCCAACCGCGAATTCCGCGGATGGCTGTGGCAGGACAGTCGTTGCCTGGAAGAAGCCGCGGCCGAAACGACACCCGAAGAGTGTCGCCGTCGCACCTTTTTCTCGGTACGCCTGCCGGTGGCGCTGATCAATGAAGCGCTGTTGAAGTCACCGCGGCTGGAGTGGCCGCCCGCAGATCTCGCGCAGATAAAAGTGCACTTGCAGGTTTATGCACCCGGGACCGGCAAGCCGCTCTTTGACAGCGACGAATTTGGTGCGACGGTGCCGTTTGCGCTCACCGATCTGCGCGCGCAATTGCCGGCCGGCGAAACGCTGACCATTCGTAAGGCCGGTGCCACAGCCGATCTGGTCTCGCTGCGCGGTGTCGAAGATGATTCGACGCGGCCGTCGTTGCTGTTGAGCCGGCTTGTCGGCTGGCTGCCCATAGAAGATGCCAGCAAGCCCCTGGCAGATAGCCGGGTGGTGTCCACGGCAATGGGTGACTACGAGCTGCATGTCATCGGCGACACACGCAGCGTGGACCGCAACATCGGGCGCGTTGCCGCGCGGATGTTGTGGTTCGTGACCGCCATGCTGGTAGCCATTCTCATTACGTGGCTGGCAATCGAAGCGCGCATCATCCGGCGAATCACGCTGTTGACCAGGCGCGCGGCCGCGGTGAAGAAGTCCGTGCATGGCTCGGAAGGGCTGGCTCTGGATTTGAGTGACCTGCAGGGACGTGATGAGCTGGGCCTGCTGGCCTCCGTGCTGGCGCAGCTGCTGCAGCGAATCAACGAGGACGCGAAGCGCGAGCAGATCCGCGCCGATCAGGAGAAGGATCTGTTGCATGCGGTGGGCCATGAAATCCTCTCGCCGCTGCAATCCCTGCTGGCGCTGCATGAGGCACCCAATGACCCCAGTCTGCGATATATCCGGCGCATGCAGCAGGCCGTGCGTCTGCTGTACGGCAGTGCCACGCCCACCGAGGCCATACTCTCGGCAGCCTTGCAGGTCAGCACTCTGGATGTGGAAGCGTTTCTGCGGCACGTGGCGGACAACGCCATACACGCCGGCATACGCAATGTTCAGTTTGAATCCAGCGCCGGGCCACTGATCGTCAAGGCGGATGCGTACTCGCTCGAGGACGTGATCACGCATGTACTCACCAACGCTGACCGCTATCGGCTGCCGGGCACACCGGTGCGAATTACCCTGCAGCGAACCGCCACCGCCGTGCAAGTGCATCTCTACAATCAGGGCCCGCGAATTCCTGATGGGCTATTGAACCGGATTTTCGAATACGGCGTTTCTGACGCTGGTGACAGCAACCACGGCAATCGCGGCCAGGGGCTGTTCGTTGCGCGGACCTACATGGCCAAGATGGGCGGTACCATCGAGGCGCATAATCTCCCTGAAGGCGTGGAGATCGTGCTTAGCCTGGCGATTGCCGACCATCCCGCATTCACTCGCGGAGGCTGAATTGGGCGTTCGTCAGGCTCCCGGCGGTCCAGGCATTTCCCCGACCTGGTGTTCCAGTGACAAGGACTATGTCACCACCGCGCTTGGCAGCGCGCGACTGTGGGCGACCATCGGTCACGGCATAGTCAACGAAATCTACTGGCCTTCCACCGGCCAACCGCAGATCCGCGACATGAGCTTCTATCTGGTCAATGACCAGCGCTGGATCGACCTCAAGCGCGTGCGCCAGTACCGTCTGTCGACGCCGGGACCGGATCTGCCCTTGCTCACGGTTACCCACATCGGGCCTGATTACGAGCTTCAGCTCGAGCTGCTGCCGGATCCGAACCGTGACGTATTGCTGATGCGCTACGCAGTGATCGGCAACTACCGCCTGGTCGTGATCGTCGCGCCGCATCTGGGCGCAACGGGTCGCGACAACAATGCATGGATCGAGGATGGCGTAGCGTTCGGGCAGCGCGACGGCGCCGCGGTATGCCTCAGTGCGGACGTGCCGCTGGAAAATCTCAGCTGCGGCTACGTGGGAAGTTCGGATGGGTGGCAGGATCTCAACCAGCACGGCAGGTTGACGTTTGCATTCGACTACGCCGACCACGGTACTGTTGCATTGACTGCGCAGGCCAGCGCATCGCGCGGCGTACTGGCGCTTGGTTTTGCAGACTCTTCCCATGGCGCACGTACCCACGCACGCACAGCGCTGGCCAACCCCTTTGATTCCACGCGTGTGATGTTCCTGGAGGCATGGCGTGCCTGGGGTGCGAATCTCGATCTTCCGCGACCTGACGTGTTGCTCGGTGATGCAGCACATCTGTCGGCCGCCGTGCTCAAGATCCACGAAGATCGGGAGTATCCGGGTGCAGTCGTCGCCAGCCTCAGCGTCCCATGGGGTAACAGCACGGACACGCTCGGCGGCTATCATCTGGTCTGGCCGCGCGACGCGACGCTCACCGCATTCGCATTGCTTGCCGCCCACCAGCACCAGGACGCACGCAATATCCTGTCGAACCTGATGGTGGCGCAGCAGCGCGACGGCCACTGGGCACAGAACTACTTCCCCAGCGGCGCGCCGTTCTGGTCGGGAGTGCAGCTCGATGAGGCGGCATTCCCCGTGCTGCTTGCGGCCAAGCTGCGCGAGATCGGGGAACCAGAGCTGCCGGATACCGCGCACATGGTGCGCAATGCGGTGGCATTCATCTCCGCCTCCGGCCCGTCGAGCCCGCAGGATCGCTGGGAGGAAAATCCCGGCGTCAGTCCGTTCACGCTCGCGGTTGCAATTGCGGCATTGGTCACTGCCGCGCCATGGCTGGAGGATGCGCAGCGCGAGTATGCGTTCGATCTTGCCGATGACTGGAACGAGCGACTGGAAAGCTGGTGTTATGTGCGCGATACGCAGCTTGCTAAACGGCTGGGCGTCGCGGGCTATTACGTGCGCCTCGGAGACCCTCGCAAGTCGGGGGATCTTGCGGGATCGGTGGTGCTGCGCAACCGCCTTGGCGAAACGATCGCGGCGTCGGCGCTGGTCAGTCTGGATTTTTCATGGCTGGTGCGCCTGGGCCTGCGCAAGGCGCTCGATCGTCGCGTACAGGACACGATCACTGTCGTCGACCAGGAGCTCAAGGTCGAGACGCCATCGGGGGCGCTTTACCACCGCTACATCGACGATGGTTACGGTGAGTACCCTGACGGCCGGCCATTCGACGGCGCGGGGCAGGGGCGTGCGTGGCCGCTGCTGGTCGGCGAGCGCGGCCATCTGGCGCTGCAGTCCGGTCTGGATCCACTGGCGTACCTGCATACCATCCTGCGTTGCGCGGGTCCGGGAGGCCTTCTGCCAGAGCAGGTGTGGGACACGACGGCAATTCCGGAGCTGGGCCTGTTCCCGGGACGACCTTCAGGCAGTGCGATGCCATTGCTGTGGTCGCATGCCGAGTTCATCAAGCTGCTGGTCGCCCGTGAAATGAAACGTCCGGTCGAAATGCTGCGCGCAGTCGAAGCACGCTATGCAAACAGCGCGCCCGCTGCACGGAACTGGCACTGGCGCAGCGAAGTGCCGGTGCACTTCCTTCTGACCGGTCGCGGCCTGCTTATCGAAGATCGTGAGCCCTTCACTCTGCATCTGGGTCGGGATGGCTGGCAGCAAATTGAAGAAATTGACGCCATACGCCAACCCCTTGGATTATGGGGCGTCGAGTTGCCGGCACAGCGCCTGCTCGGAGCCAGCGCAGTGAATTTCACGCGGCGTTACGCGGGCGGCTGGGAGGGTTGCGATCACCGCGTCGAGATCGGCCACGTGATGCCGCAATGCGCACTGCAGTCGAACAATTGACGTATCCGGCATTCGGTCTGGAAAAACCGGTGTAAAGTATTTAGCCGACATCATGAAAGCTCCCACCTCGCCGCAGAAAACTGACCGTCGACGCACGCTCGTCCAAATAGGAGCGGCGTTGCTTGTCTCAAGTGGCCTGGTTCAAGCCGCCGACTCCGCTGTGCGCACAAACGGACGTCCCCTCGTCCAGCTGCATATAACCACCAAGGGCGACCTGCTGGAGTTCTCGACTCAAGCCCTGTCTTGCAAGGCGGACTCGCGCGTGCGCCTGACGTTTGTCAATGGCGCGAGGTATGTCGACTTCGATCACAACTGGGTGTTGATTCGCTCCGGCACATTCGATGCCTTCGTTGCCGCCGCGACGCAGGCAGGCGCAGAGCATGGCTGGATGCCGGCGCAACATCCCGGCATGATCGCAGCTACCGCCATGGCACATAAAGGCCAGACGGTCAGCGTGGAGTTCAATGCGCCACAGGTCGGCAGGTATCTCTACATTTGTTCGATGCCGGGTCACTCAGCCAGCATGTGGGGAGTGTTCACGGTAACCGCTGCATGAAGAAGCTCGTTGCGTACAAGGAGGAATCATGTTGATTCGTCGTTTGTTGACGTTGCTGACCGCGTTGGTCGGCGCAACAGCCGTCCTGGCGGCTGGTCCAGTTTCCCTTCAGTCGCCAGACAAGGTGAAGAATGCGTTGCGCGTGCTGGCATACGTGCAGGCGGATATGGCCAGCAAGCTGCCCAATTTGGCCTACGCACGTCTGCCACATGAAGTTCAGGAGTTCCAGGAAGCGGCGCCAGCACTTACCGATGCCCTAGCCGGTGAACCGCGAGAGCTGCGTTCCACCGTCGAGACTCAGCTGAGGAAGGCTGTAGCGGCTGCGCAGCAGGTTGAATCCCTGAGCAAAACCGGCGACGCCACGAAAATCGCTGCGGCCGTAGCTGCGGTCGATGCGCAATTGCAGGCGTTGAACCAGCTATTTCCCTCTGAGTTGCGCCCGGTGCGGGACCAGCTGGGAGTACGGCCCGGCATGCGCCCTGGTGCACAGGGCGCCGGCCCGCCGCCGGATCTGCGCTAGACAAACCGCCGCTGTGTTACCACGCCCGGGAGGGGAAGATGAATAGTGTTGCTGTGATGAAAACAACGCTGGCGGCCTTGTTGCTGGCCGGCAGTGCCCATGGGGAACAAGCTGTTGACGCCACACCGGCGCCCACCATGGAGTCGCTGCAAACAGACCTGCAGCGTCTGCAAGGCATCATGCCCGGCCAGGCATTCGCCATGACTCAAGTCGCCTACAACTTCAACAATCTCTGGTTTGCGGCGCAGGCCAAGAACTGGCCGCTGGCGCAATTTTACGCCAACGAAACCAAGGTGAGATTGCGCTGGGCAATGCGGATGCAACCAGTACGCAAGATTTCGACGGGCAATATCGAACTGACGCCATTCGCCACTGCGCTGGAAAACACCCAGCTGGCCGCTATTGAGAAGTCAATTGCCGGGAAAGATGTCACCGGATTTGTTGCCGGCTACACAGCGATGATGCACGGCTGCCAGGGATGTCATGAAGCGATTGAAAAGCCGTTTCTGCAATTGCAGATCCCGACTAGGCCGGCTGAGGGAATGATCAAGTTTGCACCTTGATGATGCACTCTCAGGGCAATGCGAACACTAGCAGCGCGATATCCGTGTTTGGTGCAGCAAGCTCCGGGACCAGGCGGCGATTGTTGACCCCCAGGTGGCTGCCTTCGCCGCTGACCACAGCAATGAACTGCCGGTCGCCTACAGCGTAGGAAACAGGTGTCGACTCGGCCGCGGCCGGCAGGCGAGTGCGCCACAACATCGCGCCACTGTCCTGATCCCAGGCGCCGAAGTTTCGCTCCAGGTCGCCCATGAACACCAGACCTCCGGCGGTGGACAGCAGCGAACTGGCCAGGGGCATGCGCTGCCGGTAGGTCCACAGCACTCGCTGTGTGACGAGGTCAAGTGCAATCATGCGACCCAGCTTGCCGTCCCCATCCGGACGAGGTCGAGGCGTGAAACGGATGTCGGAGCCGCCGTTGGCAGTTTCCTCGCGGCTCCGCGGCTGCCAGGTGAAATCAGCGCAGGACTCCAGCATCGGAACGAACAGTTTCCCGGTCGCTGGATTGAACGAAGTGGCGGGCCAGTTGCGCGCACCAAAGTTGCTCGGGCACACAACCAGCGTCTGCCCGGCCTTTGGTTCCAGCGCAGGGTTCGCGCGCTTCGCGCCGGTCTGCGGATCTATCGCGAGGAACAGGTTCTGCAATCCCGTGTCATGGGCGAAAAGGAATTTGCCCGTGGCGGCATCGACCGCCTCGAACACTCCGGTCTTGCCACTAGTGACCACTGCGCGTGTCGCGGTCGTGCCACGTCCAAGCGTGACCAGGGTCTGCTCGAACGCCCAATCCTGGTCCCACACGTCGCGCCGATGATGCTGGTGATACCACACCAGTTCACCGGTTTCCGGCCGCAGCGCGAGCGTCGTATCCGTGAACAGGCCATCGTTCGCGGTAACGCTGGCCGCACCCGGGCGGGGCTCCAGTAACGTGGCTGTGTTGTAGGTATTGCCGACGCCGAAGTAGGCCAGGTTCAGTTGTGGGTCGTAACTGCCGGTGGTCCATACGCCGGCGCCAAAACGCTCGTCGGCAGGCGCGTTGTTCCAGGAATTTCCGCCCGGTTCGCCGGGGCGCGCAATGGTATTGAAGCGCCAGCGCTCCTTGCCGGTGACGGCATCAAGTCCCACGATGAAGCAGCCACCCTTGTTCGTAAGGCCCAGGCTGGCACCAATGATCACCATGCCGCGTGCAACCAGCGGACCGCTGCTCAGTTGCAGTCCTGAGCTCGCCGCGTCATTGCCACGGATGGCCTGGTCCCACAGCAGTGCGCCGCTGCGCGTATCCAGCGCCAGCACGTGTCCGTCAGGCGTTGGTACGAAGAGCGCGTGGCCGAAAATCGCAATCGACTTCATGCGAGCACGCTGGCTGGGATCGAACCGGCGCCGGACAGATGCCGGACCGCTGCTTTCGCGTTGGTATTTCCACAGTTGCTTTCCGGTGACGGCATCGACGGCCTGCAAGGCGGCGCCGCTGTAGACGAACAGCACGCCTTCGTGGACCAGCGGCGTGATTTCGTTGGTGCTCTGGGACAGCGGCAGGCTCCAGACTTTCTGCAGCCGCTGCACATTGCTGCGATCGATTTGCCCCAGCGGGCTGAAGCCGGAAGAGTCGAAGGTCCTGCGCCACATCAGCCAGTCCCCTTGTGCTGGCGCGGCGAGCATGGCCGCCGTGACCGGGCTCAAGCGTGACAATCGCTGCGCGATATCCGCCGCAAGTGGCTTCGGCGCGCGAGTCATTGAGGCAGGGGGGGGTGAAGCTGGGACCGGCAATGCCGCCAGGAAAGCCGGCCCTTGCAGGTTGGCTTTCACCAGGAAGGCCAGCAGGTCCGGGAATGCCTCAGGCTTCACTGTGCCCATGCCTCGCGGTGGCATGGTATTGCGCATCTGGGTCAGCAATTCACCCGCCGGCTTGCCGCGCCAATGGCTGATGAAGGTCTGTCCGACCAGCGTGGGTGCGAAGGCACTGCCCTCAAGCCGGGGACCATGACAGCTGACGCAGGCCTGTGCGTAGACCGTCTGGCCCGCATCCGCGTTTCCGCTGACCGAATTGTTGCCGGTAAAGAGGCTCTGGGCCGCCGCGTTCCGGCTCGCCAGAACAACAGCCGCACTCAGGAGGATTGCAAATCTCGATGCCATGGCGATTTTGATGTAGCGCACTCTATCCTAAATCGCTTCCACCCCGGAACGCAGGGCGGGGGCGTTCGCCGCACCAGACTGACAAATAATCGACTACTCTCACGTTATGAAAAGACGAGAGATCCTGGGGGCGCTGGGTGCAGTCGGTATCACTGCTACCTTGCCGCGAATCGCGTTAGGTCTGCAGGCCGAGGCGGCTCCAATTCCGCGCAAAGGGCGTATCAGGCAGGCGCTGTGGCCCAATACTTTCGGGGGCAGGTCCCAGGCGCCGGGGCCGGGGGCGGCGCCGTCGCTGGATTCGATGTGCGAAACGGCGGTGCGTGTTGGTGCGCTGGGCTTCGACATTCTGCCTGCTGAATCCTGGCCCACTCTTCGCCGATACGGGCTCACGTGCACGCTTGCGGGTCCGGGCAAAGTGGACTTCGAGGCCGGCATCGTTCATCCCGAGATCCACGATACGCAGCTCGCGGGGATGGTTGCCAACGCCAAGGTCTGCGCCGACGCAGGCGTGCGTCGATTCGGATTCAATGCTGGCGCGCGTCGGGGCCTGGACTACGCGAAGGCGGCAGACAACGCCGTCGCGTTCCTCAATCGCCTCAAGGATTCTCTCGAGGGGCATGACGTCACGGCCTGCCTGGAGAACGTCAACGACCGCCGCCCCAATAACCCCAATCTTGCACGCAAGGACATGGTGTTCGGTCATTGGGACTGGGGGATGGATGTTGTCGCGCGAGTCAACTCGCCCAACGTCAAGCTGCTCTGCGACATCTACCATCTGCAGATCATGGATGGTGACGTCGCCTGGCGCATCCGCGAGTCCATCGGCTCCATCGGCCACTTCCACGTCGCGGGTGTGCCAACGCGCAACGAGATTGACGGGACGCAGGAGCTTAATTTCCGCTATATCGCCCAGGTGATCGCGGAGCTGCCGTACCAAGGGTACGTGAGCCACGAGTGGCGGCCGACGCCCGGTCGCGACCCGCTGAGCAGCATTGCCGAAGCTCTGGCCATCATGGATGTCTGACTCAAAGTACAATCTGTCATCGCTATCGGGGGAAGAACAATGAGCTGGAAGTTGCGTGCAGGTATCTCGCTGGGTGCTGTTGTCATGGCCGTGACCGTACTGGCCCAGGCTCCGTCATCCGCCAAGCGAGCCTATCCTGACGGGTTCATTTCCGGTCGCGTCACCAGCGGCACCGGGCCGGAAGCCGGCGTATGGGTCATTGCCGAAACCAAGGAAACCAACACCCCGTTCATCAAGATCGTCGTGACCGATGATCAGGGTCGCTTCACGCTGCCACAGTTACCAGCCGCAACGTACAAAGTGTGGGTGCGGGGTTATGGGCTGCTGGACTCAACTGCAGTCAAGGGCCGTCCCGGCGACACCGGCCTCGAACTCAAGGCGGAAGTTGCAACAAATCCGAAAGATGCCGCGAAGGTTTACCCCGGCGACTATTGGCTGTCGCTGCTCGAAGTGCCGGCGGCCAGCAATTTTCCAGGTACCGGTGCCAAGGCCGCGGGGGGCAACGGCTTCTCGCCAGGCATCCTTAGTCAGGACGACTGGATGCACCGCTTCAAGAAGGACTGCAACTTCTGTCACCAACTGGGCAACCAGCTCACACGCACGCTGACGCACATGGATTTCGCGAAGCTGGAATTCAAGTCGCACGAGGACGCCTGGTTATACCGCACCTCGTTGGGCGTGCGCGGCAGCGCGATGCAGGCCGCCTTCCTGCAGTTTGGAGGCGAGGGCCAGGCGAAAACCATGGCGGATTGGACACGCGCCGTAGCCGGTGGCGCAGTGCCTCCCATGCCGCCGCGGCCGCAGGGCATCGAGCGCAACGTGGTTGTCACCCTGTGGGATATCGGCGGTCCGCAGGACTTCATGCATGACGAGATCGCGACCGACAAGAACAATCCCACAGTGAACGCGTACGGCCCGATTTACGCCGTTTCCGCCGGCCACGGCACCATCAACGTGGTTGATCCGATCACGAATGATGCTTACAAGATCGAAATTCCCACACGCGATGATCCGCGCAAAGTTGCTACCCGGTTTCCACCGCCGGGGCGCCCCTCCAATTTCTGGGGCATGGAACACCTGTGGGGACAGGAAAACCCGGCGGACCCGCACAATCCCATGATGGATTCGCGCGGGCGCGTGTGGGCGACTTCCAAGATCCGCAATGACGAGCCCGCGTTCTGCAAGGAAGGCAGCAAGAACAAGTTCGCCCAGTACTATCCGCTGCGCAACAGCTTCCGGCAGGCATCTGTTTACGATCCGGCTACCGGCAAGTTCGAACTGATCGATACCTGTTTCGGGACGCATCATCTGCAGTTCGCAAGCGACGCAGACCACACGCTCTATTTCAATGAGCTGACGGGTCCCATGTTCGGCTGGGTCAATACTCGACAGTTCGATGCAACCCATGACGAACAACTGTCGCAGGGGTGGTGCCCTCAGATCATTGATACCAACGGCGATGGCAAGATCACCAAGCCGTGGAACGCGGCCGACAACAAGAATCCGGATCCGAAGCGGGACACTGAAGTGCGCAAGTCGCTGTACACAGTGATCCCCGATCCGAACAACGCCAACGTTGTGTGGGGCGCGTCTGAAGGTACCAATGGAGAGGAGCGCGGCTACATCGTGCGCCTCAACCGGGGCGTCAATCCGCCTGAAACCTGCGTCTCCGAGGTATATCGCGTACCAAAGGGCACGCTGAATCCGCGTGGCATGGATGTCGACAGCCATGGCATGGCATGGGTGGCGATGGCGGCCACATCACAGTGGGCCCGCTTTGATCGCAGCAAGTGCGCCAAGACCAATGGCTCCGGCGCCGACAAAGGTGATATCTGCCCCGAAGGCTGGACCGTGTGGCAAACACCTGGGCCCAAGTTCAAGGGCACCAATTACCCGGCGGATTTCCACTATTTCGGCTGGGTCGATCGCTTCAACACCTCCGGCCTTGGCAAGGACACGCCGATACTGACGGGATCCAACTCGGATTCACTGTTGGCACTGGACCCCGCCACCGGCAAATGGACTTATCTGCGCGTGCCTTATCCGCTGGGCTTTTATCAGCGCGGGATGGACGGCCGTATCGACGACCCGAACGCGGGCTGGAAGGGGCGTGCACTCTATGCCAACTATGGGACGCATCTTGTGTGGCACATCGAAGGCGGCAAGGGCACGACGGGCAAGATCGTGAAGTTCCAGATCCGGCCTGATCCGCTGGCGCACTGATGTAGAACTCTGCGCCCGGCGTCTGGTGAGAGAGTCAGACGGTTCGGTGCAGCTCGTACTGACAGATGTTTACAGTGGTCGCTACATTGAGCGACTCGATGGCCCCGGTTCCGGCAATCGTGAATGGCTGTGCATTGAGCGCGACCAGTGCCGCGCGCGGCAGCCCGCGGCCTTCGTTTCCATACACATAGCAGTCGAACTCACGAAACCCGGGCGCTGTGATGGGTTTGCCCTGCAGGTCGAGGCTGGCGATGTTCGGGTAGCGCGCGGCGATGGCATCCAGGGGCACATCGAGCTCCACAGGCACATGGAAGATGGCGCCCATGCTGGCGCGGACCACCTTGCCGTTGTATACGTCGACGCTGTCGGGGCTCAGCAGGCAGCGAAAGCCTCCGAACCAGGCCAGCGTGCGCAGGATGGTGCCCAGGTTGCCGGGGTCCTGGATCTCATACAGGTAGATGGCACGTTCATTGGCCTGTGGTTCAGGGGTGCTCAGCATGGGCACCACGGCTGCGATTCCCTGCGGGGAGCGCGTCTCGCTGATCTGCATCATATGGCGTGAATTGACCATCTCCGCTTTCAGTGGCGTGGTCCAGTGCGCGAAGTCGCCCGTAAAATAGACTTCGCTGGCGCGCAGGCGTTCGTCTTTAAGGGCCGCTTTCTGCAGTTCCTGCACCAGGTGCTCGCCTTCCAGCAGGAAGTAGCCAAGCTCCTCACGGAACTTCCTGTGGTGGAGCTTCTTGATGTCCTCGAACTTCATCGGTGCCGTTACGTTGGCTTTCCACCGTTGGGCGCAGATGCTTCCAGCCACTTCCTGACCCGATTGGCATCGGCCGTGCGGGTGTATTTGCCATAGGAGTCGAGCAACACGATCACGATGGAGCGTCCGTCGATGATGGCCTTCATGACCAGGCACTTGCCGGCCTCGGAAATGTAACCGGTCTTCTGCACTACGATATTCCAGGCGGGCTTCTTGACCAGGTTGTTGGTGTTGCGAAATTCGAGCGTCGAGTGGCCCACCCTGACGCTGTATTTGTCGTCAGTGGAGAGTGCGCTGATCGTCGGGTTGCGCGATGCGGCGATCACCAGCCTCGACAAATCCCTGGGGCTGGCAACGTTGTTCTCATCAAGGCCCGTCGGGTCGAAAAACCGGGCATGCACCATGCCCAGGGCCTTGGCCTTGGCGTTCATGGCGCGCACACAGGCCGCCAGCCCGCCCGGATAGTTGCGGCCCAATGCGTGCGCCGCACGGTTCTCGGATGACATCAGGGCCAGGTGCAGCAGTTCACGCCGACTCAGCTTTGACCCGACTTTGAGGCGTGAAGCAGATCCCTTCTGGGTGGAGCGGTCGGCGTCCTCCACAGTAAGGACCTGGTCAAGTGGTTGTCCGGCCTCAAGCACCACCAGCGCCGTCATCAGCTTGGTGATGGACGCGATTGGCGCCACTGAATCGGCGTTCTTGGAATAGAGGATGGCGGAGTTGGTTTCGTCGAATACCAGGGCGACATTGGAGCGCAGTTGCGGGTCGGCTTTGGTGTGCTGCGCATGGGCCTGTAAAACAACCGGCGCCAGTGCAAGCAGGGCAAGGATTCCGGCACGATGTATCAAATTGCCAATGCGCATGCCATCACCCGCTGCTGAAAACTGCGCGGCAGTGTAGCAAGTCAAACCAGGCTGCGCGCTACGGCCTCTGCCACCTTGATGCCATCGACACCTGCCGACAGGATGCCACCCGCGTAGCCGGCACCTTCGCCACAGGGATAAAGTCCGCGCACATTGAGGCTCTGCAGGGAATCCGCGTCGCGGGTGATACGCACGGGAGAAGAGGTGCGACTCTCGACGCTGGTGAGCACGGCGTCGGCCCGATCAAAGCCGCGCAACTGCTTGCCGAAAGCCGGAAGTGCTTCGCGAATGGCGTCGATGGCATAAATCGGCAGCGACTGCGACAGGTCGCACAGCAGCACGCCGGGTTTGTACGACGGCGCGACATCGCCCAGGCTGGTGGAACCGACGCCGCGCAGGAAATCCCCCACCAATTGGGCCGGCGCGCAGTAGTCGCTACCGCCCTGTACATAGGCGATGGACTCCAGCGATTCCTGCAGTGCAACCCCTGCCAGCGGCCCACCGGGGAAATCCGGCTCGGGATTGATGGCGACCACAATGCCAGCGTTGGCATTGCGCTCGTTGCGCGAATACTGGCTCATGCCATTGGTCACCACGCGTTGCGGCTCGGAAGTGGCGGCGACCACCGTGCCACCGGGGCACATGCAGAAGCTGTAAACCGAACGCCCATTGCCGGCATGGTGCACCAGCTTGTAGTCGGCGGCGCCCAGTTCCTTGTGGCCGGCAAACCGCCCCAACCGTGCGATATCGATCAGGGACTGCGGATGCTCGATGCGAAAGCCGATGGCAAAGGGTTTGGCCTCCATGAACACGCGCCGCTGCTCCAGCATGCGCAGGGTGTCGCGGGAGCTGTGCCCCAGCGCCAGCACCACGTGCCGGCCGTGCAGCGTTTCACCAGTGGCCAACGTCACGCCTTCGATCTGGCCATTCTCGATCAACAGGTCGGTGACCTTGCTCTCGAAGCGCACTTCGCCCCCCAAAGCGCGTATCTCCTCGCGCATCGCGGCCACCACGCCGGTTAGGCGAAAGGTACCGATGTGCGGCTTGCTCACGAACAGAATTTCCGCCGGCGCACCGGCACGCACGAACTCGCGCATCACCTTGCGGCCGTAGAATTTGGGATCCTTTATCTGGCTGTAGAGTTTGCCGTCGGAGAACAGGCCCGCGCCGCCTTCACCAAACTGCACATTGGACTCCGGTGTCAGCGTTTTCTCTTGCCATAGGGCCCAGGTGTCGCGGGTGCGGCGACGCACGTCACGACCGCGTTCCAGCACAATGGGTTTGAAGCCCATTTGCGCCAGCAGCAGGGCGGCGAACAGGCCGCAGGGACCAAATCCCACCACAAGAGGGCGTTCTTTTTGCAGTGCCGGTGCCTGCGCCACAGGGTGATAGGTGGTGTCGGGGGCTACCCCTACGTGCTTGTCCGCAGCACAGCGAAGCAATACCTGTGCCTCATCGCAAACGGTGACGTCGACAATACATATGAAGAAGATGCCGCTGCTCTTCTTGCGTGCATCATGGCTGCGCTTGAACAGCGTGAGATCCAGCAGTTGATCGTCGGTGATTGCCAGGCGCTTTAATACAGCCTGGCGCAATGCCTGGGGAGGGTAGTCGAGTGGCAACGCCAACTCGGTAATGCGTATCACCGGCGACTTCCTGGCCGGTAAATCCGGCAGAGGGGGTAGAATGCGTGGATTCTAACGCGTCTTCATTGAACCCATGGCTCGATCAAAAAGCAGCGCCAGCTGGATGTCGCGACATCTCAGCGACCCCTTCGTAAAGCAGGCACAGAAAGACGGCTATCGGTCGCGCTCTGCGTACAAGCTCATCGAACTCAATGAGAAGGATCGGCTGATCCGCCCCGGCATGCGCATCCTCGACCTGGGAGCCGCACCCGGTGGGTGGTCGCAAGTGGCCGGCAAGCTGGTGGGCTCAAAAGGCAGGGTGCTGGCCACCGACATCCTGCACATGGATGGCATTGTGAATGTGGATTTCATACAGGGCGACTTCACCGAGGATGCCATCGTGCAGCAGCTGTTCGACTGGCTGGATGGCGCCAAGTTTGATCTCATCATTTCCGACATAGCACCCAACATCACCGGCATCAGCTCGGCCGATCAGGCGTCGTCCATATATTTTCTTGAATTGGCGCTGGACACCGTGACCAAAACGCTCAAGCCCGGCGCCAGCTTCGCGGGCAAGATGTTCCAGGGCTCCGGTTCTGATCAATACCTCAAGGAATTGCGCAAGCATTTCGACAAGGTGCTCATCCGCAAGCCGGCATCATCGCGTAAGGAGTCGCGCGAGGTGTACCTCGTGGCCAAGGGCTTCAAGGCGTGACCGCTTGGCCAAGTATAGGAGTCTTCACGCATGTCAAGTTCACGGCCTATCGTCCGGCTCTTCGCCAGCGCGTTGCTCGTGGCGAGGGTGGTCGCGGCTGCGCAGCCAGCCGCGCCTGAATTCAGCATTGTAAAAAGCGACCCGGCGTTGGATGCGCTGATCGCACCTGATGCCAAGCTCAGAACCATCGCCTCGGGTTTCGGCTTCATCGACACGCCGGTGTGGATCAGTAGCCAGAAGGGTGAAGCCGGCTACCTGCTTGCCAGCAGCATTGTCGACAACGTCGTCTACAAGGTGACGCCGGCCGGCAATGTATCGGTGTACCTGGACAAGGCGGGCTACAGCGGCGTGGATTTTGCCAACGACGGCAAACTGGCCCAGATAGGGCGCGCCCATGTGATCCTCATGGGGCCCGGTTGCGTGGCAGTCGATGGCCAGGGGCGCCTGGTGTGGTGCGCCGGGCAGGATCGCTCCCTTATGCGTCTGGAGAAGGACGGCGCGCGCACCGTGCTGGCTGACAAGTTCGAAGGCAAGCGCTTCAACGGCCCCAATGATGTCGCGATTGCAGCCGACGGCGCCATCTACTTCACGGATTCAGACGTAGGCATCCGCGGCGGCATCAACGGTGGATTGGCGCAACTTCGCGACTCTGTGTGGCGCTGGAAGGATGGCAAGGTCATGCTGGTGGTGAGTCGGGAACAGCTTGGCGCCGAGCCCAACGGCATCGCGCTGTCACCCGACGACAAATACCTGTATCTCTCTGCGGGAACCATGGCGCCGGACCCGAAGATCATGCGCTATCCGTTGCGCGCGGATGGAAGTGTGGGGTTGGGCGAAATGTTCACGCACGGTGACGGCATCGGGGATGGCATGAAGACCGACGGAGCTGGAAACTTGTGGTCGACGCAGCCCTTGCCGGGAGCTGTGCGTATCACTTCGCCTCAAGGCAGGCTGCTTGGCCTGCTATACCTGCCAACGGCCGGCGACTCCGAACCGCGCAAGAGTGTCTGTGCATCCAGCCTTGCCTTTGGCGGCGACGATGCCAAGACGCTGTACATCGCTGCTTGCGAGCATATCTACGCCATTGAGCTCAGGGCCCCAGGCATCCTGCAGGGACCATTGCGCTAGCAGCGGGGCGCTAGTAGTGGGGCGCTACTTCCGTCGATGGCAACAGGTATCCATGCTTGACCATGCTCATGTTGGGTGAATATTCGCAGGGAACGCAGTCCGGCAGGAAAAGTTCCGGCGTGCGACCGCTGACAGGATTCTTGTAACCCCACCACATGGGCAGGATCTTAGGCCAATCCCATGGTTCACCGGTGCCTCCACGGAAGTGCTCCTGCAGTTTGCCCAGCTCCGTGATGGGCACATCCGGTTTGAACTCGGCTACCAGGGCCGCGCCAAAGTAGCGCTTGGGACGAGGCGGCGCATTGGGGCTGACTGGGGTCGGAGTCGGAGTCAGCGTTGGTGGCGCAGATGAAGGCGTTGCCGGCTTGTCCTTGGCGCCAGACCAGCCAGCTTTCCAGTTCGGCATTTCGAAGTAGGGCTCATCCAGCGACAGGTTCCACAACCTCCATATGCCGTCTTCAATGATCAGGTGATCGTCGGGATACATCGCACCAAACAGCGTGCTGGATCCCTGCTTCGATGTGTTGGGGTGGAACAGGTAGGTGCGAACCCGCGCCGATCGGCCATCCGGCGCCACATTGATCACCGGCTGTATGCGCCAATGGAATGCGACCCCTGCCTTCCTGGCTGTGGCCACGTCGACGGGCTCGCCATATTCAAGGAACAGTCCGTGCGAGATGCGCTCGTATCCCGTGTAATAGCCGGCGAAGGGAATCTGCTTGGTGCCTGTCTTGCCGAACAGTTCAGACAGCCAGTTCCACTGCGAATCATCGGCGAAGAATCCGTATGAACTCGAGACATGTTCGGCGCCGTCATAGGCCTTGGCCACCATCAACTTGCGCGCAGCCTCCTTTAAGCGGGAAGCCGTATCCCCCGCAACCTGCACTGGTTTCGGCGCAGTTATGGAACCGGTCAGCGCCCGGGTCGCAACCAGTTTCATGCCTGCGGGTGCGGCAACGGGCTTGCCGGTAACCGGATGCATTGCGACGAAAGCCGGGACAACGCGATCCTGCTCACCGACATCGGTTGCAGGCAAAGGCTGGTCCGGCGCAATTGCCCCGCTGGGCTTTTCCACGATGCGACTATTGCCCCAGCCCTTGCTGTATTCGGAGCGGAACAATGGGAACACGCGCATCTCGCGTACTTTCCAGATGCCGTCTTCCTTCACGAAACGATTGTCGAACACCGAGACTTCCCAATGCGCCTCGCCCTTGTCGGCCTCGCCCAGCATTCCCATTTCGATGCCGCGTACATGTGCTTCACGACGACCGGGGGCGAAGCTGGTGACAGTGTCGAATTGCAGGCGGTCGTTAAGCACGCCATGCGTCAAACCGGCGGGCCCCATGCGCTCATGCGCTTTGCGCACACCCTTTGCCCCCGTATAAACGCCGGCGCCGCCCAGCTCATAGACGCCGGTGGCAGCGAACAGGTCGGTGACGTCATCCCACATGCGGCGATTCAGGTAATAGCCATAGGCGGCCTGCAGGTTGCGCACCAGGCTCTCATCATTCATCACCGCGATGCGTTCTTCAAGTTGGGCCAGCGTCGCTTTGCTTGCGGGCGCTATGCCAACGGGGGGCGGAATGGGAATGCCAGCCTGGTCGGGCGTGAAATGATAGGGAAGAATTCCCAGGTCCTGTCCCTTCCAGTTGTTCCAGCCGGTTTCATAGGGGCCGGCGTATTGCGGAAAGAAGTGATGGGCGCCGATCTTCCAGCGTCCGTCTTCGCGCACGTATTCGTTTTCAAACACTCCGCCCTGGATGCTGGCATTGCCCGCGCTGTCGCATAGCAGGAAAAAGCCATACCAGCGGCCCTTGGCCGACTCGCCATCCACTGACAGGTTGACCACCGGATGGTCGATAATCTGCGTATGCACGGCGCCGGGTTTGAGCCCCTGCTGTCCGCCGCCCTCGTGAACAGCAATGTGCGTGGCAATAGCCTTGCGGCCTTTTACCGACTCCTGGTCGAAAGTGTAGGTGGCCTCATTGGCAAAGAGGTCCGCCATCTCATTCCACAATCCGTATTGGGAATACTGTGCATAGGTACGTTGCAGCTGTTTCACCGCACGCATCGACTCGGCGCGATCGACGTCGCGCGCCAGATCGTCGACCGAAGATTGGGCAAAGGTCAGCGTCGGAAGCGCCAGGCAGACCAGCGCCAGTCCAATCGCAAGCTTCGAGCGGTAATTCATCACGCAGTCCCCCATCAACAAACGAAAATAGCGCTTTTTGTGCAGCGCATATTGCCTCAACCGGAACTGCCAACAATCGAAGTGCGCCTGGCAGAGGCGGGGGCGCGATATTCCTCCGCCTGATATCCTGCCCGGTCCCGGACACCCGGACCGGTCAGGAAAGTGAGTGAGGACAGGGTCAATGACTGAGGGTTTCATGGATCGCGTCCGCAGCGCAGGCCGCGGATTGCTGGGCACCTGGGTCAAGATCCCGGCATTCGAAACCGTGGAGATGCTGGCCCATGCCGGCTTCGATTTTGTGGTGCTCGACATGGAGCACTCTCCATTGTCGCTCGACCGCACCTATGAGCTGATCTTTGCAGCCCAGCGCATGGGCATGGCAGCGCTGGTGCGCCTTCCCGACCAGCTGGGTTCGCCGGTGCAACCGCTGCTCGACGCCGGCGCCGATGGCTTGCTGGTTCCGCGAGTCACCAGTCTCGAAGTTGCCACGACCATAACCGCGCGCATGGTTTTTGGGCCGGCCGGTGCGCGTGGCCTGGGTTTTACCTCGCGGGCGGGTCGTTGGTCACTGATGCCTTTGCCGGAATATCTGGAGCGCGGCGACAAGCAGTGCCTGCGCATGATCCAGCTTGAGGACTGGGCGACTTTAGAAGCATCGGCGCAGTTTGCTGCACTCAGGCACGTCAATGGTGTGTTCGTTGGCTTGGGCGATTTGTTTCTCTCGAGTGGCAAACCGGCGAATTCGCCGGAAGTGCAGGCGCTGGTGGCCTCGGTTCTCAAGGCCACGCGCGATGCGGGCGTCCTGTCAGGCATTGCAGCGGGTGCGCCCGCTGAAGCCAAGAGCTATCTGGCCATGGGCTATTCGCTGGTGATGGTCAGTAATGACGCCACGCTGTTCGGCAAGGCGGCGGCAGAGATGGTGCAAGCCAGTCGATAAGCGAAGACGTCGGTTGCTGACTCTTCAGGTCGCGGTGTCGTCCAGGTTGCTCGGAAGGTGGCGCGGTTCCACGGCGTCTGGAGCGAGACTGCGTAGCCGTCCTCATCGAAGTGGGCGGTCGGCGTATGGATATCGGCGTCAATGTGTTGATCGACACCCCTTCCTACGTTGCGGGCCTCGATCATGCCTAAGAAGGGCTGAGGTGCCGCCGGATGAAGGCGACCAGTTCGCGCACGTAGGTCTGGCTGACCGCCGCGTCCACCATCCGATCGAAGCCGTGGATGGCGCCGGGATAAAGGTGCGCTTCTACCGAACAGCCAGAGCGCAGCAACTTGGCAACGTAGGCGAAGTTGTCGTATACGAAAAGATCGAGTTCACCCACGCCAAGGAAAGCAGGCGGAAGTCCGGCGACATCCGTTGCAAGCCCCGCAATGGTCACGGGGTCTGCAGACGGCCCAGACAGGTAGGCGGACCAGGCGAACTTGTTCGACTCACGCGTCCAGATGTAACGACCGGTGCGCGGATCGGGTACGAGGATGTCGATGGATTGCTGCGGCGGGACCAACATGGGATAGATCAGGATCTGGCAGGCCAATTCAACCGAATGCCGGTCGCGTGCCAGCAGGGCCAGCGCCGCGGCCAGTCCGCCGCCTGCGCTTTCGCCGATCACACCGATGCGACCGGCCACAATTGCCAGTGACTTTGCCCGCGCCGCCAGCCAGGCCAGCGCGGTATGGCAGTCCTCGAGCCCGGCCGGGTGCGGATGCTCGGGCGCGAGGCGATAGTCCACAGACAAGATGATGCAGCCGGTGGCGCGTGCCAATTCGATATTGCGGGCCGAATCCATCTCGGGACTGCCCATGACAAAACCACCGCCATGAATGTGCAGCAATGCACCGCCCGATGCCCGTTGCGGCGTGAAGAGCAGGCAGCGAACATCCTGGGCCAGTACTTCTTCGATATGAACATCGGTGTGCGTCGATGGATCGGGCTTGATCGACAGTTCGACCATTGCAGCGCGAAAGCCAAGCAAGGTTTCGGCGGAAATATCGATGGGCGGGAATGCTTCCACCAGCGGCCAAAGCGCTGGATCCACTTGATTGTCCAAGATTGTCATTGCCTCAGCCTACCCTCAAGCGAGCAGTGAGTGCGGAACAACCTAAACACCTACAGTGCGAGGGTGTCATGACCAGAAACCGTCGCCATCACGTTGCCGCACGGTGCACAGACTGTGCCTGGCGATCTTGCGTATCAAAGCTTCCGGCAGGGGCTTGTCATAGGGAATCTTGAGGAAGTTCTTGGTAGTCACGTGCTTTTCAAGCTCCTTGCGAAACGGTTCCAATCCCGCTGCCATAGGCGCGAAGCTGACGTGCGATTTATGCGCGGAAAAAGAAAACAGGAACCGCGGCTCCACGAAAAAGGGCGTGCCCCATTTTATTGTTTCCGTGGCGCCCGGTGCGACGCTCTTGAGAAGTGCGTGTAGCCGTCGCAAATGCGGTTGGCCCTGGGGCGGAGCATTCCGAATGTATTGGGCAATGGTTGTCGGCATAGCTTTCGACCTATTGGGTGACTGAGAAAACGACAATCGCCAACCAAAGTGCCAACAGCGCGATCCAGCTGGTTGGGTATGACCTTGTAGGCAACTGGTTAATTCGCTCCAGGGCACCTTGGCTGCTGGGCCTGCTCATGCTGTTTGATTCATGGGACAGCCTGTCGCTTTTACGCTTCCCGTTTTGATCGGGCACTGGGGTCTCTCGGCTGTGCAAGCCGGCGGGCTGGGCTCGGCCGGCTTTGCCGGCCAGTTTGTGGGCGCGATCATCTTTGGAGCAGTTGCTGAGCACTCCAGGCACCTGAACATACTCAGGTTGCTGGCAGTGATCATGAGTCTGCTTCCGCTTCCATTCATTGCACCTCGCACTGCAACTCAAGGCACGCCTGGAAGGCCTGCCAACCCCGATTTACGACTCAAGGCCAAATCACGAAAAGTATCAAGTTTATCGCTTTGGCGGCCGCCGCCACTGGCTTGGCCGTTGCCAGCATGGGTGCCAGCGCAGCGGACGCCATGCCGATGGCGAAATGCTCGGACATCGTCTATCACAAGGATTTCCTCGACAAATATCCCAAGGCCCCGGCGGTTTGCCGATGGGTCAGCATGAAGAACGGCGTCAAGTCGGCCAAGTTTGCTGCAAAGGTAGTGGGCCTGGACAAGGGCGCGGTCAAGGTGCAGTTCCTCAACGTAGCCGGCGACCCGGTTGCGGGCATGGACACCATGACATTCACGCCCAAGGAAGGCGCAACGTTGAGCGTCAACGGCAAGCATGAAAAATATAAGGATCTGAAGGCCGGCGATAGCCTCAACTTCTACGTTTCCGAGAACCGGGTTGGCATCGTGACCGATCCGGAAGAAGCAGGCGACAAGTAAGAAGCCTGATTTCGATGTCTTGAGCCGGAGGGGCGCCACTTATGCGCCTCTCCGGTCTATAGTCTGGGGCATGAAAACCATTCGCCTCGTTTTCCCGCTGGCCGCGCTGATGTGCCTCACCGGTGTCGCACTGGCTCAGCAAACCGTTCCCTTCGCCTTCGGCGTCCCCGTTGCACCCACGGGTCTGGCCGACCAGCCACTGGCAGCGGGGCCTTTCAATTACCACACCTCCGAGCAGCAGGACTTGCGCGTCACCGTGCTCACGCGCGGCCTGGAATATCCATACAGCATGGCGTTCCTGCCAACGGGGGAGCTGCTGGTCACCGAGCGCGCCGGCAGGCTGCGCATCATCCGCAATGGGGTGCTTGATCCCAAACCCATTGCCGGTGGACCCGCATCGCGGTTCAGGGGCAAATCCGGGGCGCTGGACGCAGTGCACGGATACATGAGCCTGGTGGTGCATCCACATTTCGCGGAAAACCACTGGATCTATTTCGTTTACAACAAGCCCGTAAATGAAAAGGAATCTGCCCTGGTAGTGGCGCGCGCCCGACTTGAAAACGGCGCGTTGACGGATCTGCGCGACATCCTCGCCAGTCCGGAACTGCATGGCACAGCCAGCCTGGCCATGACGCCGGATGGAATGCTCTGGGTGGCAACCGGCGGCAACGATGCGCAGGACCCGAAGTCCCTTATTGGCAAGGTACTGCGCCTCAAGGATGACGGCAGCGTCCCCAAGGACAATCCCTTTGTGGGCAAGGCGGACTACCGGCCGGAAATCTTTTCCTTGGGCCATCGCTCTTCGATGGGTTTGACCGTACGTCCGGGCACCAACGAGGTGTGGTTGTCGGAGATGGGTCCCAATGGTGGCGACGAAATCAATGTCATCAAGGCCGGCCGCAATTATGGATGGCCCACGGTGAGCCTGGGTCGCACCTATCCCGGTCCGTGGCAGGCCGAAGGCAATCAGCCCACGCATGCGGGTTTTGAGCCGCCCATCATTTACTGGATGCCCTCCATATCTGTTTCCGGGCTCACGTTCTACACCGGTGACAAGCTGCCAAAATGGAAGGGCGGATTGTTTGTCGGTGGTTTGCGCTACGCGGAAACTCCGGGCACCGGTCGACTGGATCGCGTGCTGCTCAACGACAAGCTCGAGGAGCTGCGTCGTGAGTCGTTGCTGGTGGATCTGCACCAGCGAATCCGCGACGTGAAGCAGGGGCCAGATGGATTCCTCTACATAGCCACCGACGAGCCACAGGGCGCGATCCTCAGGATCGAACCCGCGCAATGATGCGCGGATACAGGAGCCTATTCAGCACGCTCCTGTTACCCCTGCTGTTGAACGTGGCGGCGCCGACCGGCGCCGCGGAAGCTACCGGCGATGCGGTTCTGGTCAGCACTGCCACATCTGTCAGCGACACGGTGCCTGAGGAGCAAGGCGTGCCAGTGCCCTCTGCAGCCGGTGAACGCATCGGCCTGGTGTTGGGCGGGGGCGGCGCGCGCGGCGCGGCGCATATCGGCATCCTCAAGGTGCTCGAGCGCGAGCACATTCCCATACACGCCATCGCGGGAACCAGCGTGGGAGCGGTAGTCGGAGCCCTCTACGCCTCCGGCCATTCGCCGGAAGAGATCGAAAAGATCATCAGCTCCATCGATTGGCCCAGCCTGTTCCGCGATCCCACCGATCGCGAAGAGCAGCCCATGCGCCAGAAGGAAACAGACCTGGGGAATCTTGCCAACGTCGAGCTGGGCATCAGCAAGGGCAAGCTGAGTTATCCCTCGTCGCTGGTGCGCGGCCAGAAGCTGGGCCTGCTGATGCGCGACTGGTTCGTGGGCCACGGCTCCCTCAAGAGCTTTGATGAGCTACCGATTCCCTTCCGCTGCGTGGCCACGGATATCGGTGTGGTCAAGCCAGTGATTTTCTCTTCCGGCGATCTGGCATTGGCAGTGCGGGCCAGCATGGCCGTGCCCGGCGCATTTGCCCCGGTGCATCATGAAGGCAAGGTGCTCGTGGACGGCGGCATCGTCGACAACGTGCCCATCGATGTCATGCGCACCATGGGCGTGGATCGCTTGATCATCGTGGACGTGGGAGCGCCGCTGCTGCCGGCCGAATCCGTCAATAGCGGACCGGAAATCCTGCTGCAGATGATCACCGGACTGATGCAGGTGCACACCCAGGAACAATTGCGCGATGTATCGCCGCGCGACCTGGTCCTGCAGCCCGACCTCGGCGACATCGGCAGTGCCAGCTTTACAGCTGCGGAAAAAACAGTGGCGCTGGGCGAGCAGGCGGCGCAGGCGGCGGTGACGCAGCTGCGCACTTTCGCTTTACCTGAAGCGCAGTACCTGGCATGGCAACAGACCCAGCGACACGCGCAACCTGCGGATCCCCCGATGCAGTTCGTGCGCATTGTCACGGATTCGACCCTCACCGCCGAATACGTGCGGGATCGCATCAGCCAGAAGGTGGGGCGGCCACTGGACCGCGAGACCCTGGATCACGAAATCAACGGCATTTATGGCCGCGGGACTTACGAGTCGATCAACTACCGGATAGTCAACGACGAAAAAGGACGCACGGGAGTTGAAATCACTCCCGTGGATTCATCCCTGGGTCGACTGGTGTTTCGCGGTGGCCTGCAGATCAGCGACAACTTTGCCGGGCGCAACGACTACCAGTTCAATCTCGAGGCGCGTGTAACAAACCTGACCGATAAGGGAGGGGAGTGGCGGACCCTGGCGGGACTGGGACGACTTACGAGGTTCGAGACGGATCTGTACCTGCCATTTGGCCAGCGCGGCAACTGGTTCGTTGCACCGACGGTGGGCTATTCGGTGGTTGACCAGCCCATCCTGCTGGACAGCAACACGGTGGCTGAATATCGCGTCGGCAGTTGGCTTGGAACGCTTCAGATAGGACGTGATTTTGGCGACAAGTTCCGGGTTTCCACGGGGTTGCTGCGCGGCCAGGATCACGCCGAGCGATTGGTCGCCGATCCCTCCCTGCCTGCCACAGACCTGGCGGATCTGGGTGGCATGGACGTCAACTTTCTTTGGGACAGTCTCGACAATGTGCGATTCCCACGGCGCGGCATGCGGGCCGAAGTGGACTTCTCCAACTACCAGACCGGCCTGGGTTCGGACTTCAACGGCAGTCAGCTGCGCATTGCAATCGACAAGGCGTTCGAATTCGGGCCCAGCACGCTGCTGCTGGGCGGGCGCATGTCAATCACTGGCGACGACGTGGATTCCTTCCAGACGCAGTCTTTCCTGGGTGGGCTGACATTCCTCTCCGGTGTAGGCGAGTACGAGCTGACCGGCAACCAGATGTTGCTGTTGCGGTCGGTGATGTATCGCAGGCTGACAAAGCAGGGCCTGTTGTTCGACCTGCCTGTGTACATCGCTGGCAGTCTCGAAGCAGGCAATGTCTGGGAGAACCGCAGGGATGTAAGGCTCAATGATCTCATCGGGGCAGCCAGCATCTTCCTGGGTGTGGATCTGCCGTTTGGTCCCCTGCAATTGGGCTACGGCTCGACCTTCGACGGCCGCAGCTCGCTGTATCTCACCTTTGGGTCGCTGGTGCTGCCGCGGTACCGTTGACGGCCTCGTCCAGTCGCAGCGCTATGAACTGACCCCCCACGCCCGGTGCACCGGTTGGCACCAGGATGATCTGTTTTCCATCGACCACATAGGTCATGGGAAGTCCCGTCTGCCGCACGCCCAGGTCGGTTTCCCAGACGATGTCGCCGGTGCGCTTGTCATGCGCCCGAAACTTAGTGCCACCTTGCGAGGCCACGAACATGCCTGCGCCTTCACCGGCAAACAGCAGGGTTTTGGTGACCAGCAAGCCCGCGCGATCGTCATGCCCCGTGCGCGGCAGGTTCACGCCGCGCAGCTTCTCGTGATTGCGCACGGTGTCTGGCGTATCCCCGTTTGGCACGGACCACAGGCGCTTGCCGGTGTTCAAATCCAGCGCCGTGATAGTGCCCCAGGGTGGTTTGCCCAAAGGCAGACCGAAGGGGCCGGTCACGCGACTGCCGGCAAGGATGTAGCGCATGTTGGAGCGCTCCGGCTCGCTGACCATACCCATGAATGTGATCGTGGACGTCGACGACACGAAAAGAACGCCGGCCACAGGATCTGCAACCGCGCCTTGCCAGTTGGATCCACCCTGTGAACCGGGCTCCTGCAATGTTCCCAGATTTGTGGGGGTCACGACTGACGGTGGAGAGAACACCGGGCCGAAGCGATAGCGCGACGCGATGCGTAAGGCTTCAGCGTGAATTTCTGGCGTAAGGTCGTTGAGACTTTCCGCAGTCACACCCTGTCGCTCGAAAGGCTCAGGCAGTGTAGGAATGGGCTGCGTCTTTGACGTCACCTCGCCAGGTACGTCGCTCTGCGGCACCGCGCGTTCAACAATGGGCCACACAGGCTTGCCGCTGATGCGATCGAAGACGTAAGTGAGTCCCTGCTTGGTTACCTGCGCAACTGCATGGATGCGCTTGCCCTTGACTGTGACATCGAGTAACACCGGGGCAGTGGGCGTGTCGTAGTCAAAGATGTCGTGGTGCACCAGCTGGAAATGCCAACGTCGCTGACCCGTGCGCGCATCGATGCACACCAGGCTGCTGGAGTAGAGATTGTTGCCTGGCCGGTGCCCGCCGTAGAAGTCGCCGGTCGGCGCTTCCACGGGCAGGTAAACCAGTCCGCGTTCGATGTCGGCTGATATGGGCGCCCACACGCCGGTGTTGCCCGTGAAGCTGCGTGCGTCCTGTGTCCATGTTGACGCGCCAGGATCGCCGGATGGGGCAATGGTGTGGAAGGTCCATAGTCGTTGCCCGGAACGCGCGTCGAAACCCATGACGCCGCCTGCGGGCATTTCCTTGGTAGGCGGCGCGGCGCCAGCGGCGAAAGCCGAACCGACAATGACCACGCCATTGACCACCACGGGTGGCGAACTGGCGCCAATGGCTGAATTGACCGGATCAAGATTTTCGTTCAAGGCCAGCTTGAGATCGACGATTCCCGCCGTCCCGAACGATTCCACCGGTCGCCCGGTTTTCGCGTCAAGGGCAATCAACTGGTAGCCCGGTGAGACGATGAACAGCGTGTCGCGGCCGTTCTCCCGCCAAATGGCCAAACCGCGACCCGGACCCTTGCGAGGCGCGATGGCGCCGCGCGTGCCTTCATCGAGGCGATACATCCACAGCGTCTCGCCATTGCGCGCGTCAATGGCCACCACGCTGCGCGACGCGCCCGCCGTGGCATACAGGACGCCATTGGCCATCAACGGCGTCACTTCAAGGTTGGGCCATATCGCGGGGCCAAAATTGTCGGAGCGCCAGCGCCAGGCGATCTTGAGACGCGATACGTTTCCCGCATCGATCTGGTCCAGCGCGGAATAGTTGGTGCTGCCTGCGTCGCCACGGTGCTGCAGCCACTCGGTATCCGGCAGCACCGCTGCGGCCGCCACGGCCTTGGCCAGGTCGCCGGTGGGCAAATCATTGCGCGTGAGCACCAGCGCGACGAGATCGGAGTACTGGCTGCGTGTCAGCCCACCGGGCTGCGTGACCGGCATGGTGCGACGGGTGAAGTCATATAACTCCGCCACCGGCTTGCCGCTCCACTTGTTGGTAAATGCGCGACCCCGCAGGGCAGGGCCCGCTTCGCCACCTTCCAGGTTGGCCCCATGGCAGACGGCGCAGTATTGCGCATACGTTGCCGTGACGGCCTCGGCGCCGATTGCGGGAGAGACCATGGCAACCGAGCCCAGGGCAGTCATTCCCAGAATGGCGAAAGTTGGGGCCAGCACCGCGGGCAAAAGCGGTCGCGTCATGATCCGTTGGCCGTCTTGCGCGGACGCAGCCGCATGCCATTGCTGATGGCGCTGCCCGGGAACAGCACCACCACATCACCGGCGGCGAGGCCCTGCGATATCACTCGATATCCCGAATCGGCGAAACCAACCTGTACTTCTTTCAACACTGCGCGTCCCCCGACTACCTGGTAAACAGACCATTGCTGGCCGCGACGAAACAGCGCACCCAGCGGCGCGCGCACGACATTGCTGGATGCATCCACCACCACCCGCGCATCCACACGATAATCGTGCCCCAGCTGCCGGGCCTGAGCCTGATCCTTGAACTGCAGGATCACATTGGTGCGTTGCTCTTCGACGCCCAGCGCGGAAATCTTGGTGCGCGCCACCGGCTCGATCCTGTCTACTGTTGCAGCAAGAGGCGCACCTCCCCAGTTCTCGATGGTTGCAGTCTGCCCCGGACGCATGCGAACGGCATCCTGTGACAGAAACTCGGCGATCACTTCCACATGCGAGGGATCACCCAGCTCGACTATGGGTGCCCCCACCACCAACACGCTCTCGCTCTTTTGCGGCACGCGCAGCACGTCGCCGTCCACTGGCGCGCGTACCGCAATTGTGCCGGCGGCCATGCGTTCGGCCGGTAGCAGCGCGCTGCGCGCGCGCGTGAGCCCGGCAGCGGCGGCATCGCGCGTGGCACGGGAAGCGTCCAGTCGCGCCTGGCTGGTGTCCAGGGCCGCGGCAGAAACCAGCTTTTGTTCAGCCATGCTGCGGGTGCGTGCCTGCTCGCGGGTGGCAAGGGCGAGGTCTGAGTCGGCTGCCCGAAGCTGTGCCGCTGCGGCATCCACGGTCGCACGCGCCTGCAAATCCGAACGCGTGTCGAGGAATCCCGCCGCGGCCTGGGTCATACGCGCGATGACGGCGCCGGCCTTGACCGCATCGCCCGGCTCGACTTCCACGCGCAGCAACCGACCGGAAACCGGTGCGGAGACCACGTAGACATCGTGCATACGCGTGCGCCCCTCGTCGACCAGTTCGACGCGCACGTCACCCTGATCGATGGTCACCAGGTCGGCTTCAGTTGCACGCGGTGCGAACGCCCACAGGATAGCCGCCGCGGCAATCGCGATCGCGCTGATCCAGATCCAGCGCACACGGCGCTGGCGTTGATTCAACTGTTCATTGGCCATGGGAGGTTCCGCTCAATCACGCGATTTAAGCACACCTACGAGGTCCAGCCTGTCCACTGCGCGGCGGACCACCAGCGTCGCTACGGTCACGGCGGCAATGACAAACAGAGCGGACTTGCCATATATGGCAGCGTTGGTCACATAGGGAAAAGTGAAAAGGTCAGTCTCGAACTGCGACATCAGCCAGCGCGAAAGAGTCATTCCCATTACCACTCCTATGGGCAAAGCAAGGAGTAGCAGGGCCCCCAACTCTGCCAAAAGTACGTAGGAAGCTTCCCGGCGGGTGAAGCCCAGTACCCGCAGGGTTGCCAGGTCGCGTTCCTGTTCCGACAAGGTGACTCGCGCGGCGGAAAAGGCCACGCCTGCGGCCATCAACGACGAGAACACCACGAATAGGTTGGCGAAAAATCCGCTGCCTTCGCTCAGCAGCTTGCGCATCGAGGCCGAGGCATTGTCGAGGAAGCTCACGGACACAATGCGCGGCAGTTCCTTGGCCCGTTGACTGAATGCCTCGCGCTGGCGCTGGTCGATCAGAAGGTAGGCAGCGGTCACCCTTGCCGGTTCGCGCAGCAGGCGATTGAGTGCGTCCAGTTCGATATAGGCGGGAGCGCTGAGAAAGGGTTTCACGATTGCCACCACGGGCAGCACCGCACTGGCGCGATGTCCATCAGTGGCCTGCATCCTCACCATGTCCCCGGCGTGCACCCCGAGTTTCCTGGCCAGGTTCTCCGACAGCGTGAGCCCATCGGGGCGAGGAACCACCGGGTGCAGGTTCTCGTCGAGCACACGGTTCAGCATGGCATCGGGCGGCACGCCGATCACCGAGTTTCGTTGCCGGTGGCTGCCGGCTTCGAGGAACATGTCGCTGCTGCGCAGGGGTTCCACCTGCAGGACTCCCGGCAAACGACCGAGGTCCTTGAGGATGGCGTCATCCACGGCCTCGGGAAACGTCACCATCACGTCCATGCGTTGTGACATGCCAAAGGTGACCCTGATGATCCAGTCCATCGAAAGCGGAAAGTGCTGTGCCGTGACCAGCAGTGCCATGGACATGGCCACGCCGGCCACAGTGGTCAGCGAACGGCGCGGAAAGCGCACGATGCGCCGCGCCACCATGCGCGACTTGCCATCCAGGCGCGCCGCGGCGTTCTCGGTGGCCCGGCCCAGGCGACCATAGCTGGTCGGGGCAGGTGGAGACAGGGCGGCGGCAGGAGGCAGGCGCGTAGCGCGCAGCACGGCATTGGCCGCGCCAACAACCGAAGCGACAAAGGCCACGAACAGGGCGGCCAGATATACACCCGGACCGGCGGCGAAATGCAGACCCGGTATGCGGTAGATGTGCGCGTAGATCGCGGCGACGTAGTTGCCCACCCACAGGCCAAAAGCCATTCCCAGCAGCGCACCAATCAATGCGAATACCAATGCGAACTTGGCGTAATGCCAGGCAATGCTTGAATCTCCATAACCAAAGGACTTGAGCAGGCCGATATTCGCCCGCTCGGTGGCCACCAGTCGCGACAGCGACACATTGAGCAGGAAGGCCGCGACCAGCAGGAAAAACGGCGGCAGGATGGCTGCCATAGTCTTGAGCGAGTTGAGTTCATCGGACAGGAATTGGGCCGAGAGCATTCGATCACGCCCATAGGCACCGCGACCGCCGTAGCGAACCAGCAGTCGGTCAATCTCGTTGCCCACCGCACGTGCATTGGCGCCAGGCTCCAGCCGCAAGACCACATCATTGAAGGCGCCGTCCAGGTCGAAGGCGCGACCCAGCGCTTCGCGTCCCATCCACACGACGCCAAACCTTTCTGGCTCAGGCAGCAATGCGCCTGGCGCGACGGCGAACACGAATTCGGGGCTGCTGGCGATGCCGACGATCACCACGTCGCGACGCTTGCCGTAGATCAGCGCGCCCATTGTGGTGCCTACCACCAGGTGATTGGCCTCGGCAAAGGCCTCGTTGACCAGCACCTCGCCACTGTGGGCGGGATCGGGCAGCTTGCCCTCACGCAGCACTATGTCGTTGACGCGCGGCGCGCGATCCGGTGGCAGCGACACCAGTCTTGCGGACACCGGTTCGTTGCGACCAGCCAGATCAAGCAGCCCCACGCCTGAAACCCGCGCCTCGAGTGTGCGCACGCCAGGCACGGCGGCCAGGTCGCGCGCGATTTCCTGCGGGGCACGTACTACGCCGGCGGCCATGTCTGCCATGCGGCCGCTGTCGTAATAGTCATCGCGCGCCCGTGCCAGTGAGCCGTACATGCCGGTGGCCATCACGAACAGGGATATGCCGCAGGCCAGCACCGCAGCGACCGCAGCGGCCTGCATCTTCATGCGCGAAAGATCACGCAGTAATTTGCGATCCAGTATGGCCAGTCGCTGGATCACCAGCGCAGTTCCGATGGTCGCACGCGCTGGGTATTGACCTCGACGCTGCGGATGCTGCCGTCAAAGAACCGCACCACGCGATCGCCCATCTGCGCAATGTCAGCGTTGTGCGTGATCAGCAGCGTGGTCGTATGCAGTTCCTCGTTGGCCGTGACAATGGCTTCGAGTACGCGCACGCCGGTGGCCACGTCCAGGGCACCGGTGGGTTCATCACACAGCAGCACTGTGGGGCGCTTGGCGATGGCGCGCGCAATGGCTACCCGCTGCTGTTCGCCGCCGGAAAGTTGCGCGGGAAAATGCGTGGTGCGCTCCGACAGGCCGACCAGTGCCAGCGCATCTCTGGCCGGCATAGGATCGTCGGTCACCTCGGTGACCAGTTCGACGTTTTCCTGCGCGGTAAGGCTGGCGATCAGATTGTAGAACTGGAATACGAAGCCCACATTGTGCCGTCGGTACTGGGTGATCTGAGCTTCGGAGGCAATGGCCAGGTCGAGGTCGCGGAACCAGGCGTGTCCGGCGGTGGGGCGGTCCAGTCCACCCAGGATATTGAGCAACGTGGACTTGCCCGACCCGGAAGGTCCCAGCAGCACGACCAGTTCGCCCTCGGTCACCGCGAGATCCACGCCGCGCAATGCAAGCACCGCCGCTTCGCCTTCACCGTAGCGCTTCTGCAGGCCCTCGAGACGGAAAACCGGTGTGCTGTGTGCAGTCGCCGATTGCATGCCGGCCATGATGCGCGATGACTTATAGTGGAGCAATCCGTCGCGGATACTTTCCGGAGAATCAATGGACCTGTCAGCACTGCCAATTGGCAAGAACCCGCCGCACGAGGTAAATGTCGTGGTTGAGGTACCCGTGGGTGGTGAGCCCATCAAGTATGAAATGCATAAGGCATCCGGCGCGCTGATGGTGGATCGCTTCCTTTACACGTCAATGCGCTATCCCGGCAATTACGGGTTCATTCCGCACACACTGTCTGATGATGGGGATCCCATAGACGTGGTCATTGCCAACCAGCGTGGCCTGTTGCCAGGCTCAGTGATTGCGGTGCGACCAGTGGGCGTGTTGCGCATGCAGGATGAGGCCGGTGGTGATGAGAAGATCCTTGCCGTGCCCATCCCGAAGCTCACGCAGCGCTACGAACATGTGCACAACTACACCGACCTGCCGGATATCACCATCCGCCAGGTGCAGCATTTCTTCGAGCACTACAAGGATCTGGAGCCCGGCAAGTGGGTCAAGGTGCTGGGCTGGGGCGACGCTGCGGAAGCGCGCGATATGATCAACGCAGCCATTGAGCGCGGCGTTGCGCATCGAGCGAAATGACATGCTCTGCGCGGTGCGGCATTTCCGAGAGTATGTGTCGCGTCAATCGCTCGTAATGGCTGACAAAGCGGAAAACCGCTGCGTCTGACAGCACGCCGCTCGCATCCTTGCCTTCCTCCAGCAAGCGCAGGCGCAGTTTGTGCTCCTGCTGCAGTCGCCAGCCATATACCACTTCAAATGATGGCGCCTGCAGCAGCACCAGCGGCGACAGGCGGTCAAACAGTGCGCGGTACGGTCCAGACAGCCGCGCATTGACGTAACCACGCCAGCGGCAGTCGGCATCCTCATCGCGTTCCAGTGCGTTGACTGGTTGCTCGAGTTGCGCCGCGGGCTGCGGCACAGCGCCCGCGCACCAGCCTTCGAAAATCACCACTCGCGCGGGTCCCTCGAACACCGGCCACTGGTTGCGCGGCAGGCGTTCATCCGTGGCCTTGTTGAAGGAGGGCAGTGCAACCGGTTCCGTCGATGCCAGAGAGTCGATCACCGCCTGCGCCAGTTCCACATCATGGGTGCCGGGCACGCCGCGCGTGCGCAGCAAGGGGTGCACCGCGCGCGCAAGTTCCTCGCGCTGCGCGCGTGGCAGGTAGAAGTCATCGATGGACAGTGTCACTGCCGGCAGGTCGTTGAGGCGTAGCAACTCGCACAGTACGCTGCTGGCAGTAGTCTTGCCGCTGCCCTGCGATCCGCACAGTCCCACGACTACAAGCTGGTCGCTTTGCCGCACACGCGTGGCAATCGCCGTACTCAATGGCAGCAATGCATTGTTGATGGTGCTGCGATACTCTTTCGGCAGTCGCTCCCGCCGCAGATAGCTGTCGATCCACGTGTCCATCGCGGGCACGTGGGTTACACGGGGTCGCGCAGCGGCTTGCCGTCGAAAAACGCTTCGAGGTTCTCGGCCACGCGCAATCCCATCAAAGTGCGCGTCTCCACGGTTGCGCTGCCCAGATGTGGCAACAGCACCACGTTCTCCAGCGCCAGCAAGTCGGGATTCACCACCGGTTCTCTTTCATATACGTCGAGCCCCGCGGCTGCTATTTGCCCTGACGCCAAAGCCCGCGCCAGTGCCGCTTCGTCGACCACATTGCCGCGTGCAGTGTTTATCAGCACCGCCGTGGGCTTCATGAGGGCCAATCGCTGGGCGTTGACCAGGTGATGCGTCGCGGCGCCTCCAGGGCAATGCAGCGAAATCACATCACTGGTAGCTACCAGCTCTTCAACGCTCGCGATGAAGGTCGCGTTGCACTGCGCCTCGAGGGCGGGATCCACGCGACGCCGGCTGTTGTAGAGAATGCGCATGCCGAATCCCAGGTGGGCGCGCCGCGCCGTTGCCTGCGCTATTCGGCCGTAGCCAATGAGCCCGAAGGTCTTGCCCTGCAGCCCCGATCCCATCATGTGCATGGGGCGCCAGCCGGTCCATCGCCCGCTGCGCAGCTCGCGTTCGCCTTCACCGGCGCGGCGCGTGGCCATTAGCGTCAGCAGGATGGCCAGGTCCGCCGTGGTGTCCGTAAGCACATCCGGGGTATTGGATATGCTAATGCCAAGTCTCGCCGCGGTGGCCACATCGATGTGGTTGAAGCCCACTCCGAAATTTCCAATCAGCCGTACGCGCCGTCCCTGGGTTTCCAGGATTTCTGCTGTGATTGAATCGGTGACGGTAGGGCACAGCGCATCGTAATCGCGCATGGCTTGCATCAGTGCTTCCGGAGTCAGCGGCACGTCGCGCTCGTTGAAGGTCACGTCGAATCGCGAGGCCAGGCGACGCTCGGCTTCTTCGGTCCAGCGTCGGGTCAGCAATACCTTGGGACGCGCGCTCATGACAGCCGCTCCGCATGCCACTGCATGTGCTCAGCAATGAAGCTGCTGACGAAATAATATGAATGGTCGTAGCCGTCACGGCGCTTCACGGAGAGTGTCTGGTCCGCGACGGCACATGCCGCTTCAAGCAATTCGGGCTGCAATTGTTGGCGCATGAAGTTGTCCGCCATGCCCTGTTCGACCAGGATCTGGTCGAATCGGCCGCGCGCGGCGCCATCCTCTATCAATCGCGATGCATCGTGCTGGCGCCACTGGCCAGTATCGGGTCCGAGATAAGCCTCCAGCGCCTTGACGCCCCACGGGCATCGGGTGGTAGAGCAAATGGGGGAGAAAGCCGACACGCTGCGATAGAGCTGCGGGTGACGCAGTGCCAGGGTCAACGCGCCGTGGCCTCCCATGGAATGGCCGCTGATTCCGCAGCGCGTGAGGTCCAGCGCAAACGCCGACGCGGCGAGGGCGGGCAACTCCTCGGTGACGTAGCGCTCCATCTGGAAGTTGGCGAGCCATGGCTCCTGGGTTGCATTCACGTAGAACGACGCCCCCTGGCCAAGATCAAAGGCCGGATCGTCGGCTACGGTTTCTCCCCGTGGACTGGTATCAGGCGCAAGAATCGCCAACCCCAGACGCGAAGCTGAGTGATAAGCGCCGGCCTTGGTGGTGAAATTCTCTTCTGTGCAAGTCAGTCCGGACAACCACACCAGCAGTGGCCGGGGTCCCGGCGCATCGGGCAGGAACAGCGAAAACTTCATCGGTGTACGGGTGGCGGCGCTGTCATGGCGACAGAATCGCAGTGTTCCGCCTGCAACCCGATGTTCCTGCAGAGTCGTAAGACTCATTTGTTCTCCATTGAATTCTTGGTCTATTACTTGCTCCCACTATATAGTGCCCCGGCATGCGGCCGCACACATCCCGACTCCTGTGCCTGGCGGGCAGCCTGTTGCTGATCCTGTCCGGTTGCGTTGCACCCTCATCCCGCGAGAACGTTGAAGCCACTGCCAAACTAGTGGCTTCGCAGACTTCATCCGCCTTTTCGTGGCGCAAGGATGAAGCCGCCGATGCGGCGGCACGCAAGGGCGTGGAGCTGCTGCTCAATGATGGCCTGACGCTGGATAAAGCGGTCGCTGTCTCGTTCCTCATCAGCCCCGATCTGCAGCTGGCACTGGAAAAAATTGAAGTTGCCCGATCCGAAGTGGTGGCCGCCGGCACGCCGCCCAACCCATTGCTGGTCATGGGTATGCGCGACACCGGTGGAAACTTCTCTGCCTATTACCCTTCAGACAATCTCAGCGTCGGCATCATCCAGAATGTCATTGGCCTGCTCAATATGCCGGACCGGATGGCAGTTGCCGGTCATGAACTTGAGCGTACGCGTCTGGAGTCAGCTCAGCGCATCACGGTGCATGGTGTGCTGGTGGCGCAGGCGTGGCTGGAGTATTGCGCTGCGCTGCGGGTACAGGAACTGCGCAACCGCAGCGCCGTCGCGGCACACGCGGCGCTGGAAGCCGTAGTGGTTAACGCCGCCAATGGGAATCGATTCACGCCACTGGATGTCGGCATGGAGCGCAATGCAGTGTTTTCCGTGGAAGGGTCTGCGTTGCGTGCGGAAGTGGATACTGCGACTGCGCGCGAGCGGTTGGCCGAACTGCTGGGACTTGGCGGCTGGCGCGACGATTGGCAATTGGCCGGCAGCTTGCCGCCCTTGCCCGCCACCGATCCGGATCCGTCTGCCATCGAAAACCAGGCGCTGCAGCGGCGCTTCGATGTTCGCGCTGCCACCAAGGCCATCGATGCAAGATTGCGCGCGCTTGCCACGCAACGCCGCTTTCGATGGATCAATGAACTGGAGCTGGGTGTCTTCCGCGACTCGGTAGTGGGCGGGACCACGTTCATCGGACCCAATGCGGTTATCGAGTTGCCCTTGTTCGATCAGCGCCAGGCTCAGCTGCTGGCTGGCGACGCCCAGTTGCGCTCAGCGCTGCGCACCCTGGAGACCATCAAGCTGACTGCGCGTTCGGAGTTGCGCACGCATGCCGCGGAAATGCGCGTGACTCGTGCTTTGCTTGAGAAATATGAAACGGCGATCCTGCCCAACCAGCGCCAGATGCTGGCGGCATTGGGTTCGAATGGGGAGCAAGGTGAGCCTGACCGCCTGCGGTTGCGGCTGTCGGCGCTTTCCACCGAGGAAGAGCAAACCGGACTGCTGCGTGACTATTGGCGGGCACGCTCGGCTTTTGCGTTGGCGGCGGGGGACTGGGAGGCATTGGCGGGGCTGCACAGTCTCGGCCAAGGTGGGGCACCTGCGGCAAATGACGCACCAAGGTAGTGCGTTCGTTAGTTCTGTTGTAAAAAAGATACGGCTAATTTCAGCAGCCCCGGTGTAAAGAAACTTTATGCAGGAGCCCCAGCTAAAAAAACTACAATTTATCTAACTGAATCAAAGAAATAGATACAAGAAAATGAGTTGTGAGTGTAGCGCAGGAGCGCAATTCAAGGGGTAGTTGGCATACGTCATGTGACGTACTTGGCAGGCTGGTACGTTGATTGCATTGTTTCCCAGTGGGACAACTGCAACATCCCTGCTTAGGAGAACAAATCAATGATTAAGTCGCGTAGTTTATTGGCCGGCGCCCTGCTGGCAGTCGCTGGGGCGGCCAGTGCCGATATTACGGTGACTCCGGCCATCGTCTGGGATTACGACTACCGTGGTATTTCCCAGACCGGTGGCGATCCGGCCGCCCAGGTAGGACTTACCTATACACATTCCAGCGGCTACTACGCTGGTGCGTGGGCCAGCAACGTCAACTTTGGCCCCGGTGACCCTGAAGTCGAGATGGACTTCTTCACGGGCTTCGGCGGCGGCGATGCCTCGAAGAGCTTTGCCTATGACGTTGGCATCCTCTATTACACCTACGTCAGTTCCTCTGACCTCAACTGGCTCGAGATCTATGCGGGCATCACCAAGGGTTGGTTCAATGCCAAGTTGTCCTACTCCTGGGACTTCGGTGGCACCAGCCTGGATGCCTATTACCTCGAAGGTAACGCCACCATCCCCATCGGCGAGAGCGGCTTTTCGGCTTTGGGCCACATCGGCTGGAGCGATGGCAGTTACTGGGATGATTTCTACGGCAACGGGTACTTCGACTGGTCGGTTGGCGTAAGCAAGGCGTTTGGCCATATCACCGCCACGGTCAAATACATTGACGGAAGCGATCTGCCGGATGGTGGATCAGATATCTTCAAGACGGACGGCAAGGCATGGATCGGTATCTCGACCACGCTGCCCTGGAAGTCGGAATAAGACCGGGTCTACCCTTTCAGGGTTTGACTTCGATCGCAGATCTGGCCCGGCGCGTAAGCGTCGGGCCTTTTCTTTAGAAGGTCTTGATGACCTTGCCCAGCGTGCCAATCAGCTCGTCGATCTGGTTCTTCTCGATCACCAGCGGCGGTGACAGTGCAGTGGCGTCGCCCGCGGCACGCACCAATATTCCCGCGTCATAAGACTTGAGGAAAGCCTGCATTCCACGCGCTCCCGGAGAGCCGGCGATGGGTTCGTATTCAATCGCCGCTACCAGGCCGTAGTTGCGAATGTCGATGACACCCGGCAGTCCCTTGAGGCTGTGCACGGCGTCCTGCCAGTAAGGGGCGATTTCCTTGACGCGCTGGAACAATCCTTCGCGCTCGTAGATGCCCAGTGTGGCGAGGCCCGCTGCGCAGGCGGTGGGATGACTGGAATAGGTGTAGCCATGAAACAGCTCGATGGCCCCTTCCGGACCGGTCATGAAAGCGTCATGGATCTCCTTCTTCACGATCACCGCCCCCATGGGCACGCAGCCGTTGGTCAGACCCTTGGCGCAGGTGATGATGTCCGGCGTCACGTTGAATTCCTGGGCGCCGAAGGCAGAGCCGGTTCTCCCGAATCCGGTGATGACCTCATCGAATATCAGCAGGATGCCGTGCTTGGTGCACAGCTCGCGCAGTTTCTGCAGGTAGCCCTTGGGCGGCAACAGCACCCCGGTGGAGCCGGCGATTGGCTCGACGATCACCGCCGCGATGCTTGAAGCGTCATGCAGGCCAACCAGGCGCTCCAGTTCGGTCGCAAGGTGTGCACCGTGCTCGGGCTGACCGCGTGAGAAGGCGTTTTTTGCGAGGTCATGGGTGTGCGGCAGATGATCAACGCCCGGCACCATCACCGCGCCCCAGGCCTTGCGGTTGGGGACCATGCCGCCCACCGACGTGCCACCCAGGTTGACGCCGTGGTAGCCACGCTCGCGGCCGATCAGCCGGGTGCGCGAGGCTTCACCCTTAAGTCGCTGATACTGCAGGGCGATCTTGAGCGCCGTGTCCACGGCTTCGGAACCGGAGTTGACGAAGAACACATGGTCCATACCAGCGGGTGCGATTTTCTTGACCGCATTGGCCAGCTCAAACGCCTGTGGATGACCCATGTTGAACGGCGGAGCGAAATCCAGTGTCTCCAGGGATTTGGCCACCGCGCTGGTGACCTCCGGGCGAGAGTGACCGGCATTGACGCACCACAGGCCCGCCACGCCGTCGAGAATCTGGCGACCGTCATCGGTCCAGAAGTGCATGCCCTTGGCGCGGGACAGGATGCGCGGTTTCGCCTTGAAGTTGCGATTGGCCGTAAATGGCATCCAATGGGCTTCGAGATCCTCGCGGTTCATGGGCACTCCTGGGGTAATAGCCGCGGATGATAAGAAAAGTTGACACTTTGGGCGAAACATACCCAAATAACGCTGGATTGTCGATAATCCTAAACACACTCGAGGTGAGCTGAGGATTCCAAATGGCGGCCATGAACATCGCAATGACCATGGACGTTGGTGCAAGGGTACGCGCCATTCGGCAGCTGCATGGACTATCGCAGCGTGAACTGGCCCGACGGGCCGGGGTCACCAATGGGCTGATCTCCCTGGTGGAGATGAACCGCGTCAGCCCGTCTGTCAGCTCACTCAAGAAGCTTCTGGATGGGATACCCATGTCGCTGGCGGAATTCTTCACCACTGATGTCAACCAGCGTACGCCGGTGTTTTTTGCTGCCGAGGATCTTGTGGAGCTGGGCAGCGGTGCCGTTTCGCTGCGTCTGGTGGCGGCGCAGCGCAGCGGTCGCCAGATGACGCTGCTGCATGAGCGCTACGAGCCAGGGGCAGAGACTGGCGAACAGATGTTGACCCATCGCGGCGAAGAGGGCGGTGTGGTGGTCAGCGGAACCATTGAGGTGACTGTTGGCACGGAGACCCGCGTGCTGGGGCCGGGCGAGGCCTTCTACTTTGCAAGCAATCTTCCGCACCGCTTCCGCAATACCGGGCACGAGCCCTGTGAGCTGGTCAGCTGCGGCACCCCGCCTTCGTTTTGAGTAACCAATGAAAGAAATTGACTGGCATGCCCGCGCCCGCGACTTCAAACCGCGACGTCAGGTGTTCATTGGGGGCGGTTGGCACGACTCGATTGCCGGCGCGACCTTTGAATGCATCAGCCCCATCGATGGACGGGTGCTGACCACTATTGCCGCTGGCGATGCTGCGGATGTGGACGCTGCCGTGCGCAGTGCGCGCGCGGCTTTCGATCGCGGCGACTGGTCGCGCGCCGCACCCAGGCATCGCAAGAAAGTGCTGCTGCGGTTTGCAGAGCTGATCCGCGCGCATGGCGAAGAACTGGCACTCACCGAAACGCTGGATATGGGTAAACCCATCTGCGACAGCCTGGCCGTGGATATTCCTTCGACCGCCAATTGCCTGCAGTGGTACGCCGAGGCAGTGGACAAAATCTACGATGAAGTGGCGCCCACTGGTGTTGATTCACTTGCATTGATCACGCGCGAACCATTGGGCGTGGTGGGTGGCATTGTGCCGTGGAATTTCCCGCTGATCATGGCGGCGTGGAAGATCGGGCCGGTGCTGGCGGCCGGCAATTCGCTGGTGCTCAAGCCCTCCGAGAAGTCTCCCTTGAGCGCGCTGCGCATTGCGGAGCTGGCCATCGAGGCCGGGTTGCCGCCGGGAGTGTTCAACGTGGTGCCGGGCTTCGGTCACAGCGCAGGCAAGGCGCTGGCCAGCCACATGGATGTGGACGGCATTGCATTCACCGGGTCTACCGCCACCGGCAAGTTGATCATGGGCTATGCCGCGCACTCCAATCTCAAGCGCGTGTCACTGGAATGCGGCGGCAAGTCGCCCAACATCGTGATGGCGGACTATGACGATGTACAGCGCGCGGCGCGCGCGGCCGCTTTCGCAATCTTCTTCAACCAGGGCGAGATGTGTTCTGCCGGCTCACGCCTGCTGGTACACGAGAGTCTCAAGGACGCGATGCTGGAACAGATCGCCGTGGTGGGGCGCGAACTGGCGCCTGGGGATCCGCTGGATGCTGCAACCCGATTGGGCGCAATTGTCGATGCGCAGCAGATGCAGCGGGTGCTGGGATACATAGAAGCCGGCCGCGCCGATGGCGCGCGCCTGGCGCTGGGCGGTGCCCAGGCGCGCCGCCAAAGTGGTGGCAGCTACATCGAACCCACGGTGTTCGATGGTGTGAAGCCAGACATGCGCATCGCACGCGAAGAGATATTCGGGCCGGTGCTGGCCACACTGACATTTCGTGACGAAGCCGAGGCGCTGGCCATGGCCAACGACAGCAGCTATGGACTGGCTGCCGCAGTGTGGACGCGCGATCTGGCCACCGCGCATCGCATGGCGCGCGCGCTGCGCAGCGGCATGGTGTACGTCAACTGCTATGACGCCGATGACATCACCGTGCCATTCGGCGGATTCCGGCAGTCGGGAATGGGCCGCGACAAATCACTGCACGCCTTCGACAAATACACGGAACTGAAAACGACCTGGATCGATCTCACGTGAGCCTGCCGCGCACGGAAACAGGGGCGTTGCGCTTCGTGGCCACCGTGCCACGCGGCTTTGCCGACCTGCTGGCTACAGAGATCATGGCGCTGGGAGCCACCAATGTGCGCGACAGCGTCGGTGGCGTGACCTTCGAAGGTTCTCTGGAAGTGGGCTATCGCGCCTGTCTTGAATCGCGCATGGCCAGCCGCGTGATGCTCGAGGTTGCGAGCGGACCGGTGGCTGACACCGCGGCGTTCTACGACCTGGGGCGTGGCGTTGATTGGACTGCGCATCTCAATCCACGCGGCACCCTGTCCTGTGAATTCACTGGCAAGCACGACGCCATCAACAACACGCATTTCGGTGCCCTCAAGCTCAAAGACGCCATCTGCGACCAGTTGCGCGATGTCACCGGCGATCGGCCTTCCATACAGACCACACGTCCGGACCTGCGCGTGCATGCCCATGCGCATCGTGGCGAGATCAGCCTGCTTATTGACCTGGCAGGTGAATCGCTCAGCAGGCGCGGCTATCGCCTTGCCGGCGGCGAGGCGCCGCTGCGCGAGAACCTCGCGGCTGGAATCCTGGTGCGCGCACAGTGGCCACGCATTGCAGCCGAAGGCGGCGAGTTCCTCGACCCCATGTGCGGCTCGGGCACATTTGTCATTGAAGCGGCATGGATGGCCACCGATACCGCCCCAGGCTTGCTGCGTGACTACTACGGATTCGAAGGCTGGCGTGGCCACGACGCTGCGCTGTGGGAACAACTGAAGTTGGCCGCACGCGCGCGGATCCGCGACCAGTTGCCGGTGATCGTGCGCGGTGCAGATCGCAATCGCGCCGCCATAGCCACGGCTTCGGCCAATGCACGTCGCGCCGGTGTAGGGCGCGACCTGATATTCGATCACATCGACATTGCGCAGCTGCGAGCCATGAATGCCGCCGAGGATGCGCCGCCGGGCCTGCTGTGTGTGAATCCACCTTATGGTCTGCGCATACCCGGATCAGATGAAGCGGCAGATGCGCACCGTGCCCTGGGTGTGGCATTGCGCGAACCCTTCGCCGCCTGGAACGCCGCGGTGATTACCGGCGAACCGGCACTGGGACAATTGATTGGCTGCGAGGCTTCGCGCGTACACACAGTCTGGAATGGCGCCATCGAATGCCGCCTGCTGCGATTCGCGCCGGGTGAACGCAAGCAGCGCCGCGCCGCGCGCGGGGTGGTGCTCGACACGCCGCAGCTGACGCAGACGCCGGGCGCGCAGATGTTTGCCAACCGCCTGCGCAAGAACCTGCAGCGCCTGGGCAAACTGGCGCGGCGCGAGAACGTCGGCTGCTGGAGGCTTTACGACGCGGACATGCCGGAGTATTCACTGGCCATCGACCTGTATGCGGGCGCGAGCGAGGACGAAGGCCAGCGCTGGCTGTATGTGCAGGAGTATGCAGCGCCGCACACTGTCGATCCGGTGGCGGCGCGCAGGCGACGCGAAGAGGCGCTGTCCGTTCTGCCCGACGTGACGGGAATCGCGCTGGATCATGTTCACTTGCGCACGCGCAAGCGGCAGAAAGACGGCCAATACGAAAAGGTCAGTCGCCGTGAAGAGTTGCATGTCGTGGAAGAGGCCGGACTCAAAATCCGGGTCAATCTCGACGATTACCTCGACACCGGCCTGTTCCTCGATCACCGCAAGACGCGCGCGCGCATTGGCGCTGCGGCCCAGGGCAAACGGTTTCTCAACCTGTTCTGTTACACGGGTGTGGCGACGCTGCGTGCCGCCGCCGGCGGTGCAACCAGCAGCCTCAGCATCGACCTGTCACGCACTTACCTGGAATGGGCGCGGGCCAACCTTGAGCTCAACGCATTCGCCGCGGATAGACATGAACTGGTGCAAGCGGACTGCCTGCAGTGGCTGGCCAACCAGCAGGGCAGGCCGAGCTACGACCTGATTTTTCTGGACCCTCCGACCTTCTCCAATTCCGCGCGCATGGAGGGTGTGCTGGACGTACAGCGTGACCATGGGGTGATGATTGGCCAATGCATGGGGCTATTGTCGCGGGAGGGATTGCTGGTGTTCTCTACCAATGCCCAGAAGTTCGCCTTAGACCCCGTGCTCAGCGAACAGTTCAAAGTGCAAGACATATCCGCGGCGACGCTGCCCTTCGACTTCCAGGGCAACCCTCGCATTCATCGCTGCTTCGAGCTGCGCCACGCGTGAAAACGCGCGACTTCCCGAGTATGCTCGCTGGCTTCGGGGTCATAACCAATAACGCTATATTCGGACGGACACAATGGCCAAAGTGAAACTTAATGTTAACGGCACGGATCACGACGTGGATGTGCCGGATGACCAGCCACTGCTCTGGGTGCTGCGTGACGAGCTCAACCTGGTGGGTACCAAGTTCGGTTGCGGCATGGCGCAATGCGGTGCCTGCACCGTGCACCTCAACGGCACACCCGTCCGCTCCTGCTCGGTGCCGGCCATTGCCGCCGCCGGGCAGAAGATCACCACGATTGAGGGGTTAGCCCAGGGTGGCACCCTTACCGCGGTGCAGAAGGCATGGATCGAACATGACGTGCCGCAATGCGGCTACTGCCAGGCAGGGCAGATCATGAGCGCCACCGCACTGCTGCGGCAGAACAAGAATCCGTCTGACAGCGATATCGATTCGTACATGTCGGGCAACCTGTGCCGCTGCGGCACTTACCTGCGCATTCGCAAGGCCATCAAGTCTGCTGCGCAGGCCCTCAACGGGAGTGCTTCATGAGCGCTGTTATCAACGACGAATACTATCCGCGCGAAATACTCGAGCAGCTCGAGCGCCAATCCGCGATTCAGACTGGCGCAAACCAGTCTGCCGATAACAAGGGCGCGGCTCCGCTGAGCCGCCGCAGCTTCATGCGCGCGACCGCAGCCGTGGGTGGTGGTCTGGTGCTGTCCTTCGGTTTCGGATCCGAAGAAGCCGATGCGCAGCAGGCTCCTGCAGCCGGTGGTGCGCGTCCGGCAGGTCCGCCTCCCGGGCCGGCGTTCAATCCTGGTGCCTATGTGACCATTGCGCCGGATGGAAAGATCACGCTGCTGTCCAAGAACCCGGAAATCGGACAGGGCATCAAGACCGCATTCGGCGTGATCCTCGCCGAGGAACTCGATGCCAAGTGGTCCGATGTCACTGTTGAGCAGGCTCCCATCAACGCGGCCGTTTACGGGGCCCAGTTCGCCGGTGGCTCGCTGTCGATTCCGCTGGCCTTCGACACATTACGCCGTGCAGGGGCGGGTGCCCGCGCCATGCTGGTTGCCGCCGCTGCCAAGGAGTGGGGTGTACCCGAAAGCGAGATCACCACATCTGAAAGCGTGGTGACCCATGCTGCCAGCAAGCGCAGCATGACCTACGGACAGTTGGCCACGGCCGCGGCCTCCATGCCGGTGCCGAATCCTCAGCAGCTCAAGCTCAAAGATCGTAAAGACTGGAAGATCATGGGCACGCGCGTAACTGGCGTGGACAACGTGAAACTGGTGGCTGGCCAGCCGTTGTTCGGCGTCGACATGAAGTTGCCCAACCTCAAGGTTGCTGTATTCCAGAAATGCCCGGCGGTGGGTGGCAAGGTTGCTTCGGCCAATGTGGATGAAATCCGCATGCTGCCTGGTGTAGTCGATGCCTTCATCGTGGAAGGTACGGGCCAGACCACTGAAGTCATGCCCGGCGTGGCGATTGTCGCCAACAACACCTGGTCGGCCTTCTCGGCAAAGAAGAAGCTCAAGATTACCTGGGATGAGACCAACGCGGCTAAGGAGAGCTGGACCAAGCTCAGTGCGCAGGCAAAGGAAATCGCCAAGCAGCCGCAGGGTGCGCAGGTGCTCAAGACTGTCGGCGATGTGGATGCCGGCCTCAAGAATGGAAAGGTTGTCGAGGCCTTCTACACCTTCGGGTTCATCTCGCACTCACCGCTGGAGCCACAGAACACCACGGCCTGGTATCAGAAGGATCCGGCCGGCGACAAGCTCGAGATCTGGGGCTCGGTGCAGATCCCCGATGGCGCGCGTACGTTGGCTGCCAAGGTAGTCGGTGTTCCACCGGAGCGTTCGACGCTGCACCAGTTGCGCATTGGTGGCGGATTCGGTCGTCGCCTGATGCATGAATATGCGTGTGAAGCGGCAGCCATCTCGAAGCAGGCCGGCGGCATTCCCGTGAAGCTGATGTGGACGCGTGAAGACGACATCTCTCACGACTTCTATCGCCCGGGCGGCTTCCACCAGTTCAAGGCGGCGCTCGATGACAAGGGCAAGCTGACCGCATGGTCCGGCCATGCGATTTCCTTCAACGATTCGCGTGCACCTGCCCCGCCGGCTGGTCGTCCCCAGGCGTCGGTGGCTGGCGGTGGTTGGCCCTCGCCCAATGAATTCCCTGCGGAATACACACCCAACTACCGGCTGTCGGTAACCAACCAGGCGTTTTCGATTCCCTGCGGTCCGTGGCGTGCGCCAGGCTCGAACACCACCGGTTTCGTGGTGCAGTCCTTCATGCATGAGCTGTCGGTGGCCGCCAAACGTGACCACGCCGAATTCCTGATCGAAGTGTTCGGCCAGAAGCAGGTGGCACCCGCTGCAGCCGGTGGTCCTCCGGGTGGCTTTGGTGGCGGCGGGCTCAATCCGGATCGTGCCATTGCAGTTATCAAGTCTGCGGTAGAGCGCTCCGGATATGGCAAGCCACTGCCCAAGGGACACTTCCAGGGTTTGGCGTTCCATTTCAGTCACCAGGGGCACATTGCCGAAGTGGCCGAAGTCAGCGTCGACAAGAACAAGAAGGTCACCGTGCACAAGATGACGGTGGTCGGTGACATCGGACCCATCGTCAACCTCTCCGGTGCCGAGAACCAGGTGCAGGGCTGCGTGGTCGATGCCATCGGCACACTGGGTCTGGAGGTCAGCATTGAGAACGGTCGCATCAAGGAACAGAACTTCGACACTTACCGGCTGCCGCGCATGTCGGTTGCGCCGCCAGTGGTCGATGTGCATTTCCTGGACACCAACTTCCCGCCCACGGGCGTAGGTGAGCCGGCGTTCCCGCCTGCCTGCCCCGCCATCTGCAATGCGATTTTCGCGGCCACCGGCCATCGGATTCGCACGTTGCCGATCACGCGCGAAGGGTTCTCGATAGCCTGATCTCGTTGATTGATGCGTGAACAAAGGCCCGCGCGGGAAACTGCGCGGGCCTTTTCGTTGGCGCCTTACTTTGGCCAACCTTTGGCCTGACGTGGGCTGGTCTTTGGCCATCCTTCATGCAGACAAATATCCACGCGATGGATCCTGACTGCCTCACCGTGAAAGCGCGATGGAAGGCAAATGAAAACCGCAGTCTCAAGATTCGTTATCGGGGTGGCCGTGGCGATTTTGCTTGCAGTCCGGGTGCACGCGGGAGTCGGCGATCTGGACACTTCTTTCGGAATGGGTGGGCTGTTGCGATATCCCGACGGCTTTGGGGGCTTGGCGGGCCTGCCGGATGGCCGACTGCAACTTGTTGCTGTTGCCGAAGGTAGTCTGCGCGTACTACGCCTTGTGAACGGTAAACCAGACGCGACATTTGGCACCGCGGGAGTACTGGAAACCGCAATTCCAGGTTTTTCCATGGATTTGAACGCCGTCTTAGTCCAGGGCGGCTACACGATTCTGAGCCTCCGCAGAGCAGGGGGCACACCCTGGCTCATGCGAATCGACGCTTCGGGGCGACCCGACGCTACGTTTGGTCCGAATGGAATGCGCCAAATTCCGCCGCCAACCGCTTACGCCAGCGACCTCCCGCAAATCGATGGCGTGGCTGTAGGGCCGGGTGGTGCAGTCAGTGTGCTGGTGAAATACTTCCCGGATTCGTATGAATGTGCCGATGCCATGATCGTCTACCGCCTGGGCGCGAACGGTGAACCCGACGTAGCTTTCGGCAGCGGCGGGTCTCTGCGCATGCAAGTTTCCGATGGATGTTATTGGTGGGGCCAGACTCCGATTGTCGCTCTTTCAGGCGACAAGCTGCTGCTGGGTACGCACGGAGTCCTGCTGGATGGACGCGGCGGAAATCTGGCGCTGCCCGCGTCCATGCAGGCAGCGCTCCAGAACAGGCGGCTTTTGAAGATTGAGGACGCGGGCGAATACTTGTACGTAGTTGCAACCACTGACGCACCTACAAAACCAGGACTGGAATTGAACGTCTCCCGCTGGCGCCGTGATCTTGCCTTGGACAATACATTCGGGAATTCAGGCACGGGGTACCTGGACATATCATTGAACGACATACCGTTCAGCCCGGTTGGAGAACTGGTGGCAGTGACACTGCTTCCGCCTCAATCGGGCTCGCCGCATATGTACCTTCAAGTATTGACATATGGACACAAGGCGGGGGAACAGGGGGCCAGCGAATATGCCAGTCTCGCGTACCGCCTTCGGGCTGATGGGAGCTTGGACAGGCAGCTTGGAACCGGAGGATTTCGGCCAGGCAACTCTCTCTGGATGAATTTCGTGCAACGATTGCCCGACGACAGTGTGGTCGCGGATATTGGCTATGGACTGGCGACTCGACTCAGTGGTTCGGCCATCGAGAGTCCGGGAATTGTCGCTACGTCGTTCTCGTGCGCGGGAGCAAACAGTGTCTCAGAGCTGGGTGGCGAGGCGACGATTACACTTTCCCGTGCGCTTGGCTCGCGAGGCGCGGTCAGTCTGAGGTACTCGACCCAGGCGCTGACGGCTACGTCCGGAGTGGACTACACGGACGTCCAGGGAACGCTGAGTTGGGCAGATGGTGAATCAGGCGTGAAGACCATCAATGTGCCCATCACCGATGACCTGCTCTTTGAACCCGACGAACAGTTCATCCTCAACGTGGAGCGTGTAACAGAGGCTGGCGCGAATTTGACCTGCTCGAAAGGACTGTTCTCGATCTATTCAAACGATTCCTCACCGGTAAATGTAGCTCCAAGCACTCCTCCAGCATCAGGCAGCCCCGCAGCAACAGCCATGCCCGCGCCCTCCCATGGAGGTGGGCGTTTCGATTACTTGCTGTGCGCGCTGCTGGGCTGCGTGCTGTTGCTGCGAAAGGGGCCGTACCGGTTTTCAGTCGGCCGCCAGATCAAGGCTCACCGTAAGGCCCACGCGCTGGCCTTCGCCGTACAGCAAGTCCAGGGGCCGCGGCAGTGACGGGTAGAACGCCTGGCCGCGACTGGCTGCAGCCCTGATATATGAATAGTCTGCGAGGTTCCTGCCCCAAAGCTCGGCCCGCCACTGGCCGCGCTGCAGGACAACACGGGCGCTCAGCAGTTCACGCGCACCATAACTGGCGCCGTCGATCGGGCGTTCATAGACATTGTCCTGGTAACTGAATGTCGCGTCGGCGCTGAGTTGCCAGGCACCACGGATTGTTATCGGCAAAGTCTGCAACGTCATGGACCAGCTGTCCCGCGGAGTACGGGCGGCCAGGTTGTCGTCAAGATATGGCACCAGCGGTATGGTCCCGTTGGAAGCAGTTCGAGGCGGGCCGTAATTGCAAAAATTCGAGCTCGGCGGCTTTGCTGTCAGTCCACAGAACGGACGGGACCCCGCATCGTCGCTGCCCTGATTGAAGCGGGGATCGGCATGACTGTAGGCAATGCTGCCCCGCACCCGGTTTCCGAAACGCAGGTGAATCTGCGCTTCCACGCCAAGAGTGGTGAGGCCGGCGGTATTGCCGGTAATCAGCGCATTCACACCCGGGCTGGTGGAGACTCCGAGTATCTGCGTGTCCTGCCAGTCGATGCGATAGATCGTTACCTGCCACGAGTCGATAAATGCTCCGGTTTGATGACGAATGCCAAGTTCAGTCGTCCAGTTGTATTCGGGGTCGTACTGCTTTTCTTCCTCGACAAGTCCGGGCGTTGTGTTGGCACCGCCGGCACGCGCGCCGCGCGCGACGGAGGCATACGCGTACCAGTTCGCGGCCGGACGCAGGTCCAGTGAGACCCGAGGCGTCAAGACCGTAAAGTTGATTTGCGGCGGATCGGGTTCGGTGTTCGGGACGTAATTCGCGTAGCGCGAATCCAGCTGTTGCGTTTCACGAGAACTGCGCAGCTCCATCCGCAAATGCGACCTTTCAGACAATGGCACATCCAGCATGCCGAATGCGGCGAGGGCGCTGCGCTCCTCAAGTGTCTGGGTCTGCAACACCTGTTGTATGCGTGAGTCGGTCACCAGTGCCGAATTCAACCGGGAGATTTGTCCCACCCGGTTGGGGTTGGATATGTCGAGGGCGCTAAGGCGTTCGTTGGCGCCGAGATTCTCCCGATCGGCGCCAAATGAGCCGCTGCCCAGTTCCCGCGTCCACGATGCTGCAATTCCTGCCATCCATGAAACGCCGTTGTCTGCCTCGTTTCCCAGGCGCAGCTCCTGTGACCAGTCGGTGGTGTCGACATAGCTCTTCGACACCACATTGGGCGAGGTGAATCGGGTAAGAATTGCCGACGGGGCTCCCGGTCCGCAGTTGACGCCAGTGGTGCAAACGCCGGAAAGAAAGCCGGAAGCAGATCCGTCGAAATCGCGATAGGCAGTGGAACGCGCGTGGTAATAGCCGGTGAGCAAGCGCAAAATGAGACCGCCAATCGGCTGCTCAATCCGCAACGACACTTGTTCCGCTCTGCCATTGCTGTCGGGCAGGTGCGAGCTCAGCGAGAACTGGTTGCCTGCCGGCGCGCGACCACAAAAGTAGGACCAGATGCCCGACGTGGCGTCCCTGCCACCGCAGTTGAAGTCTTCGGCATTGAGCGTGGTGGTGGCGGGGTGCCCGAATTCGCCCCGATTCAAGCGCATGTTCAGCGTCACCAGGTCGTGAGTCTCGTCGGCCGATCGACGCGAAAGCGTGAGCGTGGCGGCATCGCGTCGGGAACCACCCAGGTCTTCTCCCTGCGTCGAGGTCTGGGTCCCGTTCATTGTCCGGTGACTCAATGCGAGCCTGCCAAGCCACGGACTGTCTGACAGGCGGCCAGACCAAGCGCCCTGTAGTCCCGCCAGGCTGTCGCTGCCCAGTTCGACCTGCAGGTAGCCGGTGCGTTCAATAGTGGCCGGCTGCGAAACATATTCGATTGCGCCTGCAAAAGTGCTGCGTCCAAAAAGTGTGTTCTGGGGTCCGCGCACCACTTCGATGCGTTCGAAGTCGAGCATTTCCAGATCGATCTGCGAGCGACCGGCTTGGTAGATCTCGTCAACGAAAACACCAACATTGTCGCCAGCGGTGCTGGGCTGCGACTGCCCGCGGATCACGGGTGCCGCGCCGGTTCCGCCCCACATCGATTCGAAGCTCAGGCCCGGCACGGTCTCTGCCAGGTTCGACATGTTCCTGACGCCACCGGCGCCGAGGCGGTCAGCTGCGATCGCATCGATGGCAAGGGGCACGAAACTGGAGCTTTCCGGTATCCGGCGTGCAGTGACGATGACCTCAGAGAGCTCTGCCGGCGCAGCGGCATCAACTTTGGCAGCGAGTGCCAGCAGCGCGATTGCAGGCAGTCGTCGCCTCACGGACCTGACGCAGCGGCAGTTTCCTGGCGCAGGGTCGCCAGGCGCTGTGCCTCTCCGGCCGTGTGCCGCTGAATGTCCTGGACAATGGCCACGAACCGGGCGTCTTTGCGCAATCCACTCCATGTGGGATCGACACGCGCGGTGTACCAGGCATGGGTGTAATCGGCCTTGCGGAACGACTCCGCAAGCAGCGCCAGCGCCGCATCCGTTTCGCCCTTCAGCGCCAGTGCCTGCGCCTTGGTACGCAGGTTGTAGACAGGTCCCATGAATTCATTGGCATCGATCCAGGCGATCACCGCGTCGAGTCGTCGCACACCGTCGGCGCGCCGTCCCTGAGCCAACAACAGATGCGCCAGCAGCTGGCCTTCCCGGAAATTGTCGGTGCCCAGCTTCCATTCCGCATCCAGGGGCAGGCTGTAGCGTTTCGAAAGCAACTGGATGATGCGGTCGAATTCACCGGTGCGCAGTGCGTAGTCGCGCAGGGCCGTCGTGACCAGCCAGCGTTCCGGCTTTCCAAATACGTAGCTGCCCTCCGCAAGCGCCGCTTCGCCAGCTGCGCGCCAGTCGCCGGCGTATAGCGCCCGTAGCGCGCGTGTGCTGGCTTCGGCCACGGCATTGCCCCGTACGACTTGCCACGCCCGCTCGGGATCGTTGATGTCCAGGTAAAATACAACGGCGGTGTGCGGCCCCCAGGGGTTCTCCGGGTCGGTGGCGATCGCCCGTTCAATAACCATGATCGACTGCGCGGTCTCGCCGTGCGCCGCCCATTGGTATTTGGCCCGCCTTTGCAGCGCAGGATAGTAGTTGGGATCCAGTTCCAGGGTCTTGAGGTTCTGCAGTTCGATGGCTGAACCCACAAGCGGAAAGTTTCGCTGCGCCAGGCGGAACCTTGCGCGCGGCCATAGTGGGTCAATCCGCAGGGCCCGCTGCAGCCATATTTCGCCTTCGGCCCGTTGATCATTGTTGTCAAGGAGCTCCGAGTACGCGGTCATAGCACGGGAATTCGCGCGGTCCCGTGCCAGGCCCCGTTCGAACAGCGCCGCACGGGCAACAAATGGCTCATCGCTCCATATCGCGCGCGCAAGGTCGACGGCACCCGACCCAGGGCGCAACCTGCTGGCCCGCTCCAGCAAAGGCGCGTTTTCATACAGTGCCTTGTCCATGCCCGTCCTGCGCAGGCTGGCGGCCTGCATTCGCGCGTCGTAGAGGCCCACAATTGCAGGCGCAAACGCAGGATCAAGGTCGATTGAGTGCTGGAATTCACTCTCTGCGGCAGTCGAGCCGACGATGGTCGTTCGCCCCAGCAGCGTCCTGCCCCTGAGATACGCGAGGTAAGCCTCAAGATTGGTGCTTCTGTCCGCTGCCGGAATGGTTGGGTCGATGCCGGCGACAAGTGATCGCAGTGCCTGCGCCACGCTCACTGCAACGCGATCCTGCATCCCGAACATGTCGTCCTGCGCCTGATCGAATTGCTCTGTCCAAAGCAGTGAGTTGGTATCGCTCTCGATGAGTTTCGCAGTAACGCGTAACCGGACTCCTGACTGCTGTATAGAACCCTGGACCAGGTAGCGTGCGCCCAGAATCCTTCCGGTTTCCCTGGATCCGAGCTTTACGGAGTCGACCTGAGAAGAGGAATTTGGGGCGATAACGGTCAGTCCCTGAATCGTGGACAGAGACGCGTTCACGCTGTCCGCAATTCCCTGTGCCAGATCGACACGAATGGGAGAAGCAGGTGCATTTGTGAACGGCAAAACCGCCACTGCCCGATCCGCAAAACCAGATGTGGTATCCGCAGCAGACCGGTGCCTGTAAGACAACAGAAGGGTCACTCCGGCAAGCAGGGTAAATAGTATGGCCAGCGGCCATGTCCATCGCGGTTGGGTTTGTGGTGCGGCGAGGGCAACCGGGTACGGATCATCGACGGGTGGACCTGGAAAGGATGTAACGGCCGGAAGCATCCGGTAGCCGCGGCCACGAAGTCCTTCGATGTACACGGGACTTCTGGGGTCATCGCCTAGTGCATCCCGCAGCAGCTTCACCCGCTGCGTAACCGTCTCAGGACTGACTACCAAGCCCTTCCATACCACTGAAACCAGCTCGTCGTTGGAGACGAAGTTGGGTGCGGCGCGAAGCAGGGCAACCAGCAACTCGAATGACAGCCGCGGTAATTCCACCGGGGTGCCCGCTCTTTGCACGCTCTGGGTACCCACGTCGATACGAAGATCCCCAGCCTTCCAGGCAAGAGGTTCCTTCCCTTCGTCTGTACCAGCCACTCCCATGTCGGAATTATGGGTCAACAGCCCCGTCGCGCGTCAGCCTTTGGGGAACCTTTGGCGTTCCTAAACGGAAAGTTTGGCGTTACGTCATGCATGTACGAGCGTTGGCGCGAAGACTTGGGCTCTGATGCCTCAGTTGCCGGTTGGAGAATTCTGGAAATGGCAAAACAAGCGAGATCGCATGGCTCGGTCGTGCAGAAATTCTGTCCGGTCCTGGTTCTGCTGATGGTCTGCCAGGTATCCCGTGCGGGGATGGGGGACATCGATCCGGCCTTTGGCACAGGAGGGGTCTATGTCACCGCTGGCCGGTATTCGGAGTTGCTGTTTCAGCCAGACGGCCGGATGGTCGCAGCCAGCTATTCCAATGGCCTGCTGCGTGTGTACCGCGCTGATGCCGATGGTCATCCTGATCAGGCTTTCGGGGCGTCGGGTACAGCAGACGTAGCTGTCGATTTCACGCAAATGGATTGGGTATATCGGAGCGCCATTGCGCCAGACGGCAGCACCTATCACGCCTCGCCTCAAAAGCTGGTGCATGTGACGGCTTCGGGACTCCTCGACGCCGGTTTCGGTTCCGCAGGCATCCGGTCCATCACCCCGCAGGACGTCGGGGTTTCGGCGCCAGTGCTGATCTCGGCAATCGCGCCGCTGGGCGCGGGCAGTCTGGCTGTGCTTGCGTCTTATGGCACCTCCGACGTTTATGCCTGCCCGAGCGGATGGAGGATCTTGCGGTTGTTGCCCGACGGCCAGGTGGATACTTCATTCGGCAATGGGGGCAGGGTCGCCGTGCCGGACGTGACGCAGGACTGCAATGAAACGGGCAGCAAATCCATCGAAGCAATGGCGGACGGGTACCTGCGGATTATCGACTGGTATTGCCCGACCTGTGACCGGGTAATCGACGCCAGGGGGATCGCTGTGCAGTTGCCATCCTCTGCGTCGGCGCTGCTCACAGGGACCGTGTTTCAGTCTGATGCCGGTCGCAAGCGCAACTACGTCGTCGGTGCATCGGCCTTCGACTCCTCGAACGTGCTGGTGGCCAACCTGAAGGCAGACCTTTCAGTGGATCCGTCATTCGGAGCGCCAGGAAGCGGGATCGCGACCGTGAAGTTTCCAGAACTGGTGAGCGAACCCCATGTCTTTGCCGCTGGCGGGTCGCAGACCGCTCTTTATATCCAGGCGAACCTTGTAAATTCGGGGCGGACTGGCGTCTTTCGGCTGCTGGCCGACGGCAACCTGGATTTCACATTCAACAATGGCCAGATACTCTTGCTGCCCGTCATGGATGCGGGACAGATCCGGCACGCGGAGGCCGACGGCTCGTTGACGTTCCTGACCAGGCGAGCAACTGCTGACTTAAACCCGTTGTACGCATTCCGGCTGCTGGGCCGGGACTTTCAAAGTCCAGGTGCCCTCAATGTGGATGGGCCTGGCTTCAACAGACTCAATTCCGGCGAGTCCGTCAGTATCAGTCGTGTCCTGGGTGGAGCCGGGACGGTCAATGTCAAATACAGGATCACTGCGAATGACAACGCGGGCATCGACGATGCGGCCCCCACAGTCGCGGCGGGACAACTCACGTGGGGGAATGGAGAAGTCGGGCCGAAGACGGTGACATTACCCGCCCGCGCAATCCTGGGCTCAAGCCGGTTTTTCCAGATTGTGCTGGAGGAGCCCCAGGGGGCGGCGATGCTTCAGTTGCTTGGAGTGATCGATCCGGGGCCTGGGCCAACAGTAATTGTTGCAGGACCAGCCACTGTTCCGGTTGCTTCGGTGAGTCCGCCTGGTGTTCAAGTCAACTCGGGTGGCGGAGGCGCATTCGGTTATGCCGAAGCTCTGCTGTGCATACTGCTGTTTGCCACGCGATGGGCTGCGAATGGACGTCGCACCTATAACAGGTCGCGCAGCCGGTAATAGAGCATGGCCAGCACCAGGGCCGGCCGCCGCAGCAGCGCGCCGCCGGGGAATTGGCGATGCGGAATCCGTGCAAACACGTCGAATCGTTCAGCGCTGCCGGCAATGGCTTCGGCCACCAGCTTGCCCGCCAATCCGGTCAGCGCCATGCCGTGCCCAGAAAAGCCCTGCAGGTAGTACACATCCGTTTCAATACGGCCAAAGTCCGGTGCGCGGTTGAGCGTGATGTCCACGTAACCGCCCCAGGCATGTTCGATGCGTGCGTCGCGCAGTTGCGGAAACACTGCCAGCATTCTGCGCCGCGTGGCCTGCGCTGTGTTGAAAGGATCCAGCCCGGAATAACTCACGCGTCCGCCGAACAGCAGCCGGTGGTCCGCGCTGCGCCTGAAATAGTCCAGCACCCAATTGATGTCGGTGACCGCAGTATCGTGCGGCAGCAAAGCCGCAGCGGCAGATTCACCCAGAGGTTCAGTGGCCACCATGTAAGTTGCGACCGGCATGATACGTCGGGCCAGCGCAGGCACCGTGGCGCCCAGCCAGGCATTGCCCGCATAGACAACCTGCCTGCAGCGCAGCTCACCCGATTTAGTAACCAGGCGCAGGGCGCCATCGGCGCGCTCATGGCGTAACGCGTGGCTATGTTCGTGGATAATGCAGCCCGCGCGCTGGGCCGCCGCCGCCAGTCCGCGCACATACTTCAAGGGCTGCAGATGGCCGCTGTTGCTGTCATGCATGCCGGCGATGTAGCGATCACTGGCCACCAGGTTGCGCAGCGCCGCGCCGTCAAGGTAACGCACCGAACCATAGCCGAAGTCGTCCTGCAGTTGTCGTGTCCAGGCTAGTAGTTCGCGTTGTTGCCGCGGTTTGATGGCAACATGCATCTGGCCACTGCGCCAGTCGCACTCGATATTGTGTACGTCAATCAGTTGACGCAGCAGCGACAACGCCTCCACCGACATGTCCCAGATGCGACGGGCATCGCCGGCGCCCAGCAGCATGTTGAGTTTGTCCTGCCCGGCTGCGACGCCGAAAATGGCCTGCGCACCGCTGCGGCCGGACGCGCCCCAACCGATGCGTTGTGCCTCGAGGACCGTGACCTTGTAGCCTCGCTGTGCCAGATGCAGTGCGGCCGACAATCCGGCAATGCCCGCACCCACCACGCCCACATCACAGGTGTGCTGACCCTGCAACGAGGGCAGGGCGCGTGGTTGCGGCAGCGATGCCCAATACCAGGAACCCACTACAGCGCCGGAAGGTAGAGGGCGCACTCATTGGGGGTGACGACGGCGCTGAAGTCATCCAATTCGCGGCGCTTCACCCGCGCATACAGCCGATGCAGCTTTTCCCCCAGCAATTGGCGCGCGAAACTGCTGTGTTCGAATCGATCCAGCGCCGTGGGCCAATACGCGGGCAGCGCCTCGCCCAGTGCGCCTTGATGGTGATAGGCGTTTCCCGTCAATGGTTCACGCGGCGCGCACCCCTCGTCGATTCCCTTGAGCATGCCGCCCAGTATCCAGCTCATCACCAGATAGGGATTGGCCTCAGCCCCAGCCACTCGATGCTCCAGGCGCCGATTGGCTGCATTGCTGACGGGCACACGCAGTGCCGCGCCGCGATTGTTGATGGACCAGTCTGCAGTCAGGGGCACATAGCTTTCCGCACGAAAGCGGCGCCAGGAATTGGCCAGCGGCGCGAACAGGGCCATGCCATCGGCCATGGTCGATAAAAGGCCCGCGGCTGCATGCTGCATGGCCAGGCTGCCCAGGGGATTCTCCGACGCAAAGACATTGCGGCCCTGTGCATCATTGAGGCTCACATGAATATGCAGCCCGCTGCCGGCCATGTCCGCATACGGTTTGGGCAGGAAGGTTGCATCCATGCCGTGGCGTCGCGACACACATTTCACGATGCGGCGGAAACGCAGGGCCTGGTCACAGGCCAGTAGCGGATCCGGGCAATGCATGAGATTGACTTCGAACTGGCCCGGGCCGTATTCAGCCAGCGCAGTGGTGGATGGCACTTTTTGCACATGACAGGCCGCATCGATATCTGCAAGCACTGCAGAATATTCATCGAGGTCGACCATTGAGTTGATCTGGGTGCGGTATTCGCGCCTGCCGGTGAAGGGCGCGCGCGGGGGCTGCGGCAGGCCCAGTTCGGTGCGCTCGCGATCGATGAGGTAGAACTCCAGTTCGACGGCGACCACCGCAGTCAGTCCCTTGTTTGCAAGCTGCTGAGTCAGGCTGGCCAACAGATGGCGCGGATCGCCGTAGAAAGCGCGACCGTCGGGTTGGTGCATGGTCACCTGTGCCTGGGCGACGCCATGATCCAGCCAGGGCACATCCACCAGTGAGCCGGCCACCGGCATGCAGGGGCGATCCGCGTCACCCTCATCAAAACCCAGGCCGGTTTCCTGCACCGTGCCGCCGGCCACATCGATGGCGAACATCGAACCCGGCAGCAGCATGCCCCCGCTAAATGCTGCCTGCGCGCTGGCAACGTCCAGACGCTTGCCCCGGTCAACGCCATTGAGGTCGTGCAGCAGCAGATCCAGGAAGCGCAGTGCGGGTCGTTCGGCGAGAAAGGCGTCCAGCTCCTGCGTCACTACCCCTCTCCATGGCAACTGTTTAAAATATAGGTACATCAGCATACGCTGCCAGGGCCGGGACTGGCAATTTCTCACGGCCTTTCACGGACTTAGCCGGGACAGGGCCGGAAGTCACGGCGCAACCCCGGCGCTTATGATTTAATGGCTTTACGCCCTCTGCGAACTGGCGGCAGCAAGGCACGGCAGGACGTCGTGACTGCAGATTTTCCGTCGGATCGCCGCTTCGGGGCGTCAATAATTTTAAACGAATCTCATGCGACTCAGACGCCCCGTCATAGGGATACCGGCGGACCGGCGAATGCTGGGCCCACACCCGTTCCATGCGGTTGGCGAAAAATACATCACGGCGGTGCTGGATGCAGCCCAGGCCCTGCCTCTGGTGATTCCGTCGCTAGGCCGTGAGCTGGTGCTGGATGAGTTGTTGCAGGAACTCGATGGCCTGTTGTTCACGGGGAGTCCTTCCAATGTGGAGCCCCATGCTTATGGGGGCGAACCCAGTCGACCCGGCACGCTGCACGATCCACAGCGCGACGCCACCACGCTGCCATTGATACCACGCGCCGTCGCGGCGGGCGTCCCGGTATTCGGTGTGTGTCGCGGCTTCCAGGAAATGAACGTCGCGTTCGGCGGCACACTGTGGCAGAACGTGGACGAAGTGCCCGGTCATCGCGTGCATCATGAGGACATCACGCAGCCCCTGGATGTGCAGTACGGTCCTGCACATGCGGTGACGCTGGCGCAAGGCGGCCTGCTGCAATCCATTGCCGGCACCCACCAGCTGGTGGTCAATTCGCTGCACCACCAGGGCGTGCGCACGCTGGGACGCAATCTCATCGAGGAAGCGCGTGCTGAAGACGGACTGATCGAGGCTTTTCGCGTGCAGGACGCGCGCCGCTTCGCGCTGGCGGTGCAGTGGCATCCGGAGTGGCAGGCTGCCGACAATCCTTTTTCTACGGCGTTATTCAGGGCATTTGGCGAAGCTGCGCGGGATCGCGCGGCGCGCGACGTAAACAGGTGATTCATGACCAGTGACATCCATCAATTCTTCCGCGAACGCGGCATCTCCGAGGTCGAGGCCATCATCCCCGACATGGCGGGCATCGCCCGCGGCAAGATCATGCCTGCGCAAAAATTTGCTGCAGACGCGGGCATGCGCCTGCCGGAGAGCATTTTCTTGCAAACGGTCACTGGGGATTATCCCGCGGATACCTCTGCGGCAATGAGTCCTGCCGAAATCGACATCGTGCTCAAGGCCGATGCGCGCACCGTGCGCGTTGTTCCATGGGCAGCCGAGCCCACCGCGCAGGTCATCCACGATTGCTTCTATTCCGATGGTCGGCGCGTGACCATGGCGCCGCGCCATGTGCTGCGCCACGTGCTGGAGCTGTATGCAGAGCGCGGTTGGGAGCCGGTTATTGCACCGGAGCTCGAGTTCTATCTCATCGAGCCCAACATTGATGCGGATTACCCGTTGAAGCCCCCCATCGGCCGGTCGGGTCGCGCGGAACCGGGCCGACAGAGTTACAGCATCGCCGCGGTCAACGAGTTCGATCCGTTGTTCGACGACATCTATGCATTCTGCGAGGCGCAGGACATCGAGATCGACACGCTGATCCATGAGGACGGCCCGGCGCAGATGGAAATCAACCTGCTGCATGGCGACCCGCTGGACCTGGCGGACCAGGCTTTCCTGTTCAAGCGCACGGCACGCGAAGCGGCGCTGCGCCACAAGATGTACACCACGTTCATGGCCAAGCCGCATGCCAAGGAACCTGGCAGCGCCATGCACATCCACCAGAGCATCGTCGACAAGAAGACGCGACAGAATATTTTCAGCAATCCCGACGGCACACCATCGGCGCTGTTCTTCGCGCACATTGCGGGCCTGCAGAAATACCTGCCCGCCGCGATGTCGCTGTTTGCACCCAATGTGAACTCCTATCGTCGCATCACGCGCTCGGCGCTGGCGCCCATCAATGTGCAGTGGGGCTATGACAACCGCACGGCAGGGCTGCGCGTGCCAGTGTCGGATCCGGAAGGTCGGCGCGTGGAAAACCGCGTGGGTGGCGCCGACGCCAATCCTTACCTCGCGATTGCGGCATCGCTGGCATGCGGCTACCTGGGCATGATCGAGAACCTGCAGCCCTCGGATCCCATTGCGGGCAGCGCACACGACATGCCCTTCGCCTTGCCGCGATCACTGGACGCCGCGCTGCGCCGCCTCCAGGAGAGCGAGCCGCTGATCCGCATCCTCGGCGAGCCGTTCGTCGCAGCGTTTACCATCGTCAAGACCGCGGAATACGAAGTGTTCCTGCAGGTAATCAGTTCCTGGGAGCGCGAGCACCTGTTGCTCAACGTCTGAAGTAGCGGAGAGAATCGATGAGCGAGGCGCATGAATTGCGCGAGTGGCAGGCGCTGGATGCGGCACATTTGCTGCACCCGTTCTCCGACTCGCGCCAGATAGCCAGCCGCGGCACGCGTTTGATCACCCGGGCTGAAGGCGTCTATCTTTATGACGGGGAAGGCCGGCGGTTGCTCGACGGCATGTCGGGCCTGTGGTGCGTGGCCGTGGGCTACGGACGCAGTGAACTGGCGGAAGTCGCAGCGCGGCAGATGAACCAGCTGCCGTACTACAACAGCTTTTTCCAGTGCACTACGCCAGCGGCCATTGAACTCGCGGCCAAACTGGCAGAAGTCACGCCGCCGCAGTTCCAGCATGTATTCCTGACCGGTTCGGGAAGCGAATCCATCGACACCATCATCAGAATGGTGCGGCGCTATTGGCAACTCGAGGAACAACCGGACCGCAATGTCATCATTTCTCGCTGGAATGGCTATCACGGCAGCACCATTGCCGGCACCAGCCTGGGCGGGATGGCATTCATGCACGAACAGGGCATGCTGCCCATGCCCGGTATCGAGCATATCAACCAGCCTTACTGGTTCGAGCGCGGCGGCGAGCTCTCCCCGCAAGAGTTCGGCAGACGCACCGCGGCAGAGCTTGAGGAACGCATCCTCAAAGTGGGGCCGCAAAAAGTTGCCGCGTTCATCGGCGAACCGGTTCAAGGTGCCGGCGGCGTTATCATTCCGCCGGAAACCTATTGGCCGGAAATCCAGCGCATCTGTGACAAGTACGAAATCCTGCTGGTCTCTGATGAAGTGATCTGTGGGTTCGGTCGTACCGGCCAATGGTTCGGTTGCGAGCGTTATGGAACGCGGCCAGACCTGATGTCCATAGCCAAGGGATTGTCATCCGGTTACCTGCCCATTGGCGGGGTGATGGTGGGCGATCGGGTGGCGCGCACGCTCATCGAGAAGGGCGGCGAATTCGCGCACGGATTCACCTATTCCGCGCACCCGGTGTGCTGTGCCGTGGCGCTGGCAAATCTTGAAATCATCCAGCGCGAGCGCCTGGTAGAGCGCGTGCGCGAAGACGTGGGCCCCTACCTGCAGGAAAAATGGGCAGGCCTTGCCAGTCACCCGCTGGTGGGGGAGGCACGCGGGGTAGGGCTGCTGGGCGCACTGGAGCTGGTAAAAAGCAAGCGCCCCATCGCGTGGTTCGAGCCACGCGGCAAGGTGGGGGAGCGCTGCCGCGACAATGCCATTGCCAACGGGCTTGTCATGCGCGCCACCCGCGACACCATGATCATTGCACCACCATTGGTCATCACGCGCTCTGAAATAGACGAACTTGTCGAAAAGGCCTGGCGCACCCTGGACCAGACTATGGAGCAGTTGCAGGCCTGAGTCGCAGCTTTCAAGCCCGGCGTGACTGATATATAAACCCCTGTAAGATTTCGTTCAGCTTCAATAGGGAGTTCACTATGCGCGCTCAGTTGCACCGCCTATCTTTACTCGCTGCCCTGGGAATACTGGTGACCGCCTGTGGCGGCAAGGCGCCGCCGCCCGCGGCGGATGCAAATGCATCGGCGACCGGCGCGGCCCCCGCTGCCGTCATCGACACCGACGCGGAAAAAGTCGTCAACGTCTATAACTGGTCAGACTACATCGAGCCCACGGTTATCGAGGCCTTCGAAAAGGAGACCGGCGTCAAGGTCAACTATGAAGTGATGGATTCAAACGAGCTGCTTGAGACCAAGCTGCTGGCCGGCCGCACCGGCTATGACGTGGTGGTGCCGTCGGCATCCTTCCTGGCACGCCAGATCAAGAGCGGCATCTACCAGAAAGTCGACAAGTCCAAACTGCCCAACTACAAGAACCTCGACGCCGACCTGAGCAAACGCCAGGAAGTGTTTGATCCGGGCAACGCCTATGGCGTCAACTACATGTGGGGCACCTCAGGTGTTGCCTTCAACGAGGCGAAGATCAAGGAAGCCATGCCCGACGCCCCGGTCGACAGCTTCGCCATGTTCTGGGATCCCAAAGTGGTGTCGAAGTTCGCCAAGTGCGGCGTTTCGGTGCTGGATGCGCCCAGCGAAGTGGTTGGCACCGTGCTTATTTACCTGGGCAAGGATGCCAACAGTGAAAAACCTGAAGACCTCAAGGCCGCCGAGGACGTGCTCAAGGCCGTGCGGCCCTATATCCGCCTGATCAACTCTTCCAAATACATCGAAGACCTCGCCAATGGCGAAATCTGCCTCGCGCTGGGCTGGTCGGGAGATGCACTGCAGGCGCGTGATCGCGCCACCGAGGCCGGCAAGGGAATCGTGATCAAGTACAACATTCCCAAGGAAGGCGCGGTGATGTTCTTCGATGACTTCGCCATCCCGGCCGATGCATCACACGTCAAGAACGCCCACCTGTTCATCGACTACATGCTGCGCGCCGACGTGGCCGCAAAGAACAGCAATTTCCTCAATTATGCCAACAGCAATGCTGCCTCGTGGCCCGCTGTTTCTGCCGAGGTCAAGGACAACCCAAATATCTATCCGACGCCCGAGATGCTGACCAAGATCGTGCCCGACCTGCCCGAGAGTGCGGACTTCACGCGTCAGCTGACGCGCACCTGGACACGCTTCCGCACCGGCAAATAGTTGGGGCGGGCATGGAGCGCAACGAGAAGAACAAGCACGAGCCCTGGCGTGATCCGCAGACTGAGCCGTATATACGCATAGAGGGCATCACCAAGAAATTTGGTGACTTCGTTGCAGTCAGCAATGTGTCGCTCAAGATCTACAAGGGGGAGATCTTCTGCCTGCTGGGTGGATCTGGCTGCGGCAAGTCCACGCTGCTGCGCATGCTGGCCGGGTTCGAAGAACCTTCCTCGGGCCAGATCTTCCTTGATGGGCAGGACATGGCTGACATCCCGCCTTATGAGCGGCCGGTCAACATGATGTTCCAGTCGTACGCGCTGTTTCCGCACATGTCAGTGGAAAAAAACGTGTCCTTCGGCCTGGAACAGGAGCGACTGCCAAGGGCCGAAATCGCCTCGCGGGTGGCAGCCATGCTCGACATCGTCAAGTTGACTGAATACGCGCAACGCAAACCCCACCAGTTGTCTGGAGGCCAGCGCCAGCGGGTGGCGCTGGCACGTGCGCTGGTCAAGCGCCCCAAATTGCTGTTGCTGGACGAGCCCCTGGGTGCGCTGGATCGCAAGCTGCGCGAACACACGCAGTTCGAGCTGATAAACATCCAGGAACAGCTGGGCGTAACTTTTATAGTTGTTACCCACGATCAGGAGGAGGCCATGACGCTGGCCTCGCGCATTGGCGTCATGAACCGCGGCGAGATCGTGCAGATCGGCACGCCCACGGAAATCTACGAATTCCCATCGACCAAGTTTGTCGCCGACTTCATCGGCTCGGCAAACATGTTCGAAGGGAGCCTGATCGAAGACCTGCCGGATCGCGTGCGCATCGAGTCGGCCGAGCTTGGCAGCGTTATTTACGTGGACCATGGCATCAGTGCCGCGCCCAGCGCCGTGGTGTGGGCCGCCATCCGCCCGGAAAAAATCAGCATCCAGCGCACGCCACCGGCGCAGACGCACGAGAACTGCGTGCGCGGGATGGTCAAGGAGATCGCCTACATGGGCGATGTGTCCGTCTACCTGGTCAGGATTGACAGTGGCAGGACCATGCGGGTGACGGTGCCCAACATCGAGCGTCTCAGCGACGATGAACGCATCCAGTGGGAAGAGACGGTATATCTGACCTGGCACGCCAGCAGTCCCATCGTCGTCACCCAGTGAGTCGCGCCACGCATCATTCGCAGGCTTGGTCCAGTGGCAGGGCAGGACCACTGTGGTCGCTGTTCTTCCGGTTCGGACCTCCACGCTGGTCGCAATACGTGCTGCGCAACTGGGGAGGCAAGCGCCTGGTCATCGGCATGCCCTACCTGTGGCTGCTGGTGTTTTTCCTGATCCCGTTCCTCATCGTGCTCAAGATTTCGTTCGCGGAATTCTCGCCCCTGGGGCGGCCGCCATTTGATCCGATACTGCGCTGGGCCGGGGAGGGCGCCATCCAGCTCAAGCTGCAGCTGGGTGCTTACAGCTACCTGCTGCACGAACCGCTGTACGTTGATGCCTGGCTGTATTCACTCAAGGTTGCGGCCGTTTCGACCATTTTCTGCCTGTTGATCGGGTATCCCATGGCCTACGCCATCGCGCGCTCGTCGCCCACGGGCCGCAACATTTACCTGATGCTGGTGATACTGCCGTTCTGGACTTCATTCCTGTTGCGCGTCTATGCCTGGATTGGGCTGCTCAAGACCGACGGCGTCATCAACAACGTGCTGCAGGCGCTGCATGTCATCAATGAGCCGCTGGCCATGATGAACACCAGCTTTGCCGTGTACATCGGCATCGTCTATTCATACCTGCCATTCATGATCCTGCCGCTGTATTCGAACCTCGAGAAGCATGACCTCACGTTGCTCGAGGCGGCGCAGGACCTGGGATCGGGTCCCATCCGCTCGTTCCTGCGCATTACCCTGCCGTTGTCGATGCCGGGTGTCATTGCCGGCTCGCTGCTGGTGTTCATCCCGGCGGTGGGTGAATACGTGATTCCGTCGCTGCTGGGCCGCACCGACCAGTTGATGATCGCCAAACTGCTTTCGGACGAGTTCTTCATGAATCGCGACTGGCCCAAGGCCAGCGCCGTGGCCATCGTAATGTTGCTGTTACTGGTGGTACCCATCATGATTTTCCAGCGCGTCCAGAACAAGGAACTGCAGGCCAACCGCAAATGAAGTCGCAACGCCTTTTCTCAAGGTCGGCGCTGTGGCTGGGGCTGCTGTTCCTCTACCTGCCGATCTTCTCGATGATCGTCTTCTCATTCAACAATTCGCGCCTGGTCACGGTCTGGGATGCCGCGAATTCACCCACACTTAAGTGGTATGCGGCGCTGCTGCATGACCGTCAGGTGTTGCAGGCCGCGTGGTTGTCGATACGGATTGCCGCCATGACGGCCACCGGTGCAGTGATCCTGGGCACGCTGGCCGGACTGGTGTTGGCGCGCTTCGGCCCGTTCCGGGGTCGCGCCCTGTTGCAGGGCCTGACCACGGCGCCGCTGGTCATGCCCGAAGTGATCACGGGCCTGTCGATGCTGCTGCTGTTCGTATCGTTCGAACAGTTGCTGCAGGCGCTGTTTCACGTGCAGTTCGACCGCGGGGTGCTGACCATTACGCTGGCGCATATCACCTTCACCATGGCCTATGTCACCGTGGTGGTGCAGTCTCGCCTGGCATCATTCGACGATTCCCTGGAGGAGGCGGCCCTGGACCTGGGAGCACGCCCGGCAAAGGTGTTTTTCCGCATTACCGTGCCGTTGATCATGCCGGCCCTTCTGTCGGGCTGGCTGCTGGCGTTCACACTGTCATGGGATGATGTGGTGGTGTCGCAATTCGTCTCCGGTCCTGGCGCCAACACCCTGCCCATGGTGATTTTCTCCAAGGTGCGCCTGGGTGTGAACCCGAGCGTCAATGCGTTGGCGACGCTCATGGTGCTGGTGGTTGCCCTGGGAGTGGTGGCGTCGGCGATTTTCCTCAAGCGCCAGGAAAAACGCCGCGAGCGCGAGATGAGGATGGCGGAAGCGGGTCTTTGAATCTTGAACGGAGCTGTCATTGGAGTCGACGTTGGCGGCTCCTCAATCAAGTACGCGCGGGTGGATGTGCAGTCCGGCCGGCTGTTGACGCCATTGGCGTCGGTGGTGACGCCGCACCCCGGCACCGCGCAACAGCTTATCGACAGCGTTGCCGGAATCGCGCCAGTGGCAGGTTGCGCTGCGGTTGGCGTCGCGCTGCCATCGGTGGTGCGCAATGGTATTGCGCTCACTGCCGCCAACCTGGATGCGACGCTGATTGGCTGCAATATCCAGCAGCAACTGCAGCAGCGCATTGGTGCCCACATTGTCTGCATCAACGACGCCGACGCGGCCGGTCTGGCCGAGATGCATTTCGGTGCAGCGCGTGGCGTGCGCGGCACGGTGATGATGCTGACTTTCGGCACCGGGATCGGTTCGGCATTGTTCATTGATGGACATCTCGTGCCCAACACTGAGCTGGGGCACCTGCAGGTGGGCGGAGTTGAAGCCGAGCATCGCGCATCGGCGCGCGTCCGTACGGAGGAAGCGCTGGACTGGGCGCAGTGGAGCGCGCGCGTCAATGAATATATCGATGTCATTCACGGATTGTTCTGGCCCGAGTTGATCGTGTTTGGCGGTGGTGTCAGCGAACACTTCGACCAGTTCGGCCCGCTGCTGCGTTCCCCCGCCCAATTACGGCCCGCCTTGCTGGGTGCAGCGGCGGGCACGGTGGGCGCGGCACTGGCCGCAGGGCTACCCGCAAATGTGGTGCAAGTTTCATGAGGGCCACCAGCAAGTTGCCGGATGTGGGAACGACCATCTTCACTGTCATTTCGCAGCGCGCGCATGAGCTGGGTGCGGTCAACCTCGGCCAGGGATTTCCAGACTATCCAATAGATGGCCGCCTGACGCAGCTGGTAACAGAGGCTATGCAGGCTGGCCACAACCAGTACGCGCCCATGGCTGGCCTGCCGGCATTGCAGGAGCTGGTCGCAGCGGAGGTAACGCGTCGCTATGGTTTGAGCGTCGATGCGCGACGCTGCGTAACCGTCACGCTGGGCGCCACGGAGGCCATCTTCTCCGCCGTGCTGGCCCTGGTGGGTGCTGGCGACGAGGTCGTGGTGTTTGATCCGGCTTACGATTCCTATGATCCGGCCGTGCGCCTGGCCGGCGCCAGCTGTGTGCATGTGCCGCTGCTGCCGCCGACGTTTGCCTACGACTGGGACCGGGTACGCGCTGCCGTCAACGAACGTACGCGGATGATCATCATCAACAGTCCGCATAATCCTGCATGCACGGTAATGTCGCGCGATGATCTGGACCAGCTCGCAGCTATAGTCGCGGACCACGATGTGCTGGTTCTCAGCGATGAAGTCTATGAACACATCGTCTACGCGCCCGCGCGTCACCACAGCGTGCTGTCGCATCCGGGGCTGCGTGATCGCGCATTGGCGGTGTTCTCCTATGGCAAGTCGCTGCACGCCACCGGCCTGCGGGTGGGGTATTGCATTGCGCCCGCTGAGCTCTCGACCGAGCTGCGCAAGGTGCACCAGTTCAATACTTTCACGATTGCCACGGCGTTCCAGCACGCCATTGCCGGTTATGTTGCCCAGACGCCGGATGTATTCAGTGGCCTTGCCCCTTTCTTCGAGCGCAAACGCGCATTGTTGACCGCGGGCCTGGCTGGCACCGTGTTTCGCGTGCTGCCTTCCCAGGGCACCTATTTCACGCTGGTGGACTACGGACAAAGCCAGCTGCTGGCAGGGCTCGACGACCAGGAGGCGGCGACGCGGCTGCTGGAAGAAATGGGTGTGGCGTGCATACCGCTGGCACCGTTTTATCGTGAACCGGTGCGACATAGCCTGCTGCGATTGTGCTTTGCCAAACAGGGTTCGACATTGCAGCAGGCCATCGAGCGACTTCGCGCCTGCCGGTGATAGGCTAGCCGCATGCGCGAGCCTCCCCTGAAAGAACGTACCCGCCTCGTCCACCCGCCCATTGTCGCGCTGGGCGATGACAACCCGCCGCTGGTCTCACCGGTCTACCAGAGCGTCAAGTTCGAGCACGCCACCGTCGCCGAGACTCTGCGCAGCCTGCGTGGCGAGCGCGAGGGCTTCTTCTATTCGCGGTCTGCCAACCCCACCACCCGCCAGCTCGAGCAGACGCTGGCGGCGCTGCAGGGTCGGGATGACGCCATTGTCTGTTCCTCCGGAGTGGGTGCCATCGCCCAGACGCTGATCGGGCTGTTGAAGGCCGATGATCACGTGCTGTGCTTTGTCGAGACCTATGCCCCGACGCGCACGCTCCTGCGCCGCACGCTGCATCGCTACGGCGTGCGCCACACCATGCTCTCGATAGAGGATGAAGCCGGAATCGAGCGAGTCCTCGCCGCCACGCCCACGCGGCTGGTGATATTTGAAAGCCCCACCAATCCGGTCACGCGCATCGCGGATATCGGAAAGATCACGGCACTGGCGCGCGCCGCTGGCGCACTGACATTGCTGGACAACACGCTGGCCGGCTTCCACCAGCATGGCGACACTGATGTTGACTTATTCCTGCACAGCCTGACCAAGTACGCATCGGGTCACGGTGACGTGATGGGAGGCGCGGTCATAGGTTCTGCCGAGTTGATACGCAAGCTGCGTCCGGATTTCGTGCTGCTGGGCGGAGTGCTCGATCCCCATGCCGCATGGCTGATCCAGCGCGGCATGAAGACTTATTTCTTCCGCTACCAGGCGCAGTGCGCCACGGCCATGCGGGTTGCGACTTTCCTGGCAGCGCATGAAAAGATCGTCCGCGTGCACTACCCGGGCCTGCCCGGTCACCCGCGACACGCACTGGCGGCGCGGCAAATGCGCGACTTCGGCACTGTTGTCAGCTTTGACCTGCGGGCCGGGGCTGCCGCAGGTGACCGATTCGCCGATGCCCTGCAGCTGTTTGCCATTGCGGCCAGCATGGGTTCGCCGGAGTCCCTTATCATTCCGCCGTCGCTGATGGGTTCAGACCTGCCGGTCGAACTGGCCACACTATCGGGCCTGGATCCCGGCACGGTACGGCTTTCCATGGGTCTTGAAGACGCCGATGACCTGATTGCCGATCTGGCCCAGGCACTCGAAAAAGTCTGATCCCGGGCCGGCGCGGCACTGGGCATTGTCTGTGACGGACCCCGCGAATTCGCCATGAGGCGAAGCAACCTCCCGATGGGGCGCACATAATCCAATCCATGAACGCGTCCAGCGTCGTTTACCTCAAAACCGCTCGCCCCGTCGAAAGTACGGGTGAGTCACGCGTACTGCAGGAACTGGGCGCGGCACTGCGCAGGGTTCCACCGAAACCCCCGGGAATTGCAGCCTGCACTGGATATCTGCAACAGGATGCGGTGCGGCTGGCGGCATGGGCCGTCGGCATCCGCTCTCTTCAGCAATTGCGGGATACCCTTTTCTACGCACCCGGGCGTGAGCCTGAGATGGCGGGCCTGTGGCGCGAGTCCCTGGCCTGTGCCTGCTTTGCACGGGTGCTGGCCGTTGAAACGCAGAGCAATGCATCGTTGCTGACGCTTGCGGGCCTGCTGCAACGCGCCGTTGATCTGGTGGCACTGCGTGCACTTGCAGCCGCCGAGCTGGCTTCGGGTCAGAGGCTTGAAGGTCCGGTCATGCAGGAATTGGCAGCGGCGCGCGATGAAGACCTCGAGTGTCGTGTCATTTCCCATTGGGCGCTGTCGCTGCCGCTGGGTGCATTGTTGCGAGGCTGGCGCCTGGATCAGCCCAACATCACACGATCCATTGACGTTCGCGTATTGATGCTGGCGCAGGCATTGGCTGCCGAGCGGGTACGCGAGTCCATCACCCCGCCCAGCCTGGTGGAATCTGCGGCTGCGGATCTCGAATTGCCAATGTCTTTGGTTGAGAAAGGTCGTGCCGCGTCCACGGACATTGCAACGCTGCTGCAGCTGCTGTCTCCGTAGCCTTTCCGATAAACTGGCGCGATGACGCGCCTGCTGACCCGCACACCCCTTGCCGACGGCTATCGCATGCCGGCCGAATTCGAGCCACATGCGGGCACCTGGATGCTGTGGCCGGAACGCCTCGACAACTGGCGTGCTGGAGCGCGTCCTGCGCAGCAGGCGTTTGCCGCTGTCGCCCAGGCCATTGCCGCTTTCGAACCGGTGTCCATAGGTGTTTCCGCCGCACAGTTCGACTTCGCCCGTGCCCAGCTGGACGCGCGCGTGCGCCTGCTGGAAATGTCGAGCAACGATGCATGGATGCGCGATGTGGGGCCGACTTTTGTCGTCAATGCCGCTGGTCGGCGCCGGGCCATCGACTGGCAGTTCAATGCCTGGGGTGGGCTCGAGGGCGGACTTTATTTCCCCTGGGATGAAGATGATCTCATCGCCGGCAAGGTTGCCGAACTGGAGCGCTGTGACCGATACCGCGCGCCTTTCGTGATGGAAGGCGGGGCAATACACACCGACGGGCAGGGCACGCTGCTGGTGACCGAGCAATGCCTGCTCAACCGCAACCGCAATCCGCGGCTTTCGAAGCAGCAGATCGAACAGTTGCTGCGCAGTTACCTGGGCGTGTCCACCATCATCTGGTTGGGGGATGGCGTCATCAATGACGAGACGGATGGCCACATCGATAACCTTGCCTGCTTCGCGCGGCCCGGCGAGGTGTGCCTGACCTTTCCGGCCAATCGTCGCGATGCGCAGTGGCGCGTTTCCCAGGATGCACTTGAAAGGTTGAGTGACGCCCGCGATGCGCGGGGTAAAAAACTCAAAGTCCACAAGTTGCCGTCGCCCGGGCCCCTCAAGACCACCGGTTCAGAAGCGGCAGGTGTGTTGCATCGTGCCAGTGTCAAGCCGCGGCGCGCCGGCGAAAGGTTGGCCGCCTCCTATGCCAACTTCTACATCACCAATGGCGGCGTGATCATGCCGCTGCTGGACCCACGCACCGACAAGGCCGCGCTGGCAAAGCTGCGACGCGTGTTTCCGCAACGCAAAGTGGTGGGGGTGCCGGGGCGCGAAATCCTGCTGGGCGGCGGCAACATCCACTGCATCACGCAGCAGGTGCCGCGCGCAGGGAATCGATCGCCGCATTGAAGGTTGCGCTGGGGCGCATGGCCGCAGCACACCGGGCTGCATCCGGGTGGTAGTAGCCACCAATGTCCACCGGATGGCCCTGCACCGAATTGAGTTCTTTGACAATCGTCGTTTCGTCGCGCGCAAGTTGCGCGGCCAGCGGAGCGAATCGCGATTTGAGTTCAGCGTTTTGGTCCTGCGCAGCCAATGCCTGCGCCCAGTACAGCGCCAGATAGAAGTGACTGCCACGCACGTCCAGCTCGCCCACCTTGCGTGAGGGGGACTTGTCCGTCTCGAGGAATTTTTCATTCGCCACATCCAGTGCATCGGCAAGGACTTTGGCCTTGGGATTGCCGGTCTTGACGCCCAGGTCTTCAATGGAAACCTGCAGCGCCAGGAACTCGCCCAGCGAATCCCAGCGCAGATGGTTTTCCTCGAGAAACTGCTGCACATGCTTGGGCGCCGAACCACCCGCGCCGGTTTCATACAGGCCGCCACCTTGCAGAAGGGGCACGATGGACAGCATCTTGGCGCTGGTGCCCAGCTCCAGTATGGGAAACAAGTCGGTGAGGTAATCGCGCAGCACATTGCCGGTC
>JBDTPN010000005.1:0-154192 GCA_039932715.1 Pseudomonadota bacterium | reverse complement strand
AGCTGGCGCGCGCTTATGAAACCACGGGCCAGCCCGACAAGGCGCTGGCCACCCTTGATGACGTCGTGCGGCGCTTTCCCGACTCGCGGGAAATCGCCGAAGTGCATTTCCGGCGCGGTGAGCTGCTGTTTTCCGCCATGCGCTACAAGGATGCCGAAGCTGCCTACGCCGAGGTAACGCGTCGTGGAGCGGGCGGTTTCTACCAGCAGGCGCTTTACAAGCAGGGTTGGTCGCTGTTCAAGCAGTCGCTCAACGAAGAGAGCCTGCCGGTGTTTGCCAGGCTGCTGGATATGAAACTGCTGGATCCGGCCAAGCCTGGCAAGTTCCGCCAGCTGGAAACCCTGGGTCGCGCGGATCGCGAAATGATCGAGGACACGCTGCGCGTCATGAGCGTCACGTTCTCGTACATGGATGGCGTCGAGCCGCTCAACAAGTTCGTCAACCAGATCGGCAGCCCTGCGTATTCGCCGCTGCTGTATTCGCGGCTAGGTGATCTCTACGTGGACAAACAGCGCTACCAGGATGGCGCCGGCGCATATCGTGCATTCGTGGCGCGCGATCCCAACAATGAATTCTCGCCCACGCTTTCGTCGCAGGCCATCGAGGCCTATCGCAAGGGCGGATTCGCGCAGCTGGTGCTGGACGGCAAACGCGACTACGTGGAGCACTACAACCTGGGCACGGCGTTCTGGCAGGGGCGCAATCGCACCGACTATCCGCAGATCGTCACCGAGATCAAGCTGCACCTCACCGATCTTGCTGCCTACTACCATTCCACGGCGCAGAAATCGAAGAAGGCTGACGACTACGCACAGGCGGCGCACTGGTATCGCCTGCAGCTGCAGTCGTTCCCGGACGACCTGGATGCCGCGCAGGTCAACATGCATCTTGCAGACGTGCTCTACGAAGGTGGCCAGTTCGGCGCCGCCGTCGATGAATACGAGCGCACGGCCTACACCTATCCGCCAGGGCCTGACTCGGCCAAGGCCGGCTATGCCGCGCTCAGCGCTTACCAGAAGCAGGAACCATTGCTGTCAGCTGCCGAGAAGGTGCTGTGGAAGGCGCGCTCCACCGAATCCGGCGTGCGCTTCGCCCAGGCATTCCCCCAGCATCCGGATAGCGCCGGCGTGCTGACGCGCGCCACACAGGATCTCTACACCGCAAAAAATCTGCCGCGCGCCATTGAAGTGGGCGGGCTGCTGGTGGCCCGCAATCCGCCGGCGGATGCCGCACAGCGGCGTATCGGCTACAGCGTGATCGGCCAGTCACAGTTTGACCTGGGCCAGTTCGGCGCGGCGGAATCCGCCTGGGTGCAGGCGCGCGAGTTGTCTGGCGGCAATCCAGTTGAACAGAAGGCACTCAATGAGCAGCTGTCGGTAGCGGTGTATAGACAGGCCGAGGCCAAACGCGCCGCGGGCGATGCGGCTGGCGCTGTCAATGATTTTCTGCGCGTGGCCAGCGTGGCACCGGGTACGGCAGCGGTGGAAACCGCGCGCTATGACGCGGCCGCAGAGTTGATCAAGTTGCAGGACTGGCCCAAGGCCATCGACGTGCTCGAGGGTTTCCGTCGCGACTATCCGGCCAGCAAGCAGCAGGGCGATGTCACGCAAAAACTTGCCGTCGCCTATTTGAATGCCGGGCGTTCGGATGCGGCTGCGCCCGAGTTTGAGCGCATCGCAGACAACAAGGCCCAGGCGCCGGAGCTGCGGCTGGAGGCGATGAATATTGCCGCCGAGCAGTATGCCAAGGGTGGCAACACGGCCAAGACCGTGGCGCTGATGGAGCGACTGGTAACTGAATTCCCCGCGCCGGTGGCAGAGCGCATCGAGACGCGGCAGAAGCTGCTGGATTTTGCAGCCAAGGCTGGCAATGGCGAGCGTGTGCAGTACTGGCAGCGCGAAATCGTCAAGGCAGATGCCACGGCTGGAGCGGCGCGCACCGATCGCACCAAATACCTGGCGGCCAGGTCCAGCCTGGCACTGGCCGCGCCGGCACGCGACACCTTCCGCGGGCTGCAGCTGGTGGCGCCACTCAAGACCTCACTGGCTGCAAAGCGCCGCGCGCTTGAATCCGCCATGAACGGCTACAAGGAGGCGGCGGCCTACAACGTGGCCGAGGTCACCACCCAGGCCAATTTCGAAATGGCTGAACTGTATCGCCAACTGGCCGCGGATCTGCTGGCCTCGGAAAAGCCCAAGAAGCTGTCGGCGGATGAACTCGAACAATACGACCTGCTGCTCGAGGAACAGGCCACGCCTTTCGAGGAGCAGGCCATCAAGATGCACGAGGCCAATGTCGTGCATGCCCGTGATGGCATCTATGATGATGGCGTGAAATCCAGCTTCGCGGCACTGGCCAAGTTGCTGCCGGGTCGCTATGGCAAGACCGAGGTGGTGGGTACGTGGACCAATTCCCTGGTGCTGCCGCAGAAGCAGGTTGCAGCGCCAGAGGCGCCGCCGCCAGCGGCCGGCGCGCCGGCTGCTGCGCCAGCTGCAGTTGCTGCAGCAGAACCCGCGGCGCGCCTGGTGTCGCAGTTCAACAGCGCCGTAAAGCAAGCCGAAGCCGGGCAGGGCGGCGAAGCTGAGCTGGAATTCAAGCAATTGATGGAGGCAGCCCCTGACATGGGCGGCGCTGCATATAACCTCGGAGTGCAGCTGCGCGCCGCGGGCCGGCTCGAAGAGGCGGAGAAGGCCTTCGCTACTGCAGTCAGTCGCGCACCGCGCAGCGCCATGGCATTGACTGACCTGGGCCTCACGCAAAGGCAACGCGGAAATTTCAAGGGCGCGGTGGAGTCTTATACCCGCGCCTTGTCGGTGGATCCCGACTATGCGCCGGCGCATCGAAACCTTGGCATAGTCCAGGATATGTATCTTGGCGATCCGGGTGCGGCCATCGACAGTTTTGAACGCTATAAAGTCCTGACCGGCGAAGACCGTCCGGTTACAGGCTGGATAGCTGATGTGCGGCAACGATCCGGCAAGGCAGGAGCCACGCCATGAACACACTGCGGCTGATAACACTGGCAGCCACTGCGTCGTTGGTCATGGGCATGCATGTGCATGCTGCGGAGCCAACCAGTGCGCAGTCGCTGGAGCCAGCTGTGAACACCTCTGCATTGCCCCCGGCCGCATCGCCGGCACCTGCGATCGCGCCGGCCGCTAAGGCCGTAAAACCGGCAGCCGCAGCCAAGCCCCCGGCGACCCCTGGTCGCAAGGCCCAGGACCGCCTGGAGCTGGATGCGACGCAGATCACGGGAAACAGCGAATTGCCCCGCGTGCTCTACGTGGTGCCATGGAAGCGATCGGATCTGGGGGATCTCACCGGGCGGCCTGTCAACAGCCTGCTCGACGAAGTGCTAACTCCGGTGGACCGGGACGTGTTCCGGCGACAGAACCGCTATTACGAGGCGTTGCGCCCGGATGCCCCTGCGGGCGGATCCGGGCGCGCCGCGCCATAGGTTGAGAAATAGGTCGCAGCATTTTCGCCGCGATGGTTTCAAGGTGCAGGGAGTCTTGCTGACCAGCAAGGGAGTTTTACGATGAATCTTTTCACGACCATTGCCCGCTTCTTCCAGGACGGCGGGCATTTCATGTATCCGATCGCCATTGTCGCGGTGCTGGGCATCGCGATCGCGGTGGAACGCTACGTCTACCTGACCATAGTGCGCGCCCGCAATCGCGCAACCTGGCAGGAAGTGGAGCCATTGCTGGCGCAGGGCAACTTCCGCCAGGCAACGCAGGTTGCATCGCAATCGGGTTCGGCCATTGGCCAGATCCTGAGTTATGGCCTGGCCCGGGTGCAGGGCGCGCGTAGCCGCGAGGATGTCGAGAAGGCGATGGAAGAAAGCCTCATGGGCATTCTGCCCAAGCTTGAGAAGCGTACGCATTACCTTGCTACTTTCGCCAACCTGGCGACGCTGCTGGGACTGCTGGGCACGGTCATGGGACTGATCTCGGCGTTCGGCGCCGTGGCCACAGTCAACCCCGCGGAGAAGGCCAACCTGCTGTCGGCCAGTATCTCGGTGGCCATGAACTGCACCGCCTTCGGCCTGATGACTGCCGTACCGCTGCTGGTGATTCACTCGGTGATCCAGACCAAGGCCACGGAACTGGTGGATAGCCTGGAGATGGCATCGGTGAAATTCCTGAACTCGATTACCGAGCGCCGGGCCGAAGCCGCCAAGTAAGCAAGGACCGCGCTGATGCGTCGCAACTACAGTATGCGCAGGCTCGAGCAGCGGCACCGCAAGCCTGCGGAGCTGCTGCTGGTGCCGATGATCGACATCTTCACGGTGCTGGTCACTTTCCTGCTGATGACGGCGGTGTTCTCGCGCACGGTGATCCTGGAATTGAAACTCCCCAACCAGAACGCCGCCTTCGTCGAACCCCCGCCGGGCCTCAAGCTGGAGGTGTTGCTGCGCCAGAACATGGTGCAGGTGGCAGATCGCAACAGCGGCCCGTTGGCGACTTTCCCGCGCACTGACCCGGCTGGTCCCTACGACGTGGCCGAGCTGTCGAAATATCTGCAGCTGGTGAAAGCCAAGTTCCCGGACATGACCGATGCCACGCTGCTGCTGGAGAAAGACATTCCGTATGACGCGCTGGTGCAGGTGATGGACACCATGCGCATCCTGGAACAACGCCAGGGCACGCAGCTGGTGCAGGCCGAACTGTTCCCCAATGTGTCCATCGGCGATGCGCCGGAAACCGACGCGCCGGCGGCGCCAGGAGCACGGCCATGATGTCCAGTCGCGCCCGGCGCATGCTGGAGCATCACCTGCGCAATCGTGCCGCCGGTGATCTCAATCTCATTCCGATGATCGACATCCTCAGCGTGCTGGTGTCGTTCCTGCTGATTTATTCCACCGAAGTGGAGGTGGTGCAGAACTCCAAGGGAATCGAAATCCCCCAGTCCATCGTTACCACCAAGCCACGCGAGACCGTGGTGGTCATGCTGACAAAGGACGAGGTGTTCGTGCAGGGTGAGCGCGTCGCGTCGATTGCCGAGGTCAAGGCCAGCGCTGGTCCCATCATTGCGCCGCTGCGCGAGGCCCTCAAGCGCCCGATGCTGATCGGTCGCCGCATGGCCGAGCGTGACCTTGCAGAACGCGAGATCACGGTCATGGGCGACAAGTCGCTGCCTTATGAGGTGCTCAAGAAAGTGATGGCCACCTGCACTGACGCGGATTTCGGCAAGATTTCGCTGGCGACATTGCAAAAGGACAAGCCCGCAGACCTGACCAGGTTGCAGGCGCGATAGCGGAGCAGACAGTGGTACTCGCACCCTACTACCGAAGTTACGACCTGCCCTGGGAGGGCGATGAGGAATCGACCCGGCGGTTCCGCCGACTGGCGTTGATCGGCTTCGCGATATTCCTGGTGGTCGGCATCCTGGTGCCATTGCTCAACCTGCCGGAGCCAAAAGAGAGTGCCGCCAGCGTCGTGCCCGAACGACTGGCGCGCATCATCGAGGAAGAAAAGGCCAAGCCACCGCCACCACCCCCGCCACCGCCAAAGCCTGTTGAGCAACCCAAACCCATTCCCAAGGAGACGCAGCCCAGGGACAAGGTGGCGGATGCGCGCAAGAAAGCCCAGCAATCGGGCCTGATGAAATTGAAGGATGAGCTGGAAGACCTGCGCCGTGACCTGGCCCAGGACATGCCCAGCCCCACCAAGAACCTGACTGGAGCCGTGGGCGAGGACAGCAAGGCAGAGCGTTCGCTGATCGCATCGAAAGCCGGCAGCGGCAGTGCCGGCGTTCAGTCGTCCAATTCCAGTCGTGGCTTCGGGTCCGGTGCCGGCTCATTGACCGGCAACACCACCACTTCAGTCAGTTCCAATGTCGCGGCCATCGGTTCCAGCACGGCGGCTACGCGCACCGGCAACAGCGGCAAGGCGGCGCGCAGCCGCGAGGAAATCGAACTCGAATTCGATCGCCAGAAGGGCGCCATTTACGCGCTGTATACGCGCGCCCTGCGTGACCATCCCGAACTGCAGGGCAAAGTGGTGCTTGAATTCACCATTGCTCCATCAGGTGAAGTCACGGCCTGTCGCGTGGTTTCGAGCGAGCTCAACGATCCTGAGTTGGAGCGCAAGATCATTGCGCGTGTGAAGCTGATCCGCTTCTCGAGCAAGGACGTGGAGTCGATGACCACCACCAAGCCCATCGAGTTCTTCCCCGCCTGAGCTATCCTTAAGCGGCCATGATTCATGAGCCGCTGACCCAGGTATTGCTGCTGTTACTGGCTTCGGTGCTGGTGGTCGCGGTCGCGCGTCGACTGGGGTTGCCGCCCATTCTCGGCTATCTGGCTGTGGGACTGGTGGTGGGCCCGCACGCACTGGGTTTCATGGAAGAGTCCGTCCAGACCCACCTGCTGGCCGAGATTGGCGTGGTGTTCCTGCTGTTCACCCTGGGCCTGGAGTTCTCCTGGCCGCGCATGGTGGCCATGCGCCGCGAAGTGTTCGGGCTGGGCCTGGTGCAGATGGCGTTTACCACGGCAGCATTCAGCACCATCGGCATGCTGCTGGGCCTGTCGTGGCTGGTGGCGCTGGTGGTGGGTGGAGCGCTGTCCATGGCCTCCACGGCCATCGTGATACGCCAGTTGACCGAACAGGCGGAGATCAATCGCACCCATGGCCGGCTGGCCCTGTCGATCCTGCTGTTCCAGGACCTGGCGTTCGTGCTGTTGCTGGCGATGGCAACGGTGATTGTCGGTGGGCCCGCTGCGCAGGACTCGGGCGCCACTGGTGTGCTCAAGGCCCTGGGCAGTGGCCTGGTTGCCTTGCTGGTGGTGCTGTTCATGGGACGGGTGCTGCTGCGGCCGCTGTTCGTGGAGATTGCCCGCAGCAGGCTCAAGGAACTGTTCACGCTGACCGTACTGCTGGTGGTGCTTGCCTCGGCCTGGGTAACCGAGCGTGCGGGACTGTCGCTGGCGCTGGGAGGGTTTCTCTCGGGCATGCTGCTGGCCGAGACCGAGTACCGGCATCAGATTGAAGCGGTGGTGCGGCCGTTTCGCGAGCTGCTGCTGGGCCTGTTCTTCATCTCCCTGGGCATGCTGCTCAATCTCAACCTGCTGGCGCACAATTTCCTGTTGGTGTCCGCCACGGTGCTGGGCCTGATCATCGTCAAGGTCGCCGCCGCGTCGCTGGCGGTGCGCCTTTTCGTGCCCACGAACTTCAAGGCGCTGCGCACGGGCCTGGTGCTGGGCGCTGGCGGCGAGTTTGGCGTAGCCCTGCTGACCCTGCTGCTGCAATCCAGTTCGCTGCCGGCAACCATACTGCAGCCGCTGCTGCTGGCGCTGGTGGTGACCATGCTGATTTCACCCTTCGGCATCCGTTACAACAAACCGGTGGCGCGATTCCTGCTGCGCGAGAGAGGGCCGCCGCAGCGGGCCATCGAACGCGAGGACGCAGCCACCAGCGAAGTGGCACGTCGCGAACACGTGGTGCTGTGTGGCTATGGCCGCGTCGGCCAGAACATCGCGCGGGTGCTGGAGTCGCAGGGCTTTGAGTACATCGCCGTTGACCTCGACCTTGCGCGCGTACGCCCGGCGCGTAATGCCGGCTATCCGGTGATTTACGGAGACTCCACCGACGAAGACGTGCTGATGGCCTGCGGTGTCGAAACTGCCAGCGCGGTGGTCATCAGTTTCGCCAATCCGGAGATCTCCATCGGCATCGTGCGTGCGGTGCGTGCCCATCGCACTGATGTTCCCATCCTGGTCCGAACCGCTGACGACATCGGCCTGGCGGAGCTGGTAAAGGCGGGTGCCACCGAAGTGGTGCCCGAGACCTTCGAGGCCAGCCTGATGCTGGTATCGCAGGTGTTGATGTTGCTCAATGTCCCGGTAACGCGCGTGGTGCGCACCGTGGGCGAGATCCGGCGCGGGCGCTATTCAACGCTGCGCAACATCGTGCCAGTGGACACAAGTGACCCCGGCGGCATACCTGAAGAGGCCGGCGAGGGCATTGCCTCCATTGTGGTGCCACCGCGTGCCTGGGCCGTTGGACGGCCGCTTGCGGAACTGCGGGCCCGCGGAGCGGAAGTTGCGTTTACTGCATTGCGACGCAATGGCATCACTGGCCGTGAACCTGCGGACTCGACGGTATTGCATGAAGGCGACTTGATTGTGGTCTACGGCATGCCCGATGCCGTGGAGCATGCCGAAGCCCTGGTGCTGACTGGCTGACGCGTGGGGAACTTGAAAGCCTGTGCAGTGATCCAACGCTCGTGAAACGCAAAATCAGGACGGCTGCTGCGGCGCTGCTGGCCGCGGCCCTGTTTCAGGGGGGGGCACAGGCTGATCCAGATCGCCTGTTGGTCAATGCGACTCGTTACGATCAGGAATATCCGGTCATCGACTATTCGGGTCCTGCCCACGACAACCCCGTGTGGCACCTGCAGCAGAAGATCAACAGCGGTGAGGCCAAGCTCAACTGGGAGCCCAAGTGGGGGTACCTGCGCTCGGTGATGCAGGGTCTGGGCATTGCGGCTGACTCGCAGGTGCTGGTGTACTCGAAAACCAGCCTGCAGACCGAATTCATTTCGGCAAGCACACCGCGTGCGATCTACTTCGGTGACGACGCCTACGTAGCCTGGATTCCCGGCGCTCCACTGCTGGAACTGGTGGCCGTGGATGCAAAACTGGGCACAGTGTTTTTCGCGCTCGACAATCGCGCGCCAGGGGCACGGGCTTTCGAACGTGACGGCGGGCGCTGTCTGACCTGCCACGACACCTATTCGATGATGGGCGGCGGCGTGCCCAGGGTCCTGGCCATGTCTGCGCCCGTGGACAGCCCGATGGATCCGCGCACCTACGACAGTGCCACCGAGGTCAATGATCGCACGCCCATCGCCGAGCGCTGGGGCGGCTGGTATGTCACCGGACACCAGGGCAAGCAGACGCACCTCGGGAACCTGCCATTGCGCGAGGAAAAAGGCACCGAACACCTGCGCTCATTGGCGCACGACAACCTGCGCACCCTGGCGGGTTATTTTAATACCGACGCTTATCTGCTGGAGCAGAGCGATATTGCTGCATTGATGGTGTTCGAGCACCAGACCACCATCCAGAACCTGCTCATTCGAGTCAACTACAAGGTGCGCACGGTGATGTCTCGTGAAGGCAGCAGCAACGTGGCTGCGCCGCGCTCCTGGGCCGATGTCAATCCCAATGACCAGGCGGCCGTGAAGCTCATGATCGAACCGTTGGTGCGAGGGTTGTTCTTCGTGGACGCCGCGAAATTCGACGATCGCATCGAGAGTGGCAGTGGCTTCGCGGCCCGGTTTTCCGCGCTGGGTCCGCGCGATCCAAAGGGGCGATCATTGCGCGAGCTTGATCTCAATACGCGACTGTTCAAATATCCACTGAGCTTCATGGTGTATGCGGATGCCTTCGAGTCGCTGCCACCGTACGCGCGTGACTATGTCGATGGCCGCATCGCCGAGATCCTGCAGGGCCGCGACAAGTCAGGCATAGGCGCGCGCATTCCACAGGCCGACCGCGAGGCCGTGGTCCAGATTCTCAGCGCAACCAAACCCCGCTATACGCAGTTGCTGGCCGCTGCTCACTGATTCTGGCGTCGCGAAGTGACGTAGATACCCACCAGGATCAGGCCGGTGCCCACCAGTTGCCATGGGCCCGGACGTTCACCCAGCAACATCATGCCCATGAACAATGCCGCCGGTGGGCCGATGGTGCCGGCCAATGAGCCGCGCGCTGCGCCCACCCGTTTGATGCCTTCGGCCTGCAGCAGCGTGGGCAGGAACATACATAAAATGGACAGCGCCAGCAGCAGCAGCCACTGTGTCCACGTGACGGCGGCGATCACCGACAACGGGTGCGTGAACAGGAAGGTCGCGCACACCACCACCGCTGCGGCGGTCATGGCGACAATGGTGAATCCACCGCTGCCCAGTTCCGGAATGCAGCGCTCTCCCAGCAGGAAGTAACTGGCCGTGGTGACCGCACTGAATAAAACCAGCAGCGAACCGGCCAGGTTCTGGCGCCACAGCTGCGCATCGAAGGCGCCGACTACCAGCACTATGCCCAGGTAGGTCAGACCCAGCGCAATCAGCGCGCGCGGGTGGGGCCGCTGGCGTCGGGTCAACGCCAGCCAGGCCACGATCAACGCCGGATAGGTGAATATCAACGCACGCTCCAGGCTCACGTCGATCATCTCCAGCGCACGAAAATCAACCATGGACCCCAGGCCGTAGCACAGCACGCCCGCCAGAGCGGCCAGTGCGATGGATTTGCCCGAGGCGCGCCATGGACGCACGCCGCGCGTCAGGCCCAGGGCGAAGAACATGGGCAGCGCCAGCACTGCCCGCAGGGAGGTCATGGTGATGAAGTCGACGCCGCCATGGAACAGGGCCTTGGAGAATAGCCCCTTGCTGGCAAACAGGATGGCGCCGGCCCCTGCCAGCGACAGGCCCATGGCGGTATCGCGATTCACTCCATCAGGATGCCACCGGCGTCGCCGGCATGGGTAGAATCGCGGCGCCGTGGACCGAGATCAGATCCAGTTTCCCCCCAAGCACCTGGCACTGCGCGAGGACGTGCATGAGCTGGGCGCGCTCGTGGGCGACATGCTTCGCGAACAGGGCGGGCAGTCGCTGTACGACCTGGTTGAAGGCGACCGCCGCGCCGCCATCCAGCGGCGCCGCGATGGCAGCTCAGGCGGCGATGCCCTGGCATTGAGGGTGGCCGGTCGTCCACCGGCCGAGGCGCGTGACCTGGTGCGCGCGTTTTCCACCTGGTTCCAGGCAGTCAACCTGGCCGAACGCGTGCACCGAATCCGGCGCCGGCGCGAATATTTCCTGGCCGACAGCGGGCGCCCGCAGCCCGGTGGCATCGAAGACGCGCTGGCGCAACTCAAGCAGCAGGGAATGTCCCTGGACGATGTGCTGCAACTGCTGGCCACCTTGCGCATCCAGCCCATACTGGTTGCACATCCCACCGAGTCCACCCGGCGTACGCAACTGCGTCGCCAGCAGCGCATGGCCGACTCGCTGCTGGATCGGCTCAATGCCAGCCTCGAGCCACAGGAGCGACGCCATCTGTGGGCGCGGCTGCGCACCGAGATCACTACCGGCTGGCAGACCGAGGAGCATCCGCGGCAGCGCCTGACCGTGGCCGATGAACGCGAACACGCGCTGTTTCATTTTGCCGAGGTGCTGTATCGCATCGTACCGACGTTCTACGAAGAGATCGCCGGCGCGCTGGAAAAACTCTATGGCCTCGTGGTCACTGACAGGGATCCGCCCATCGTGCTGCAGTTTGGCACCTGGGTGGGTGGCGATATGGAGCGCTCGGCCGACGTTCATGCCAAGTCCATACGCGAGACCCTGGCGCGCCAGCAGCAGGTCATCGTCAATGAATACTTCAATGAATGCCGGCAGCTTTCGCAGCTGTTGTCGCAGAGCGCAAGTCGCGTTGGCATCACACCGGCACTGCGGCGGCGCATTGAGGAATACACCATCCTCCTGCCAGGCGCGCGTTCCGAGGCACCGGCGCGACATGACCAGATGCCGTACCGGGTGTTCTTCGCGCAGATTGGCCAGCGATTGCGCCAGACCTATGACGGGCGGGCCAGTCGCTATGAACGCGTGGAGCAATTTCGCGCCGACCTGCTGCTGGCGGCGCAGAGCCTGCTGGCCAATCGCGGCATGCACGCCGGTTACCACCTGGTGCGACGCCTGCTGTTGCGTGTGGATACCTTCGGATTCCACATGGCCACGCTGGATCTCAAGCAACGTGCAGATGTGCATCACCAGGTCATCGGGCAGGGCATGGATGACCCCCGGTGGATGCAGCGCGATGCCGCGGATCGACTGCAACGTCTGACCGCCATCCTCGAGCACAACACCGGTCCGGTGGCCCCGCTGGACGCATTGGGTAAACGCACGCTGGCGGTATTCGAGACCGCAATGCAGTGTCGCAGCCGCTTCGGCGAAGCGGCCATTGGCAACTATGTGGTTGCGCGCACCAGCGGTCCGCAAGATGTGCTGGCGCCGCTGGTGCTGGCGCGCTGGGCAGGCGTGGATGATCGCCGCTCTGGCCAGATCGGCCTCGACTTTGCGCCACTGTTCGAATCGGGTGATAGCCTGCGCAGCGCCGGCGACACCATGCGCGACCTGCTGGCCAACCCCGGCTATCGGGCGCACCTTGCGGCCCGCGATGTGCCGCAACCGGTTTTTGTCGGCTATTCGCAGGCCAGTCGCGACAGCGGCTTCATGGGCATGCGCCTGGCGGTGTATGACGCGCAGCGCAATTTGACGCAGTCGTTCGCGGCGGCCGGGCAGCCCGCGGTGATTTATCACGCCCGCGGCGGCAGCGTGGCCCGTGGCGGCATCCGTCTCGATGAACTGATTCGCGCCGCGCCCGCGGACACCGTCGATGGCGCGTTGCGCGTGACTGAACAGGGCGAAACACTGAGCCAGAGTTATGGGCTCAAGTCCAACGCGCTGCGCACCCTGGAGCGTGCCTGCGGCACGCTGGCCATCGCCACCCAGGCCCGCCGCCATGGCAGGGCGCTGGTGGAGACTGTGCAACAACATGCGCTGGTCACGGCATTGGCCACGCAGAGCCGGGCGGCGTGGCGCGCGCTGGTCATCGATGATCGTGACTTCCAGGATTTCTTTCGCAGCGTCACGCCTATCGATGTGATCGATCGGATGCAGATCGGCTCGCGCTCGATCTGGGAAGCCAGCAGCAGCCAGGTGGGCGCGCGCCGGGTTCGATCAACCCCGTGGATGTTCGCGTGGTCACAGTCGCGGTATTTCATGCCCGGCTGGTACGGTTCAGGCGTGGCCTTGCACGCTGCAATCTCTGCGGGCGAGCTGGATGCGCTGCGCGAGGTCTATGGCGCCTGGCCATTCTTCACCTCGGTGGTTGACGACCTGGAAGCGCAGCTGGCGCGTACGGACCTGGGCATTGCCGAGCAATATGTGCAGCTGGTGTCCCCCGGATTGCAGCGCTTTGCGCCCTTGCTGCGGGATGAATACCTGCATTGCTGTAATGCAGTGCTGGCCATCAAGGGCTCAGGGGAATTGCTGGACTCCGATCGCACGCAACAACGGGCTATCCAGTTGCGCAACCCCTATGTGGACCCGATGAACCTGATGCAGATCGACCTGCTGCGCCGCTGGCGGGCCACCGCGCGCGAGGACGAAGACCTGTTCCAGGCTTTGCTTGCCAGCGTCAGTGGTATTGCGCAGGGACTCCAGACGACGGGATAAGCGGCTAAATAACCGGCGCGCAGTTCAAAATAACGCTCCCGCACAGCAACGTGGCCGGACTTTCCCGTACAGTCACACCCCATGTACCGCTACGACGACATCGATACCACCCTGGTCAACGAACGCGTGGCACAGTTTCGTGACCAGACGCTGCGTTTTCTCTCCGGCAAACTGTCAGAAGACGAGTTTCGGCCCTTGCGATTGCGCAATGGGCTCTACATCCAGAAGCACGCGCCCATGCTGCGCATTGCCATTCCCTATGGCCTGCTGGCCACGCGGCAGCTGCGCATGCTGGCGCACCTGGCCCGCAAGTACGACCGCGATTACGCTCACTTCACCACGCGACAGAACATCCAGTACAACTGGCCAAAGCTCGAAGACGTGCCCGACATGCTGGCCGACCTGGCTTCGGTGGAAATGCACGCCATCCAGACCAGCGGCAACTGCATCCGCAACACCACGGCAGATCATTTCGCAGGTATCGCGCCCGATGAGCTGGATGATCCGCGCCCGTATTGCGAAATCATCCGCCAGTGGTCCACCCTGCATCCGGAATTCACCTACCTGCCGCGCAAGTTCAAGATTGCCGTAACCGGTTCGCCGGCGGACCGCGCCGCCTCCGAAGTTCATGACATCGGTCTGCACATGCGTCGCGATGCACAGGGGAGCGTTGGCTTCGAAGTGCTGGTTGGCGGCGGCCTGGGTCGCACACCCATGCTCGGCAAGGTCATCCGCGAATTCCTGCCGCGCGAACACCTGTTGTCATATCTGGAAGCAATTCTTCGCGTTTACAATCTGGAAGGCCGGCGCGACAACATCTACAAGGCACGCATCAAGATCCTCGTGAAGGCCAAGGGAACGGAGGCCTTTCGGGACCTGGTCGAGGCTGAGTGGGAACGAATTCGGGAATCCTCACTGCACCTGGATACCGCCGAAATCGATCGCGTGCGCGCGTTCTTCGCGCCGCCCCCTTACGAAAAGCTGCCAGACGCGGACGTAACCCAGGGGCAGAGCGCTGAATTCCTGGCCTGGTATCGCTACAACACACGCTCGCACAAGGTGCCCGGTTACCGCGCTGTCGTTGTGTCCCTCAAGAAGCACGGCGAAGCACCCGGGGACATGTTTTCGTCCCAGATGGACAGTCTCGCCGATCTTGCCGATCGCGTTTCCAGCGGACAGCTGCGCGTCACGCATGACCAGAATCTGGTGCTGGGCGAAGTGCGACAGATCGATCTGATGGAAACCTGGAAGCAGCTGGCGCAATTGTCGCTTGCAACGCCAAACATCGGGACGCTCACCGACATGATCTGCTGCCCGGGGCTGGACTTCTGCAGCCTGGCCAACGCCGGATCGATTGACATCGCCAAGCAGATCCATGAGCGGTTCAGTGATTTCGACTATCTCTATGACCTGGGACATATCGAGATAAAAATGTCTGGCTGCATGAATGCCTGCGGCCATCATCATGTGGGACACATCGGCATTCTCGGCGTCGACAAGCATGGCGAGGAGTGGTATCAGATCACTATTGGTGGTTCGGCCAGCGGTATCAGTTCACTGGGCGATGTCATCGGCCCTTCGGTGGCCAAGTCCGAAGTGGCGGCGACCATCGCCAAGCTTCTCGACGTGTATGTTGCGCATCGTGAAGATGGCGAGGCATTTCTCGAGACCGTGCGCCGCCTCGGGGTCGCGCCTTTCCGCGAAAAGGTTTATGGCCCAGCTCATTAAGGGGCGGGCCCTGGTGGCAAACGACGGCACCCCACCGTTGCTGCCCCTGGCCGATTACCTCAAGGCGATGGAAGCGGGCGAACCGGAGAGCCAGCGCGGCGTTCTGCTCAAGCCCGAAGACCAGGATTTCGATCCCTTGTTGCCCTGGCTGTCAAAGCTGCCTGTTATAGCGATTCATTTCGGCAGCAGCGGTGAAGGTCGCGGCTACACGCTGGGTCGCCTGCTGCGTGAGCGGCATGGTTACCTGGGCGAGCTGCGCGCCGTGGGCATGGTGCGTGTCGACCAGATATTTTTCCTGGCGCGCTGCGGCTTCGACGCCTTCGACGTGGTCGACGGCGAGGATGTCGCGCTGGCGATTGCGCAGCTTGAGCGCTTCAGCGTGGCCTATCAGTCAGGGCCATTGTCTTTGACGCGCCCGCGACGCCGCTACGGCAGCTAGCGGGCCGGCGAGCTCGCGTTGGCCGCCATGGCGGCAGCCATGGCTGTGACCAGCGCATCCACATGCGCACTGGTGTGCGCAGCTGATAGAAAGCCCACTTCGAATGCGCTGGGTGCGAGGTAGATTCCTGCGTCCAGCACGCTGTGGAATACCGGCCCGAATGCAGCGGCAGGTTTGCCCTTGAGGTCACCGAGGCTGCGCAGTGGCGCCGCCCCTGCTGCAAGATACGGCCAGAAAACCGAACCCAGTCTCTGTACGGTCAGGCCACCGATCTTCGCAAGCTTTGTTTCGAGCTGTGCTCCCAGCGCTTCCAGCTGACTGTAGACGTGACCGTCATCCAGTTGTTCCAGCACCGCAAGTCCCGCGCACATGGCCACTGGGTTGGCGCTGAGCGTGCCTGCCTGATACACCGGACCTGCGGGAGCAACCAGTTCCATGTACTGCCGCTTGCCGCCATAGGCGCCCACGGGGAAACCGCCACCAATCACCTTGCCGTAGGTGACCAGATCGGGCTCGAATCCATAGTGCCCGGCGCAACCCTGCATTCCGATGCGAAACCCGCTGATGACCTCATCGAATATCAGCAACGCGCCATGCTGGCGGCATAGCGTGGCCAGGTGCGCCAAAAATTCGCGCCGCTGGGGCAGCAGCCCATAGTTGGCGGGCATGGGCTCAATAATAGCGGCTGCGATTTCCTTGCCGTGACGGGCAAACACCGCATCGAGTGCGGCTTCGTCGTTCAATGGCGCGACGAGGGTGCCACCCAGCGTGGCGTGATCGAGTCCGGCGCTGTCCGGCTGCGTGGCTTCGGCAAGGCCTGAGCCGGAACGGATCAGCATGGCATCGGTGTGGCCGTGATAGCAGCCATCGAACTTCAGAAGCTTGTCGCGACCGGTGGCGCCGCGCGCCACGCGCAGCGCCGACATCACCGCCTCGGTACCGGAATTCACGAAACGCACGCTCTGCACCCAGGGGATGCGCCGGGTGATGAACTCGGCCAAAGCCAGTGAATAGGGTTCGGCGGTTCCCAGGCTCCAGCCGCGATGAATGGCCGCAACGGCCGCATCGCGCACCGGTGCATTGCCGTGGCCCAGGATCAGCGGCCCGAAGGCCATGCAGAAATCAATCAGGTCGCGCCCATCGATGTCGGTGATGCAGGCGCCATGGCCACCGGTCATGAACCGGGGCGTACCGCCAACGCCCTTGAATGCGCGAACCGGCGAATGCACGCCACCCGGTGATACCAAGCGCGAACGTTCGAACAGCTCGTCGGAACGACTCAAGTGGATAACCACTGGCGCGAATGGCGCGAACCGTAGCTGATGATCATGCTGGCCCCGGCGCGTACGAATGCGGTCCAGGCCTCGCGATGCGCACTGATACGATTGGCCAGTCCCTGTTGGGCAAGCAACTCGATGCCCGCATATTCACCGCTGACTTCGTATACGGCCCAGGGTTGGGCATAGCGACTGGAAAGATCCGCGAGTATGTCGAGATAGGGTAGGCCGGGCTTGACCATCAATATGTCCGCGCCTTCTGCAATATCGCGCTCCACTGAAAGCAGCGCATCGCCGGCGCGCGAGGAATCGATCTGGTAGCTGGCGCGATCGGTCAGACCGCTGGCGGTCTTGGGCGCGGAATCGGCGGCAACGCGAAACGGTCCATAGAAATTGGAGTGGAACTTTGCCGCGTAACTCATCAGCACGGTGCGTTCGTGACCGTTGCGGTCGAGCACGTCGCGGATAGCCGCAATGCGGCCATCCATCATGTCGCTGGGCGCGACGCAATCCGCGCCCGCATCTGCATACGCACGCGCGGCCGCCGCGAGCTCCACCACGCTGGCTGCATTGTCGACGTGATCCCCATTGTCATTGAGTACTCCGCAATGCCCATGCGCAGTGGAAGAACAAAGGCACACATCCACGGCCAGCCAGATGTCCTTGCCGAAGCGCTGCTTGAGGCTGGTGATCTGGCCGGAGGTGAATGACCAGTCGATAGCCTTGAGGCTGTGCGTGGAAGGGACCCCAAACAGCAGGAATTTGCTGACCCCGGCCTTGAGGTCCGCCTCCACCTGCGTCAGCAGCGAGGCCGGAGTGTCACGGTGGACTTCGGGGAGGCCCGGAATGGTTTCGCGTTCCCTGATACCTTCCACCACGAACAGCGGCTGTATGAACTGCTCAGGATGCGGGCGGGCCTCGCGGGTGAGGGCCCTTATGTGCGGGTCCTGGCGCAGGCGGCGCAGCGAGATTCGGCTCATGATGGTTCCACGGATGGTGCGGTGCGGCAAAAGGGTGGTCTACAGGGGCATCCTGCCACGAAGAGGGGATTCTTGGGCGTGGTTTGACCCCCCATCCGGGATTACTGATGCACCAATGTTATGAGGGGGCTGCTCAGAATGGCTCCCATGTCAGGTAAAGAGTTCGCCATTGGACAAAATCCCGCCGCACGGCAGGAAGTTGCCGTGCCCGAGGCCAAGGTACGCGCGGCCATAGAGCTGCTGCGCAGTGCCGTGGAGCAACACGGCAAGGTGGTCTATTCCAACAGCCTTGGCGCCGAATCCATGGTGCTCACCGATCTGATCTGGACACACGTGCCGCAGATTGAGATCTTCAGCATCGATACGGGTCGTTTGCACGAAGAGACCTACCAGTTGCTCGAGCGTATCGAGCGCCGGTATCAGCGGCGCATCCGGCTTTACTATCCCGATCCAGCTGCGCTTGAAGCCTATACAGCCGAGAACGGCATCAACGGTTTCTACAATGGCCTGGCCGAGCGCCAGTCCTGCTGCCATATCCGCAAGGTCGAGCCCTTCCGTCGCGCCATCAAGGACGCAGGCGCATGGGTGACGGGCGTACGCGCCCAGCAGTCAGCCACGCGCGCGCAGGTCAAGGCGGTAGAGTTTGACGGCACCAACGGCCTGTACAAGATCAGCCCCATCCTCGACTGGACCAATGACGAGGTCTGGGCCTATATCCGTGCCAACAAGCTCCCCTACAATCCACTGCATGATCGTGGGTTTCCCAGTATCGGTTGCGCTCCGTGCACGCGCGCAGTCGAACCTGGCGCCGACAGCCGCTCGGGCCGCTGGTGGTGGGAGAATACCGATTCGAAAGAGTGCGGCCTGCAGCCGCGCATCCGTATCGTAGCGACCAGCAAAGCGCCGGCCTGATCCCGGCGCGCAGCGCGCTCCGCTGATGAAAGGCCGGCTGGATGGATTACCTACCAATATTCGTTGATCTGCGTGAGCGGCTGGTCGTAGTAGTCGGCGGCGGCCATGTCGCCCAACGTAAGATCGAACATCTGATCAAGGCACACGCCCGCGTGCGCGTGGTCGCGCCCCAGCTGTGCGCAGAACTGACAGTATTCCGCGATCTGGGCAGGGTGGAACATCGCCCGGTGCCGTTTTCGGCAATCCATCTGGATGGAGCGGCCCTGGTGGTCGCTGCCACCGACGACGAGTCAGTCAATGAAGACGTATCTCGTGCTGCACGTGAGCGCGGCATCTGGGTCAACGTCGTGGACGATGCGCAACGGTCAGCTTTTATTTTCCCCGCTATCGTCGATCGCTCGCCACTGATAGTGGCGGTCGGCAGCAGCGGCAACTCACCGACTCTGGCGCGCCGTGTACGCATGCAGATCGAGGCGCTGTTGCCGGAACGACTGGGATCATTGGCCGATTACGCGGGACGCTGGCGACAAATCGTCCAGGGCGCGCTGCCGGCACTGCCCCAGCGGTTGCGCTTCTGGGACGGTTTCTTCAATGGACCGGTGGCGGCGCAGCTGCTCAATGGTGACGCTGCTGCAGCCGACACGCACATGCATGCCGCCATTGCGCAGGCGCGCGTGGCCGCCGCGGATCACCTCGGCGAGGTTTACCTCATCGGCGTTGGCCCGGGTAATCCTGACCTGCTGACCATCCGGGCGCAGCAGTTGCTGCAACAGGCCGATGTGGTGCTGTATGACCGATTGGTGCCAGACGCCATCCTGGGTCGCGCGCGCCGCGATGCCGAAAAGATAAACGTGGGCAAGGCCCCGGGCAGCCACGAGCACACGCAGGATTACATCAACGGGCTGCTGATCGAACATGCGCGACGCGGATTGCGCGTGGCGCGCGTCAAGGGCGGCGATCCGTTCATCTTCGGTCGCGGTGGTGAAGAACTGCAGGTGTTGCGAGCCGCGGGAATTCCGGTGGTCGTAGTGCCGGGCATTACCGCAGCCATAGGCGCGGCGGCCAGTGCGGGCATACCGTTGACCATGCGTGGTTTGTCGCAGGCCGTGACCTTCGTGACCGCAACGGGAGCCAACGGCGCCAGCCTCGACTGGAATGCCCTGGTCCAGGCCCAGCACACCCTGGTGTTCTACATGAGCGCGGCGCAGCTGGAGCACATTGCATTGCAGCTTGCACAGCACGGCATGAGCGCGACGCAGCCGGTAGCATTGCTGGAGCGTGCCACCTGGCCCGACGAGCGCGTGCTCAAGACGACTCTTGGCCAGTTGCCAGCACTGGCAAACGCAGCACAGCTCAAATCTCCTTCATTGCTGATCGTCGGCGAAGTGGCTGCACTGGCGCAGGTCAAAGGATTTGCCGGACAATCCGGCTCCGCAGTACAGGAGTCGGGCGGGTGAATGTGAAAAACGGATTCATTGACGCGGTGGGCAATACCCCATTGATCAGATTGGCCGGTCCCAGCAGGGACACCGGCTGCGAGATCCTGGGCAAGGCCGAGTTCATGAACCCAGGCGGATCAGTCAAGGACCGCGCTGCAAAGTACATCGTGCTGGATGCCGAGGCCCGCGGCGTGCTGCAGCCCGGCGGCACTATTGTCGAAGGCACGGCGGGCAATACCGGCATCGGTCTGGCGCATGTGTGCAATGCCCGCGGCTATCGCTGCGTGATCGTGATGCCTGACAACCAGGCGCCGGAGAAATACCGTTTGATCGAGGCGCTGGGTGCCGAAGTGCGCAAGGTCAAGGCGGTTCCCTACAGCGACCCCAACCAGTATCAACACGTGGCGCGGCGACTGGCCGAAGAACTACCCAATTCAGTGTGGGCCAACCAGTTCGACAACCCGGCAAACCGTCGTGCGCATGTGGAAGGGACCGGGCCGGAGATCTGGGAGCAAACCGGCGGACGCATCGATGCGTTCATCGCTTCCAGTGGTACGGGTGGTACGTTGGCGGGCACGTCGGAATATCTCAAGTCCAGGCGGGCGTCCATACGCACGGCACTGGTGGATCCTCCGGGCAGCTCGCTGTATGAATTCGTACGCAATGGCCAACTCAAGGCCACGGGAAAGGGCTCGATTACCGAAGGCATTGGCATCGGTCGGGTGACCACCAATTTCAAGGATGCACCGGTGGACACTGCGCTGCACGTCGAGGATGCCGAGACCGTCCAGACCGTTTACCGGTTGCTTGGGGAGGAGGGGCTGTTCCTCGGCAGCACCAGCGGTATCAACGTTGCAGGGGCCATGCGGCTGGCACGTGAGCTGGGCCCCGGACATACCATCGTCACCATCCTGTGCGATGGTGGTGCAAAATACGTGTCCCGCCTGTTCGATCGGGGTTGGCTCGGGGAGAAGGGCCTGCTCGAGGCCGCCCAGGCCGGCCATATGGTCCCCAAACAGGCGGCTGCAGAGAACTAATCGCCCGGACATAGGTCGTATCCCTAGGTCCAATAACAAATTCCGGAAGGCCCTCAAAGTGTTGTCGAATCCCTGGATCAAGCGGGTAGCAGGGGCGCTTGTCGTCCTGCTGGTGGTCTTTTTCGGTTGGCGCATGCTGGCTGGGCGGGGTGGCCCGGCTGTCAGTTTTGAAACAGGCGTGATCGACAAGGGCACGGTGGAAAAGTCCATCAGTTCCACCGGGTCGGTGGCCGCGCTGGTAACAGTGGACGTGGGCTCCCAGATCTCCGGCCAGATAGCCGAGCTGCATGCCGACTTCAACACCACGGTCAAGAAGAACGATCTGCTGGCGGTGATTGATCCGCAAACCTACAAGTCGCGCGTGACCTCCGCTGAAGCGGACCTGGCAGTCGCACAGGCCAATATTGGTTCGCAGCAGGCCAGCCTGCGCAAGGCGCAGACATCCCTTGATCAGTCACGCCGCGATTTCGAGCGCGTGAAATCGTTGGTGGACCGCCAGCTGGTATCAGTCAGCGACGTCGAAACCGCGCGCAAGAATGTCGAGCTTGCCGAGAGCGACGTGCTCATCGCGCAGGCGCAGCTCAGGAATGCCACTGCTGCCCAGCAGACGCGCAAGGCCACACTCGACCAGGCGCGCATTGATCTTTCGCGTACGCAGATCCGCTCGCCCATCGATGGGGTGGTGATCCAGCGTGCAATCGACCTGGGCCAGACCGTGGCGGCCAGTTTGCAGGCGCCGCTGTTGTTCAAGATCGCGCAGGATCTTTCGCGCATACAGATAGAAGCCAAGGTGGACGAGGCTGACATCGGTTCGATCAAGGATGGGGACAACGCCACGTTTACAGTGGATGCATTCCCCGACCAGACCTTCCAGGGGCGAGTGGCGCAGGTTCGCCTCGCATCCACCACAGTTCAGAACGTGGTGACCTACAGTGTCATGGTCCAGGCCAACAATCCGCGCGAGATGTTGATCCCGGGCATGACCGCCAATGTGCGCATTGTCACGAACCGTCGCGACAATGTGATGCGCGCCCCAAATGATGCTGCGCGATTCCAGCCGGCGGGCGCAATACGCACGGCGGGTGCGCCAGGTGCGGCCGGCGGATTGCCGGGCGGCGGTGATTTTGGTGGTGGTGCGGGTGGTGCCGGAGGGCAGGGGCAGGGCAACCGAGGCGGGTTGGGTCAGGACATGGTCAAGGAACTGGGGCTTTCCAAGGAGCAGGAGGCAAAGCTCGACAAGGCGCGCCAGGAACTATTTGCCCAGGTTCGCCAGCAGTCCGGCCAGCAGCAGGGCGGCGGAATCACCGGCGCAGCCGGTGGCGGGTTTCCGGGCGGCGGTGGTTTTCAAGGCGGCGGTGGCAATTTCAACAATCAGAACCAGCAGGGCCAGGCGATGCGCAATCGCATTGAGAACATGATGGCCGGTGTGCTGACCCCCGAGCAGCTGGAAAAATACAAGGCGCTGCGCAGCGCGCGGGGCACCGCGGCCAACACCTCGCGCCCCGGCACTTTATGGACGCTCGAGGGTGGCAAGCCCGTGGCGCACGAAGTGCGCCTGGGCGTGGCGGATGACCGCTACACCGAAGTGGTCAAGGCTGATCTCAAGGAAGGTGACAAGGTCATCATCCGCGCCCGTACCGAGGTTCGTAAGTGACGCCAGCTGCGCCGGACGCGCCGGTCGTCTCGGCGCAGCACCTGACCAAGACCTACCAGCTGGGCGATTTCGCGGTGCACGCGCTGCGTGATGTGTCGTTCCAGATCCAGCGCGGAGAATTCGTGGCCATCATGGGTCCCTCGGGTTCCGGAAAATCGACGCTGATGAACATGATCGGTGCGCTGGATACGCCGACCTCCGGTGATCTTTCCATTGACGGCATTGCCATTGGCAGCCTGGATCGCGATGAGCTGGCCAAGCTGCGCAATCGCACCATCGGCTTTGTATTTCAGCAGTTCAACCTGCTGGCGCGCACCACGGCGCTGGAAAACGTGAAATTGCCGCTGGTCTATTCGCGCAATCCGGAATGGCAGGCCAAGGCGGACGATCTGGCCAGGCAGCGCCTGCGCGAAGTGGGTCTGGGAGACCGCATGGGGCACGTGCCCTCGCAGCTCTCCGGTGGACAACAGCAGCGCGTGGCCATCGCGCGCGCCTTGGTAAACTCGCCCAGCCTGATCCTTGCCGATGAACCCACTGGGGCCCTGGACACCGAGACGTCGCTGGAAATCATGAATCTGTTCAAGCGGCTGACGGAAAGCGGGATGACGGTGATAATCGTGACCCACGAACCGGATGTGGCCGCCCATGCCAAACGCCTGCTGCGCGTGCGCGACGGCCGCATAGTCGAGGACCGCGCCACGGCGGAGCTGGCGCTATGAATATTCTGGAATTCATCCGCACCGCAATGGTCGCACTGCGTCTCAACATGCTGCGCAGCGTGCTTACCACGTTGGGCATCATCATCGGCGTGGCCTCGGTCATCGTGATGTCCGCCATTGGCGGCGGCGCCAGCAAGCAAATCCAGGACCAGATCGCCAGCCTGGGGACCAACCAGCTGACGATATTTCCTGGTTCCACCAACGTGGGTGGACGGCAGGGCGGGTTTGGGTCCGCCCCGCCATTGAGCGAAAAGGATGTGCGCGCGTTGCGCGAGGGCGTTACTGGAATCGCCGCCGTATCGGGCAACCTCGAGGGCAACACCAACGTGGTGGTGGGCAACGCCAACTGGGTGACGCGCGTCAACGGTGTCAGTGCCGAGATCCAGAATGTGCGTGACTGGCCGGTGAAGTCCGGTCGCTTCTTCGATGCCATCGAAGCCAGTTCGGGACAGAAATTGGTGGTGCTGGGCGCGACAGTTGCGCGTGAGTTATTTGGCGGCGCCGATCCGCTGGGCGCGACCGTGCGCCTTAACAATGCCCCGTTCACGGTGATCGGTGTACTCAGCGAGAAGGGGCAGGCCGGTGGTCGTGACCAGGACGACATCGTAATGGTGCCCCTGGCCACTGCGCGTTCGCGCCTGGTGGGCCGGGTCAACGTGCCCGACCAGGTGGGGCAGATCCTGGTCAAGGTCGACGATCGCTATGACATCGCCGACGTAACGCAGGACATTGAGCGGACGCTGCGCGAGCGCCGGCGCATCACCGCGGACGCGCCCAACAATTTCATAATCCGCAACTTTGCCGACATTCTCCAGACCCGCAACCAGACTGCACGCACCCTGGGCCTGCTGCTGGCCGCAACCGCTGCCATTTCGCTGGTGGTCGGTGGCATCGGTATCATGAACATCATGCTGGTGTCGGTGACCGAGCGCACGCGTGAGATCGGACTGCGCATGGCCATCGGCGCGCGCGGATCTGACATCCTCGGCCAGTTCCTCACCGAGGCCGTGCTGCTGTGCATGGTGGGTGGAATGATCGGCCTGGTACTGGGAGTGGGAATATCCTGGATCATCGCCGCCCTGCTGGCCTGGCCCATGCATATCAGCCCCTGGGTGGTGCTGATCGCGATCTTCGCGTCGGCGGCGGTAGGGATACTGTTCGGCTTCGTGCCGGCGCGGCGCGCCTCAGCACTGAATCCCATCGAGGCGCTGCGCTACGAGTAACGCTGCGGGCTGCGCCACGACAGGCAGCCCAGCACGGCAAGGAGCACAGCCACTGCGTGTATCGCTATGCGCAGCAATCGGCCCAGCCCGGGTGAGTCGTCCAGCCGCACATGCGGCACCAATATCGGAATGAGCACATTGCCGCTCACCAGAAGTGCGACGCTGATGCCCAGCATCCAGCGGGCGCGCCGGTTGCTGCCGGCCATCACCGTGGCCACGACTCCGGAAATCAGGCTGAGCAAAATCACCAGTATCATGGGCATGGAATCGGACACCATTCCGTACACATGCTGCTTCTGATCGGGCGTCAGCACGCCGTGCAGCACGGCGGCATAGGTAACGTCCGTGAGTATCGCGCCAAACAGGATGGCCACCAGGACGCTGTAAAACAGCGCCAGCGGGGCCTCATGCCAGCGCGAATATTCACGGCTCGGATTCCACGCGCCCACCATTTCAGGGAGCCGACGCCGTAACTTGCAGCGTACCGGTGGCGTCGCGCAGTTCCAGCTTCCTGCCCTCAATGCGGCCCGTTGTGGAAGCGGAAAGCGCCTTGAGAAAGGCCTGTTCCTGGTCCATCACACCCGGCGTGACACACATCTTGCGCGTGCTGGCAAAGGCATTGGGGAACTTGACCCGAGTGTCCGAGATTTCATAGCGCCCCGTGTAGCTGTTGCAGCCGGCCGAGCCCGACAGGCTGCCGTCGCTGCCGAATTTCAACGTAGGCTTGCTGCCGGCTATCAAAGCGACAACTGCGCCCTTGCCGTCGCTGATGCCGGTTGCGTTCCAGGAAGTTCCGGCGATTGCCAGCGCCGCCTTGTGCCCGAACATGGACGAGCAACCTGTCAGTAGCGCGATACAAAGCACACTGCACAGGACTGCGGTTCTGGTGTTCATTGTTATGAGGATAACTCGCGGGCCGCAGGGGGCATAGCGGGGCGGCCCTCGGTACCTTCGCCGGCCGTAATGAATAACATGAGCGTAGGCACGCTGGTCCTGGCCGTGTGCCATACCCCTTGAGGCACAAACACGAATTCACCGACGTCACCCAGGCTGACCTCCTCATTTCCGTTCTCACGTTCGAATACGAAGGTCACTGCGCCTGAAAGCAGGCAGACGATTTCGTCGCCATTGGTGTGGCGCTCCCAGTTGGGCCAGTCCTCGCGGAACGATGACGTGGTCACCAGGTATTCGTGGTGAAAAGTCCCGAGCTTGCCCGACATCAGTCCGGGCCAAAAGCTGTCATCGAACGCCAGTTGTTCGATGGAGCTGTCCGGCCGCAGGCGCAGGAACGTTGAGACCAGGCTGGAAGGCGCGCGGCTGTTCATGCGCCGACTATACGCCGGCGCCGATTGCTACTTGGCCGGAACGGGCTCCGTACCGGCGGCGCCGCACTTGGCGAACTTCTTGGTCTTGACGTCACGGCAATGTACTGCGGGCGCGGCAGTGGCGCACAGCTTGGCGTCGACGAACTTGCCGTTGTCCCGGCATTTGCCGGCGGGGTCCAGCGCGGGGGCGGCAGTCGCAAGTGTCACCAGGCAGGCCGAAAGGGAAAGTGTGGCAAGTATTGAATAGGTCAGACGCATTTCGATCTCCCAGTGTGGCGCCAGACTGCGCGCCCGTAGTCTCTGGCAACTTGCCCCCAAAGGGCTCGTTAAGATTTCTTCAGGTTCCCTGTATGTCCCGCTTCTGCGTCACCGTGCGGTGGCCGATTTCCTGGACATAGATCGGTGTGCGGTAGTAATTGCCGTTGATCATTTCCGGAGGCATGGGCTTGAATGGAACCATGGATCCCAGCAGCGCATTGCAGCGCGCCTCCACGCCCTGACGGTATTCAGGCTGCAGCACGATGAACAGGTCGTTATGCAGGATGCCATCTAGCACGAAGCGTCCCACCACCAACGGATCCTGGGGGCGGGCCCAGCCAGGAGACACGCTTGCGGCGGCCGGACGCGCAGCGCGTGGTGGTGCGCCGGCACCGCCCGCGGGCCGGGGCTGCGCGCCTGGCGCAACGGCAGGCGGTCCCTCGTTCTTGAGTGCGGCAGGGCGGTAGTCTTCACTGCGCCCGATATTCGTGGTGGTCAGTCCGGGAACAAAGGCCGAGGTGCCGATGTTGGTCTCACGCAGTTCGTGCCGCAGTTCTTCCATGAGCCCGACGGCGGCGATCTTGGAAACCGTATAAATGCCGGCGCCACTTCCCGGCAGGATGCCGCTGGTCGACGTAGTGGTGACAATCTGTGATCCCTGCTTGCTTGCCAGCATGCGCGGCACGTAGGTGTGGACGCCATGTATGGGGCCCCAGAAGTTGACGCCCAGGCCCCACTCCCAGTCCTTGTACGTGCCGGTGCTGGCCGGAGCCTGCAGTCCCACGCCGGCGTTGTTGATCAAAATGTGCAACGGTCCGAATTTCTTTTCGATCTCGTCGGCGGTGCGCTCCCAGCCGTCGCGATCCATGACGTCGTGCTTGATCGAATGGACCCGCGTATCGTTGGCGGGAAATAGCTTGAGTGCATCGACGATCTGCTTGTCATCGATGTAACCCAGCACCACTCTGGCGCCAGCCTCGTGCAGCACGCGCGCAATGCCAAGGCCAATGCCACTGGAGGCGCCGGTGACATAGGCGATCTTGTCTTTCACGTCAGTGATGGTGGGAGCCTGGGCCGGACCGTAGCCGGGCGCTTGCGCGGCGTCGGCGCTGCGGGAGCCAAGCCCGTTGAGCAATGTGGCGGAGCCGGCCGCCAGTGTTAGGCCCGCAAGAATGTGTCGTCGGTTGACTGACTGGTCGTCCATTTCATTTCCCCATCCATTGTTTTCGTCGCCGTGATCAGCTTAATACAACTGCAGGTAGGTCGGATGCGGGCTTCTTAATTCCTCGGTACAAGCCTGTTCACAATCCCAGCGTCATGAATGCACTGTTGGGGTCTGGCTGATAGGGGCCGAACGGTGCGCAGAATCTGAAGCCGAAGCTGGCATAGAGCCGCTGTGCTGGTTCGAATGCCTGCATCGATCCGGTCTCGAGGCTGAGGCGCGAGTAGTGGCGCCTGCGTGCCTCGTCGATGATGTGGGTCAGCATTACACGACCCGCGCCGCGGCGGCGCAGTTGCATGGGCGTGCGCATGGATTTCACTTCTCCATGCGCCGGGTCAAGTTCCTTGAGCGCGCCGCAGCCCAGCAGTTGCGCGCCCTCCCATGCCGTCCAGAACGTGATGTCTGCACCCTGCAACCCTGTGATATCCAGGGCGTGCACGCTCTCAGGGGGCGACAGCTCATGCATGTTCGAGAGGTGTTCGCCAAGCAATGCGCGAACCTGCGGACGAGTCAGGTCGTCAACCTCTATCCGCATGGCGCCTATTTGATCGACGACAGCCAGGGGATCAGGATTTTCTTCGCGATCTCGCCGTTGTTGAGTTCCTCGTTCATGAAGTGACCGTTGCCCTGCAATCCGAAGTCTTCCTTGAGTCGTGCCAGCTTTGCTTCAGCACCCAGCTGGTTGAGCGTGTGTACCGAGCAGTGCACGTTTGGCGTAAACATTGGTGACTGTGGCGACACGACGAACAGCACTTTCTTGCCCGCGTAGGCGGGCACCTTGTGCACGCTGTTTTCCGGCTGCAGTTTGCATGGTGCGAGTCCGGCGCCCTCGGAGGGCTTTTCCACCATTGCGATCTTTTCACCTGCAGCCAGCGCGGGCATGAAAGTAATCAGCGGAGCGAGAACATCCGTGACGCCCATGCCCGGTTCGATGGCCAGCACGGCCTTGACCTGATTGGGGCGCGCTGCCAATGACAACCACGCAGACGGCCCACCATTGGAATGCACTACCACAATGGCTGGACCGACCTTGTCCAGCAGCTCCGCAAGATCTTCCTGCAGAACGGCGTTGGTCACCGTGGGGCCGGGCTCGGAGCTGGCAGTGTGCTGCACCACTTCTTTCGTGGTGACGCCGCCGCCGCCCGGATACTGCTTGCTGAAGGTGGTGAAGCTGTTGAAGATGAACTCGGTGGTGGCCGGCAGGCCGAGGTCACCGTAGGCGCGCGAATTGGGCGAACGGCCATGTCCGGGGCGATCGACGAAATATACATCGAAGCCTTCGGCCACGAGGTAGTCCAGCCAGCCGTCGCGCCCGTCCGGCGTGCCCATCCAGTCCGTGGCCTGACCGCCGCCGCCATGCACGAGTATCAGTGGGTAGGGGTGACGCTTGTTGGCGGCCAGCTCGAAGCCCACATACATTTGACCCACTATGGCGGTGCCGGCGGCCGGCGGCCCGAACCCAACGAAACCCTTCTCGACCTTGGTGGGCCGCGCGCCTATCCAGAAGAAACCCTGGTCGCGCAGGCTGATCGGGCCTGCTTCGCCTCCGGCCGTGGCTGGCATAACGGGTAGCAACGCTGCCAAGGTGAAAGTCACTGCCGCCGCAATCGTGCCCATGCGGGCGTTTCTGGTCCTGATCATTTGCCACCCCTTCTTGATTGGAGGGGTGATTCTAAGCCCGAGCGCGCCCCGTTTGCTTACTTGCGCGGGCTGGGTAGATGCTTTTTGAGCAGTTCGGCGAAGCCTTCAGGCGGTAGCGGCGTATTGAAGTAGAAGCCCTGCATCTCGTCACATCCACGTTCGCTGAGGAAGGCCTGCTGCTCGGGGGTCTCGACGCCTTCCGCGACAATGGTCAGGCTCAGGGTCTTGCCCATGGCGATGATGGCTTCGGCAATCGCCCGGTCTTCGAAATCAGTGGGAATCTCGCGGATGAACGAGCGGTCCAGTTTGAGTGTGGCGACTGGGAAGCGCTTGAGCTGTGCCAGCGACGAATACCCGGTGCCAAAATCGTCGATGGCGAGCTTCACGCCCAGATCCTTGATCGCCGTGAGCACGCCTACCGTACGATCCACATTGTGCATGAACATGCTCTCGGTTATTTCGAGCTCGAGCAGCTGTGGCGACATCCCGGAATCAAACAGCGCGGCCTTGATCTCGTCTATCAGCCCATCGTGCTGCAGCTGTCGCATTGACAGGTTTACCGACATGCACACCGCAGGCAGTCCCATCCGCTGCCACTCGGCATTCTGGGCGCAGGCGGTGCGCAGCACCCAGCGCCCGATGGGCACGATCATCCCGGTTTCCTCAGCGACTGGAATGAATTGAGTTGGCGAGACAGTACCCAGGGCGGGGTTGTTCCAGCGCAGCAATGCCTCGACGCCGGTGATGACGCCGGTTTTGAAATCGACCTTTGCCTGGTAGTGGAGTGACAGCTCCTGCAGTTCCAGCGCGCGGCGCAGGTTGGTCTCCATCGCGAGGCGCCCCGCGGCATGGGCCTGCATCCGGGCCGAATAGAACATGAAGTTGTTCTTGCCGGATTCCTTGGCCAGGTACATGGCCATGTCGGCATTCTTCATGATCGACTGTTCATCCTGTCCCTCGACCGGATGCATGCAGATGCCGACGCTGGCAGTGACGCGGCATTCCTGGCCGATGATTTCCACCGGGCGCATGATGGCCGAGAGAATGTTGCGTGCCAGCGCTGCCACCATGGATGCACCGGGCACTGCATGCAGCAATACCACGAACTCGTCGCCGCCAAGCCGTGCCACCACGTCTTTAGGGCGCAGGCAGGCACTGAGCCGCGAGGCCATTTCGCGCAGCAGTACGTCGCCGGCCTCGTGTCCCAGGGAATCGTTGATGATCTTGAAGCGGTCGAGATCGATGAACAGTACGGCCAGCTGTTGATCGGCGTGCCTGCTGGTCTCGACCGCGCGGGTCAGCAGGTCGCCGAACATTGTGCGATTGGGCAGGCCGGTGAGCCCGTCGTGCGTGGCCAGGTAGTGGACGCGATCCTCGGCGCTGCGGCGCGCCGAGATGTCCTCGACTATCGAAATGTCCGAGAGCCTGCGGCCCGAGCTGTCTCGCTTGGTGGCGGTTGTCAGCCCCACCCAGATGCACGCGCCATCCTTGCGGACATAGCGCTTCTCCATCTTGAAGGAATCGATCTTGCCACGTCGCAATTGATCGACCACGTCATCAGTGGCGCGAAAGTCCTCGGGGTGGGAGAGGTCGTGCACGTTCATGCCGGTGAGTTCACGCTCTGCGTACAGCAGCATCTTGCACAACTGCGGATTTACATACAGCAGCTTGCCATCGTCATCCACATGGGCCATGCCGATGGCCGCCAACGCCATGGTTGACGCGAAGCGTTGCTCGCTTTCGCGCAGGCGCTCCACGGTATTGATGCGATCATGGAAATGGGCAACATCGCTGGACAGGGTACGCAGTATGTTCATCAAAGCACGGGAGGGCGGCGAGTCCGCTGGGGCGTCAAAGTCCAGTACGCCGATCAGGTCGCGTCCGGAGCGCACCGGAACCAGCGCGCCGTTTCCATATCGTGACAGCGGGCGGCCGTCGGAGTTCGCAGCCAACGCCTGTGCCATAAGCTCCGTTGCCGAAACCGAGTTGATCCAGACCGGATCGTTTGCCAGCCAGGTCGGCGCGGGTTGCTGTTCGCGCAGTACGCCATGTCGGGTGCAGCCAACTGCGGTCCAGCTGGTGATCTCGCGCAGCAGTGTGGATTTGTCGCCGCAGTACCAGAAAGTCCCCGCCTTCCAGTGCTGCGACTGGCATAGCTCGCGAATCACGCTGGTGAGGCCTTCCGCGATGACACTAGCCTCGGACAGTGTGTGTGAAATAGCCAGCTGCAGCTGCGTGAGCCGCTCGGCTTCCATGTGCGTGGATACGTCCTGTGCAACCCCACGATATCCGCAGACATTGCCATGGGAATCCAGGATGGGCATGCCGCTGAAGCTGATGAAGCGGCATTCAGCCGCGTTGGGGCCGCGCACTTCAACCACGACGTTGCGAAACGACTGGTTGGCCGCGATGCTGGTACGGTAGGTGTCGGTGCCAGTGGCGGCAGGTCCATTTCCGAGTTGCAGTAGCGTCTTGCCCAACAGTTCATTGAGCAGCGGATCATTGCTGTCAGGCTCGCGCGGGCTGCAGAACGTAAACTGGCAGGCAGCGTTCTGCTCCCAGTAAAAATCCACCGCAAGTTCAAGAACGCACCGCAGGCGTTCTTCGACTTCACCCAAAACCCGCATTCTCGAGGTGGACGTCAGGGCGTCGGCTGAATGGGCCATCCGGGTGTGCGTGCTCATGCGGTCGCCAGCATAGGATTGCGCGGTGGATATGTTCGGGAATGGATCTCAACAATTCCGGCAAGAAACGTGACGCAGTTCAAGGTGCGCTGCTGCCCACGGCAGCCTCGAGGACCTACTTTTGTGCCGGGTGCGGCGCCATGTTGCCGTGAACCACGCGGCTGGCAAACCGCCAACCGTTTGGCGTTCGCACAAACTTGTCCACATAGCTGGCCATCAGTACCAGTTGCGGCGCAGGCTCTCGGCAATGGCTACCGGTCCGCGCGTGGTCGTGCCCGCGACGTACACGCCGTCCTCGGCAAACAGCCGGCCGAATTCATCGAATTTTCGTTCGTCGAGCAGGCGGCCGTAGTCACGAATCACTAGCCCGATGGCCTCGCGGTCTTCCAGTTCGCCAAGGCGCGAGGATGCGTTCGGCTGTGCTGCTAACGTGGTGCCGCCGGCGAAGGCAAATGTAAGGATGGGCGTAATGAACCAGCTGCGCGGGGTCATGTGCAGGCTCGGTTCATGGGCTGGCGAATTGGTAACGCAGCGTAATGATTCCATGCTTCGCGGTCAGTGGCGTGTATCGCAATTCAGCCTCGGCCGAATACCAATCCATGCGCCACGAAAACTTTACAGGGCCGTTCACACGCTCGGTCCTGTAGGGCTGTCCGTTCAGTAGCAGCGTAATTTCGGCCGCGCCATCGATCTTGCCGCGTGCCTCGATGTGTAGCGACGTGACAGTGGTTACGCTATGCCTTGGCAGAAGCTTCAATTCGGCGGGTTTGCTGGAGTCGGTAATACGCACGCTGGCAGGCTGAATCCACAGCGATACAATCGCGGTGACGAGCACCAACACGACCAGGACGATGGCGATGATCCGGAATTTCATGAATATTCCGCAATGTGCCACAAGACCCCGGTCGGGTCACTGATGTAAAGCACCCGGAAGCCCAGGTCTTTGTGAAAACAGCGCGAGGCGTCCATGTCCCTGGCGGGAATGAATGCCCTGATGGAGAGCTCCTTATTCACAGGTAGCAGATGAAGTTGAACTTGTTCCCATCGGGATCACGGAAATAGGCCGCGTACAGGGTTTCCCCCCGCAAACCTGGGGCGCCTTCGCTGGTGCCGCCAAGCGCGAGTGCCTTTGCATGGTAGGCGTCTACCTTCTCCCGGCTCTCTGCACTGAAGGAAACCATGGAGCCATTGCCAACGCCTGCCGGCTTCTTGTCGAAAGGAGTTGCGACAATAAACATTGATGTCCCGATCCCCCATCCCCAGCCAGAGGATGTCTCGGAGTCATAGACCTTCGTTGCACCCAACTCTTGCATCAGCGCATTGAAGTACCTGACGGCCCCAGGTAAATCATTGGTCCCCACCATCAAATAGCTGATCACTTGTGAATCTCCCGGCAGTGCAGGGCGCTTCTTTCTTGTTCTCGTCGGGACTACAGCACAGGGGCCGAATCGCGTCAAACCGCGGCAATCCAAATCACGTGCGGTAGGATGCGTGCCATGCCACAAGTCATTCCCCCCGCGCTGGCCGCCATCGCGCTGCTGGCGCTCTCAAATGTCTTTATGACTTTTGCCTGGTATGCGCATCTCAAGAACCTTTCCGGCAAACCATGGGTCATCGCCGCGCTGGCCAGCTGGGGCATCGCGCTGTTCGAATACCTGCTGCAGGTGCCGGCCAATCGAATCGGCTACACGACTATGTCGCTGCCGCAGCTAAAGATCCTGCAGGAGATCATCACGCTTGCGGTGTTCGTTCCCTTCGCCATCTTTTACATGCGCACACCCATCAAGCTCGACTACCTGTGGGCGGGGCTGTGCATGGTCGCTGCCGCCTGGTTCATGTTCCGCGGTTCGGGTGTGGCCTCGTGAGCGGGCAGGGACCTACGGCGATACACCGTCGGGTCCTGCTGCTGCAGGCAGGAGAGGATCCGACCTGCATCGCAAGGCTGGATTCGGGATGGGCCGTGCTGGGCGAGCAGCAATTCCTCAGGGGCTATGCCTTGCTGTTGCCGGACCCGGTGGCCGGCACGCTGAATGAACTGCACGGCGCCGCGCGGGCAAAGGTGCTGGTGGACGCGGCCCGCCTGGGAGACGCGCTGCTGCAGGTGACCGGGGCGCTGCGCATCAATTACGCGATTTTCGGCAACCTGGAGCCTGCGCTGCATGTTCATGTGGTGCCACGGTATGCATCTGAGGATCCCTCGCTGCGTACAGCGCATCCCTGGAGCTATGACTGGAACGCGGCGCCACGATTTGATGCGGCTCGTGATGCGCCGCTGCTTGCCGAGCTACGTCGCGCGCTGCAACGACTCGCTTAGCACGGCGAGACTGGAAGTCGGCGCTTCGCACTGCATGCCGCGGCACAGATAGCCCACGACCTCACCCTGCGGGGCCTTGCTGGCCAATGACGCCGGGAGGTCAGTGGCGTCGGCAGGTATGGCCAACACCATTGCGCGCGGCTGGAATTGGCGCTGCAGTTGCGAGTGCCAGAGGGCCAGCTGTTGTGGCTGGCCGCGCAGCACCACGATGATGGGAAGCTGCAGGAATTCCTCAAGTGCAGTCACCAGGTGCACATGTCCCAGTGGTTGTTCGTTGAGCGCGGGCCATGCCGCGCGCAGCGTGCGCTGCGCGGCAAGCAGATATCGGGGCTCGCCCAGCAGGCAGCCCAGTTTGAGCAGGACACTGGCGGCAGTGGCATTGCCGGCCGGCATTGCGTCGTCAGCGAAGACGCGGCTGCGATGGAACAGCGCTTCATGGTCATGTGCGGTAAAAAAGAAACCGCCGTTTGCCTGATCTTCGAATCTCGCGAGCAAAGCATCGGCCAGCTGGGCAGCAAAGGCCAGATTCGCAGCGCTGAACTGCACCGTGCCCAGCGCCAGGATGGCATCAATCAACAGCGCATGATCGTCCAGGTAGGCGTCCAGATGCGCCACATCATCGCGTGACGTGGCCAGCAGTTGTCCATCGCGCCAGTGATGTGCCTGCAGATAGTGCAGGGCATCTGCAGCAGCGGCAGTGAACTGTGGGTCACCCAATGCGCGGGCGGCATCGGCCAGGCCCCGGATGGCCAGCGCGTTCCAGCTGGTCAGCACCTTGTCGTCGCGGCCAGGCCAGATGCGCCTGCTGCGCAGTGCCAGCAGCGTGGCGCGCGAGCGGTCGAGGCGCTGCTGGTCTTCGACTGAAAGTGCATCGAAATCCGCATGGGCGGTCAGGTGCCACCGCCCCTCGAAGTTGGGTTGGGAGTCAAGGCCATAGTGCGCGCAGAACTGCGCGGCATCCGGACCCAGTGCGCTCTCGATTTCCTCGCGCTTCCATACGTAAAATTTGCCCTCATGGCCCTCGGAGTCTGCATCGAAAGACGAGCAGAACGCGCCACTTGGCAGCCGGCAGTCGCGCAGCAGATATTGCGCAGTCGCGCGCGTGGCCCGCGCAAACAAGGCGTCGCCCGTGGCAAGCGACGCGTCGCTGAGGGCGGAAAGCAGTGCCCCGTTGTCATAGAGCATTTTTTCGAAATGTGGCAACTCCCAGCGTTCGTCCACGCTGTAGCGGGCGAAGCCGCCGCCGAGTTGATCGTAGATGCCGCCATCCACCATGCGTTTGAGGGTCAGCGTGGCCATGAACAATGCCTGCAGGTCCGGGGTATCCCCCGCGGCTGTGGCGCGCCAATCGCGCAGCAGGCGCTGGATGATCCCGGCATGCGGAAACTTTGGCGCCGGCCCCCAGCCGCCATATTCCTTGTCAAAACGTGTGCCCAGCTCTTTGCGCAGTGCATGCAGCGGCGCATCGGTCAGAGTTGCAGTCGGCGAGTCGGGGGTTTGATCTATGCGCACGAAGGCTTCAACCAGCGCCTGCGATTGACCCTGTAGCTCTACCTGTCGCTGATGGTAGTAATCGGCCACCCGTGCCAGCAGTGTGCGAAACGCCGGCATTCCGTGGCTCTCTGTGGGCGGAAAATATGTGCCGCCAATGAAAGGTCGCTGGTCGGGCATCAGGAACATGGTTAGCGGCCAGCCGCCACTGCGCTGCGTCAGCAACTGGTGCGCCATCTGGTAGATGCGGTCGATGTCCGGACGCTCCTCGCGATCGACCTTGATGTTGATGAACAGGTCGTTCATCACCTGCGCGGTGGCTTCATCCTCAAAAGACTCGTGTGCCATCACATGGCACCAGTGGCAGGCCGAATAGCCGATGGAGAGCAACACGGGCTTGCCGCTTTCACGGGCCGCTGCAAATGCAGCTTCGCCCCATGGATACCAATTCACAGGATTGCCCGCATGCTGCAGCAGGTAGGGGCTGGTCTGGTTGGCCAGCAGGTTTTGATGCGGCGTGTTGGCGATCATGATCAGGGGATTGCAGTAAACTGCGCGACACTATGACAGATACACCCGAAGATGGGTTGCCGCAGCTGGCGCTCAAGCGCCATGAAGACCGTCGCATCCGCGCCGGCCATTGCTGGGTGTTCTCCAACGAGATCGATAATGCGGCGACGCCCCTGACCGGTATCGCGCCGGGAGCGGCTGCGCGCATTGTTGATCACAGACAGAAGTTCCTGGGATATGCGCTGGTGAATCCTCACGCGTTGATCTGCGCGCGCATAGTCAGTCGCGTCGAGGAACAGCCGATGGGCGCGCAGTTGATAGCCGCGCGGCTGCGTAGCGCGCTGGCCCTGCGCGAGCGCTACGTCGGGGGCCAGCATTACCGGTTGGTATATGGCGAATCCGATGGCCTGCCCGGATTGATACTCGACCGTTATGGCGATGTGCTGGTAGGGCAGATTGCCACGCTGGGCATGGAGCAGCGACGCGAACTGATCGAAGCGCAGGTCAATACGCTGCTGGAGCCGCGCGTCATTGTCTGGAAGAACGACAGCAGCGCGCGAGCGCTCGAGTCGCTGCCCGGGGACATCCGTGTTGCCGGAGTGGAGGCGGGTGCATTGCCGGATGCAGTCACGATTCTTGAAGCTGGCCTCACGTTCAGGGCCCCGCTTGCCGATGGGCAGAAAACCGGCTGGTTCTATGACCAGACGGCCAATCGCGCCTGGTTGCGTCAGCAGCTGCGCCCAGGAGCGCGGGTGCTGGACGTGTGCAGTTACGTAGGCGGATGGGGCGTATCGGCAATGGCTGCGGGAGCGGCCCATGCGCTGTGCGTGGATTCCTCACAGACAGCGCTGGACTGGGCACAGCGCAATGCCCAGGCCAATGGCGTCAGCATCGCGGTGGAAAAAGGCGATGCCTTCGATGTGCTTGACTCCCTGCATGCGCAGGGCGAGCGTTTCGATGTGCTGGTGGTAGATCCCCCTGCCTTCATCAAACGGCGCAAGGACCTGCCCAAGGGCGAAGCCGCTTATCGCAAGCTCAACCAGCTGGCGTTGCGCCTGGCCATGCCAGAGGCGCTGCTGGTCAGCTGCTCCTGTTCCTGGCATCTGCCCACGGAGTCACTGCCGTTGCTGCTGCAGGCGGCGGCCACGCACGAAGGGCAAACGCTGCGCATCGTCGCCAGCGGCGGTCAGTCGCCGGATCATCCGGTGCACCCGGCCATGCCCGAAACACGTTACCTCAAGGCATTGTTCTGCCATGTTTCCCGATAGAATCACCCCATGATCCGCTACCCACACATAGACCCTGTTGCCCTGCATCTGGGCCCGCTGCAGATCCATTGGTACGGGATCATGTACGTAATCGGCTTTGTGGCCGCATGGTGGCTGGCCCGTCGCCAGGCCGCGCGCCCCCGCAGCACCTGGAAAGTGCAGGATGTGGATGACCTGATTTTCTGGGCCATGCTGGGGGTGATCCTCGGCGGCCGCATCGGCTATGTGCTGGTGTATGGACTGCAGATGTGGCGCGCCGACCTGCTGTATCCCTTCAAGATCTGGGAAGGCGGCATGTCGTTCCACGGCGCGCTGGTCGGAGTCATCGTCAGCCTGCTGGTTTTCGCGCGCAGCCGCGGCCGCAAGGCACTGGACGTGCTCGATTTCACCGCGCCTCTGCCCGGACTTGGCATCTGCGCTGGCCGCATCGGCAACTTCATCAACGGCGAATTGTGGGGCGCTCCCACGACGTCCAGATGGGGGTTCCTCGTGCCCGATCCGGCGGGCGGCGAGCCCATCGGGCGTCACGCCTCACAACTCTACGAAGCGGGCCTGGAGGGCCTGGGGCTCTTTCTCCTGCTGTGGTGGTACGCGCGCAAGCCCCGGCCGCGAGGCGCCATTGTCGGCCTGGGCCTGGCCTATTACGCCATCGTTCGCAGCGTCATCGAGTTGGTGCGGGTGCCCGACGCGCAGCTGGGCTACCTGGCGGGCAGTTGGCTGACCATGGGGCAACTGCTGTCACTGCCCATGCTCCTCATAGGTGTGGCGTTACTGGTGCGCGCGAAAATGCAGCCGCAGCCCTCGGGCAATTATTCCGCGTGAAGGCCTATCTTGAGCTGTTGCGCGCCGTGCGCGAGCGCGGCGCTCCCAAGCAGGATCGCACCGGCACCGGCACCCTGTCGCTGTTCGGCTGGCAGATGCGTTTCGCTCTGGACGAGGGGTTTCCGCTGGTAACGACCAAGCGCGTGCATCTTCCCTCGGTGGTTTATGAATTGCTGTGGTTCCTGCGCGGCGAAACCAATGTCGCCTATCTGCGCGAGCACGGCGTCACCATCTGGGATGAGTGGGCCGACGAAACCGGCGAACTGGGACCTGTCTACGGCAAGCAGTGGCGTCAATGGAAGGGGCCGGATGGCGACATCGACCAGATCTCGCAGGTCATCGATACACTGCGCAGCAATCCTGATTCGCGTCGCATGGTGGTCAGTGCCTGGAACGTGGGGCAACTGGGCCAGATGGCCTTGTTGCCCTGTCATGTGTTGTTCCAGTTTTACGTGGCCGATGGCAGGCTCTCGTGCCAGCTTTACCAGCGCAGCGCCGACGTGTTCCTTGGCGTGCCGTTCAACATTGCATCGTATGCATTGCTCACGCACATGCTTGCGCAGCAATGCGACCTGGGTGTCGGGGATTTCGTGTGGACCGGCGGCGACTGTCATCTGTATGCCAATCACCTGGAGCAGGCTGACCTGCAGTTGTCGCGTACGCCCATGGCGTTGCCGCAGCTGCAGATCACGCGTCGGCCGGCCAGCATTTTCGAGTACCGAATGGAGGATTTTCAGTTCATGAATTACCAGCATTACGCGCCCATCAAGGCCCAGGTGGCAGTCTGATCATGCCAAAAGCGAAAAAGAAGGCAGCGAAAAAGAAGGCAGCGAAGCAGGCAGTCCGCAAGCCAGCCATCCAGGCCACGGCCAAGCTCAAGGTCAGGACCAAGCCCGTCGTGCGGCCGCCCAACAAATGGCTGCTGGTACGACGTTCAAAGGTCCACGGCAACGGCTGCTTCGCGCGGCGCGACATTCCAAAAGGAACGCGGGTCATTGAATACCTGGGCGAGCGGATCTCACACAAGCAGGCGGACCAGCGTTATGAGGGCGAGGATGTCAACAACAACCACACCTTCCTGTTCATTGTCGATCGCAGCACCGTGATCGATGCATCCAACGAAGGCAACGAGGCGCGCTGGATCAACCACCATTGCACCGGTAACTGCGAATCGGAAACCGAGAAGGGTCGGGTATTCATCGACGCCACACGCAATATCAAGAAGGGCGAAGAGCTGGGATACGACTACCAGATCGGACGTGACCGCGAGGATCCCCCCGACATCGACAAGATCTACGCCTGCCGGTGTGATTCGCCGCAGTGCCGCGGCACCATGTTGTGGCCAGCCAAGCGACCCAAGCCACGCGTCAAGCGGCGTGTCGCACGCAAGACGGGCAGCAAGCGCAAAGTGTCTGAAAAGCGCGCATGAAACTGACGGCAGTGGTGGCAGCGTCTGACAACGACGTGATTGGCAGCAATAACGCGCTGCCCTGGCACCTGCCTGCAGACCTGGCGCATTTCAAGCGCATCACCATGGGCAAGCCGGTGCTGATGGGCCGCCGAACCTATGAATCCATCGGCAAGCCGTTGCCCGGCCGGCTCAACCTGGTGCTCAGCCGCCGCAGTGTTGACTGGCCAGGGGTGGAGCGCGTGGCGACGCTGGAGGAGGCACGCGCCCGCGCTGCACCAGCCGATGAAATCATGGTCATCGGTGGGGCAGAGGTGTTCATCCTGGCGATGACGCAGCTGGATGTGATCCAGCTGACCCGCGTGCATTGTACCGTCGACGGCGATACTTTCATGCCGCCGTTGCAGCCTGAACGATGGAATGAGGTGTCGCGGGAATATCGCGCGGCCGACGAGCGCAACGTTTACGCCATGACCTTCATTGAACTGCGGCGGATAACGCCGGCAATCGCTCCCTGATCAGGTTCGCGACGACCTGTGGGTCCGCGGCGGGCCGTGAGGCCAGCTCGTTGAGGATTCCCTGCTGCACTCGGCCGCGTTCCAGTGCCAGTGAGTACGGGATCTCGTCGTGAAACATCACCATTGAATAGCGTGGAATGAAGCGGTCCGGATAGCTGCGCTCCAGGGCTATGGCCAGGTCTTTCTGCTGCTGGAATCCCGGGTCGCGAACGGTGTCGCGCATTTCCGCATAGTTCTCCAGCGCCATGGTGGCAATGGCCTCGCAGTCCCCGCGCCGCTGCGCTTCGAAATGCTCGAACGCATCATCCGGGCTGTGTGCCAGCAGGCCATCGAGAATGCGGCAGTCTTCAAAGGCGCAGTTCATGCCCTGGCCGTGGAACGGGACGATGGCGTGCGCGGCATCGCCGATCAGCAACAGCCGTTCCGCGTCGCGCCACCCTGGACTGTGAATGGTGCCCAGCATGCCCTGCGGATGCGCCGCGAATTGCGCGGCCAGGTCCGGGACCAGGGGTAGGGCGTCGGGAAATTCGCGGGCAAAGAAATCGCGCACTTTTGCACCTGAAGACAGCAGCTCGAAGCTTTGCGGGCCGCTGCGCGGCAGGAACAGCGTTGCGGTGAAACTGCCATCGGCGTTGGGCAGTGCGATCAGCATGAATCCGCCACGCGGCCAGATATGCAGGGCGTCCATGGCCAGCGGTGGGTGGCCATTGACGACGGGCAGCGTCAACTCCTTGTAGTCGTGTTCGAGACGGTCTTCCTCCACGATAAAGCCCTGCCGTTGGGCCAGTGACTGGCGCAGGACGGAACCGGCACCATCGGCAGCCACGATGCGCTGCGCTGCAACCTCGTATGTACTGCCGCTCGCGGTGTCGCGCAGCTGCAGCTTGCCTGGGTCTGCGTAGCCCAGGCATTGCTGGTTGAAATGCAGCGCCACCCCCGGCTGGGCCCGCGCTGCCTCCGTCAAACGACGCGTGAGGTCGGCGCGCGAAACCGAATAGATCATTTCATGCGACTGGCCATACGCCAGGAACTGTTCGGTGCCGCTGATATCGTGCAGCCTGCGGCCGCGCATGGGTGTCAGTAGAGGGGTGACCGCCTCCATCACGCCGGCGTCGCGCAGTGCGCGAATGCCGCGCGCGGCAAGCGCCAGGTTGATGGAACGACCGGCTTCAGAAGGCAGCAGCCCCGGGTCGGGACGTCGCTCGTACACGGTCACGCGCTGGCCGCGACGCGCCAGCAGTAATGCCAGCAGGCAACCGGCGGGCCCGGCTCCGACAATGGTGATCATGTGGAGCGCTGCAGCGCCTGCTCAAGCCGATTGACAAAGGCCGCCACATCCGCGAATGAGTTGTACAGCGGCGCCGGGGCTACGCGCAGTATGTCCGGCTGGCGCCAATCGGACACCACGCCCAGTTGTGTCAGTTTTTCAAATGTCGCGCGTCCCACGTTTTGTGCCGAAAGGGGATCTGCTTGCGCAGCCGCGTCACCCTGGCGAAAGCGCATGGATAGCTGGCTGCCGTGGCGCTGCTCATCTGCCGGCGTGACGAATTCCAGCTTGTCGCCCAGCCGCGATGCGATCTCGTCGCGCAGCATTGCGTGCAGGGCCAGTGATTTGCTGCGCAACGCGGGCATGCCTGCGGCATCGAATAACTGCAACGATGCCAGCAGTGGCGCGGTGGAAAAAATGGGCGGATTGCTGACCTGCCAACCCGCTGCGCCATTGGCCGGGACGAAAGCCGGTCCCATGTCGAACCGCGTCGCCGGTTCGTGGCCCCACCAGCCGGCAAGCCCAGGCAGCTCAGATCGCTTATGCCGCGAATGCACGAAAGCGCCACCAATCGCGCCCGGGCCCGCATTGAGATATTTGTAGCTGCACCACACTGCGAAATCCACGTGGGCTTCGTGCAGGTGCAGTGGCAGGTTGCCGATGCAATGGGCCAGGTCGATGCCACAGCGCGCACCGGCACGACGTGCGGCATTGGCCACGCGCGCGATATCAAACGCCTGACCTGTCAGGTATTGCACGCCAGGCCACAGCACCAACGCCACATTGTCGCCATGCCTGGCCAGCAGCGCTTCCAGCTGCGATTCCTCCACCATATCGCTGCCCACATGCGGTGCCAGCTCTATCAATGCGTCGGCTGGATCAAATCCATGCCATGCGATCTGGCTGGCCACCGCATGTCGATCTGACGGGAAGGCGCCGGCTTCGATCACGATGCGATGACGTTGCGCAGTGGGGCGATAGAAGCTGGCCATCAACAAATGCAGGTTTACCGACAGCGAATTCATTGCCACCACTTCGCTGGGCGATGCGCCCACCAGGCGCGCCAATCCCTCTTGCAGCTGCTCGGCATAGTGGATCCAGGGACGTCGCCCGCCGTGATGGCCCAGCACGGCGAGCCGGTCCCAGTCGTCCAGCTCTTCGTTGACCAGTGTGCGAGCCCCATCGGGAGCCAATCCCAGCGAATGCCCGCACAGGTAGATCAGTGGATGGCCATCCGCACCATGCGGCAACGTGAACGCGTCACGGAATGAGCGCAGCGGGTCCGCTAAATCCAGCACGCGCGCCTTGTCGCGCAACTGGGCCTGCAGTTGTGCTGCCAGCGGGATCGAACTCACGTCGTCGCCAGCGGCAGGTGGACGGGGCGGCTGGGCACGGCATCTCCGGTAAATGCCGGAAACTGCAGTTGCAGCGCGCAGGGTCCGTCCTTGAGCGTGGTCGGGAACTGCGCCAATTCGGTGATGGTGCAGTGGGCTCGCGTGGCCACTCGCGCGTCGGTGGACCCGGGGGGCAGGCCGAAGAAAACACGGTGCGCAGTGAGTTTGCCCGTGTCACTCGTGCGGTCCACGGAGGGAAGGTCCACCACCAGGTGTTCAATGCCGCGCTCGACCATTTCGCTGGCCGCCTGGCGCGTGAGATAAGGCGGATTTGCTGACTGCGTTGCATGTTCGCCGTTGGATCGCGTGCGCAGTAACAGCGCACGCGGCGTGATGGGCATGCCCGCAGGCCAGTGCTTGAGCAGTCCCTCGCGCGTGATCAGGCTATCGCCTTGGTGTGGCGCGGGCACGCTGTCTTCGGCGGTAGCCGCAGCGCTGACCACGTCGACACTCAGGAGCAGGGCCGGGATGGGCGCCAGCGGCACGAACTCATGCAGCGGCCGGAATCCGGCGGTCAGATGGCCCACGCTCTCGGTGTGGGTGCCGTTGCAGTGGGGTATCAGCGTGATGCTGCTGCAGTTGCAGCTGGCACCGCGCCGGACATCGCCTTCGAAGTCGCCGCTGCAAAACGCAGTGGCGCTCGCGGCAGGGGCGCCAAAGTGCTGCGGCTGGGCACCGTTGAAGTTGAGCTCCATGGCCAGCGAAGTCGCGGCGGAGAAGTTGACCGCAGGGCCGGCATTGCTGGCTTCTGGCACTGGCTTCAAGTCTGTGTCTTGCGGTTTTCCGGCACCGGCGCCACCTGGCCACATTGGCGGCAGGTGCGATGCGCAGGATCGTCGTAATAACGATTGAACACAGGGGCGAACTGCGACTCGATATCGGTCAGCTCGAAGAATTCCTCATACAACTTGAAATTGCAGTTCTCGCAATACCACTGCAGGCCGTCTTTCTCCCCGGCGCGGCGTTGGCGCTCGATTACCACGCCCACGGTGTTTGCCTGGCGCTGCGGGGAATGTGGCAGGTTGGCCGGCAGCAGGAAGATTTCCCCTTCGCGTATGGGCACATCGACGATCCGGCCTTCCTGCACGGTCTTGAGGACCATGTTGCCTTCGAGCTGGTAGAAGAATTCCTCGCCCGGATCCACATGAAAGTCGCTGCGGGTGTTGGGCCCGCCGACCACCATGATGATGAAGTCGCCATCCGGATACACCCGGCGATTGCCTACCGGGGGTTTAAGCAGGTGGCGGTGTGATTCGATCCACTGTTTGAAGTCAAAAGGTTGGAGCATCGTGTGGGCATTGTAGAATGAAGCCCATGTACCGCAATTGCCGTCGGGGCGGGTTTTTGCTGCTGGCCCTGGCCTGCCTGGGGGCGGTCTCGGGCTGCACTACGGTCAAGTCGTACTGGCCCTGGCACAAGGCACCCCCTGCAGCACCCCAGCCCGTTCGGGAGCTCACTGTCACTGTGCCAGCCGACATGGCCATGCCGGTGGTGCTGCAGTTCTGGGAGCGCAACACGCTGGTTCTGGACCTGCAGCAGGTGCCGCCTACCGGGCAGTTCCTCCTGACCCGTGATGGGGAAAAAGCATGGCCGGTACGCATTGCCTTTCGCATGTCGCCGTCGCGGTTTGAAACCCTGCAGGTGCTGGGTGCCCAGCGCATCGTGCTGCCGCTTTCCACCGCTGGCGACGGGGTGGTGCAGGCCGAGCTTCCCGTCTCAGCCTACGACAAGGACACCAAGACACTTCAGGTCAGCTGGGGTACGCGCGACGCGTTCTAGTCAGGCAATGTTCGGGCACATTGCGGTCAGCGCCATTGCCATTGCGCGCCCACGGTCGCGGCACGTTCGGGCCCGGCTTCATAAAACCGGCTGTTGCCCTCGTTCACGATGACAGAGCCGACGTAGTTGCGGTCGAGCAGGTTCTCGATACGCGCGAAGCCACGCAGCTCGCCGCTGGCGATGCGCCAGTTGCGGCCCACCTCGAAATGCAGCAATCCGTATCCAGGCGCAGCGACAGTTCCGGTCTCGTTGGCATTGAGCGAACTGATGGCCACGAATTCCAGGGTGGTGGACCAGGCACCCGGGGTCCACTCCAGTTTCATCTGGCCCTGATGCTCGGCTACCCCTGGAATACGCGCGCCGGCGGGCACCGTCACGTTGGGCACCGTGCACCCGGGCACAACACAGATAAGATAATCGCTGCGATAGGTTGCGTCGAGGTAGGTGTAGGTCATTTCGAGCTTGAGGTCATGCCCCAGCGGAATATGCGCGCCACCCTCGAACCCCTGGCGGCGCGCGGCGGCCACATTGCGATAGCTGCTGCGACCGCCGGTGTTGCGTGCCACCGCCAGTTCATTGTCGGTGTCGGCGCGAAACAGCGCGGCGTCCAGTTCGATGCCGCCGCTACGCCACTTTGCGCCCAGTTCGTAATTGTCGCTGACTGCGGGCTCGAGGTAGAACGCCAAACCCGCCTGGCCATCCGCGCGATAGGCCAGTTCGTTGAATGTCGGAGTTTCAAAGCCCTTGCCCACGGAGGCATAGATGCGCAGCGGCGCGTTGGCGTGGAACATGATGCCGGCCACGGGGGTGAAATCGCTGTAATGGGTGCTGCCGCTGTCATCGGGGTTGGTACCCACAATGTAGTGATCCACAGATTCAAACTGCACTTCGCTGTGCCGCAGTCCGGCCAGCACTGACCAGCGGTCGGCGAACTGCCACCACAACTGGGCGAACTCGTCGACGTTATCCACGCGATTGTCTTCATCGCGTCGCAGCCGGCCTTTGACTCCCAGCGTCGTGCCAACGAAGTTCTCGAAACCCAGGCGGTCCTGCTGCTGTATGTCGGTATTGGCGCCGATGGTGAATTCCGCGGGACGCGAAGCGATGGTGCCCAGCCATGACCAGCGCAGATCGCCGCCGTGATAGTTACCGTTGAGATCGACCACGCCGCCGGAATTGAGGGGATTGGCCTGCGTGGCCACGGGAATCGCCAGGAATTGCACCACCTCGCGATTGCCGCCGTAGACCATGGCATGCAGCGTCTGTGACTCACCCAGCCGCTGCTCGAAAACCAGTCCACCCTGCAGCTGTTCCACGGACTTGCGGGTGTTGAACTGCAGGGCTGCCGGAGTGGCTGCATGCGGATCGGCTTGCCATTCGGTGGTGGTCAGTCCCAGCGGATCCTGCGCATCAGGCAGGTCGAGGTAATTGGCAATCAGTGAAAGCGTGCGGCTCTCGCCCACGTCGATGCCGATGCGGGCGTTGAATGAATCGCGCTGCGCGGCGCTGTGTGCGCGGCTGCCATCGGTCTTGAACTCGGATGCCGAGAGGTTGTAATCGAACAAGCCGATCTTGCCCATGGTTTGCGCGCCGATGCTGCTGGAGTCAAAGCTGCCGTAGGTGGCGCGCAGGCGGGTGGGATCGCCCTCGGCGCCGGGCTTGCTCCAGAACTGCACCACACCGCCGGATGAATTCCCGTACAACGCCGAAAAGGGCCCGCGCATGACCTGCATGGTGTCAGCGCCCAGCATGTTGACGTGCGAAAGTTGCCCCTGGCCGTCGGGCATCGAAGCTGGAATGCCATCGACATACAGGCGCAGACCACGAACGCCAAAGGTGGAGCGCGCACCGAAGCCACGGATGGAAAGTTGCGTATCCTGCGCGTAATTTTGCCGGTCCAGCGCAATGACACCGGGAATGCCCACGAGGGCTTCGGTGACGTTGACCAGCGGGCGATTGCTGTCGCCACCCAGTTGCACGGTACTGACCGAGGCGGGCACGTCGTCGTCAGCAACCCCGCGCAGACGCGTGGCACTGACTTCGATGGTATCGAGCGCTGCGCTGGCTGGTGATTCCTGGGCGGGGGCGGTACCGGCGAACAGGTTCAGCAGGGCAGGTGACAACAGCAGGCCCATCCGGCCAACCGGCTTGAACGTTGATCGCATTGCGTTAGTGATCCCTGTAGCGCGGGGAAATGCTGCCCACGCCATGGATGGCGGTGGTCACTTTTGCAGGCTTGCCGTAGTAATTGATGGAGCCCACGCCGTTGACGGTGGCATCCAGTGAAGCGGTCGAATTGACGTCCACGCTGCCGGCGCCGTTGGTGGTCACGGTGGCGGACTGCGCTTCCAGGCGCGAGAGATCCATGCTTCCTGCCCCATTCAATTGGGCGGTCAGCGTGCCGACCTTGCCGCTGGCTTCGAGACTTGCCGCGCCGTCGAACGCCACATCCAGGGTGTCACCGCTGATGCCGTTGACGCTGATTTCCCCCGCGCCACTGACCTTGAGGGCGTGCAATTGCGGAACCGTTATCCGCACCACGACTTTACCGAGGCTGGGTTGCCACAGGCTGTTGTGCGATCCGAGCATCAGCCTGTCACCCTCCACGCGCGTAGTGAATGCGGCCCTGGCGCCTTGACTGCCGGTGATGCTCAGGGATGGCGCGGGTCCCACCAGTATGTCCAGTTGCGCAGCCCCCTCGAGTTCGACGGACTGGAATGCACCCACGGGTCGGTCTTCCCTGGTCGAGTGGCCAGTATCTCCCGCCTGGCAGCCGGTCAGTGCAAGTGCCACGACCATCGCCAGACAGGCGCGATTACGCGAGCGTGTGATAAACATTTTGTACATCTTCGTCCTGTTCCAGTTTGTCCAGCAATGCCAGCACTTCAGTGGCCTGTTCTTCAGGCAGCGTGGTGGGCGCATTGCAGATGTATTCATGCGCGGCGGACAGCACGGCGATCGCGCGCTGCTCCAGGGCGTGCTGCAACTGCCCGAAATTCTCGAAGTCACAGCGCACCACCAACTGCGGTTCGCCTTTTTCGCCGGTGGCCTCGCCCATTTCATCCAACCCGTGATCGATCAGGTACAACTCCAGGTCGTCCTGGTCGACGCCCTGCGGCGAGAGGCGGAACACACCCATCTTGCGGAACATGAAGCTCACGCTGCCGCTGGTAGCCAGGTTGCCTTCGCCCTTGACGAACAGGTTGCGGACATTGGCAACGGTGCGCGTGGGGTTGTCGGTCGCAGTCTCCACCAGTATCGCCACTCCGTGCGGTGCATAGCCTTCGTAAAGGATCTCGGTGTAGTTGGTGGCGTCGCGCCCCGAGGCGCGTTTGATCGCGGCCTCGACCTTGTCCTTGGGCATGTTGACCGCGCGGGCGTTCTGGATGACGCGGCGCAACGCCGGATTGCCGCCCGGGTCGCTGCCCCCGGATTTGACCGCAATGGCGATTTCCTTGCCGATCTTGGCGAACTGTTTCGCCATGCGGTTCCAGCGGGCAAACATCGTGTGTTTGCGGACTTCGAAAATACGCCCCATACCCATGCCCCGACCAAAGAGGGGCGAATGATAAGTGAAAAGCTGCCGGCGGCATGCACCGAAAGGCCTTTTTCTGCTGGCGCCACCGGGGACCTTTGAGGGATCATTCGCGCCCACGCCCGCCAGGAGTAGATGACCAGCGGGCACCCCTTACACAACGCCAAGGTCAAACGCCCATGCCCCTGAGTGATATCGAGATTGCGCGCCAGGCAAAGTTGCAGCCCATCGAGAACGCGGCTGCGAAGATCGGCATCAAAAGCGATCAGCTGCTGCACTACGGTCCGTACAAGGCCAAGCTCTCGCTGGACACGGTCAAGGAAATTGCAAAGCGCAAGCCGGGCAAGTTGATCCTGGTGACCGCCATCAGTCCAACGCCAGCGGGTGAAGGCAAGACCACCACTACCGTGGGCCTGGGTGATGGGCTCAATGCCATCGGCAAGAATGCGGTGATCTGCCTTCGCGAGCCCAGTCTCGGCCCCTGCTTTGGCATGAAGGGTGGCGCCGCCGGCGGCGGCTACGCACAGGTCGTGCCCATGGAAGACATCAACCTGCATTTCACGGGTGACTTCCACGCCATTGCCGCAGCCAACAACCTGCTGGCTGCGATGGTCGACAACCACATCTACTGGGGCAACGAACTGGGCATCGACGTGCGGCGCGTAACCTGGAAGCGCGTCGTGGACATGAATGATCGCGCGCTGCGGCAGATCACCAATTCGCTGGGCGGACCGGGCAACGGTTATCCGCGCGAGGATGGATTCGATATCGTCGTGGCGTCGGAAGTCATGGCGATCTTCTGCCTGGCCACAGATCTTGATGACCTGACGCGCCGACTCGGGAATATTATTGTGGCGCGCACGCGCGACAAAAAGCCCATCTATGCGCGCGACCTCAAGGCCGATGGCGCCATGGCGGTGCTGTTGCGCGATGCGCTGAGCCCTAACCTGGTACAGACGCTCGAAGGCAATCCGGCTTTCGTGCACGGCGGCCCGTTCGCCAACATCGCGCATGGCTGCAACTCGGTGATGGCCACGCAGACTGGCTTGCGCCTGGGCGATTATGTTGTGACTGAAGCCGGTTTCGGTGCCGACCTGGGCGCCGAGAAATTTTTCGACATCAAGTGCCGCAAGGCCGGTCTCAAGCCCGATGCCGTTGTGATCGTCGCCACGGTGCGCGCGCTCAAGATGCACGGCGGAGTTGCCAAGGACCAATTGGGCAAGGAAGACCTGGCGGCTCTGCGCAAGGGCTTTGCGAACCTTGAACGCCATCTCGAGAACGTGGCCAAGTTCGGAGTGCCGGCAGTCGTGGGCATCAACAAGTTCATTGCAGATACACCCGCCGAGCACGCCCTGATCAAGGAGCTGTGTGCCGGCGTGGGTTCAAAGGCCATCCTGTGCTCGCACTGGGCCGATGGCGGCAAGGGAACCGAGGAACTGGCGCATGAGGTGGTGAAGCTGGCGGAAAGCGGCAAGGCCGCCTACAAGCCGCTGTATGCCGACGAATTGCCGCTGTGGGACAAGGTCAAGACCATCGCGCAGCAGATCTATCGCGCCAGCGACATCACCGGCGACCAGAAGGTGCGCGACCTGTTCAAGGAGTTCACCGAAGCCGGTTTCGGCCACTACCCGGTGTGCATTGCCAAGACCCAGTACAGCTTCTCCACCGATCCGGCGCTAAAAGGCGCACCCACGGGTCACGTGGTCAACATACGGGATGTGCGCCTGTCGGCCGGCGCGGAGTTCATCGTGGTGGTTTGTGGCGAGATCATGACCATGCCGGGCCTGCCCAAGGTGCCGTCGGCCAACTCGATCCGGCTCAATGAACAGGGCCAGATCGAGGGCCTTTTCTAGCGACCACCCGGCAGGGCAACCCGCGTTTCGCGCCGCGGGTTGCTCCAGGATTTGAACAGCGGTTCAGCCGCCGATGTAGTCGCGCTTGCCCAGTTCCATGCCGTTGTGACGCAGCAGCGCGTAGACCATGGAATAGTGGAAATACACATTCGGCGTACCGAACCCCAGCAGGTAGCTCAGACCCTCGAACTTCATTTCCTGCTGCGCGCCCGGCGGGCCCAGCTTCAGGGTGATGCTGCGGGTCTCTGATCCCGCGAATGATTTCTCGTCGAGGCTCTGTGCATATGCGATTGTCTTGGCGACGCGGGCCTTGAGTTCCGCGAAGGTGGTTTCATTGTCTTCATAGCGCGGCGGCTCCAGCCCGGCCAGGCGCGCGATAGTGCCCTTGGCAAGATCCGTCATGATCTGGATCTGGCGCGTGAAGGTGAACATGTCCGGGGCAAGCCGCGCCAGCAGGATGGCATTGGGATCAATCTTACGTTCCGCAGTCCACTGCTCGGCCTTGTCGAGCTGCAGCTGCAGGTTTTGCAGCAGCTTTGAAAATACGCCGACAGACGCGTTATGCATCGAGATGTTCATTCCATACCTCTGTAATCGTGAGTGGCAATCAAAGTTGGGCGCATAATAGTCCTAGTCCGCTCCAGCAGTGCGACAGGCGCGACAAGTCTTCTGGATGACAGGGGCCTTGGGGTCGTCAAGGTTGACGGCGGTGAGCTTGCCGCCCCACACACACCCAGTATCCAGCCCCAGCAGAAGCGGGCGACGCAGTAATCCCAACGCGGACCAGTGACCGAATATCACACGCACTTTGGCGCTCTTGCGCGGCTGGTCGAACCAGGGGCGCCAGGGCGCGGCTATGGTGTCGGGCGCACCCTTGGGTCGAAAGTCGATAGTGCCATCGGCCTTGCACACGCGCAGTCGCGTCAGCACGTTGATGGTGAATCGCCAGCGATCCGCGGGTTTGAGCCCGCGCACCCAGCGATCGGGCTGGTCGCCGTACATTGTGGCCAGGAAGCGGCGTGGATCACGGCGCAATGCCGCTTCGGCTTCGCACGCGGCGCGCGCGGCGATGGCGGGCGACCACTGCGGAACAAGCCCGGCATGCACGAACAGATCATTGCGCGCGCTGTCGTGGATCAACAGCGGCTGATGCAGCAGCCACTCCATCAATGGCACGCGATCGCGCGCCCTGAGTATGGAAGACAGCGTATCGCCCCGACGCATCGGGCGATCCGCATCGAAGTGGTGTGCCAGCAGGTGCAGGTCGTGGTTGCCCAGCACGGTGCGTGCATTGGCACCCAGTGATTTGACCAGCCGCAGCACCTGAAGTGACTGCGGGCCGCGATTGACCAGGTCGCCGGTGAAATACAATTGATCGCGATCAGCCTTGAACCGCATCTTACGCAGCAGATCCGTCAGCGGCTCATGGCAGCCCTGGATGTCGCCGATGGCGTAGCGGGTCAAAGGTAGTGGCCGCCGGGAATCAGTGCAGGATGCCCGGCATGGCCAGGCGCACCGGTGCGATAGGCGCGTCGAAGTGATCGCCCCCGTCGGTTTCCATCTGGTAGCTGCCCTCCATGGCGCCCACGGGTGTCTCCAGAATGGTGCCGCTGGAATAGCGAAAGCCCTGGCCTGGTTGCAGGCGCGGCTGTTCGCCAAGTACCCCGTCGCCGCGCACTTCCTGCTGTTTGCCATTGGCGTCGGTGAATATCCAATGCCGCTGCATCAGGCGCGCGGGCGCATCGCCTTCATTGCGGATGGTGATGGTGTAGGAAAACACGAAGCGGCGCTCCACCGGATCCGACTGGTCCGGCAGGTAGCTGGTCTCGACCTGTACGCGGATACTGTTGTTCACGTGGCCGCACGGACGTTGGGCAGGCGCACGGCCAGCACATCGCAGGGTGCATTGTGCAACACCGTGTCTTCGGTGAGATTGACCAGAATGGACAGTCCGTGGCGTTCATGACTGCCAATGACGATGAGATCGAACGCGCCGTCGCGGGCCACGCGCACAATCTCGGCCTTCACGTTGCCGGCGGTGACCTGCCATGGTGGTGACGGATCGCGCAGCCCACTGGCGATGACCTGCATACGCTCACGCGCACGTTGCAGCAGCTCCGACTCGATCTGGATGGCAGGCAGCAGTGAATCACTCAGTGGTTCCACCGGCATGTATTCCACGACGTGCAGCAGCGTCACGTCTGTGCCGCCGGTGGCAGCGGCCAGTTGCAGCGCCCGCTTGCCTACCCGGATGCCATCATCCGAAAGGTCGATTACCGCCAGCACGTTATTGTAGATTTTCATGGGGCAAAGAAATCATACGTCGCCGGGTAGTGCAAGGGCTGCAAGCTCGGCAAACTGACTCGGTGCCAGCACTTCGGCCCGCAATTGGGGGTCGATGCCGGTGGCGGCCCAGGCTGACTGAGGCACCAGTGCCCGCAGGCTGTTGCGCAGGGTCTTGCGCCGCTGCGCAAAAGCAGCGCTGACCACGCGGGCAAAGGCGGGCGGCAAGGCAAAACGCGGCTCTGGAAGCACCTGCAATCGTGCCACCGCCGACCAGACGCGCGGTGGTGGCGTGAATGAGCCGGGGCCCACATCGAACAGCTTTTCGATATGCAGGCGCGGCGCCAGCATCACAGTGAGGCGTCCGTAGTCCTTGCTGCCCGGAGCGGCAGCCATCCTGTCTATCACTTCCTTCTGCAGCATCACATGCAGGTCGGCGATGTGCTCGACCTGTTCCAGCAGGCGAAACAACAGGGGAGTGGAGATGTTGTAGGGCAGGTTGCCAACCACCCGCAGCGGCCCGCCGCGCAGGCGAGCCAGGGCGGCGTAATCGAATTCAAGTGCGTCGGCTTCATGCAGTGTCAACTGCGTCGGCCAGCGTGTGCGCAACTTCGCGGCAAGGTCGCGGTCAATCTCGATGGCGTCAAACCGAGGCAGCGTGGCGAGCAATTGCGCAGTCAGCGCACCGGTGCCCGGACCGATCTCCAGCAGGCGATCGCCAGGCATGGCGTTGACCGAGCGGGCGATCCGCTGCAGTACGGAAGGATCGTGCAGGAAGTGCTGGCCGAAACGCTTGCGTGCGCGAATCACCGCGTCGCCGTGCGACCAAGTTGCGCGGCCAGTTCAACGGCCGCAACAAGGCTGCCCACATCGGCGCGACCAGTGCCGGCCAGATCCAGCGCAGTGCCGTGATCCACCGAAGTGCGCAGCACCGGCAGGCCCAGCGTGACGTTGACTGCATTGCCGAAGCTGGCGTGCTTGAGCGTGGGCAGGCCCTGGTCGTGGTACATGGCCAGCACAACGTCAAAGTTGGCCAGTTGCCGAGAGGTGAACAGCGTGTCCGCTGGCCAGGGGCCGCTGGCGTCGATGCCGCGCTGCACCGCGCGCTGGATGGCCGGGGCGATGGTATCGATCTCCTCGCGTCCCAGGTGGCCGCTTTCCCCTGCATGCGGATTCAGTCCGCATACCGCGATGCGCGGATGTTGCAGCCCCCACAGGCGCCTGAGGTCGTGATCGACAATGGCGATGGTTTCATCCAGCACCGCTGCCGTGATCGCGCTGCTGACCTGAGACAGCGGCAGGTGCGTGGTGACCAGCGCGACCTTCATTGCATCGCAGGCCAGCAACATCACCGGCCTGGGCACTCCACAGCGCTCGGCCAGGTATTCCGTGTGACCGGTGAACGCAATTCCGGCATCGTTGATGACGCTCTTCTGCACTGGCGCCGTCACCATGGCATCAAATTCCCCATTGCGGCAACCGTCCAGTGCCAGGTCGAGCATCTGCAGAACGGCGCGCGCATTGCGCGGATCCAGCCGGCCAGCGTGCACTGGCTGGGGCAATGCAACATGTTGCACCGTGAAGGCGAGATTGGCTTCGAGGGGCAGGCCCGTCATCCGTGAGCGCTGTGCCAGGAGATTGGCATCGCCGAAACACACAATGTCGAAATCCGAATCGCGGGTTGCGGCGGCCAGCTGAATGCAAAGGTCGGGGCCGATCCCGGCCGGCTCGCCGCTGGTCAGCGCCAGGCGCGGGCGCCGTTTCATGGGTTCAGACGTCCGTATCGACGAAGGCCTCATCGCGCAGGCGACGCAGCCAAAGTTCGGTTTCCTCGTCAGCCTTGCTTTCACGCAATTGCCTGAAGGCACGGTCGCGCAGGGCGTCCTGGGTAGTGTCGAACTTGCGACGGCCCAGCAATTGCACGATGTGCCAACCGAACTGGGTGTGGAATGGCTCGCTGATTTCATTATCGGACAAGGCGTTGAGCTTGGCCTCGAACTCAGGATCAAAGGAATCCGGGCCGCTCCATCCCAGGTCTCCGCCATTGACAGCGGAGCCGGGGTCTTCGGACATGCTGGAAGCGAAGGCGGCGAAATCTTCGCCTTTGAGGATTTTCTCGCGTATCCCGGAGAGTTTCTGCCGAACCGTGGCGTCGTCCTGCAGCGCATTGGGCCGCATGAGTATGTGGCGCGCGTGGGTCTGGTCGACAATCATGTTGCCGGTGGCGCTGCGCACTTCATTGAGCTTGATGATGTGGAATCCGGTGGGTGTACGCATCACCTGGCTGACTTCCCCAGGCTTGAGCGTCACGACCACGTCAGCAAGGAACGTCGGCAGCTCAGGTCCGCGGCGCCAACCCAGTGCGCCGCCTTCAAGCGCCGTCTGACTGTTGGAATTGGCAACGGCCAGCTTTGCGAAATCCTCATTGGCTGCAGCGTGCGCGCGGACTTCCTCGGCTTTGGCAGCAAGCTTGTCCACCTGCGACTGCGCCCCGTCTTCCGGCACGGCGATCAGGATGTGCGAAACGTTGTACTGCATCTGGTCGGAGGGCATCTTCTTCATGCGCTCCATATAGAGATCAAGTTCGCGCGGCGTGACGTTGATCTTGCTGAGCACGTCGCGCTGCCGCAGCGCCTGCATGGTGATTTCGCGGCGGATGTTGTCGCGATACGAGGCGTAGTCCAGGCCCTGCTCGGAAATCGCGGCGGGCAGTTGCGCCAATGTCAGGTTATTGCGCTGGGCGATGTCGTTCATCGCGGCATTAACCTGTTCGTCGGTGATCTTGAGGCCGATGCGCTTGGCGCGCTGGTTCTGGATTTCCTGGATGATGAGGCGATCCAGTACCTGCTTGCGCATCACGTCATCGGGAGGCAGTTGCGTCTTCTGCGCCGCCAGCCGGTCCCGAATGCTTGCGGTCTGCTCTTCGAGCTCGCTCTCCGTAACCATGCCCTCGTTGACCACGGCGACTACCTTGTCGAGCAGCACGCCCGATTTCGGCCGGGCAGCCACCGGTGCGGCGGGCGTGGCGCGTGGGGGAGGAGGCGGGCCGCCCTTGGAACCACGCGCGCCGTGCTTGCCGTCTCCGGCTCCAGTCCCAGGGCCGTGCAAGTCGGGAAAATCGCCCGAGTCACCCCCGATACCCTGACCGTAGGTGACAGGAACGGCTGCAAAGAACAGTATCAGTAAAGAGAGTTTCTTTAAATTCATGGGGTTGCGTCAGCGAGGGTTTCCGCGAACAGAGTATCCGCGAATCGCGCGCTCCAGGAAAGCGTCCGCAGCCAGTCCGACACTGGAAAGTCCCTTGAGTTCCATCTGGATATACACCCCGCTGTCGCGTTCGCCGGAGCGCCGACTGACGTATTCACGTGCCACGGCCCGAATCCGCCAGCAGCAGCTGCCATATTCGAACCCGGCAAACTGCTCGATGGATTCCTTGTCGCGCAGGGAATAGAGCGAGCGCCCATAGATGCGCCACGACTTGGAAATAGGCCAGGCCACCGAAAAGTCCGCCTGCTCCAGTCGGTCGCGCTGAAAGCGGTAACCCAGGTTGATGACCTGGTCAGGGGCGGGGCGGAACTGCAGCCGGACCTCGGACTTCTCCGCGCGCGACTGCTGGTGGTCCCATTGCACGCCCATGTCCACGCTCCAGTTCTTGAACGCCTGCAATTCAACCTGCGCGATCAGGTCAGATGACTTGCGGTCATCCGCCTGTTCATCGGGCAGGAGCACGCGCGGCGTCTCAAAATAGAGGGTCTGTCCCAGGGTCGCGGACAGAAAGCGCGTGCCACTGGCGCTGCTGAAAAGACGTGAAGTGACGCCCACGGAAATCTGGTTGGCATCGCCGAGGCGATCAAGGCCCACATAGCGGTTGGTGCGAAACAGCTCTACCCAGTTGAGGTCCGGCACGGCGGTGTCGAATACCGGCAGGTCAGTCTGGTCGCGGTAGGGCGTATACAGGTACATCATTCGCGGTTCGAGGGTGATGCGCCGCTGACCGCGACTGCCGATTCCGCGTTCAAACAGCAACCCGCCGTCAAGGCTGACGACGGGAGCGGAGCGGTTGGGCGAGCGATCCTCCCCTGGGGCAACACTATCCAGCTGATATTGAGTGACATCGAAAGCGACCGCCGGCCGCAGGAAATAGCCCGGTCCCTCGACGTCCAGCGCGGCGCGCGGCATCACGTGCAGGCGCCATCCTTCGACTCCCGCGTCGCGCATGAATCCCGATGCCTCGGACTCGAAGCCATACTCCAAGGGCATGCCTCCCAACCCTTTCCAGGCGGCCTGTGCGTACGCACGCGGCACTTCGGAATAGGGACGATCTTGCGCTGGCAGGTCCTCGTCGATGGTCTGGTAGTTGCGCAGCATGACGCCTGCATCCCAGATGGGATCGCGATAGCTAACTTGCAGCAGTCTCGGCAGGAAAGCCACGCTGGTGCCATCCGGTCCCTGCGCGAAATCCTCGAAATACTGCGCATCGCTGGCATTCTGCGCGTCGATTACCAGGCGCCAGTCCCCTGGCAATTCAGTCCGGTCCAGCACCTTGAGATAGCTGCGCGTGTCGCCGTAGTTATTGTCCGACGGCAGCACGTTGCCGCTGACCAGTCCCTCGCTCGATCGGGTTAGATATCGAAACTGGCCACCCATGTCGAGGCCGCGTTTGCTGTAGATGGTGGGGGTGAGCGTGAGATCGTAATTCTCCGCAAGATTGAAGTAATAGGGCGCAGCCAATTGAAAGCCGCCGCGCGACGTATTGCCAATCGTCGGAAAGAGCAGGCCACTCTTGCGTGTGTCGCCCACGGGAAACGTGATGACGGGCAGGCGGAAAACGGTCAGCCCCATGAAGTCGACGCGTGCATCGTGCGCGGTGCCCATGCGGGTCTTGGTGTTGAGCGAAATGCGATCCGCCCGGATGCGCCAATCCTGTTTGTCGATGGGGCAGGTGGTGTAACTCACCCCCTCCAGGCTCAGTATGCCTTCACGATCCAGGTGCAGAGATTGCGCCGCGCCGCGTGCCGGCTGCAGCGGCAGTTCGAACTGCGCGCCCTCGAACTGCGCTTCACCATCCACCAGGGATCCGGCGTCCCCGCGGATGATGAGCTGCGGGTCCCGGTATTCCACCTTGCCGTGTACCTCGGCGGAATTCTTCTCGTGATCGACGCTCAACTCATCAGCGTGCAGCACGCGATCTCCCTGCCGTGCCTCGACGTTGCCGCGCGCAGAGGCATCGCCGACGAACTCACCGTGCAGGTTGTCACTGGTGATCTCCACGGGCTCGTCAAACTTCATCGCCGGGCGCAGCGGCTTTTTGGCCGCGGAGTTTGCGAAGCTGCTGTCGGGGCAACGCGGCAGGTCGAGGGTGGACTCCGCGAAGTCAGCGGCAAGGTAGGCGCCCGTTTCCCCTGCGGCCGCAGGGGCAGGTTCGGCTGCAGCATCAGCTTGGGCCGAAACTTGCGCCGAGATGGCGACCGGGGATCCACTGATGCCGGCAATTACGGCAGCCATTGAGACCAGCACCTTGGATCGGGACATGCGCATCAAGCGGCGCATTATACTGGTCTGCATCCATGACACCTGACCCGCGACTCGGCTTGCTGCGCGATTGGCTGCAGGCGGACCTCAATCTCGGCCCCATTGAGTTGGCCCCGGCTTCAGCCGACGCCAGTTTTCGCCGCTATTTTCGCGTCTGGTTGCCAGATGGCGGCACCCGCGTGGTCATGGACGCCCCGCCCGCGCATGAGGATCTGGCCGGCTACCTGCACGTCTCGGGTCTGCTGGAACAATGCAGCGTCCACGTACCGCACGTGTATGCGCATGACACCACGCGTGGCCTGGCGCTGCTCGAGGACCTGGGGTCCACCCATATGCTCACGGCCCTGCAGTCCGGCGGCGACCCGGATGCCCTGTACACGGCCGCGCTTGACGAGCTGGCGGCGCTGCAGTTGCGCGGTGCAATGGCGTCCGTGCAGCTGCCGCCCTATGACCGTGCCGTGCTGCTGCGGGAAATGCAACTGTTGCCCGAATGGTTCTGCATCCGGCACCTGGGATTCGAGCCCGATGCGGTCGAGTCGCGGTTGCTGCGCGAGACATTCGAATTCCTGATTGTCGAAGCACTGGAGCAGCCGCAGGTGTTCGTGCACCGCGACTATCACTCTCGCAACCTGATGATCCTTCCCACGCGTTCGCCAGGGGTCATCGATTTCCAGGATGCCCTGCGCGGACCGGTGGCCTACGACCTGGCATCCATACTCAAGGACTGCTATGTGGCCTGGCCGCGTGCGCGGGTGGAGCGCTGGGTGGCGCAGTTCCGCGCAAGGCTGGAGGGACAGGAGCTGGCGGGCGCATCGCAGGAGCAGTTCCTGCGCTGGTTCGATCTCATCGGCCTGCAGCGCCACCTCAAGGTGCTGGGTATTTTCGCGCGCCTCAATCATCGCGACGGCAAACCCGGCTACCTGGCCGACCTGCCGCGCACCCTTGAATACGTGCGGGAAGTCGCCGGCATGTATCCGGAGCTGCGTGCCTTCAGCCAATTCGTGGAGCGCAAGCTGGTACCGGCGCTGCCGGCTGCCAACCACCGGGCGTTGGCGGTGGTGCCCGCATGAAGGTGATGTTGCTGGCCGCTGGCCGTGGCGAACGCATGCGACCGCTGACTGATGAGCGTCCCAAGCCTTTGTTGCAGGTTGCCGGCAAGCCGCTGATTGCCTGGCATCTGGAACGCCTTGCGCGCGCGGGGTTCACTGAGGTCGTGATCAATGTGTCGTGGCTGGGCGAACTGATCGTTGCAGCACTGGGAGATGGCAGCGATTTTGGCGTGAATATCGCCTGGAGCCGCGAGCCATGGCCAGCGCTGGAGACCGGCGGTGGCCTGGTCAATGCGCTGCCGTTGCTGGGTGACGGACCGTTCCTGCTGGTCAACAGCGACGTTTACACCGACGTGGAATTCGCCTCGTTGCGCATTGCGCCGGATGACCTGGCGCAGTTGGTGCTGGTGCCCAACCCGGTCCATCACGTTGAAGGTGACTTCTGGCTGGATGCGCGCGGCCGCATCGGCACCCAAGGGGGCGAGCGCCTGACGTACTCCGGGATTTCCCTGCTGCGACCGCAGCTGTTCGCAGGCGCGCAACCCGGCAGGTTTCCCTTGCTTCCGTGGCTGGCGCGGGCGTTAGCCGCGGGCAGGCTGGGCGGACAAAAGCACTCCGGGCGCTGGCTGGATATCGGTACGCCGCAGCGGCTGCACGAACTCGACGCCCAACTTGCCAGCGTGCGACCATGAGCCGGCAATGAGCGAGCTCAAAGGCATCGAAGTTGTCGTGGAGCCGGCGGCGCCATTTGCCACCGGCGCGCGCAGCGGCGAGAAATACCAGACAGCGCAGGGTTTCGCGGCGATTCGCGATGGCCAGAAGGCGCGCGCTTCCGGCATTGATGCCGCACCCATGACTGGCAAGCCGCGCTGGCTCAAGGCGCTGCCGGCTACGGGCCAGCGCTACTCCGAGATTCGCCGTAACGTGCATGCACATCGACTGGCCACCGTATGCGAAGAGGCCAAGTGCCCCAACATCGGTGAATGCTGGAATGCTGGCACTGCCACCATCATGCTGATGGGCGCCGTGTGTACGCGTGCCTGCCGCTTCTGCGCCGTGGATACGGGTAACCCGCGCGGCTGGCTGGATGCCGAAGAGCCGGCCAATGTCGCCAAGAGCGTCACATTGATGGGCCTCACGTACATCGTGCTCACCAGCGTCAATCGTGACGATCTGCCTGATGGCGGCGCCGCACATTTTGCTGCCTGCGTGCGCGAAATTCGCCAGCGCAGTCCAGCCACCGCGGTGGAAGCGCTGACCCCGGATTTCCAGGGCGTGTTGCACGACGTTGAAACGGTGGTCGATTCCGGCCTGCAGGTATTTGCGCAGAACCAGGAAACCGTGCGGCGCCTGAGCCGCACGGTGCGCGATGCGCGCGCTGGCTATGACCAGACGCTGGCCGTGCTGACACATGCCAAGCGGCATCGCCCCGATGTGCTGACCAAGTCCAGCCTGATGCTGGGACTGGGTGAAACCGATGCAGAGATTTTCGAAGCCATGGACGATTTGCGCGCGGCCCGCGTGGACCTGCTGACGCTGGGTCAATACCTTCGACCTACACCAAATCATCTTCCCGTGGCGCGTTTCGTGACGCCCGCGCAGTTCGATGCTTATCGACATGCGGCACTGGAGCGTGGTTTCCGCGAATGCGTTGCCGGACCGTTGGTGCGCTCCAGTTATCGCGCAGAACAGGCGCTGGCTGGCAACAACGTGGGCCTTTCGAGCCATACGTGATCACGCGTTGGTTGGGGCGAGTCGAGTACGAGCCTGCCTGGCGCGCCATGCAGCGCTTTACCGACGCACGTGATTCCGCAACCCCGGACGAGATATGGCTGCTCGAACATCCGCCGGTGTTTACCCTGGGAATGGCTGCCGATCCTGGCCATGTGCTGGCCGCAGGTGACATCCCTGTGGTGCAGACGGATCGGGGAGGGCAGGTCACTTATCACGGTCCCGGTCAGCTGATCGTGTATCCCCTGATCGACATCCGCCGGCTTGGCATGGGCGTGCGCGATCTGATTGTGGCGTTGGAAAAATCGGTGATTGATCTGGTGGCGCCATTTGGCGTACATGCCGTCGGTCGCCGCGATGCACCCGGTGTCTATGTGGATGGACGCAAACTGGCCAGTGTCGGCATGCGCATTCGCCGCGGCGCCAGCTATCACGGACTGGCGCTCAATGTGGCCATGGACCTCACCCCGTTCGCGCGGATCAACCCGTGCGGCATGGTGGGCATGGAAGTCACGCAACTGAAAGAGCTGGGTGTTTCTGGCCACGTCGAGCACGTCGGACGCGAGCTGGCTAAAGGACTAGCACTACGCCTTCAGTCCCCTGCAGTTCTGCGTTCAATGCCTTGAGCTGGTCCTCTCCCTGGACCACCATTGCGTACGTAATTGCCGCGAAGTTGCTTTGTCCCGAGGCCCGCTCAGTGACGCGATTGGCTTCGAACTCTCCGAAATGCCGGATGAAAATCGCGTCCAGACGGCCCCGCAGGTCAGGAGCCGCGCGCGCCACAACCTTGATGGGGTACTCGGTCGGGAATGTGATGCGTTCCGGTTCCATGTTCCATAGAATAGCGCTCCCTGAATAAGGGGCCAAGGCTGCGGAGAGGTGGCAGAGTGGTCGAATGTACCTGACTCGAAATCAGGCGTGGGTTTACGCCCACCGTGGGTTCGAATCCCACCCTCTCCGCCAATCCGGAAAAGCACGGCTCCCAAAAAAACCCGAGCTCGGTGCCCCGGGTTAACGGTCAATTTCTGATCTTATAAATTCAGCGGTCGTTGCAAAACGGACGGCGGGTCGAAAGGCCCGCCGTTTTTTCCCCGCTGAATGATCATAGGCAAAATCTATTGATTGAATCGTTTCAATTGAATTGAATCGTTGGCCGGATGGGCATACGGTGGGGCCTGATCGATACGCCAACAACAAGGCAGGTAGGGAAGCATGGCAACCGAATCCAAGTGTCCGTTTCCCAACGCCGGCGGACCCTCGAACCGGGACTGGTGGCCCGACCAGCTTCGGCTGGACCTGCTCAACCAGCATTCGTCACGGTCCAATCCCCTTGACGCCAGCTTTAACTACGCGAGCCAGTTCAGAAAGCTCGATTACGCTGCGCTCAAGAAAGACCTGCTTGAAGCCATGACCGCTTCGCAGGATTGGTGGCCGGCCGACTTCGGTCACTACGGCCCGCAGTTCATCCGCATGTCCTGGCACAGTGCCGGCACTTACCGCAGCGGCGATGGTCGCGGCGGCGGTGGCAGGGGGCAGCAGCGATTCGCTCCCCTCAACAGCTGGCCCGATAACGTCAACATCGATAAATCGCGTCGCCTGCTGTGGCCCATCAAGCAGAAATACGGCCAAGCCATCTCCTGGGCCGACCTGCTCATTCTGGCGGGCAATGTGGCGCTGGAATCCATGGGCTTTCGCACCTTCGGCTTCGCTGCTGGTCGTGAAGACACATGGGAACCTGATCAGGATGTCTCATGGGGCACAGAGAAAGCCTGGCTGGGTGCGGATCAACGCTATTCGGGTGTTCGTGACCTTGCCAATCCACTGGCTGCCGTGCAGATGGGCCTGATCTATGTGAACCCGGAAGGCCCCGATGCCAACGGCGACCCGGTTTCCGCCGCGAAAGATATTCGCGAGACCTTTGCGCGCATGGCCATGGACGATGAGGAAACGGTGGCGCTGATCGCCGGTGGGCACACCTTCGGCAAAACCCATGGTGCCGGTCCCGCAACGCACGTCGGTGCTACTCCCGAAGCGGCCGGCCTCGAGACGCAAGGCTGCGGCTGGGTCAGCACATTTGGCACGGGCAGCGGTGGCGATGCCATCGGCAGCGGCCTGGAAGTGACATGGACCACGACCCCTACCCAGTGGGGCAATAACTTCTTCGACAACCTGTTCAAGTTTGAATGGGTGCAGGAGAAAAGCCCGGCCGGTGCCATCCAGTGGGTGGCCAAAGACGCTGAGGAAATCATTCCGGACGCGCACGACAAAACGAAGAAGCAGAAGCCAAAGATGCTGACTACCGATCTGTCGCTGCGCTTCGACCCGACCTATGAAAAGATTTCGCGTCGCTTCCACGACAATCCACAGGCCTTCGCCGAGGCTTTCGCCCGCGCGTGGTTCAAGCTGACCCATCGAGACATGGGACCGCGCGCACGCTACCTCGGGCCGGAAGTGCCCAAAGAGGAGCTGATCTGGCAGGACCCGATTCCGAATGTGGATTTCAACCTGGTTCACGCGCATGACATCGATGCGCTCAAGGCACAGGTATTGGCGTCAGGGCTTTCTGTATCCGAACTGGTGTCAACGGCCTGGGCCTCGGCGTCCACCTTCCGCGGTGGTGACAAGCGCGGCGGCGCCAACGGCGCGCGCATTCGCCTGGCGCCACAGAAAGACTGGGAGGCCAATGAGCCGGCGAAGCTGGCGAAAGTGCTACGCACTCTTGAAGACATCCAGCTGGCGTTCAATCGCGCGGCTTCGGGCGGCAAGAAGATATCGCTGGCGGACCTGATCGTGCTGGCCGGCGGCGCTGCGGTGGAAAAGGCGGCAGGGGATGGCGGTCATGCAATCGTGGTGCCCTTCACACCAGGCCGCAATGACGCCACGCAGGCACAGACGGACGTGAAGTCCTTCGCCTATCTCGAGCCGGCCGCGGATGGTTTCCGCAATTTCCAGAAAGCCGATGTGGCCGCCCGCGGGGAAGACCTTCTCGTGGACAAGGCGCAACTACTGACGCTGACCGCTCCGGAAATGACAGTGCTGGTGGGCGGACTTCGGGTGTTGGGCGCCAACACCGGCGGTGCCAAGCAGGGCGTATTCACAAGCAAACCCGGGGTCCTGAGCAACGACTTCTTCGTGAATCTCCTGGACATGCGCACGCAGTGGACCGCCGTGTCCGGCAACAATCACCTGTTCGAGGGCAAGGATCGCAAGACCGGTGAGGCAAAGTGGGCCGCCAGTCGCGTCGATCTGGTCTTTGGTTCGAACTCGGTGCTGCGCGCCCTGGCAGAGGTATATGGCAGCGCACATGCGCAACAGAAGTTCGTGAAGGATTTCGTCGCGGCCTGGAGCAAGGTAATGAACCTGGATCGATTCGACGCGCATACCTGATAGCCATCAGGCATTGGCACTAAGCCCGGCCCGAATGGTCAGTCTTCCGGGGTCAGTTCGGGATGCGACGTCGAAGCGAGCACGCTAGCGAAATCGGCCGGGACCGCGGCGGCAGGCTTCGACCTATTCTTGCGTGTAGCTTTTGCAGCGGGCGCCTTCGCGGGTGCCGCTATTACCGGCGCAATCCTGGGGCGCGCCAACCTGGCCCGTACAACGCGCTTTACCTTGGCCTTTGCCACGGCCTTCTTCTTTATCTTGCCCGCGACTTTCGCCTTCTCCGCCGGCTTCAACTTCTTCAACTTGCGCAGCATGGATTCGGCCAATCGGCGGGCACGCCTGGCTGTAGCCTTCGCCTGTTTCAATTTGCGACGCGCCAGCTTGACCAGTTGCTTCGCTTTTTTGACCTGGCGCCTGGCTTGCTTGGCGATCGTCTGCGCAGTGGCCAGTGACTTGGGCGTAAACCCTTGAGGCGGCATCTTCGATTTCTTTTTCATTTGGGGATTCGTGTTTCCTTTCACGCGCCTGCTTGCCGGCGGCGATTCTGCAACAGCTGGCTTTTACGTATTGTATCGGCGGCAGGGGCCAACTCAGGAGGCTCCTGACGCCAGGCGCTGCCAGGTATCAACAACCGTGTCGGGATTGAGCGATATGGATTCGATGCCTTCCTGCACCAGCCAGTCGGCGAAGTCCGGGTGATCGCTGGGGCCCTGGCCACAAATTCCGATGTACTTGCCCTTGGCAAGGCAGGCCTTGATGGCGGCGGAAATCAACGACTTCACCGCCGGATCACGCTCATCGAAATCCCGAGCCAGCTGTTCAAGGCCGGAATCCCGGTCCAGCCCCAGCGTCAGCTGCGTCAGGTCATTGGATCCAATCGACATGCCGTCGAAATATTCGAGGAACTGCTCTGCCAGGATTGAGTTGCTGGGCACCTCACACATCATGATGACGCGCAGGCCATCGACTCCACGACCCAGTCCACGATCGGCCAACATCTGGGTGACCGTGCGCGCCTGTTCCAGCGTACGCACAAAGGGCACCATGATCTGCACATTGGTCAGGCCCATGTCTTCGCGCACAAACTTGAGCGCCTCACATTCCAGGGCAAATGCCTCGGCGAATTCGCCACTCAGATAGCGACTGGCGCCGCGAAAGCCCAGCATCGGATTTTCTTCCTGGGGCTCATAGCGGGTTCCGCCGACCAGCTTGCGGTATTCATTCGATTTGAAATCCGACAACCGCACGATGACCGGCTTGGGCCAGAATGCGGCCGCGATGGTTGCGACCCCTTCGGCCATCTTGTCCACGTAGAACGCGCGCGGTGTGGCGTGCCCGCGCGAGGCCGATTCAACTGCCGCGCGCAAATCAACAGGTATGCCCGGATAGTCGAGTATGGCCTTGGGATGGATGCCGATGATGTTGTTGATGATGAACTCCAGCCTCGCCAGGCCGACGCCGCTGTTGGGCATCTGCGCGAATTCAAAGGCCAGCTGCGGGTTGCCCACGTTCATCATGATCTTCACCGGGCATTCGGGCATGGCCGCGCGTTGCACGTCGGTCACCTGGGTTTCCAGCCGGCCCTCATACACGTAGCCGGTGTCGCCCTCCGAACAAACCACCGTGACATCCGCACCCTCAGTCAATCGTGCAGTCGCGTTGCCGCAGCCCACAACTGCGGGAATACCCAGTTCGCGCGCGATGATCGCGGCATGGCAGGTGCGGCCACCGCGATTGGTCACGATGGCGCTGGCGCGTTTCATGATGGGCTCCCAGTTGGGGTCGGTCATGTCCGTGACCAGCACGTCGCCCGGTTGCACCCGATCCATCTCAGACGCGCTCCCCACCAGTCGCACCACACCGATGCCTATTTTCTGGCCGATAGCCCGCCCCTCGGTCAGCACTTTGCCGGTGCCCTTGAGCAGGTAGCGCTGCTCAACACGTTCGCCACGCCGGCTCTTTACGGTTTCCGGTCGCGCCTGCAGGATGTACAGCTGGCCATCCACACCATCCAGCCCCCACTCTATGTCCATGGGTCGTCCGTAGTGCGCCTCGATGGACATGGCATACGTGGCGAGTTCCATCACCTGGGCGTCGTTGAGTGAATAGCGGTTTCGCTGCGCATCCGGCGTATCCGCTATCGCGACGGTCTTCCCGTCCACGGCCTTCTCCTGGGGCGTGGCAAAACGCATGGTCTGCAGTTTTGAGCCCAGCGAGCGTCGGATGAGCGCCTTCTTTCCCGCCGCCAGCATAGGCTTGTGCACGTAGAACTCATCCGGATTCACCGCGCCCTGCACGACCAGTTCGCCAAGCCCGTAACTCGAGGTAATGAAGACCACGTCCGGGAAGCCAGACTCGGTGTCGAGCGTGAACATGACTCCGGCGGCGCCAAGATCCGAACGCACCATCAGTTGTACCCCTGCAGACAGGGCCACGTCTGCGTGGGCGTAGCCCTGGTGCACGCGATAGCTGATGGCGCGATCGTTGTAGAGAGAGGCGAATACCTCTTTCATGCAATGCATGATCCCGTCGATGCCTGTCACATTGAGAAAGGTTTCCTGTTGGCCCGCGAATGAGGCGTCGGGCAGATCTTCGGCGGTGGCTGATGAGCGGACGGCAAAAGATGCGCGCGGATACCGGGCGGTCATGTCGGAAAATCGTTGGCTGACCTGTGCTTCAAGCGCGGGCGGAAACGGCGTGGCGACGATCCAGCCCCGAATTTCCGTTCCCGCGAGGGCCAGGGCGCGCACGTCGCTGGCGTCCAACTTGGCAAGGCGCCTTGCGATGCGCTCTGCCAATCCGTTCTGTTGCAGAAAATCGCGAAACGCCAGCGCAGTAGTCGCGAACCCGCCGGGCACCCTGACTCCTGCGGCCGCAAGTTGGCCAATCAGTTCGCCCAGCGAGGCGTTCTTGCCGCCAACGAACTCGACGTCAGTCATGCGCAGCGCTTCAAATGGGACGGTCAGGGCGTTGGCTGCGTTTTCAGGGGGCACTCATGACTCCAGAGCTTGTTGCTGTTCGTATCCGAGATTATCTCTAATATGCACGCATGCCCAACAGAAGCGTCTTCTTTGTGTCTGACGGCACGGGCATAACCGCCGAGACCTTCGGAAATTCCATCATGGCGCAGTTCGCGGGCAAGCCGCGCCATGTGCGGCGGCCTTTCGTAGACACCGTGGACAAGGCCTGGGGCGTCGTGCAGGAGATCAATGCCGCCTGGGAGCGCGAAGGAAAGCGACCCATAGTGTTCATGACACAGGCCAATATTGACGTTCGCGACATCCTGACCTCCGATGCCTGCAAAGGGCTGGTGCTGGATATGTTCCGCGCCTTCGTGGAACCCCTTGAGCTGGAGCTGGGTGTAAAAAGCAACCACCACGTCGGCAGATTTCCGGATGTCAGCCAGAGCCCGGAATACGACGATCGCATCGAGGCTATAAATTTCACGCTGGCTCACGACGACGGGCAGTCATCGCTCAACCTCGAGATGTCGGACGTCATATTGGTGGGAGTGAGTCGCAGCGGCAAAACGCCCACCACGCTTTATCTCGCCATGCAGCACGGTATCAAGGCAGCAAATTACCCGCTGATTCCGGAGGATTTCCAGCGCAGGCAGTTTCCCCCTGCGCTGCGACCCCACAAGCGCAAGATTTATGGACTATCGATCGAGCCGCTGCGCCTGTCGCAGATCCGCAATGAGCGGCGACCCAACAGTCGCTATGCCAGCGTCGACAATTGCCGTTTCGAGGTGCGGGAAGCCGAGGCGATGATGCGCCGCGAGGCCATTCCCTGGTTGTCCTCGACTCACAAGTCGATTGAGGAGATCGCCACCACTATTCTGCGCGACATACGGCCTGACCGGCTTATCTACTGACCGTCAGCCTTTCTGCCGCGCTGCCGCTTCCCCATGCTCCAGCAGGGCAATGAATTCCGGGTTGTTCCTGAGCGGCTCGAAATCCGTGTGGCTAGACTTTCGGCATCACTCCGCCAGGCGTCATCTTGTCGATGGCCTGGGGCAGCACCTGTGCCAGTTTCTGCGCCAGGTCCTGCGGATTCATGCCGAATTTCGCCGCCAACTGTGAAATCGTGTCTGCGCCGAGCGCCTGATGCATCTGTTCCGGCGAGATTGGTTGATTGGCGCCCGTGCCAACCCATGACCTGACAGTGGGCCCGAGTCCCTGTTGCTCAAGCTGAGTAACAATGCCCTGTACGCCGCCGTGCCGCTCTATCAATCCGTTCACGACTGAGACCATGCTGGCACCTACCACGCCACCCAGAACGCCGTCAAATAGTCCCATGATGGAATCTCCTTGTCAGTGTGCGCAGGGGCAAGTCCCGTGGTTGCTCTATGGCACCGGAGCCTACGCTCGCCCGATCATGGATTTGATGAAGTCTCCTTAATCGAAATAGAGCGAAACACCAAACCCACCCTGAACGTCCGGGCTGTGACGGGTCATGCCGAAATCCACCGACAGATCGAGTTGTACCCTGGAGGTTGCCATCCAGGCCAGGCCGCCTCCCGCAATTGTGGCGTCGGAATTACCGGGGACATGATTGTAGCCCGCCTCCAAATAGGCGCCGAGCGCATCACTGAGCCCAAAATTCAGATTGGGAGAAAGCGTGTAACCGACCCTGCCTGCGAAGAGGCTCGCCTTGATATATGCCCCAGCGGAATACATGTCGTTGAGCTTCAGGCTCATTGCGGTTGCAAGGCTGTACTGAGATTTCCCCGAAGTGAACTGGCTTTGGCCAGTCGCGAATGTGGCGTTGGCAAGAGTGGCCCATGAAAAGTCCTCGGCGCTGGAGGGCAATGCGGCTTTCAGGGAAAGGCTCAAATCCCCAGTGCCATAGGCGGAATCAGTTAATCCGAAGGCCCGCATATGGAGGTCGTTGATCAACGGTGTCGCGACCTGCAATTCGATGTGGTCACTCAGGCCTGCGCGCAGGTTTACGTCGAGGCTGTAAATCGTGCTCCTGCTCCCCGAATCCGATACCTGCTGAAAGTCAGGCACCCCAAGCTCCAGTGCAACGCCGCCGCGCGGAATGGTTGAAGTGGAAATGGCTATACCAGGGCGATCGAATGCCGGCGTGTCGGCAAAGGAGCGGCCGGCGGCTGCAAGCAGGTCGAAGGCTACATAGTTAAATGGCCTGCGCATCAAGAAATTCTAACTCCTGGAGATCACGTTCTGTCCCGTCTTGATATACATAGAGCTACAATGTATAAGACTGCTACGTATGGAGCTCAACAAGGATCTGGTGGCCGCCTCCGCCACCCCCCTGGTTCTGGCGATACTCGCCGAAGGGGACAGCTACGGTTACGCCGTCATCAAGCGCGTGGCCGAATTGTCGCGCGGACACCTGCAGTGGACCGACGGCATGCTTTACCCGGTGCTGCATCGGCTCGAGCGGCAGGACCTGGTCGCCGCAAAGTGGGGCGTCTCCGAGACCGGGCGCAAGCGCAAGTATTACCGCATCACCAAACAGGGCCTGACGCAGCTGGCTGAGCAGAAGGAGCAGTGGCAGGCCGTGGACAGAACGCTTCGTGGAATCTGGATGAAGGCGGCAATGGCATGAATACCCCCAATGACCTCGCAGCGCTCGAGGAGCAAATCTCTCAATGGCGCGACTATCTGCGCCGCCGGCCGGGCATCCGTGCGCCGGATGTTGCGGAGCTGGAGGACAACCTGCGCGGGCAGATTGCAATGCTCACAGACTCAGGCCTCGAGCCCGACGAAGCGTTTCTGGTCGCAGTCAAGCGGATTGGAAGTCTCAACGCGGTGTCGCTGGAGTTTGCTCGAGAGCACTCCGAGCGGCTGTGGAAGCAGCTGGTCACGGCACCCGATGGCGATGAACCGGAAAGCAATGCGCGCACCGAGGCGCTTGTGGTCCTCTGCGTCGCCCTTGCCGCGGCCCTGGCCATCAAGCTGCCGGAGCTCTTCGGACTTCAGCTTAACGGCGGTGACTGGGGGTTCTACGCGCGCAATACCAGCCTGTTCGTATTGCCGTTGCTTACGGGCTACTTTGCCTGGAAGCGCGGACTCCACGCCGCGGCCTGCGTGTCGCTGGGCGTGGTTTTCGTGGCCGCGGCGTTCTTCGCCAATGTCTTCCCGTTCATAGCCAAGAGCGACACCCTGGGCCTGACCGCACTGCACCTGCCCATCGCCTTGTGGCTCGTTGTCGGCGTCGCCTACACGGGTGGTCGATGGTTTGCTGGCAATGGGCGCATGGACTTTGTTCGTTTCTCCGGCGAGTTGTTCATCTATTACGTGCTCATCGCCCTGGGCGGTTTCGTGCTTACCGGCTTCACCCTGATGATGTTCAAGGCCATTGGGATGGACGTGCAGTGGCTGACCAAGGCCTGGCTGGTTCCTTGCGGTGCGATGGGCGCGGTCATCGTCGGCTCCTGGCTGGTAGAAGCGAAGAAGAGCGTCATCGAGAACATGGCGCCCGTGCTGACCAGGCTGTTCACTCCGTTGTTTGCCGCCGTGCTGCTGGTGTTCCTGTTCACCATGGTATGGACCGGCAATCCCATCGATGTGGAGCGCGGCGTCCTGATTTCCTTTGACCTGCTGCTGGCTATGGTCGTTGCGCTGGTGCTTTACGCCACCTCAGCGCGCGATCCGCAGGCACCGCCTGATCTCTTCGACTGGTTGCAGCTGTTGCTGGTCACTGTCGCACTCGTTGTAGATGTGGTGGCGCTTGCCGCGATCTCCAATCGGATTTCAGAATTCGGCTTTACCCCCAATCGGGTGGCAGCCCTGGGCGAGAACATCATTTTCCTGGTCAGTCTGGCGGGCTTGGCGTGGTTCTACGCCCGCTTCCTGCGCCGCCACAGCTCGTTTGCCTCGCTGGAGTGGTGGCAGATCGCCTACCTGCCTGTGTATTCCGTATGGGCGGCGTTTGTGGTCATCGTCTTTCCTCCCGTATTCGGCTACCGTTGAGGGATGACTGAGGGGAATGAGTTGCAGGCGTCGCCGGCGCTTGCGCCGCCGGGATGAGCCAGGACGCGTTGTCCGAAGTGCTGCGAGGCGTACGGCTGCGCGGGGCTGTGTTCTTCGACGTCAACTGCAGTAGTGCGTGGGCCGCCGAGGGACTGCCCTCACGAGAGATCGCGCCGTTCCTCATGCCCGACGTCGAACACGTGGTCGCTTATCATGCTGTTACGTTGGGAAGTTGTTGGGCCGGGATTCCAGATGGACCGTCGATTCAACTGTCTGTGGGCGATGTGGTGATGTTTCCGCATGGCGACGCCCATGTCATATCGAGTGCACCCGGCGCACGCGGTAGTGTTGACATGAGTTGGTTGACAGATGCCAGCATTGATCAGCTGCCATTTCAAGTCGCTCGCCAAGGCTCGGATGTCCTGTTTCCGCGACCGCCCGCGTTCAGTGCCGACGCGTCCATTGTTTGCGGCTTTCTCGGTTGCGACCTGCAACCCTTCAACCCGTTGATTGCAGCGCTGCCGCGACTGCTGCATTTGCGCGGCGCAGACGACGGCGGCTGGATTGCCCGATTCACTCAGCAGGCGGCCGCCGAGTCGCGCGCCCGCCGTCCCGGTGGCGAAGCCATGCTGGCGCGCATGAGTGAGCTGATGTTCGTCGACGCGGTGCGACGCTACGGCGATCAACTGCCCATGCACAGCTCAGGCTGGCTTGCCGGCCTGCGCGATCACTTTGTCGGTCGTGCGCTGGCATTGATGCATGAGCAGCCGGGGCGGGACTGGACTATCGAAGAACTGGGGCGTCGCTCCGGTCTGTCGCGCTCGGCGCTGCATGATCGCTTCGCGCAACTCGTGGGTCTGCCGCCCATGCAGTATCTGGCGCAATGGCGCATGCAGGCCGCAGCGCGCCTGTTATTGGATACGCGCGCCACTGTCGCGGCGATCGCGGTTGACGTCGGTTATGACTCTGAGGCGGCGTTTGCGCGTGCGTTCAAGCGCAGCGTCGGCATGCCGCCGGCGGCCTGGCGCCGCGACCGCGCGAAGACCCCGCGGGCGAGGGCGGCCGACTGAGGGAGCTTCGGGCGCAGCCCTCGCGCTGGACGACCACCACGCTGCATCAAGGACGGAAAGGCAAAGTTGCTGGACTTCAGGAGAAGCGGGAATGGCTGCGGCTTGAAATAATCGCTGCTTGTCCGATCACCTAGGCACGAACCATGAGAGCAGCGGTCACCACGCAGGCATCATCACGCTCGCCACTTTATCGTGGCGGGGTATTTGTTTATGGACTGACGTCCTACCTGATAGGCGTGGCAGCCTTGCTCGCGCTCATCTTGTTCATGCTCGGAGTCGTCGACTTCACCGGCGGTCGTCTGGGCGAGTTGAGCTTCGGATCGGCACTCATGCTCGACGTTGCGCTGCTCGTCGCGTTCGCGATCCAGCACAGCGTGATGGCCAGACCGGGTTTCAAGGACCTGTGGACGCGCGTCATTCCTGCTGCCGCAGAGCGCTCAACCTATGTGCTGGCAACCGGGTTGTTCCTTGTTCCCGTGCTGATGTTGTGGCAGCCGATGCCGGCCATAGTCTGGTCAGTTGACGTACCGATGCTTCGATGGTCATTGTACGGCGCTGCCCTGGCCGGATGGGTCTACCTCTTCGCCGCAAGTTTTGCGATCAACCATTTCGAGCTGTTCGGTTTGCAGCAGGTCTACCTGGCCCTGCGCGAAAGGCCGCTGCGTCCGGCGCCGTTTCGCGAGCGCTGGATGTACCGCTTCGATCGCCATCCGATCATGACCGGCCTTCTGATCGGCATATGGGTAGTGCCGACGATGAAGCTGGATCATCTGTTGTTTGCCGTTGGCTGCACGGTCTATATCTGGATTGGGGTCTATTTCGAGGAGCGCTCGATGCAGCGGCAATGGATGCAACAGTACGAGGACTACCGTGATCGCGTCGGAAGCATCGTGCCCACATTGGCGAGTCGGCGCTCAAAGCAGGCGCTGGTAAGGCAGCACTTCTAGTCATCGTCTTTCCTCCCATATTCAGTTACCGTTGATGGATGACTGAGGGGAGGATTTCGCTGACCGCAGGTCAGTGGTGGGTGATCGTGCTGTGCGCGCTGGCCGCATTCTTCGATGGCTATGACGCGCAGATGCTGGCCATGGCCATACCGCTGATGGCCAGCGATTTTCAAGTAGCGCCAACCGCCTTTGCCGCGGCCGCTTCGGGCTCCCTTGCCGGCATGGCCCTGGGTGCCATGCTCCTGAGTCCGCTTGCCGACCGTTTCGGAAGACGCCCGATGCTGATTGTCAGCTTGCTGCTGCTGGGCATGGCCACGCTATGCGCAATGCGCAGTACCGGTCCGACGCAGATCGCCATCTGGCGCACCATAGCCGGATGCGGACTGGGCGCGGTGGTGCCCATCACCATCGCAATCGTTGCCGAAATCGCGCCTGCGGCCCGACGCGTTACTTTGGTGACCATCATGGCCAGTGGCTTTGCCATCGGTGCCGCATCGGCGGGGCAGATCGCGCCCCTGTTGTCGGTGCACTGGGGCTGGCAGGGGTTGTTTGCATACGGCGGCATCATGCCGCTGGTGATTGCGCTGCTGTGCTTCTGGGGAATTCCGCAGTCGCGACTCGCGGCAGATGCACCGCGCGACTCGCAGCCCAATGCGCTGCAACGGGTCACGGCGCTCTTTGCCCCCCGCTATCGCTATCGGACTCTATTCATGTGGCTGCTGACGGCGCTAAACCTGTTCGCCAATTATGGCCTGTTTAGCTGGTTGCCAACGCTGCTGGTGCAGAACGGCTGGACCTTGGCTGGCGCCTCACGGGTCACAAGTTTCCTGGCCATTGGCGGCTTGACCGGCTGCTATTTTGTCTCGACGCAGGCGGATCGCGGCCGCACGGTAATGGCGCTGATGGGGGTGTATCTCACCGCAGCGGTCGCCTTGGGGTTGTGTACCACCAATCCAGGCAGCACCTGGATGTGGGCCGTACTGATCATCCTGATAGGTTTTGGCGGCATCGGTGCCAGCCTGACACTGGCGCCACTGGCTTCAACCTATTACCCGCCGGAACTTCGTTCGACCGGAGTGGGATGGGCCAATGGCGTTGGCAGGGCAGGTTCATTCTTTGGACCCCTGGCGATGGCTTGGTTGATGAAGCAATCGTTGTCCCCCACGCTGGTACTGGGTGCGCTGATGATTCCCATGTCCCTGTGTGCGCTATTCGTGATGCTGCTCCCCCTGGCGCTGCGCTCGGGAAACCGCAATGGATAAAATCTCGCCAATGCGGGTCCCCCGGAATCATTGGTATCCGCTGCTCCAGTGCCGCGATGTAGGTCGCAAACCATTCGGTGCCCAGCGACTGGGTATGAAGCTGGTGTTCTGGCGCAGTTCCGACGGACAGATTCACGGGCAGAGCGACCGCTGTCCGCACCTGGGTGCGTCGTTGAGTGCTGGTCGAATCGAAAACGACTGCATCGTGTGCCCCTTTCATGGTTTCCACTACGACGGCCTGGGTCGCTGCACTCACATTCCCTCAGTGGGAAAGAGCGGAAAGATCCCCAGGGGATTGACAGTCCAGTCATTCGCAGTTCGCGAGGCCCATGGGTTTGTGTGGCTGTGGCTGGGCGCGCCAGAGACGGCTTCGGCACAGCTGCCCTGGTTTGACCAGCTGGATGAAAAGTGGCGCAGTTACACCATCGCTGTTGACTGGCCCGTGCACTGCACGCGTGCCATCGAAAACCAGCTGGATGTGGCGCATCTGCCGTTCGTGCATCGCACCACCATAGGCGGGGGCAGCCGCACCCTGGTCGAAGGCCCTTATGTGCAGGCCAGCGAAGCGGGTATTCGCGTCTGGCCGTCAAATCGAAAAGACGATGGGCCCGCGCGCGAAATGGCGGAGCTTGCGTCAGCTGCTTCCGGTCGCGAACCCGGTTTGGAATTCCTCTATCCGGGAATCTGGTTGCTCAACATCGGCCCGCGGTTCAAAAATTTCATTGCCTTCGTGCCCATCAATGAGCAAACCACTCGGTACTACCTCAGGGTATATCACCAGATTGGTCCCAGGCTGATCGAACGCCCGCTGGGTTGGTTGTTGTCGCAGAGCAATCGCTTCATCCTCAACCAGGATAAGCGCGTGGTGGTGACCCAGACGCCAGCATCGAGTGAAGAGGCCGCAAGTGACAGGCTGGTGGGAGCAGATCGGGCCATCAATGAATTTCGCAAGCAGTGGGGTCGCCTGCTGGATTGATTCAGGCTTACCGCAGCCCCTCACTTCCTGGCTTGGGTTCCCAACTCTTGCACCAGGCCTTGGCCAGGACGTATTCCCCCAGCACCAGTTCGCACACCCCTTTGGGCGCGCCCTTGTCACTGGCGTAAAGCTTGCAGTTGCTGCAGTCCTGGCCTGGCTTGTACTGCGGAAACGCTGTCGCATCGACTTTACTCGCGTCCGCTACATAGGCAATGGCCTTGGCCGTCGTTTCGTCTTCCTTGAGCAGCGGGAAGTCTTCATCGGCGTGGGCCATGCGCGCAATTGCGGATGCTGCTGGAATGGCAGCGACGCCAAGCAAGGTATTCCTGATGAAAACGCGTCGCGGAACTTTGAGTGACATTGGAAATTGACCTTGCCGGGTATGCAGGCCCGAGTCTATCGCAAGGCGGGGCAGCAGTCCCATGCGACCGCGGGCTATGATCGACAAACGCCATGACTCAACAACCACAAGCCGGGGATCTCGAGTCGCTGTGGATAGATGCCGCGCGCAGGGCCATCGCCTATCGAGCCGGCATCGGGCAGCGACGCGTTGGGCCGCAGCCTGGCGCATTGACCGAACTGGTTGCACACCTCGGGGGTAACTTGCCTGAGGGCCCTGCGCAGATGCAGGAAGTGCTGGGTCTGCTGGATCGCTACGGATCCCCGGCAACTGTTGCTTCATCGGGGGGCCGCTTTTTCGGCTTCGTGATCGGCAGTTCGCTGCCATCGACCGTGGCTGCCAGCTGGCTGGCCACGGCCTGGGACCAGAACACTGGCGTGATGGTGGCCTCTCCAGCCACAACTCTGCTTGAACAGATAGCGCTGGACTGGATACTGGAGGTTCTGGACCTGCCACGCGGATCCGCAGGCGCATTCGTCACCGGCGGGCAAATGGCCAACTTCACGGCGTTGGCTGCGGCGCGACATTCAATACTTGAGAAGCTCGGATGGGATGTGGAATCCCGCGGCCTGTTTGGTGCGCCGGAAATTCCGGTCATTGTCGGAGCTGACGCGCACAGCACCATCTTCAAGGCGCTGGCCATGCTGGGACTGGGGCGGGATCGCGTCATCAAGGTTCCCATAGATGCCCAGGGCCGCATGCGCGTGGATGCGCTGCCGTCGATCGGGGGTCCTGCCATTGTCTGCATACAGCACGGCAACGTGAATTCCGGCGCATTCGACCCGGCCGGGCCAATCATCGAATGGGCGCACCAGCGCGATAGCTGGGTTCATGTGGATGGTGCCTTCGGCCTGTGGGCACGTGCCGCGCCCGCGCGCGCGTCATTGGGCAAGAACGCCGAGCTGGCGGATTCCTGGGCCACCGATGCGCACAAATGGCTCAACGTTCCCTATGACTGCGGCATGGCGCTGGTGCGGGAGCCGCAGGAATTGCGCGGCGCAATGGACACCTCCGCAGCCTATCTGCAGGAATCTCCAGTACGGGAAGCCATCAAATTCACGCCCGAGCTTTCGCGTCGCGCCCGCGGCGTGGAAGTGTGGGCTGCGCTCAAGTCGCTGGGGCGCAGCGGCGTCGCTGATCTGGTGGAAGGGTGCTGCATGCATGCCACACGATTCGCTGAAGGTTTGCGCAAGGCCGGTTTCGAGGTTCTCAACGACGTGGTGCTTAACCAGGTGCTGGTGTCGTTCGGCAGCGATGCGCAAACCCAGGCTGCAATTGCGCGCATCCAGGAAGATGGCACCTGCTGGTGCAGCGGCACGCAGTGGCAGGGACGCGTGGCCATGCGCATCAGCGTTTCATCATGGGCCACCACCACAGAAGATGTTGACGCAAGTATCGCGGCAATCTGTCGCGCAGCAACTGGAAGATAGGGCATGTTGTTGCAGGTAATAGAACAGCGGCGTAAGAACCTCGGCGACTTTGAGGTGGGCCGGGTGCTGCCGTCGGCCGCGCAGCGGATGGTGGGTCCGTTCGTATTCTTCGACCACTTCGGACCGGTGGATCTCGCGGCGGGCCTTTCAAAGTCCGCCGACGTGCGTCCGCATCCGCATATCGGCCTTTCGACGGTGACCTACCTTTTTGACGGCGAGATCGTGCACCGCGACAGCGTGGGCTCGACGCTGCCCATCCACCCCGGCGAAGTCAACTGGATGGTGGCCGGCAGCGGTATCACGCATTCGGAGCGCTTCGAAAAGGCACGAGCGCAGGGCGATTCACTGCATGGCATCCAGTCATGGGTGGCGCTACCCGCTAAAGATGAAGAAGTGACGCCTTCGTTTGCGCACTACGACAGCAGCTCACTGCCCGAACAGGGCGACAGCAACATCTGGATGCGGGTCATCGCCGGCGAATCGCATGGCCTGCGCAGTCCGGTGACAGTTCATTCGCCGCAGTTCTATGTGCATGTGCGGCTTGCGGCCGGCGCGACGCTGCAATTGCCGGATCAATATTCCGAGCGGGCCGCGTATGTGGCCAGCGGGGAAGTCGAGGCAGACAATGCGAGATTCCACGTCGGACAGATGCTGATATTCAAGCCCGGGCAGGCAGCGATAGTTAAGGCGACCACCGCAGCGACGTTGATGTTGCTGGGTGGCGAGCCCATAGGGCCTCGCTACCTCGAATGGAATTTCGTGTCTTCGTCTCGCGAGCGAATCGAGCAGGCCAAAGCCGACTGGCGCGCCGGCAGAATGAAACTACCGGACGCGGACCACGACGAATTCATCCCCTTGCCAGATACCGACGCCAGCCACCGAAACGGGTAATGTCGGCCGCCTGTGCCAGTGCGTGCGGCTCACAGACAAACCCCGACACCTCGGTGCCGTCCGAGATGCGCAGGCGACCGATACTCAGTGGCGAGGGAATTCCCGCGACAAAGCCGCCAAAGTGTTCGACCGGCATTCGCCAGATTTCCACCTCGATGGCGGAACCCTGGTTTCCGACCCGCACAAGGCCGGGACGAAAGGGCGGGCCGCCGGAAATTGCGTACAGCCGGTATTCGGCGGTGGTTCGTGATGTGCGGATCAGCCAGGCACCGCGCGAGGTCAGTTGCCCATTGAGTGGCAATCCACTCATGTGCGCACCACAGACGGCGACCTCCACAAATCCATTGGTGGCAGCGGGGGCTGGTACAGCCGTGCCCTGCATGCGCGCGGCCAATCGCAAGAGCTCATCGTCAGTCCACGCCGGGGCAATCAGTGACACGCCAAAGGGCAGGCCGCGCACAGTGAATCCGCAAGGAACAGCCACCGCCACAAGATCCATCAGGTTCACGAAGTTGGTGTAGTAGCCCAGATCGGTCGCGCGCTGCGACCATCCGCGGCCAGTGGCCAGCGCAGGCGGCCGCGACCACGGATCCAGCAAGTCCTGGTCCGCAGCAATGACCATCTTCATGATCTCGCATGACATCGGTGAGAGCTTCGAGTTGGGTACGCGCCTGTTGACTTTCGACAAGTTGCGAAATGATCCGCAGTCGCCGGAAGCCTATGGCGCCAGTATTACCTACGACCTGCCGCTGACGCATTGCGACCAGCCCGCACGGCGAGAGCCTATTCCTGCAGTGGCTTGAAAGCCTCGCCTGCATCTGCCTCGACGTGTTGCGCAAAGGCTTGCGCAAAAGCCTCGGTGAACAGGTGTGGTAATTCCTGGCCCGTGGACTGCAGTAGCGATCCGTAGACTTCCCTGTAGCGCTCCCAGTTGGCAGCAGGCCCGCCGCCGGGCGACAAGCTGCCGGCGTGGTCCGCCACGCGCGCCTCGATGCCTGCTGGAGACAAGTGCGCCATGAACTGGACCAATGCCGCGCGCAGCGCCGGGTCCAGCGCGCCGGCATGTTCGCCGGCATGATCCAGGAATCCGCGCAGCCGCATCACCGGGTCGAATTCTCGTTTCTCATGAGCTGCGAACAGGCCGATGAGGTAATCATCGGTGGCCTGGTCCAGCGGTGAGACTCCCTCGGGTTTGTCGCTTTCGATGCGGTAGCGATCAGCAAATGCCTGCTGCGCGCGCAGTATCTCCTTGAGGCCTAGCAGCATTTCCCGAAATAGCCTGCCGGCCAGATGCAGGCTCTGGGCCTCGCTCTCCATTGGCAGCTTGGCAGGGTCAATGCCGGCACCGCGACAGAAGGCCTGCAGGGTGGTGCGCACATCGGCCAGGGGTGTGGCGCCGCCCTCGAGGCGCGCGCGCGCCGCGGCACGCAGGCGGTTGAGGCGTTCCTGCGCTGACATCTCCGGGCCACTGCCCAGGCGTGCCGATCCGTCGTAGGTCAGTGGCGGCAGCTTGGCGGCTGCCGCAGTGGCCGGTGCGAGTATCAGGGCTTCGATATTGAGTGAAGCACCCAGGTCATCCTCACCCAGGTTCGAGCTTTCCAGCGGCGACACTGTCTCTGCGACCAGGGAAAGCGTTCCCGTGCCGGGCATGCGCACGGCTTCGTCAACGTCGATGCTGACGCGCACCTGGTATTCGCCCATGCGCAGCGTATCCCCATTGCGCAGGGCGTACAGCCCGCGCCTGCCCTGGGCAGAAGTGGAGTCGTTGACGAATACGCCGTTGGAGCTGGTGTCTTCGAGATAGAAGGCGCCTTGCCGGAAGTGGATGCGCGCATGGTGGCCGGACAGGTAGCGCTGGGGGTCGGGCAGCACCCAGTCATTGTCCGCGGCACGGCCAATACTGCCTCCCGCCACCCCGAAGACAATGCCGCCCCGTCCGCCCAGTCGCTGGCGTTGATCGCTGACGATATCCAGACGCAATGCCATGCTCGAAGCCTTCCTTGCCGATACTGAACTATAATGGGACGCGGCCTCTTTTGCGTCGCGCACCCGGGTCAACATGGCGTCCAGTCACATTTTCAAGGTCCTGTTCGTGAACCAGGGCAAGGTTTACGAGGTATACGCCCGCAAGGTCAGTCACGGCGGGATTCTCGGTTTCGTCGAGATCGAGGACCTGGTCTTTGGCGAGCGGGCAGGGGTGCTGCTGGATCCCGCCGAAGAACGGATCAAATCGGAGTTCGAGGGCGTCAAGCGCAGTTACCTGCCCATGCATTCGGTGCTGCGCATAGACGAGGTCAGCAAGCGCGGTTCGAGCAAGATCACGCAGTTTGAAGGCAACGTCACGCCGTTCCCGACCCCGCTGTATTCGCCATCGCCCAGTGATCCGGGGCGAAAGTCCTGACGTGATCCTCCAGCTGCCCGGCGGCCCGGCCCACTCGGACTTCCGTCTCGCCAAACTGCTGCGCCAGGTGCAGGTCATCGAACCGACGGTGCACGGGCTGGCAAGTCGCCATGTTCACCTGGTGGATTGCGCATCGCCTCTCTCGGCCGACGAGGAGCAGCGCCTCGGCGTGCTGCTGACCTACGGTCCGCGCTACGACACTGTGCAGCCGCAGGGGCAGCTGATCATGGTGGCGCCGCGACCCGGCACCACCTCCCCCTGGTCGAGCAAGGCCACCGATATCCTGCATGTGTGTTCACTGCACCAGGTGCGACGGGTGGAACGGGGCATTGCGTTTTGGGTGAGCGCCACCGCGTCGCTGTCGGTGGCGCAATTGCTGTCCCTGGCCACGGCGTTGCATGACCGCATGACCGAAGCGGTGCTGCTCGCTGCATCCGGGTTCCCGCAACTGTTTGCCCACGCCCAGCCGCAACCCCTGGCCACGGTGCCACGCGCAGCCGCCGGCATCGAGGCTGCCAACACATCGCTGGGGCTGGCGCTGAGCGCCGATGAAATCCAATACCTGGCAGAGAATTTTACGCGGCTGGGGCGTGATCCAACTGATGTTGAATTGATGATGTTCGCGCAGGCCAACTCCGAGCATTGCCGGCACAAGATCTTCAATGCCAGTTTTGTCATCGATGGCAAGGCACAGGACCACTCGCTGTTCGCGATGATCCGCAATACCCATGCACTGGCACCGCAAGGTGTGCTGTCTGCCTACCGGGACAACGCCGCTGTAATGGAAGGCCACGTTGGCACGCGATATTTCCCCGATCCTGCATCTGGCATCTACGGCGGTCACCGCGAACCCATCGACATATTGATGAAGGTCGAAACGCACAACCATCCCACTGCCATCTCGCCGTTTCCCGGTGCTGCGACGGGTTCGGGCGGTGAAATCCGCGATGAAGGGGCCACGGGCAAGGGAGCCAAGCCAAAAGCCGGGCTGGTGGGTTACTCGGTGTCACACCTGCGGATTCCGGACCTGCCACGCCCCTGGGAACAAACCCTGGGCAAGCCTGATCGCATCGTCAGTGCACTGGACATCATGATCGAAGGTCCGCTGGGGGCCGCCGCGTTCAACAATGAATTCGGCCGGCCCTGCATTGCCGGGTATTTCCGCAGTTTCGAACACGTTGAGCAGGGCGGTGGCGGCCGGGCGCGCGGTTACCACAAGCCAATAATGATCGCGGGTGGGCTGGGCAATATTCGACGCGACCACGTGGAGAAGGACGACTGTCCGCCAGGCGCGCACCTGGTGGTGCTGGGTGGTCCGGCCATGCTCATCGGGCTTGGAGGCGGTGCGGCTTCGTCCGTGGGCAGCGGCCAGTCTTCGTCGGATCTCGACTTTGCCTCGGTGCAACGCGGCAACCCGGAAATCGAGCGGCGCGCGCAGGAAGTCATTGATCGTTGCTGGGCGCTGGGGGACGACAATCCTGTTCATCTCGTCCACGACGTGGGCGCGGGCGGGCTGTCCAATGCCATTCCGGAAGCCGTGGCACACAGTGCGCGTGGAGCGCGGGTCGAGCTGCGCGCCATACACAATGCAGAGCCGGGCCTTTCGCCCATGGAGATCTGGTGCAACGAGGCGCAGGAGCGCTATGTGCTGGTGGTCTCCGAGCGTGGGTTGGCCGCGTTCGAGGCGATTGCGCGACGTGAGCGCTGTCCCTTCGCTGTGGTGGGCAAGTTGACAGGTGACGGATTGCTGCAGGTCAGTGACCGGCATTTCGGCAACCAGCCCGTGGATCTGCCCATCGACGTGCTGCTGGGCAAACCGCCCAAAATGCTGCGCGATGTGCGCACGGTGCAGCCAACACTGCAGGCACTGGCATTGCAATCCATCGATATCAACGAGGCTGCGCTGCGCGTGCTGGGCCATCCCACAGTTGCCGACAAGACCTTTCTGATCAGCATTGGCGATCGAACCGTAGGCGGGCAGATCAGTCGCGACCAGATGGTCGGGCCCTGGCAGGTGCCGGTGGCCGACGTTGCAGTCACACTGAGCGATTTCAGCGGGTACTGCGGCGAGGCCATGGCCATGGGCGAGCGCACGCCGCTGGCATTGCTGGATTCCGCGGCCGCAGCGCGCATGGCAGTGGCCGAGTCCATCACCAATATCCTGGCTGCGGATATCGCAAGGCTCGGGGACGTCAAGCTGTCGGCCAACTGGATGGCAGCCTGCGGCGAACCTGGAGAGGACGCTGCGCTGTACGCGGCGGTAAAGGCTGTGGGCATGGAGCTGTGTCCCGCGTTGGGCATCGCCATTCCAGTGGGCAAGGATTCGCTGTCGATGAAGACGCAGTGGCGCGACGGCGCCATGCAGAAGTCCGTGGTCGCGCCAGTGTCATTGATCGTGTCGGCATTTGCCCCCGTGGATGATGTGCGACGCACGCTGACGCCGCAGCTGGCGGCGGGCGCCACGCGCCTGCTGTGGGTGGATCTGGGCCGTGGCAAGTGTCGGCTGGGTAGTTCCATCCTGGCGCAGGTTTATGGGCAGCTTGGCAATGAACCGCCCGATCTCGACGCGCCAGAACTTCTCATGGGTTTTGCCCAGTCCCTGCGCGCGGTGCGGGCGGACGATTATCTGCTGGCGTATCACGACATCTCCGACGGCGGATTGCTGGCGACCCTGACCGAGATGGCCTTTGCAGGCCATTGCGGCATCGAGGCGCAATTGCCGGTCGGCGCCGACCTGACACACCGGCTTTTCGCTGAGGAACTTGGAGCAGTGCTGCAGGTCCGTATCGACGATGTGCCAGAGGTTCTGGCTGTGTTCGCGGCCCATGGGCTGGGCGACTGCCTGCATGACATAGGGACGCCCACGCCGGTCATGCAGTTGAAAATTACCTGCGGCAAGGAGACTTTCATAGCCCATTGGCCGCAACTGCGCCGTGCCTGGAGCGAGACTTCGCATCGCATGCGCCTGCTGCGTGATGACCCCGGCAGCGCGCTTGAAGAGTTTGCCGCGCAGCTGGACGAAAAGGATCCGGGGCTGTCGGTGCATCTGACCTACGACGCGCAGCAGGACATCACCGCACCCTATGTGAATACCGGCGCACGCCCGCGCGTCGCAGTGTTGCGCGAGCAGGGCGTCAACAGCCAGGTGGAGATGGCCGCGGTGCTGGATCGTGCGGGCTTCGAACCCCACGACATACACATGTCCGACATTCTCTCGGGTCGGCGCGGGCTCACGGAATTTCGCGGACTTGTAGCGTGCGGCGGATTCTCCTATGGAGACGTGCTGGGCGCGGGCGAGGGCTGGGCCAAATCCATACTGTTTCACGCCGCCACACGCGATGAATTCGCGCAGTACTTTGCGCGGCCGGAAACATTCACGCTGGGTGTGTGCAATGGATGCCAGATGCTGGCGGCGCTCAAGTCCCTGGTGCCCGGTGCACAGCACTGGCCACGGTTCATACGCAATCGCGTCGAGCAGTTCGAGGGCCGCTTCAGCCTGGTGGAAATCCTGCCATCTGCTGCTGCATTGCTGGACGGTATGGCCGGCTCCCGCCTGCCGATTGCCATCGCCCATGGCGAAGGTCGCGCTGAATTCGCGACGGACGCGGGTGCAACGGAACTCATGGGGCTGGGTCAGGTCGCATTCCGGTATGTGGACAACCAGGCGCGCGTGGCTGCGACCTATCCCGCCAATCCCAACGGTTCACCGCAAGGTATCGCCGCCATCACCAGCGTCGATGGACGCGTGCTGCTGACCATGCCGCACCCGGAACGTTCGTGGCGGGTGGCGCAGAATTCCTGGCATCCGCCGCAAGCCGGGGAATTCAGCGGCTGGATGCGCCTGTTCCGCAATGCGAGGCGATTCGTAAATTAGTCCGGGGATGGTGCCAGTCATGAAGTACAGATTGTTGATCCTGCTGATCGCTGCGCTGGCCACGGGAATGCCCATCCATGCCAAAGAGAAACCGTCTTTCCTGGCCTCGCTGTGCCCGGATTGCGCAACCTGGAACGACCCGGTAAAGCCGTTCAAGATCTACGGCAATACCTGGTACGTGGGCATGAAGAACATCAGCGTGTTGTTGATCACCTCGGATTTCGGCGACGTGCTGATTGATGGCGGGATGCCCGAATCCGTGCCGCAGATCACCGCCAACATCGAGGCACTGGGTTTCAAGCTCACCGACATCAAGGCCATCCTTAATTCCCATGCCCACGTGGATCATGCCGGTGGCATTGCGCAACTGCAGCGGCTCACCGGTGCGTCGGTGTATGCGCGCAGTTCGTCCGCCGAAGTGCTGCGCACCGGCAAACTCGACAAGAACGATCCGCAATACAAAACCAAGGCACCGCCAATTCCCCCGGTGGCCATAGTCTGGAATTTGTCCGACGACCAGTTGCTGGGCATCGGCAGCATCCGTTTGCGGGTAATCGCGACGCCGGGTCATACCCCTGGCGGCACTTCGTGGACCTGGGAATCCTGTGAAAAGGACAAGTGCCTCAACATGGTATATGCCGATAGCCTGTTGCCCGGCGCATCCGCAGGCTTCAAGTACAGTGCCGGCGGCGACAGTGGCGCGGGCGCGCAGCTATCGCGTTCCATTGCCCGAATCGAAATGCTGCCCTGCGATGTGCTGATGTCCTCGCACCCCGATGCATCGGGGTTCTTCGAGCGGATGGCCCAGGCGGCCACCAATGTGCAGGCAAAGGACGACACGCAGTGCCGCAAGTACGCGCAGGCTGCACGTGACGCGCTGACGGCAAGGCTGGCCGAGGAAGCAAAGTAGGGGACAACCCATGTCAACGCCCGCAGTCGTGGATCGTTGAACCTGCATGCGCAATCCGACACTCGCTGACGCGGCAATTGCGGCCAACAGGTTCGGGCTGGGCGCGAGGCCGGGCGAACTGGCCAAACTGGCCAGTGACGCGCGTGGCGAGCTCTTTGCGCAGATCAAGGCTCCGGCTCCGTTGCTGACCGCCGCATTGCCGTCGTCCAGCGAGTTGCTTGCCAAGGTGATCGCGCTGCGCAAGGGCAAACCCGGCGCGCAGGCAGGCCCGGCTGCACCACCTGCCGGATCCGTGGTCGCTGCCGCCAAGGGGTTGCGCGAGATTTATCTGCCGGCCTACCTCGGTGATGTCACGGCGCGGTTTCGGTCTGCGGTTACCAGCCAGCGCAGTTTTGTCGAACGCCTGGTGCACTTCTGGAGCAACCACTTCGCCGTGTCAGTGGACAAGGCGGTGGTGCTGGGCCTTGCAGGACCCATGGAGCGCGAAGCCATCCGCCCGCATGTGCTGGGGAAATTCCAGGACATGTTGCTGGCCGTTGAGCAGCATCCGGCCATGCTGCTATATCTGGACAATGCGCAGTCCGTAGGGCCGGATTCAAAAGCAGCGGACATTGCGGGTCGCCGCGGCCGCAAGGTGGGGCTCAACGAGAATCTGGGGCGTGAGATCCTGGAGTTGCACACGCTGGGCGTGGACGCGGGATACACGCAGGACGACGTGCGCGCGCTGGCTTCCATCATCACGGGTTGGTCGATTGGTGGCAATCTGGGACGTCTGCAGGGAGGCGACCCGGGAAGTTTTTACTTCCGTGAAATCTTGCACCAGCCGGGCAAGCAGGTGCTGCTGGGCAAGACGTACAAACAGGATGGCATGGGGCAGGGCGAGGCCGCGCTGCGCGACCTGGCCGCGAATCCGCACACGGCGCGCCACATTTCCACCAAGCTGGCGCGCCATTTCATCGCGGATGATCTGCCGGATGTCGTGGTCAACCGGCTGACCACTGCGTTCGAGAAGTCCCATGGCGACCTGCCCACGGTGTATCGCGCGCTGCTGGATTCACCCGAGGCCTGGGCACTGCCCGCGGTGAAATTCAAAACGCCGTCTGAATACCTGATCTCCACGTATCGGGCGCTGGACCTGCCGGTGGCCGAGGGCCGGCGCGAAGTGCAGACCTTTGAGTTGCTGGGACAGCGCAATTTCCAGCCCGGGTCCCCGGCCGGATGGCCGGATCGCAGTGCCGATTGGGATGGCTCGGCGGCACTGCTCAAGCGCCTCGAGTGGGTGCAGGCACTGGGGCAGCGGCTGGGCGCCGATCACAATGCATTGCTGGTTGCAGATTCCGCGCTGGGTGCTTCGCTGCACGCAGACACGCGGCGCGCAATCGAACGCGCGCAGGATGGGCCACAGGCCATGGCGCTGCTGCTTTCCTCACCTGACTTCATGCGACGCTAGAGATGCTCATCCCTGAGGAGATTCCCATGGGCAACACACGACGCCAATTCCTTGCGAGCCTGGGTAGTTCACTGCTGGTGTCTCGCGTGGCGCTGGGCGCCACGTCCTCCACAGATCCGCGCTTCATCTTCGTGATTCTGCGCGGTGCCCTTGATGGTCTTGCCGCCGTGCCGCCCATTGGTGATCCCGACTATGCGCGGCTGCGTGGCGATTTGGCATTATCAGCGGCAGGGGGCGCGTTGCGACTCAATGACACCTTTGCGCTGCATCCCTCGCTGTCGTTTCTTTCGCGGCAATGGCAGGCCCGGCAATTGGCCGTGGTGCATGCGGTCTCCACCCCTTATCGCGAACGCTCGCATTTCGATGCCCAGGATGTGCTGGAGACCGGCTTTGCGCGCGCCCACGCATCGCGATCCGGTTGGCTCAATCGCGCGCTGATGGGTCTGCCCGATGCGCAATCCTCAAGCCGCAAGACCGCCGGGGTGGCGCTGGGTGCCAACGTACCGCTGGTGATGCGCGGCGAAGTGGAAGTGGCTTCCTGGTCGCCTGACCGGATGCCAGGCGTTGACGATGACACCTTGCAGCGGTTGGGTGATCTATACGCCTCAGACCCGCTGCTGTCGCGGCGTTTGGCGGATGCACTTGCCGCAAAGGAAATGAGTTCAAACATGGCCGATGGCCAGGGAGAAGGCCAAGGAGACGGCAAGGCAGATGCACGTGGGGCGCAGGTCACCCAGACAGCCAGGGCCACGGCAAATTTCCTGGCGCAGGAGCACGGGCCGCGCGTCGCAGTATTCGAAACCACTGGGTGGGATACACATGCCAACGAGGGCTCCGATAAGGGCGCGCTGGCATTGCGTCTCAAGGCGCTGGATACGGCCCTCTCGACATTGCATGACGCAATGGGCGAAGCCTGGCAGCACACCACGGTGCTGGTGGCCACGGAATTCGGGCGCACTGCAGCCATCAATGGCACGCGGGGCACGGATCATGGCACCGGTGCCGCGGCTTTCCTGTTGGGCGGGGCAGTGCGCGGCGGCCAGATGATCACGCGCTGGCCGGGTCTGACTGCAAATGCGCTCTACGAGGGCCGTGACCTTGCGCCCACCACGGACCTGCGCTCAGTGATCAAGTCACTGCTGCGCGACCACATGGGAGTGGCACCCGCGCTGATTGATCGCGATGTGTTTCCGGACAGTTCAGCCGCGCCTTACATGCAGGGGCTGGTGTAGCGCGCCGGATCAGTGCCCGCCGCCCATGCCGATTGCACGGAAGGGCGGCCGCGCCAGCCACACTGCCGGAATCAACGCAATGAACAGCAGCGCCAGCATGTAGAACAGGTCATTGGCCCCAAGGGTTGCAGACTGGGCCTGCGCCATATGCGACATCTGCAGCAGTGCCGCATCACCGGTAATTCCCTGCTGCGCAAGCTGCACCTGGTAGTCCGCCCAGGCGACGGAATCGGGCGTCAGGGTCTCGGTCAACCGCGCATAGTGCTGTTCGGACCGGTCATTCCACATGAATACGCAGGCGGCGGTGGAAATGCTGCCGGAAATGGTGCGCACGAAGTTTGACAGTCCGGCGGCCGAGGCCAGTTCCGCGTTGGAGACGCCGGCCATGATGATCTGGTTGAGCGGCAGGAAGAAAAGTGACAGCCCGAAGCCCATGAAGAAACGCGGCGTCGCCAGCTGAGCGAAAGAGACCTGCTCGTTCTGCTTTGAAAACCAGATCAGCGAGGCGCTGAGAATCACGAACGCGATGGTGGGGGCCAGCCGCAGGTTGATGCGCTCCATGTTGCCCCCCAGCACCGGGGCGATGAACAGCGCGACGATGCCAATGGGCGCCATGGCATAGCCGGCCATGGTGGCGGTATAGCCCAACGTGGTCTGCAACCACAGCGGAAAGATGATGTTGACGCCGGTGAAGGCAAAGTAGGCCACGCCGATGCACACCGTCCCGACCAGGAAATTGCGACGTGTGAACAGGTGCAGGTCAACGATGGGATGCTTGTCGGTCAATTCCCAGGGAATCAGCACCGCAATGGCCATGACCGCAATGCACGCCGCCGCGACGATTTCGTTGGAGGAAAACCAGTCCTTTTCATTGCCCTGGTCGAGCAGGAACTGCAGCGCGCCCACACCGATCACCAGCAGTGCAAGGCCGATGGCATCGATGGGCACTTTCACCCGCTTCGACTCGCGTTTGCGCAACAAGAACCAGCTGACCGCGGCGGCGGCAATGCCCGTGGGCACGTTGATATAGAACAGCCACGGCCAGGAATAATTGTCCGTGATATAGCCGCCCAGCACCGGGCCCACTACCGGGGCGACGATCACCACCATGGCCCACAGGCCCAGTGCCAGGCCGCGGCGATGCACCGGGTAATTGCGCAGCAGCAGCGCCTGCGCCACCGACATCATCGGACCGGAGACCAGGCCCTGCATCAATCGCGCAACGATGAGCATGGGCATGGTGGTGGCCAGGCCGCAGATGGCGCTGAATATGATGAACAGGATGTTGGATACGACAAACGTGCGCACTTCGCCGAAGCGTCGGCTTATCCAGCCCGCCAGGGGTTGCACCACTGCCGCCGCCAGCATGTAGGAGCTGATGGCCCAGGTGCTCTCGGTGGGACTGACGCCCAGGCTGCCGGCAATGGCCGGCACCGAGACATTGACGATAGTCATGTCGAGAATTTCCATGAAACTCGACACGCCGATCGCAAAGCTCAGCAGCACCAGGGCAATGCCGCGCAGCGGTGGATATTCCCCGGCCGGCACTGCCGGTGCGGCCGCCTCAGACATGGACTATTGCCGACCCGAGTTGTGCTGGATGATGGCCGCCGCTGCCGCATCGGCCGCCGCAATATCAGTGGTGTACGCAGTGGTGGCTTCCTGCACGTCCGTCACCGGTTCACCGGCCAGCACCAGCCCGCTGCGGTCATGAGTGTCGACCTTGACTGTCATCGACAGGCCGATGCGCAGCGGATGTTCGGCGAGTTCCTTGGGGTCAAGGACGATCTTGACGGCCACGCGCTGCACTACCTTGATCCAGTTGCCCGACGCGTTCTGCGGCGGCAACACCGAGAAGGCGGCGCCGGTGCCTGCCTGCAATCCGATGACGTGGCCATGGAACGCGACAGACCCGCCGTACAGATCGCTGGTAATGGTTGCCGGCTGCCCGATGCGCAGGTTGCGCAACTGGTTTTCCTTGAAGTTGGCCTCAAGCCAGACATCCTGCAGCGGAATCACGCTCATGAGATGTTCGCCGGGAAGCACGTGCTGCCCCAGCTGCACACTGCGCTGTGCGATGTAGCCATTCATGGGCGCAACAACCGCGGCGCGTTGCAGGTCTATCCATGCATCCTTGTAAAGCGCGCGCTGCTGCTGCACGGCAGGGTTGTCAAGCACGGTGGTGGAGTCCACCAGAGCATTGGAAGATGCACGCAACTCGCGCGCCTGGTCGAGCTGCGCCCGCGCCATGGCAACCGCATCACGGGCGTGGCGCACTTCTTCTTCCGACACGGCCTTTTCAGCCAGCAGCGGCAGGCGCCGCTCCAGATCGGTTTGGGCATGCTGCAGTTCCAGCGTGCGTGCGCTCACCAATGCATCGTACTGATGGGTCTCGGCCTGCCGTTGCCGCACCTGACGCACCGACTGCGCCAGCGCCGCCTCGGCGCGATCCACGGCCTGTTTGGCATCTGTCGTATCCAGTCGCAGCAGCACCTGGCCGGCTGCAACCCGTGAAGTGTTGCGCGCCAGCACTTCGACCACAGTGCCCGGGGTCTGCGCAGAGATGCGCACCTGGTTGCCCACCACGTAGGCATCGTCAGTCTTCTCGCGCTTGGAGAGCACCAAGATCGAGAACAGCAGCCAGCCAATGCCGACCACGATAAAAATCGCGATCAGTATGGTGAGTATGCGGCGCCGCTTTCCATTGGGTGCCTCTGCAGTGGTATCAGTAGTCTGGGTATCGCTCATGGAGAAGTTTCCGTTGTGGTCAGGCCGCCGCCCAGTGCTGCCTGCAGCTGGATATCGGCGACCAGTATCGAATAGTCGACCTGCAGGCTGGCATCCAGCTCGCGCTGCAGCGAAATGCTTGCGTCCAGTTCGGGCCGCAGGTCTGTGACGCCTGATTGCTGGCGCGCGCGGGCCGAGCGCAGCAGTGATTGCGCAGCCTGCACCTGGTTGGCGCGTTCCACCCGCTGCGCCGAAGACTGCGTCAGTTTGCTGGCCGCTGTGCCAACTTCGCGTGCAGCGTCGACTATGGTTTCGTTGTAGCGGGCAACGGCGGCTGCCAGTCGCGCGGAGGCCTCATCGTGCCGTGCGCCGCGCAGTCCGGCATCAAACAGCGGCAGGTGCACAGCGAATCCAGTGGAGGGCGCCCAGGAACCAGGATCCAGCAGCTTGATGAAGTCCACGCTGGAAAGAGCGGCAAGTGCGTGGATGGAGACATCCGGGTAGTACTCGGCACGAATGGACGCCACGTCCTTGCGCGCGGCCTCCACCCGCCACCGGCTGGCGGCGATGTCGGGGCGATGCGCGATCAGGTCAATGCTGGCATTCGCCGGAAGGCCGGCGCGCGCCTTGGGAAGCATATGTGCCTGCAGCAGGGAGTTGACGTGATCAGGGGACGTGCCCAGCAATGCGGCGATCTCGATCACACGTACCTTTTGCGCGCCCTGCAGTTGCGTGCGCAGTTCGCGTACGGCCGCCTGGTCGCGCCGGTTGCGATCACCGTCATCGGAGCGATCCAGCCCGGCAGCCTCGCGATGCTGGGTGATGAGCGCAGCCTGTTGCAGTGTCGCCAGCTGCTCGTCGAGCAGCGCAATCCTGGCGCCCTCGAGCTGCCAGCCAAAATAGCTCTGCGCGATGTTGGCAGCCAGCGTCAGCGCCACGCCTTGCTGTTCTGCCTCACTGGCGCGCGCCTGGTTGGTGGCAGATTCGATTAGTGACCGATTGCGACCCCACCAGTCGAACGTGTATGTGGCACTGATGCCCAGGTCCGACTGGTTGACCCAGTGATAACCCAGGAATTCCGGCGGTATCAGGCCATTGTCGCTGAGCCGGTAGAGTTCGTATTTTGCAAACGAATCCACCTGCAAACCAGACTGTGCACCGGTAACGCGGGCGTTTTCGCTGGCGGTGGCAAACCGCGCCGCCGCGGCCGACATCCCTGGCGAATCATGCAGGGCCTGGTCGATGAGAGTGTTTAGCGTGTCATCACCGTAATCGCGCCACCACGTAAGGGTGGGCCATTGCGCTTCACTGTTGAGTGGCACGCTGGAATCCTGCAGTGGTGCGTCGTGGCGTTCGTGGGTTACCGGTTCATCGGGCGCGCGCAGGGCGGCACAACCGCTGGTCAGCGTGACCAGTGCAGCCAGTGCGCCAGTGATGGCATTGGCATGGCGCCGAATCATGTGGACGACTCTGTGGCCGCAGCTGCGGCCGCGTCTTCTGCCGAAAGCGTATCGAGCGCGCCTACCAGGCGCTTGAGATAGCCCATGAATTGCGCGCGATCGGCTTCCGGGAAGTCGCGATACAGGCGTGTCATGTAGCGGGTGAGTTGCGGCGCGAGTTGCTTGGTCAGCTGCTCCCCCGCGGGAGTGATCGACAGGGCCAGCTTGCGTCGATCCTCCGGATCGGGCGTACGCGTGATCAGTCCGCGTTCCACCATCAGGTCACTGATGCGCGTGAGGTTGGCCGGGCTCTGTGCAAGGTCAGGGCACAGTTCACCGGGGAACGCAGTGCCACCGCGCGCGAACAGGTTGAGCAGCAAACGAAATTCGAGCTCCGCCAAACCTGCAGGAGCCAATAGCTGGTCGAGACGCGACGTCAGGTCTCGACCCAGGATCACGGCAACGCGGCACAGTATGGATTCCTGAAGGCGCATTTCCGGCAATCGTCGGGAAACCCGAAGTGCGGACTCCTCCACCAGGAGGACTTGGGATAAGGGCATGCTTTACTTTACCCCTGAATATTTCAGTTGTAAAATAAAAACAAGTCGTTGAATCAAGTCATTGAATTAATTGCTTATAGACAGGCGGGCCGCGGGGAACAGTCCAATGACAGCCCCGCAAGCAGATATGAATAGCGCAGCGCCCAATCCCAGGTGGGTGGCTACCTGACCCCAGAAAATGCTGCCCGCCGCCAGGCAGCCGTAGAACACCGTGGAATACATGGCCATGCCGCGCGCGCGCATGGCATCGGGCACAGCCAGTTGCGCCGCCACGTTGAGACTGGAAAGGGAAGCAATCCACGATGCTCCGGCAATGGCCGCCGCCAGCATTCCCAGGGCGGGAATGTGCAGCAGCGCAAATCCCGCCAGCGCAGCAGCGGTGCCCAATGTGCCGGCGGCAACGGTGCGATCCAGTCCAAGTCGTGCGCGCCAGCGCGGCAACAGCAGGGCGCCCGCTACCGCACCGGCGCCAATGCAACCCACCAGTACACCGAACAGTCCCGGGCCTCCATGCAGTTGATCGCGCGCGATCAAAGGCAGCAGTGCCCAGTAGCAACTGCCGAACACGAAGAACAGGGCGGCGCGCCACATGGTGTTGCCCAGCACGCGATTTTCCCCCGCATGCAGGAAGCCATGGCGCAGTGCCGCGAGGAATGACACCCGTGCTGTATTGCCAACGTGCGGGGTTGCCTTGGGCCGCCACCACCACAGCGCCACGATCACCGCGAGAAACGACAGCGCATTGATCAGGAAGGGCCATGCGATGCCGAAGGCAAGAATGATGGCACCTGCAATCGCCGGCCCGATGGCGCGACTGATGTTGACTCCGACGGCGTGCAGCGCAACGGCCGGTTGCAGGTGTTGCCTATCGACCAGGCCGGGAATGATGGACTGCCAGGTGGGGGACAGGATGGCGGTGCCCACGCCCAGCAAGAATGTCGCGGCCAGCAGCGTATGGGTTCCGGCGTGGCCCAGCAGCACCCGCACACCCAGCGCTGCCGCAACCAGCATCATTCCCACCTGCACGATGATCAGCAACTGGCGCCTGTCCATGCGATCGGCCAGCGTGCCGGCCGGCAGGGCCAGCAGGCACACGGGCAGAGTGGTGGCGGCCTGCACCAATGCGACCATGGCCGGCGATGGGGTCAATGTGGCCATGAACCAGCCGGCGGCCAGATCGTGCATCCAGCTGCCGGTGTTGGAGATCAGCGCTGCTCCCCAGAGAACCGCAAAGTTGGCGTGGCGCAACGGGCTCCACGCGCTTGGAACGCTCAAAGACCCTCGGTCAGGAACACCCGGTAGTCGCCAGCCTTGAACCGATGCTGTCTGGCGGCGGTGTAGGCGGGGCTGTTGTACCAGGCACGGGCGGCTTCCATGGTCGGGAATTCCGCGACCACCGCGCCCTCGATGGGCGTGCCCTCGAGCATTTCAATCTGGCCATAGATGGCCAGCGGCTTTACTGGATGTCCCTCGAGCGTGCCGGGCACGGCTTCCATGTACTTGCCAAACTCCGTCGGGTCGCGCATCCGGTCGCGCATGAAGATGATGTATGCAGCCATTCAAGTTTCCCCTTGGGTCTCTATCGAGTGAGTTTCTTGTACTTGATGCGATGCGGTTGGGAAGCGCCTTCGCCATTGCGCCGCTCGTAGTCAGCCGCGTATTCCTGGTAATTGCCTTCGAAGAACACCACCTGTGAATCGCCCTCGAAGGCCAGGATATGCGTGGCGATGCGGTCGAGGAACCAGCGATCATGCGAGATCACCACCGCACATCCTGGAAATGCCAGCAGCGCCTCTTCCAGCGCGCGCAGGGTTTCGATATCCAGGTCATTGGTGGGCTCATCGAGCAGCAGCACGTTGCCGCCGGACTTGAGCACCTTTGCCAGATGCACGCGGTTGCGTTCGCCGCCGGAAAGATCACCGATGAGCTGTTGCTGCTGCGTGCCCTTGAAGTTGAAGCGACCCACATAGCCGCGCGACGGCGTCTCGTAGTTGCCCACCTTCATGATGTCGAGGCCGCCGGAAATTTCCTGCCACACGCTGTGCTTGTCATTCAATTGCTGGCGCGACTGGTCGACGTACGCGAGTTTCACTGACGGGCCGAGGCGGATCTCGCCGCTGTCTGGTTTTTCCTGGCCGGTGAGCATGCGGAACAGCGTGGTCTTGCCGGCCCCGTTGGGGCCGATGATGCCAACTATCCCGCCGCGGGGAAGGCTGAACGAAAAGTCGTCGATGAGCAGGCGATCGCCGTATCCCTTGGAAAGATTCTTGAGCTCGATGACCACGTCACCCAGGCGCTCGCCCGGCGGTATGTAGATTTCATTGGTCTCGTTGCGCTTCTGGAATTCCTGGGTGGAAAGCTCCTCGAAGCGTTGCAGGCGCGCCTTGCTCTTGGCACGCCGCGCCTTGGGATTCTCGCGCACCCATTCCAGTTCCTTGGCCAGCATCTTGCGCAGGCCTTCCTGCGAACGCTCCTCTTGCTGCAGGCGCGCGTCTTTTTGTTCCAGCCACGAGGAGTAGTTGCCCTTCCACGGTATGCCGTGGCCGCGGTCCAGTTCCAGTATCCACTCGGCCACGTTGTCGAGGAAGTAGCGATCGTGGGTCACGGCGATGACAGTGCTGGGGTATTCCTCCAGATAACGTTCCAGCCACGCCACCGACTCGGCATCGAGGTGGTTGGTGGGCTCATCGAGCAGCAGCATGTCAGGCGCGGACAGCAGCAACTGGCACAGCGCAACGCGGCGCTTCTCGCCGCCAGAGAGTTTGCCGATGACAGCGTCCCATTCGGGAAGACGCAGCGCGTCGGCGGCGATGTCCAGCTTGCGCTCCAGTTCCCAGCCACCGGCGGCATCAATGGCGTCCTGTAGTTTGGCCTGCTCCTCCAGCAGCTTGTTCATCTCATCGTCCGACATCGGTTCTGCGAACTGGTCGCTGATGGCGTTGAAACGGGCCAGCTGCCCGAAGGTGCCGCCTAATCCCTGCATCACTGCCTGGCGCACGGTCTGCGCGTCGTCCAGTTGCGGTTCCTGCTGCAGGTAACCCACGCGAATTCCCGACTGCGCCCGCGCCTCGCCGTCGATGCCGGTGTCCACCCCGGCCATGATGCGCAGCAGGGTGGATTTGCCCGATCCATTGAGCCCCAGCACGCCAATCTTGGCGCCGGGAAAGAATGACAGGCTGATGTCCCGCAGGATGACGCGCTTGGGCGGCACCACCTTCGAGACGCGATTCATGGTGTAGATGTATTGGGCCATCCGGTGATTATCCGCGAATCCCGCGATGCCGTGATAGTCTCAATGCAGCTTGACCCAGCCAAAAAAATCGCGGTCCGGGGCCGACCGCAACGTCCTGGTGATTGCGGACGATGCGCTCGGTCGCTATGGATTTCCCGACGGCCATCCCTTCGGGCCAGACCGTCAAGCTGCCTTCCTGCGTGAATTTCGTGAGCGCGGCCTGCATCGGCGCTGCCGCAGCGCGGCTTCGCGCCAATGCACCAGCGAGGAATTACTGAGCTTTCACACGCAGCGCCACGTTGATTTCGTGCGCGCCCGGTCACGCGACGGCCAGGGCAGCCTCGACGGTGGCGACACACCGGCGTTTCGTGGCTGTTTCGAAGCCGCCAGTTGCGTAGTCGGAGCAACACTGGAAGCGGCGCAGGCAGTAATGCGCGGCGAGGCGGATCGCGCCTTCGTGCCCATCGCGGGCCTGCACCACGCGACGCGCGACGCGGCGGCCGGATTCTGCATCTTCAATGACATCGGCGTGCTGATCGAGCAGTTGCGCAAGGTGGCCAACCTCTCGCGCGTGGCCTACGTGGATATCGATGCGCATCACGGCGATGGAGTGTTCTACGCTTTTGAATCCGAACCCGCGGTGATCATTGCGGACCTGCATGAGGATGGGCACTTCCTCTACCCCGGCACCGGGCACATAGAAGAGACCGGCACTCACCTGGCGCTGGGATCAAAACTCAATATCCCCCTGGCGCCCGGGGCTGACGACGCGGCATTCGCGTTGGCATGGGAGCCGGTGATCCCGCACCTCGAGCGCTATCAACCCGAATTCATCATCCTTCAGTGCGGCACCGACAGCATGGGCGGCGACCCGATCACGCACCTGGCCCTCACTGCTGCCTCGCATGCCAGGGCAGCCTCTGAGTTGGCGATACTGGCCGACCGGTTGGGTCATGGCAGGCTGCTGGCATTAGGCGGCGGCGGCTACAACCGCGGCAATATTGCGCGTGGCTGGAATGCCGTGGTTGAGGCGCTGCTACAGTCCTAACACGCATTTCGGGTACCATGGCGGGCTACCATGTACTCCGAATCCATGACCATCGATCGCTTTGACCCTGACCTGGCCGGTGCCATTGCTTGCGAGCGCACGCGCCAGGAAGAGCACATCGAACTGATCGCATCAGAAAACTATGCCAGCCCGCGCGTGCTCGAAGCCCAGGGTTCGGTGCTCACCAACAAGTACGCCGAAGGCTATCCGGGCAAGCGCTACTACGGTGGCTGCGAGTTCGTCGATATTGTCGAGCAGCTGGCCATTGATCGCGTCAAGCGACTGTTCGGCGCTGATTACGCCAACGTGCAACCCCACTCCGGAAGCCAGGCCAATGCGGCGGCCTACATGGCGCTGATCAATCCGGGCGACACCATCCTGGGCATGAGTCTCGATCATGGCGGCCATCTCACGCATGGGGCCAAGGTCAATTTTTCGGGCAAGCTTTATCGATCGGTGCAATACGGCATCCGTCCTGATGACGGTCGCATTGATTACGACCAGCTGGAGAAGATCGCACTGGCAGAGAAGCCGCGCATGATCATCGCCGGCTTTTCCGCCTATTCGCGGACACTGGATTTCGCGAGGTTTCGCCGCATTGCCGACCTGGTGGGCGCTTACCTGGTAGTGGACATGGCGCACGTGGCGGGGCTCGTGGCCACCGGGCTGTATCCCAATCCGCTGCCGTTCGCCGATGTGGTCACCAGCACCACGCACAAGACGTTGCGCGGACCGCGCGGCGGATTGATCCTGGCGCGCGCCAACGACGAGATCACCAAGCGCCTCAATTCCATGGTGTTCCCTGGCACGCAGGGTGGGCCGCTGATGCATGTGATTGCCGCCAAGGCCGTGGCGTTCCAGGAAGCATTGCAACCGGAGTTCCGCGACTACCAGGTGCAGGTGCTGGCCAACGCGCGTGCCATGGCTTCCGCCTTCCAGCGGCGCGGCTACCGCGTAGTCTCCGGCGGTACGGACAATCACTTGTTCCTGCTCGATCTGTCCGATAAGGCGATGACGGGCAAGGATGCGGATGCCGCACTGGGCAAGGCGCATATCACTGTCAACAAGAACGCCGTGCCCAATGATCCGCGGCCACCGACCATCACCAGCGGACTGCGCCTGGGCACGCCCGCATCGACGACGCGCGGCTTTCGCGAGCCGGAGATCACCCAGGTGGCCGGATGGATCATGGACATTGTCGATGCCAACGGCGACCCGGCCGTGGTCGATCAGGTGCGCGGTGCGGTGGCCGAGTTGTGCCAGCGATATCCGGTGTATCGAGCCTGAGTGTTCTAACGACGCGCGGTCAACCGCATGCATTGCCCTTTCTGCGAACATGAAGAAACCAAGGTGACCGATTCGCGCCTCGCCGGTGGGGGCGCGCAGATCCGTCGTCGCCGCGAGTGCCTGGCCTGCGGTGAACGGTTCACCACATTCGAGACCGCCGAATTGGTCATGCCGTTGATCGTGAAATCCGACCAGAGTCGCGAACCCTTCGATGAAGCCAAGCTGCGCGGCGGCATGGAAAAAGCACTGCAGAAGCGCCCCGTGAGCCGTGAGGCCATCGATGCTGCCGTCAGCCGCATCGGCGGCCGATTGCGCGGCCTGGGTGAAAGGGAAGTGGATGCGCGCATTGTCGGAGAATTCGTGATGGAAGAACTGCATCACCTGGATGAAGTCGGCTATGTGCGGTTCGCGTCCATTTACCGCAGCTTCCAGGACGTCGATGCGTTCCGCCACGAAATCGACCGCCTGCATACCCGTAGGCGTCGCGTGCCCAGCCAGGACCAGCTGTCGCTGTTGTCCGCAGGCATGCCCGAAGCGGTGCCAAAGAAAAAACCATGAGTGCCGCACAGCTCCAATGGACAGACGAGGATCGCCGCGCCATGTCGCGCGCATTTGCGCTGGCACAACGCGGTCTATACACCACCGATCCCAACCCGCGCGTGGGCTGCGTATTGCTGCGCGCGGGGCAAGTCGTCGGCGAAGGCTGGCACGAACGCGCGGGCGCGGCGCATGCGGAACCGCGGGCGCTGGCGTCGGCGGGCGAGGCTGCGCGTGGCGCCACGGCGTATGTGACGCTGGAGCCCTGCAATCACCAGGGACGCACACCGCCGTGCACGCTGGCATTGATCGAGGCAGGCGTGTCGCGTGTGGTGTATGCGCTGGAAGATCCCAATCCACTGGTGTCTGGTGGCGGCGCGGCGCGCCTGCGCCAGCAGGGAATTGCCGTTGCCAGTGGCCTGATGGCCGCGGCCTGCGAGGAACTGAACCCCGGTTACGTACGACGCATGCGCACTGGCATGCCGTTCGTACGCGTAAAGCTCGCAGCCAGCCTTGACGGGCACACGGCCCTGGCTTCGGGAGAGAGCCGCTGGATCACTTCAAAAGATGCGCGCAAGGATGCGCAGACCTTTCGTGCCCGCAGTTCGGCAATCCTCACCGGCGTCGGCACCATACTGGCTGATGATCCGGCGTTGAACGTGCGCATTGCAGAAAGCGATCGCCAGCCCCTGCGCGTGGTGCTCGACAGCTGTCTGCGCACGCCTCCCGATGCGCGCGTGATTGATCGCGAAGGCCGCGTGCTGGTTGTGGCAGTCCACGATGACGCGGCGCGCCGCAAGTCCCTTGAAGTGCAGCAGGTAGAGGTGCAGACGCTTCCCGCCAAAGATGGCAGGCCGGATCTGTTGCAGGTGCTAGCAAACCTGGGCCAGCGCGGCATCAACGAAATCTGGGTGGAGGCCGGGCCCACGCTGGCCGGCGCGTTCGTCACGGCGAAGTTGTTCGACGAGTTGATTGTCTATGTCGCGCCGTCCTTGCTGGGGCAGGGCGCGCTGCCCCTGCTGGACCTGCCGCCGCTGGCGAAGCTCGAAGATAAGATGGCGTTGCGCTTCACGGATTGCCGCAGCGTGGGCGATGATCTGCGCATCACGGCGGTCAAAAAGTAGATGTTTACGGGAATCATCCTTGCGGTGGGGAAAGTGGCGCGGCTCGAAATGCGCGCGGGCGACCTGCGCATCGCGGTCGGCGCGACTTCACTTGCGGCGCGCATCGATGCCAGCCGCTTCGCCATTGGCGAAAGCATTGCGGTCAATGGCGTCTGTCTCACGGTGGTCGCGTTTGGCAACGGCGTATTCGAGGCCGATGTTTCGCAGGAAACCTTGCGCGTGACAACGTTGGGAACGTTGCCAGTGGGCGCAGCGGTCAACCTGGAACCGGCGCTGCGCGCGGGCGACCCGCTGGGCGGCCACATCATGTCGGGGCATGTGGACGGACGCGCGCGCGTGGTCAGCGTCGAGCCGGAAGGCAACTCGCGGCGCGTGCGGGTGGAAGTGCCGGCGCAACTGTCACGCTACATCGCCGCCAAGGGCTCGGTGGCACTGGATGGCGTGAGCCTCACTGTCAACGCAGTGGAAGATAATCGCTTCACGGTAAACCTGATTCCGCATACCACCGCGGTGACCACCTTCGCAGATCTGGCCCCGGGGCGGGACCTCAACCTGGAGGTGGACACGCTGGCCCGGTACGTGCAGCGCGGACTGGTACACTCGCGCCCATGAGCACCGGGCCCCGCCTCGTAGAGTCCACGCCGGCTTTCGACCGGATCGAAGACATACTCACCGATCTGGCTGCTGGCCGGATGGTGGTGATTGTCGATGACGAGGATCGCGAGAACGAAGGCGACCTGCTGATGGCCGCGCAGTGCGTGCGACCCGAGGACATCAACTTCATGGCCCGCTTCGGTCGTGGCCTGATCTGCCTGACCCTGACCCGCGAGCGTTGCACGCAGTTGCGCCTGCCCCTGATGGTCAGCGACACGGATCGCGAACGACGCACGAATTTCACGGTGTCCATCGAGGCGGCCGAGGGCATCACCACCGGCATCTCCGCCTATGATCGCGCGCACACGGTGCGCACCGCGGTGGCGCCCGATGCGCGTCCGGAAAACCTGCGCCAGCCCGGCCACATTTTTCCCGTGATGGCGCAGCCCGGTGGCGTGCTCACCCGCGCCGGCCACACTGAAGCGGGTTGCGACCTGTCGCGGCTGGCGGGATTCGAGCCGGCCGCCGTCATTGTCGAGATCATGAACGACGATGGAACCATGGCGCGCCGTCCGCAGCTCGAGGCATTTGCCCGGCTGCACGGGCTGCGCATGGGCACCATCCGCGACCTCATCCGCTACCGTCTGCGTACCGAGCGCACGGTGGAGCGGATTTCCGATCGCGCCGTACAAACTGAGTTTGGTGAGTTCCGCCTGCACTGCTATGAAGACCATGTGCATCGCGATCTGCACCTGGCACTGGTGCGCGGTTCGCTGGCCGGGCCCCCGCAGGCCGGTGCCGCCCTGCCGCTGGTGCGCGTGCATGTGGCCGATACCTTGCGCGACCTCATCGGCGTGCGCGGCGAAATACGTGCCTGGACACTGCGCGACGCAATGGAGCGGATTGCCGCCAGCGAATGCGGCGTGCTGGTGATTCTGCGTGAGCATGAATCGCCGCGTGCGCTGGCAGATGCCATCCAGGGACTCGACAGGCAGGAACCGACCGCCACCGCACACTCGGTGCTGCGCACCTATGGCATCGGCGCGCAGATACTCAAGGACCTGGGCGTGCGTCGCATGCGCGTGCTCTCGGCGCCCAAACAGCTGCAGGGCATTGCCGCCTTCGACCTGGAAGTCGCGGAATACGTCGGCAGCGATATCGGCACCGAAAGCTGATGTCCACGCATCGCTTCACTACCCGGGCCGGCATCAGCGCGCGCGGTCGGCAAGTGGCCGTGGTCGCCGCGCGGTTCAATGCCGACATCGTCGATTCCATGGTCACCGGCGCGATCGCAGCCTGGGTGCGCAATGACGGCAATCCAGAATCACTGACGGTGGTGCGCACACCTGGCGCATTCGAATTGCCATTCGCAGCGCGCAAGCTGGCGGCAACGGGACGCTTTGACGCCATTGTCGCGCTGGGCTGCGTGATCCGCGGTGAGACAGCGCACTTCGATTTCGTTGCCGGCGAAGCCGCGCGCGGCATCGCCGACGCGGCGCGTGACACGGGCATTCCAGTGATCTTTGGAGTGCTGACCACCGAAGACCTCGAGCAGGCAATTGAACGTGCGCATCCCGAACGCATGGACAAGGGCGGGGAAGCGCTGGAATCGGCGCTGGAAATGGTGCTGTTGCTGGAAGAGATCGGCGCACCATGAATGCTGCCGCGCGGCGAAGTGGCGGCAATCCGGGCCGCGCGCTGGCGCGCAAGCTGGCATTGCAGGGCCTGTACCGCTGGCAACTCAATCCCTGCGAGTGGCAAGACCTGGTGCGCGACTTCGAGGAAGCCGAAGAATCGCCGCGCACCGATCGCGAATTCTTTATCTCCCTGGTGCAGTCCATTACCCAGGACAGCGCGGCACTGGATGTACAGCTGACCGGATGGTGCGATCGGCCCGCGGATCAACTGGATCCCATAGAGCACGCCGTGCTGTGGATAGGCATGCAGGAACTGCGCGCGCATCCGGAAGTGCCGTTCCGCGTGGTGATCAGCGAAGCGGTAGGCCTGGCGCGCCGCTTCGGCGCCACCGATGGCCACAAGTTCGTCAACGCGGTGATGGACCGGGCAGCGCGCGAGTTGCGGCCCGACCAGCATTGATCCGTGGCGCTGGGTGAATTTGACCTGATCGATCGCTACTTCCGTAGCGCGCAATCGCCTGACCGACGCCGCGGCATCGTGCTGGGAATCGGTGATGATGCGGCTTTGCTTGAGCCGCGACCGGGGCAACAACTGGTGGCCGCGCTGGATACGCTGGTGGAAGGGCGGCATTTTCCGCACGGCAGCGCACCGCGCTCCATCGGGCATCGCGCCCTGGCTGTGAACCTCAGTGATCTTGCAGCAATGGGCGCCACGCCTGCCTGGTACCTGCTGGCGTTGACGCTGCCCGCCGTCGACGAAAAATTTCTCGGCGAGTTCGCCAGCGGCATGATGGATCTTGCGCGCGAGCATGACGTGGCGCTGGTGGGTGGCGACACCACTGCAGGTCCGCTGTCCATCTCCGTGCAGGTGCTAGGTCATGTGCCACCCGGCGCGGCCCTGCTGCGCAGTGGCGCGCAGCCCGGCGACTTGTTGTTCGTCAGTGGCTGGCCGGGCGAAGCGGCAGCCGGATTACAACTGGAAATGGGCAGCGCGCGCGTATCACCGGATGCGTCGGACGCAGACGCATCTGCAACACGACTGCGCCAGCGCTTCCTGTTTCCCGAGCCGCGCGTTGCGCTTGGCGTAGCGCTGCGCGGATTGGCAAGTGCCTGCATTGATATATCCGACGGACTGGCAGGAGACGCACACAAGATTGCGGTGGCCAGTGGTTGTGGTGTCGCCATCGAGGCGCAGAAGGCATTGGTATCGCCGGCATTGGAGGCCACGCTGGGACGTGAGGCAGCAATGCGCGCCGTGCTGACCGGTGGCGATGACTACGAGCTTTGTTTCACGGTGCCCGCCAATCGCCTCGCCGAACTTGCGCACGCCCTGATTAATGTCAAATGCCCGGTTACTTGCATCGGCGTCATGGAGGCGCAGCCAGGCCTGCGCGTGCGCGACCAGGGCCTTGCGGTGACGTTTCCGGTGCATGCTTTTGAGCACTTCGTGACCTGAACAAGAGCCGCATCACAGTAGCCGCACCACCCCGGAGCCTATTCTGAGCTGACACATTTCCCCGGTAATTCGTGTTCATGTCAGCCAGCTCCGCAGAAGACAGACGCGCCGCAAAATCGACGCCGGAGCGCATCGGCAAGTACGTGATCGTGCGCGAAGTCGGTCGCGGCAGCACCGGCAATGTGTATCTCTCGCACGATCCGTATTACGGACGTGACGTGGCCATCAAGGTCTATCACAGTGCCGATGCCGGTGAGCCGCAAAAGGCACACGTGGCGCGCAAGATGTTCCTCTCCGAGGCGCACATGGTGGGCCTGCTGCAGCATCCGCAGCTGATGCCAATCTACGACGCGGGCGAAGAGGGTGGTCACTGCTACGTGGTCACCGAATACGTGCATGGCGCGCGCACGCTGCAGGCTTTCTGCAAGCCCGGCGACCTGCTGCGCGTCGACCTGGTGGTCGAGATCATCTACAAATGCGCCCGGGCACTGCACTACGCGCATTCGCGTGGCGTCATCCATCGCGACATCAAGCCTTCCAATATCCTGTACACACAGGACGGCGACGTGCGCATCATCGACTTTGGCATTGCGCTGGTGGCGGATTCCGAGCTGTCGCGCATCGAGGGAATCGCCGGCAGTCCCAGCTACATGTCGCCAGAGCAGGTGCAAAGCCAGGAACTGAGCAACCGCTCTGACCTCTATTCCCTGGGCGCGGTGATGTACGAGCTGCTGACCGGCACGCGGCCGTTTCGCGGCGGCAACCTTGCCAAGCTGATGCACCAGATCGTGTACGCCACGCCTGCGCCCATCCACACGCTGCGCAAGGACATCCCCGAGGAGCTGGAGGATGTGGTGGCGATGGCCCTGCAGAAAGACCCTGAAAAGCGCTATCGCAGTGGCCTCGACTTCGCCGCCGCGCTGACCCGTGTGCACCAGAAGTTGCGCGCCAAGACCACGCAGATCGAGAAGTCGGAACAGTTCGCGCTGCTGCGGCAATTGAAATTCTTCCATGACTTCTCGCAGGCGGAAATCTGGGAGGTGCTGCAGGCCAGCACCTGGCAGGACCATGGTCCCCTGGATGAAATCATCCGCGAGGGTGATATGGAGGATCGATTATTCGTGGTGGTCTCCGGCTCCTGCACTGTGGAGCGGCATGGCCGCTTCATAGGTCGCCTTGAAACCGGCGATTGCTTTGGTGAGTCCAGTTATGTTCCCGGCTCGCGCCGTTCAGCCTCGGTACGTGCCGAAGGCAATGTCACCTTGCTCAAGGTGGGTGCGACATTGCTGGAGCAGGTGTCCCCCACCTGCCAGCTGCGCTTCAACCGTGTGTTCCTGCGGTCGCTGATCGAGCGCCTGCAGAAATCGGAGCAGGCGACAGCGCGCACCTGATCGGGGATGATCGGGACCTGTGAAAGTCCCCCTGTTGTCCCTGCTCTGCCTGATAACCAGCGTTGCCACGGCCGCACCACAGCGCGTGCTGTCGCTCAACCTGTGCACGGATCAGTTGTTGATGGTGCTGCTGCCTCCGCAACGCATCGTTTCCATTACCTGGCTGTCGCGCACCGAGGGTGACCCGGCGCTGCTGAAGCTGGCGCAGCAACTGCCGGTCAACCATGGCAGCCCGGAAGAAGTGCTGGCCGCGCGTCCGGATCTGGTGCTGGCAGGTAAATACACTACCGCCAGTACCCGCGCGCTGTTACAGCAAGTGGGCATCCCCGTCCTTGAAGTGGATTCGGCCGCGGACTGGGAGGGAATCAGGCGCATTACCCTGCAGGTGGCCGCTGCGCTGGGCGCGCAATCCAAGGCGCGGGAGTTGCTGGCCGACATGGATGCGGATCTGGCGCAGTTGGCGCATGAACGGCCGGTGCAACCCATACGCGTGATTGGCTGGGGCGGAAGCGCGGAGGATGTACCCGGTCGCGATACGCTGTTTAACACCATCCTGGAGTCCGCAGGCGGGGTGAACCTGGCTGCGCTGGACAATGGAGCGCGGTCCTTTGATCTTGAGCAGGTGTTGCTGGCCGATCCGCAGGTGGTGATGCGCGGCGCGGCCTACAGCGGCAAGCCCTCGCTGCGCAACTCGGTAGCAACGCACCCGGTGCTGCGCGAAAAACTGGGTGCCCACATGATCGCGTATCCCGAAGCGGTGTACGGCTGCGGCGTGCCACGCGCATCGCAGTTGGCGCGCGAATTGGCCACCACGCTGCGCAGTGCGAGTGGCCCGTGAAGGGCAAGTACACAGTCAGCCTGTGGCTGGCCGGCGGCTTGTTGCTGCTGGCCTTGCTCTCGATGCTGACCGGTCGTTCCGGTTTCATGACGCCCGGTGATTTGACTGGCGCGTTGCAGGGTGATTCGCGCGCGGCAGAGTTGACGCGCCTGATACTGGTGGAACTGAGATTGCCGCGCACCGTGCTGGCCTGCCTTGTGGGTGCAGCACTGGGTCTTTCTGGCGCAGTGCTGCAGGGACTCACGCGCAATCCGTTGGCTGATCCGGGCCTGCTGGGTGTGTCGGCGGGTGCCGCGCTGGGCGCCGTCATTGCGCTGTACACCGGCATCGGCATGCTGTTCGCCCTGGCTGTTCCCATGCTGGGATTACTGGGCGCTTTGGCTGCCGCAACCCTAACATTGTCATTGGGCAGCGGCGGCGGCACATTGGTGCTGATACTGGCCGGCGCGGCGGTGTCGGGATTGATGCTGGCAGGCACGGCGCTGGTGCTCAACATGGCGCCCAATCCGTATGCCGCCTATGAAATCACGCACTGGATGCTGGGATCGCTGGCCGATCGCGGCTGGGACCAGGTGTGGCTGACCGCGCCATTCATACTCGTTGGCGCCGCCTTATTGCTGGGCACGGGTCGCGCGCTGGATGCGCTGAGCCTCGGCGAGCAACAGGCAGCCAGCCTCGGCGTTGACCTGTCACGACTGCGCAGGCGCGTGCTGGTTGGCACCGCGCTGGCCATCGGTGCCGCCACCGCAGTCAGCGGCACCATTGGCTTCATAGGTTTGGTGGCGCCGCATCTGGTGCGGCCGCTGACCGGCCACCAACCCGCACGCGTGCTGTGGCCCTCTGCGATGTGCGGTGCGCTGCTGCTGCTGCTGGCCGATGTACTGACCCGATTGCTGCCGCTGGACCGGGAATTGAACCTGGGAGTTCTGACAGGATTAGTGGGCACACCCTTTTTCATTGCACTGGTATTGCGGCTCAAGCGGGTGGCGCCTTGAGCAGGATTGCGGCGCAATCAATCCGGGTGCGGCGCGCGGGCCGGACCATTCTGGACGACGTCAGCGTCAGTGCCGGCGCGGGTGAGTTTGTCGCCGTCATCGGGCCCAATGGAGCGGGCAAGTCGACGCTGTTGTCGGTGCTGGCCGGGTTGCTCAAACCCGACCAGGGCAGCGTCAGCCTCGACCATCGCCAGCTTGCGGATTGCACGCCGCGCGAACTGGCGCGGGTGCGTGCATTCCTGCCGCAAAATCCACGCTGCGAATGGCCGCTGCCCGTGCATCGCCTGGTGGGGTTGGGCCTGACGCCCATGCTGCCGGCATTCGGTGATTTTTCCGCGGCCGACGTCGCGCGCATAGACAACGCAGTGGATGCCTGCGATCTCACGGCCCAACGCGATCAGCCCGTGACCACGCTGTCCGGTGGGGAATTGGCCCGTGCCATGCTGGCGCGTGCGCTGGTGGCGGACCCCGCCATGCTGATCGTCGATGAACCCTTGACGGGCCTGGACCCGCGGCATGCACAAGACGCGGCGCGGCGCTTGCAGCAGCTGGCCCAGGTGCAGGGTAAGCTGGTCATCGCGTCCATACACGATCTCAACATTGCGTTGCGACGCGCCACTTGCATCTGGGCGTTGCGCGAAGGGCGGATACTGGCCGTGGGTGCGCCGGCCGAAGTGATCCGGCCGCAGTTGCTGCGTGAGCTGTTCGACGTTGAGGCCTGCGTCTGCGGCAGTGGTGCGCAGGCCTTCGTGGATTTCGCCCCTTAGCCGCGGCGCCGTGCCTGCTTCTTCTGCTCGCGCAGATATAGCGAGTTGTGCATGGTGGTGATTTCCTGTGCCAGGCGCGTGGAGGGCGCCTTGGTCCGGGGCAGTGACCCCAGCAACGCATCCGACCGTTCCTTGAGCCCGGGACCAAACTCCGGATGCGAGAGTATCCACATGTCATTGTTGCGGATGCCCGCCAGCACAATGCGTCCGGCCTCCATGGGATCCATGCCATTGCCGATTATCTGGCGGATGAAGGCTTCATTGACCGGCGCGTCCGCCGGACCAGCCTTGGCACCGGGCTCGGTGAAGGCGGCGCTGACGTTTTTTGCCAGCTCGAATATATTGGTATTGACCAGGCCCGGGCAATAGACCGACACGCCCACATTGGCGTTGGCGGTATCCAGCTCGGAGCGCAGTATTTCCATCATGCCCACGGAGGCGAACTTGGTGCAGGTGTAGGCGCCCGCGCCACCGCCTTCTGTGGGCAGTATGCCGCTCATCGACGAAGTGGTGACGATATGACCGCCTTCGCCGTGCTTGCGAATGCGCGGCAGGAAAATGTGCACGCCGTTGTAGACGCCGGTCAGGTTTACCGCGACGGTCTGATCAAAATCCTTGGGTTCGGTTGCAGACAGCGGCGTCAGCGGGCCGATGCCGGCGTTGTTGGACACCAGGTGGATCTTGCCGAACTTCGCTTCGATCTCATCAGCAGCGGCAGTCATTGCAACGCGGTCGATGACATTGACCTTGATGGCATGCACGCGATCCTTAGCAGTCTTGAACTGTTCCAGTGCCGGGCCGATCTGGTCGTCGCGAATGTAGCCGATGACCACCTTCATGCCCGCTTCATGGAATACGCGCGCCTGGCCCAGGCCAATGCCACTGGATCCGCCGGTGATGAAGGCCACTTTGCCTGCAACATCGCGCAGGGGCGGGGGTGCCGCCACCAGGCTGGGACCTGCAGCCGCCGCGGCTGCAGTTTCGGCCGCCGTGGGCGCGGCAGTTGGCACTGCCTGGGCGCTCATGGCGTTGCGTGCCAACAGGCTACCCGCGCCTGCGACACCGGCGGCCAGTGTCATTTGCTCCAGGAATTGCCGGCGTGCCCGGCTGTGCTGCGAATCGTCCTTTGCAGAGCTCATATGCTTTCCCCCATCCTGATTCAGACCTGCGCCAGCCTGGGTTCGACCCGCTGTTCGTGCCACCAATCCGCAATGCGCCTGCGAACGGCTGTGGCGTCCAGTCCGGCTGCCGCCAGACAGTCGTCGCGCGAGCCATGTTCGATGAAGTGATCCGGAATGCCGATATGCAGCTGCGGCACCAGCATGCCGGCGCTCGCCAGCAGTTCGGACACCGCCGAACCGGCGCCGCCGGAAATCACGTTCTCCTCCAGCGTGACCAGCGCTCGCGATTTCAGCGCCACGCGCAGCACCGCTTCTGCATCCAGTGGCTTGATAAATCGCATGTCCAGCACCGTGGCGTCGAGTTCTTCTGCGGCCGCCAACGCTGCAGGCAGCAACGGACCGAAAGAAAGAATGGCCAGGCCGCTGCGTCCTTCGCGACGCTGCTGTGACTTGCCAACGGGCAGCGTCAGCAGTTCCTGCTGCAACTTCGCGCCGGTGCCGCTGCCTCTTGGATAACGCACCGCTGCGGGTTGATCCAGCGTCAGCGCTGTCTGCAGCATCCTGCGGCACTCGTTCTCATCTGACGGCGCCATCACCACCAGGTTGGGTATGCAGCGCAGGAAGCTGATGTCGAAACTGCCCTGGTGCGTGGCGCCGTCGCCACCGACCAGGCCGGCGCGGTCCAGCGCGAACACCACCGGCAGGTTTTGCAAGGCCACGTCGTGGATAAGCTGGTCGTAACCGCGTTGCAGGAAGGTGGAATAAATTGCCACCACCGGTCGCAGACCCTCGGTGGCAAGACCCGCGGCAAATGTCACCGCATGTTGTTCGGCAATGGCCACGTCGAAGTAGCGTTCGGGAAAGCGTTTGGAGAATTCCACCAGGCCCGACCCTTCACGCATGGCCGGTGTGATGCCGATTACCCTCGCGTCCTGTGTGGCCGCATCGATGAGCCAGTCGCCGAAAACCTTCGAGTAAGTGGGGGTGCTGGCCTTTTCCTTGAAGATGGTGCCGCTGACCGGATCAAACGGCCCCGGTCCGTGCCAGGTGATCGGGTCTGCCTCGGCGGGTGCATAGCCCTTGCCCTTGGTGGTGACCACATGCAGGAACTGTGGGCCCTTGAGTTCACGGATATTGGTCAGCGCCGTGACCAGGGCCTTCATGTCATGCCCGTCGATGGGCCCGATGTAGTTGAAGCCCATTTCTTCGAACATGGTGCCCGGCAACATCATGCCCTTGACGTGTTCTTCCGAACGGCGCGCCAGTTCACGCATGGTGGGCATCTGGCTGAGCACTTTCTTGCCACCCTTGCGCAGCTGCGCATAGAACCGGCCCGACAGCACGCGTCCGAAATACGCTTTGAGTGCGCCCACCCCTTCGGAGATGGACATCTCGTTGTCGTTGAGCACCACCAGCAGATCTGCGGGCAGGGTGCCGGCATGGTTGAGCGCCTCGAACGCCATGCCGCCGCTCATTGCGCCGTCGCCGATCACCGCCACTGCACGTCGCTGTTCACCTTTTTGCGCAGCGGCCACCGCCATGCCCAGCGCGGCACTGATGGAGGTGCTCGAATGGCCGGTGCCGAAGGCGTCGAAGGGACTTTCGCTGCGATTGGGAAATGGCGAAAGCCCGTCTTTCTGCTTGATGGTATGCAGCAGCTCGCGCCGCCCGGTCAGCACCTTGTGGGGATAGGCCTGGTGGCCCACATCCCAGACAATCCGGTCATGCGGTGTGTCGTACACATGGTGCAGGGCGATGGTCAGCTCGACGGTGCCCAGCCCGGCCGCGAAATGTCCGCCGCGCGTGGCCACGGTCTGGATCAGGAACTGGCGCAGTTCATCGGCCAGCTGCACCAGCTCGTCATTGTCGAACCCGCGCAGATCCGCAGGTGTGGCAATTCGATCGAGGAGCGGATAGCTGGCGGAGGTCATGCGGCAAGTTTAGCGCCCGCCGCGAGGCGCTGCTCACCGATCAGGAGCTGCGATCTACCACGAAACGGGCCAGCCTGACCAGGTCGGCGCCGCGTTCTCCCAGCGTCATTGCCGCATCGATGGCCGCGTCGCGGTGCCTGCGTGCCAGCCGACGCGATTCCTCCAGTCCATGCACGCTGGGGTAGGTGGGCTTGCCGCGCGCAGCATCGGCGCCGGTGGCCTTGCCCAGTTGTGCAACATCGCCTGCAACATCCAGCACATCGTCCTGGATCTGGAATGCCAGGCCCAGCTCCGCACCATATTGCGCAAGCGCGTCGTATTCAGGGCCGGTGCGAATGCCCGCACCAATCGCACCCAGCAGCACGCTGGCGCGTATCAATGCGCCGGTCTTGCGCCGATGCATTTCTTCCAGCGCTGCGGCTGCCAGCGGCTTGCCGGCAGCGGCCAGGTCAATGGCCTGTCCGCCGGCCATGCCCGTGGTACCGATGCCAAATGACAGCACCGACAATTGCTGCAGGCGTTGCTGCGCATCAAGTCCACCCGCGTGAAGTGCACCAGTGTGATCGCGGGCCAGCACTTCAAAAGCCAGTGCCTGCAATGCGTCGCCCACCAGCACGGCCGTGCCTTCGTCATAAGCCTTGTGGCAGGTAGGCCGCCCGCGACGCAGATCGTCATCATCCATGGCCGGCAGGTCATCATGGACCAGGCTGTAGACATGAATCAGTTCCACTGCCGCCGCCGCTGCATCAAGGCTTTCGAGTGAAGCACCAAGCGCAGAGCCCGTGCTGTACACCAGCACCGGCCGCAGACGTTTACCGCCTCCCAGTACGCTGTAGCGCATGGCCTCGAGCAATCGCGCCGTTGGCGCATCGTTCGAAGCGAGGCAGGATTCAAGATAGCGCTCGCAGCGTTGCCGCCAGAGCATGAGCCGGGCGTCTGGCCCGGTGTCAGTCATCGTCCGGGCCGCTGGGCGTTTCACCCGCTGCTGTCTCGAAGGGAACCGCGCGCGCAGTGCCGCCTTCCTGCAGCAATATCTCAACCTTCTGCTGTGCTTCGGACAGCGCGGTGTGACAGCTGCGCGTCATCGCCACGCCCTGCTCGAACAGGGCCAGGGCCTGCGCCAACGGCAGGTCGCCGCGTTCGAGGCGTGCGACGAGGTCTTCGAGTTCCTGCAGGGATTTCTCGAAGTCGGGAGTTTCAGGACGGGGTTTGCGACTCACGGTGGCCAAGTCTAGTAGAATCCAGACCCTGAATGACACCGACCTATAGCGCCTCCGATATTGAAGTCCTCTCTGGTCTCGACCCGGTGCGTCGGCGCCCCGGGATGTACACCGACACCAGCCGCCCCAACCACCTCGCCCATGAGGTAATCGACAACAGCGTTGATGAGGCGCTTTCCGGCCATTGCGACCTGATCGAGGTCAAGCTGTTCAAGGATGGTTCGTTGCAGGTGGCGGACAACGGTCGTGGCATGCCCGTGGACATCCATCCCAAGGAAAAGGTCAGTGGCGTCGAGCTGATCCTCACGCGCCTGCATGCGGGCGGAAAATTCTCGGACGCCAACTACAGCTTTTCCGGTGGCCTGCATGGTGTGGGCGTTTCCGTGGTCAACGCGTTGTCAAAGCAGCTGGAATGCTGGGTGCGGCGCGGCGGCAAGGAATACAACATCGGCTTTCGCAACGGCCAGATCTCCTCGAAGCTTGAAGAGATCGATTCGGTGGGCAAGAACAACACCGGTACCACGGTGCGCTTCTGGCCGGATCCGAAATTCTTCGATACGGATCGCTTCGCCCCTGCAGAACTGCGCCATACGCTCAAGGCCAAGGCCGTGCTGTGCCCCGGGCTCAAGGTGCGTTTTGAATACGAGGCCACTGGCGAAAAGGAAGAGTGGTTCTATACCGGCGCGCTGGGTGAGTACCTCCTGGAGCAATTGGGCAAGGCGGATCGCCTGCCCAAGGAGCCGCTCACGGGCAAGCAGGGTTCAGCGCAGGATTCGGTGGAGTGGGCTTTGATCTGGGCGCCGGATCTGAATCCCGGCCTTGCAGAAAGTTACGTCAATCTGATTCCCACCCCTGGCGGTGGCACACATGTGAATGGCCTGCGAGGTGGCGTGTGCGGCGCCGTGCGCGAATTCACTGAATTCCGCAATCTGCTGCCGCGTGGCTTGAAGCTGACGCCGGAAGATATCTGGAATGGTGTTTCCTTTGTGCTGTCGATCAAGCTCAAGGATCCGCAGTTCGCAGGGCAGACAAAGGAAAGACTCGGGTCTCGAGAAGCTGCGGCGCTGGTGGAAGGCTATGCACGTGACAGCACGGCGCTGTGGCTCAACCAGCATCCCGATGCCGGCGAAGGCATTGCGCAGTTCGCCATTGCGAACGCACAGGAGCGCCTCAAGGCCGCGCAGCGCGTGACGCGCAAGCGCGCAATTGCAGGTCCCGCGCTGCCCGGCAAGCTCGCTGACTGCACCAATCAGGACCCGAAGCGATCCGAACTGTTCCTGGTCGAAGGTGATTCGGCCGGGGGGTCCGCCAAGCAGGCACGCGATCGCAAGTTCCAGGCCGTGATGCCGTTGCGCGGCAAGATCCTCAATACCTGGGAACTGGAACATGGCCAGGTCGCGGCTTCCGAGGAAGTGCACAACATCAGCATTGCCATTGGTGTGGATCCCGGGTCAGCAAAGGTCGACGATCTGAGATATCACCGCATCTGCATACTGGCCGATGCCGATTCGGACGGGCAGCACATCGCCACGCTGCTGTGCGCGCTGTTCCTGCGGCATTTCCGGCCGCTGGTCACCGGCGGCCATGTGTTCGTGGCCATGCCGCCGCTGTATCGCATCGATGCGGGCAAGCAAGTGGGTTATGCGCTGGATGACGCCGAGCGCGATGCATTCCTGGCGCGACTGGTTGCAGAAAAATCGCGCGCCAAGCCGGTGGTCACGCGCTTCAAGGGCCTGGGGGAGATGTCGCCTTTGCAGTTGCGTGAGACCACCATGGACCCGGCCACCCGCCGGCTGGTGCAACTGACCATCAGTGCGCAGGATGGCGCGGACCAGATGATGGATATGATGCTGGCCAAGAAGCGCGCCGGGGATCGCCGCGAATGGCTGGAATCCAAGGGCAACCTGTCCAATGTGGTGGTCTAGTTGAAAGACCAGGAACTGAATTTCGAGGGCGTTGAGAAGCAACCCCTGCGCGTGTTCACCGAGAAGGCGTATCTCGATTACTCGATGTACGTGATCCTCGACCGGGCACTGCCGGTGCTGGGCGACGGACTCAAGCCGGTGCAGCGTCGCATCATCTATGCAATGAGCGAACTGAGTTTGGCGGCCGGCGCCAAGCACAAGAAATCCGCGCGCACCGTGGGCGACGTCATCGGCAAGTTTCACCCGCATGGCGACTCGGCCTGCTACGAAGCCATGGTGCACATGGCCCAGCCATTCACCTATCGCTACCCGATAGTCGACGGGCAGGGCAACTGGGGCTCCACCGACGATCCCAAGTCATTCGCCGCCATGCGTTACACCGAGTCGCGCCTGACGCGTTACGCCGCGGTGCTGCTGTCGGAAATCGACGCCGGCACCGTCGATTTCGGGCCCAATTTCGACGGCACGCTGGAAGAACCGCTGATCATGCCGGCACGCCTGCCCAACCTGCTGCTCAATGGTGCCTCGGGCATTGCCGTGGGCATGGCCACCGACGTGCCGCCGCACAACCTGCGTGAAGTGGCCAGCGCCTGCATCCATCTGCTGGATGATCCTGAAGCCACCACGCGCGCGCTGATGAAGCACGTCAAGGGGCCGGACCTGCCCACCGGTGCCGAGATCGTGTCGTCGCGCGCAGAGTTGCTCGATTTCTATGAGAAGGGCGTCGGCAGTTACCGTGCGCGCGCCACTTGGGAAGTGGATGAGGAAACCGGCAACATCGTCATCACAACCTTGCCGCATCAGGTTTCCGGCTCGCGCGTGCAGGAGCAGATAGCGCAACAGGTACGTGACAAGAAACTGCCGTTGATCGATGACATCCGCGACGAGTCGGATCACGAGAATCCGGTGCGCATCGTGATCATCCCGCGCTCCAATCGCGTGGACACCACGCAGCTGATGACGCACCTGTTCGCCACCAGCGACCTGGAGCGCAGTTATCGCGTCAACCTCAATGTCATCGACCTCGACGGCAAGCCCAAGGTCATGGGCCTCAAGGGGCTGTTATCGCGGTGGCTGGAATTCCGCATCAGCACGGTCAAGCGGCGCCTGGCCTATCGCCTGGAGCGCGTGATACGCCGGCTGCACCTGCTCGACGGACTGCTGATTGTCTATCTCAACCTCGACGAGGTGATTCGCATCATCCGGCGCGAGGATGAGCCGAAACCGAAGCTGATTGCGCGGTTCAAGCTCAGCGAAGAACAGGCCGAGATGATCCTCGACACCAGGCTGCGCCACCTGGCCAAGCTCGAGGAGATGAAGATCCGCGAGGAGCAGAAGCAGCTTGCCGATGAGCGCGATGAACTCGAAGCCCTGCTCAAGAGCAAGGCAAAGCTGCACAAGCTGGTGCGTGATGAGATCGAGTCGGACGCGCGCGAATACGGTGACGACAGGCGTTCGAAGCTGGTGGAGCGCGAACAGGCCACGGCCATCGAAGAGACGGAGCTGGTGGCCAATGAGCCAGTGACCATCGTGCTGTCCACCGGTGGCTTCGTGCGCGCGGCCAAGGGTCACGAGATTGATCCGGCAAGCCTGCAATACAAGACCGGTGACGGCCTGCTGGCGGTGGCACGGGGCCGCAGCACGCAACTGGCTGTTTTCCTGGATAGCACCGGACGCGCCTACAGCCTGCCGGCGCACAGCCTGCCTTCTGCACGTGGTCAGGGCGAGCCGCTGTCGGGGCGACTGGACCCACCGGATGGCGCCAAATTCGCCGGTGTTGCCATCGGTGAGCCACAGGACCTGTGGCTGCTGGCCAGTGACGCCGGCTACGGATTCACCGTGCGCCTCGGCGAACTGCATTCACGCAATCGCGCCGGCAAGACCATTCTTAAACTCACCGAGGGCGCGCAGGTGCTGCCGCCAGTGCCGGTGGCGGCCGGTGTCGCCTGGATAGCGACCGTCAGCACCGAAGGGCGATTGCTGCTGTTTCCCGCAGACCAGCTGCCGGAGATGCCGCGCGGCAAGGGCAACAAGCTGTTCGGCATTCCCACGCGCAAGGCGCTTGCCCGTGAAGAGCTGCTGGTTGCCATCGCGACGCTCACGGCGGGACAGAAACTGGTCGTATGGTGCGGCGATCGCAACATGACGCTCAACTGGAATGAACTGGCCGGCCATCGTGGCGAGCGCGCGCAACGTGGTGCGGTGCTGTCACGCAATTATCGCAAGGTGGATCGGCTCGAAGTGGTGTGAATCCAGGGGCGAAGCTCAGCCAGTCCTGGCCGCGACATCGCGACCACTGATCACGACTTCCTCGGGCGACTGGATCAGATAACCCTGCACATGCTGCACGCCCAGTTGCCACAACGCAGCCATGGTGTTGGCATCCTCGACGCGTTCGGCAATGGTCTCCACGCCCCTCTCCATGGCAGCGTCCGCCAGCGCGCGCACCTTGGACTGCTGCAGCACATCCTCTGCCAAGCCCTGCATCAACGACCCATCGATCTTGACGAAATTCAGGGGCAGGGACTGCAGCAGGTGCAACGGGTCCAGGCCGGCGCCAAAGTGTTCGAGTGCAAAACGCAGGCCGCGTCTGCGCAGCCCACTGGCCAGCAGCGGCACGGTCTTGGGGTGGCGGGCTGCCGTATCTTCGGTGATCTGCATGCAGATCTGGCTGGGTTCGACATTGATCGAACGCAGTAGCTCGTCCAGCCAGTCCAGCAGCGAGGTGTCGGTGGCACTGGCTTCAGACAGGCGCACGAACAGGCAGCCGGGCTGGGAGCGTGCTGCAAATTTTGCCGCCGCGCGCACCACCCACCGGTCGATCTGCCACAACAGGTCGTTGCGCTGGGCCGGGGGAATGAATTCTGAAGGCAGGATTTCCTTGCCCTGTGAATCGACCATGCGCAGCAACATGTCGAACATGCGGCTCTCGGTGCCGGTAAGGCTTGCGATGGGTTGCTGAATCAGACGGAAGCGATTCTCGGCCAGTGCTGCCTGTATGTGCTTGACCCAGACAACGTCATAGGCTTGCACGCGTGCGTCGGTGTCGTCGCGGGTGGCAATGCATACCTTGCCGCCCTGGCGCCGTGCGCGCACTGCATCAAGCGCATCACTGATCACTGATTCGAGCTGGCCATTGTGATTGGGCATGGCAGACAGGCCCACGCAAATCGAAGCCTTGATCTTGCGACCTTCGATATCGAACTCGTGCTGGCGTACCTTGTCGATCAGCCGCTCGGCCCACTGTTCGGCGTCGCGCGCTGTGCCGCGCTCGACCAGCGCGAGCATCCCGGCACCACTGAAGTGCCCCAGGATGTCTGTGGGCGCCAGCATCAATCTTGCCTGCCCGGCCAGCGCGCAGATGAACTGCTCACTGCGAAAGACGCCCAGTTCGCGTTCAATGCGTTCGAAGTTGTCGGGCACTATGCTGAGTACATAGCGACTGCCGCCGGCCACGGGCTTTTCAATGCGCTTTTGAATCGCCTCGAGCAACGGCTGGCGGTACAGCAGGCCGGAATGCGGATTACGCCGCACGGCTTCGGCAAGGTCCGAGGCGATGTTCTTGTCTTCGCGGCGTTGCGACGGCACGATCATGCGTACGCAGGCCTCGCCGTCGCGCTCTCCCAGTGTCAGCACCAGCTCCAGCGACAGTGCGCCGCCATCGGCGGTGCGAAGTTCGGCGCGCAATGAGTGATCGTTCCAGCGACCCTGCCGGCAGGCCGACAGTGCGCCCTTGAGGACGACGTGATTGCTCTCCTCGAACAGGTCCATTATCGGTTGGCCGATGATCTCGGTTCCATCCGGCGCCCCGATCAGCTCCAGCCACGACTGGTTGGCTTCCACCAGGATGCCTTCCTGGATCTGGGCGATGGCATCGTTGGACCGGTTGAGCACGGTTTCCAGCTGCTTGCGATAGTCCTGCGCGGACTGCAACGTCTCGTGCAGTGCGCGCTCCATGCGCGATGCCTTGAGTTCCCGCGCGATGACCGAATGGGCACGACTTGCGCTTTCGAGGGTAATGCTGTCGCGCGCGCCAGCGGCCATGTCCCGGGCGATCTCCGCCTCAGTGATCTCCGGCCGGATGATGATGAGCGGCACGTCCGGCGTTGTCTGGTCGCGAATCATCGCGATCGCTGCGGGGTCGGTGTTCGAAGAAATCACGCACAGCAGCATCTGCGGATTGAGCTGTTCCAATGCCTCGGGAAGATCCTGCACAGCCGGGATCCAGGTGCAATGCGCAGGAATACCCTGGCGGCGCAGCAGGCTATTGAGCGCTTCCACCGGGTCGCGTGTGCTGCTGACCACGACCAGCGGAACGGCGGCATTTTCAGACAAGATCGCGAGCTCCTAATTTGTCACGACATATTAGTGTGCTGGGGCCACCTGTGATCCGGGGTGCAGGATTCTGTGACTGCCGGCACAGTCGTGCCACTGTGAAGAGTGACCTGGGACAGGCTAGAGCGGTGTCTTGCCGTATTCACCCGGGATTTCCCGGACCAGCCGCGGAACCAGATATCCGGGCAGGCAGGCTATCAGCTCGTGCGCCAACTGCCTGGCGCGCGCATCCGGCACCGCGAAATGCGCTGCGCCAGCCACCGGATCCAGTTGATGCAGGTAATAAGGCAACACGCCGAATTCGAACAGCCGCGTCGAGAGTTGCGCCAGCGCGGCGGTGCTGTCATTGACTCCCGCCAGCAGTACTGACTGATTGAGCAGTGCGGTGGAGACGCTGCTCAACTGCCGCAGGGCTGCACCGGCAACTGCATCAATTTCCGCCGCATGGTTGGCGTGCACCACGATCACCAGCTTGTCGCGTATGCCATCGAAGGCCTCGAGCAGCGCGCCATCGATGCGTGACGGCAGCACAATGGGAGTGCGCGTGTGGATCCGGATGCGCTTGAGCTGCGCAAGCGCGTGCAACTGGCGCAGCAGGCCGCACAAGCGTGAGTTGCCAAGCGACAGCGGATCGCCGCCGCTGAGGATGATTTCGGTAATCGAGGCGTCAGCGGCGACGTGATCCAGGGCGGCAGACCAGCGCGCGCTGCCCGCCTCGGATTGCTCCTGGCCATAGTCGAAGTGCCTGCGGAAGCAGTAGCGGCAATGCACCGCACAGGCTCCGGTGGTGATCAGCAGGGCGCGGCCGTGATATTTGTGCAGCAGTCCAGGGGCTTCGCGCGCCGCGGCTTCGTGCAGCGGATCGGCTGAATAGCCAGGTGCCGGCAACAATTCGGCGCCCACTGCCAACACCTGCAGCAGCAGCGGGTCGTGGGGGTCGCCGCGGCGCATCCGCGAAATAAACGCCCGCGGCACCCGCAGCGGGAACTGCAGGCAGGCCTCGCGCAGCGAGGCTGCCGATGCGCCATCGCCCAGCTGTTCGGGCGTCAGGCCGACCAGGTCCAGCAGTTCCACCGGGTCGCGCACGGCCTCGGCCAGCTCGCGCTGCCAGCCGGGAAACTCCGCCGTCTGGCGGGCAAGGGGTTCTGCCGCTATCATTCGCCGCCCGTTTTACCAGGTCATGTTCGCCAATCGATCCGGCGGCATTTAATCAGAGAGCATCATGGCGAGCTACAACACCAGCGAATTCAAGTCGGGAATGAAGATCATCCTCGACAACGACCCGTACTCGATTGTCGAGAACGAGATGGTCAAACCGGGCAAGGGTCAGGCCTTCAATCGCGTGCGGGTGCGCAACCTCAAGACCGGCCGCACCATCGAACGGACTTTTAAGTCCGGCGACTCGGTGGAGGCCGCCGACGTGGTCGATACCGACATGCAATATCTGTATTCCGATGGCGACTTCTGGCATTTCATGGTGCCGGAGAATTTCGAACAGTACGCGGCCGGCGCCTCGGCTGTGGGTGATTCAGCGCAGTGGCTCAAGGAAGGCACCAACTGCATCATCACGCTGTGGAACAACGTACCGCTGGTGGTCACGCCGCCGCCGCACATCGATCTCAAGGTGGTCGAGACCGATCCGGGCGTACGTGGTGACACTGCTACCGGTGGCCAGAAACCGGCCAAGCTGGAAACTGGCGCCGTAGTGCGCGTGCCGCTGTTCATCAATGAGGGCGAGATCCTCAAGATCGACACCCGCACCGGCTCGTATATATCGCGAGCTAAATAGCCTGCTCCCGCGCAGTTAGCGCGGTGGTGAGCCCGGCTCTGCCGCCGGCGCAGTGGGAGCATCCCCGGCCGCAGGCACGGAATCATTCTGTGGTTCGCGAGGATCTCCCGGCAGGGCGCGCAAGAATCGCGGCCGGCCTTGCCAGGGCCCGCCTATGTCTCTGGGTCCCTGCATACGCCCGTGCATGCGCCCATGCAATCCCAACATGCCGCCGCGGCCATGATGCGCAGCTGCAAACAGTGACCCCAGTATGACGAGGCCCGCCAGGGTGATCGCCCAGAATCCCAGGTACTTGCCAAAGGACCGGAAGTTTCCCTCCGAACGATGCGACAGGTAAATGACGAAGTATCCGGCGATGGTCAGCATGGTGGCCGGGATTAATGCGAGCAGGTAAATCATGCTGGTGTCCTTTGGCGACGAAGACGGAACCTGATCTGTGAGTCTACGCCGGCTGGCTGCACACGCCATTAAGCGCGGGGGCGGCGCACATTAATCTGGTGTCATGAACTTCGCGCGGATTCCTGGCTGGCAAATTGCTGCTGGTAAAGCGTCGCGTACAGACCTGACGCGGCTGCCAGCTGCTCATGCGTACCGCGTTGGACGATCTTGCCGTCCTGTACGACGAGGATCTGATCCGCCTTGCGCACCGTCGAGAGCCTGTGGGCAATAACAATCGCAGTACGACCGGCAAGGGCCCGTTCCAGCGCCGCCTGCAGGGCTGCCTCGGAGCTTGAATCCAGGTGTGCAGTGGCTTCGTCAAGGATGACCAGGTCCGGTGCCTTGAGCAGCAGGCGCGCGATGGCCAGACGCTGCTTTTCCCCGCCGGAGAACCGGTAGCCGCGTTCGCCGACCAGCGTATCCAGTCCCTCGGGCAGGGCGTCCACAACCTCCAGCACCTGCGCATCCCGCAGCGCCGCGCGCATCTGCTCGTCGGTGGCGTCAGGCCGCGCATACAGCAGGTTGGCGCGGATGGTGTCGTGGAACAGATGCGCGTCCTGCGTGACGACACCGATGCGGCGCTTGAGCGATTCAAAAGTGACATCGCGAACATCGATGCCGTTGATACGCACTGCGCCGGACTGCACGTCGTACAGTCGCGGAATCAGCAGTGTCAGCGTGGTCTTGCCGGCACCCGATGGGCCCACCAGCGCAATCAGCTGGCCGGGTTCCACATTGAAGTCGATGTCCTCGAGCACGATTTTTGGCGCACGCCGCTCGGGAATCGCGATGGATTCCAGCGACGCCATGGAGACCTCGGCCGCCGCGGGATAGCGAAACGAAACATGATCGAACTGCAGGCGCACGGGGCCTTCGGGCACTGGCACCGCTGCGGACTTCTGCGTGATCATTGGCTTGAGTTCCAGCACCTCGAAGATGCGCTCGAAAGATACCAATGCAGTCATGACGCTGACCTGCACGTTCGACAGGCCCATCAGTGGGAAGAACAGTCGGGCCAGCAATGCGACCAGCGCCACCACTGTGCCCAGGTCCAGTTCGTGCCGTGCCGCCAGCACACCGCCCCAGCCATAGGCCAGGGCCGACGCGAAAGTCGCCATAAGGATAAGCATGGTGGCGAACATCCGGCCATACAGCCCGCCCTTGATACCCACCATGGAAAGCTGCTGCGAGCGGCTCTCGAATGCCCGGATGTCCTCGGCAGGAGACCCGAACAGTTTGCTCAGCAGCGCACCGGCCACATTGAAGCGCTCCACCATGATGCTGCTGAGTGCCGCCCCGGCCTCATAGCCTTCGCGCGTAATTGCCTGGATGCGGCGGCCCCAGTAGCGCGCCGGCAGGATGAACAGGGGCAACAGCACCAGCACCACCAGTGTGATGCGCCAGGACAGGGTCATCATGGCGATGAAGATCATCAATACCGATAGTGAATTGCCGGCGACGTTCGACAGCACGTCAGTGAAGGCGCTGCGCGCCCCCTGTGCATCTCCGGACAAACGTGACACCAGGGCGCCAGTCTGGGTTCTGGAGAAGAAGGCCAGCGGCATCTGCTGTATGTGCGTGAACAGTTTAGCGCGCAGCGATACCACCACCGCGCCGCCAATGCGCGTGGCGAGGTAAGTCTGCAGCAATCCCAATGCAGCGTCGAAGATGCCGATGACCGCCACCAGCAACGCCAGTTTCACAATCAGTGGCGTGTTGCCTGTGAGAATGCCGACATTGATGATCTCGCGATAGATCAGCGGATTGGCGATGCCGATGGCGGCATTGACAATGACCACCACGAGAAAGGACAGCAGCAGTCCTTTATAAGGTGCAGCGTATTGCAAGGCGCGGCGGGTGGTGCCGGGCTTCACTTTGCGGTTAAGGGCCGAAGCATCCATTCCCAGCCCCAGCATCCTTGCGGCAGGTCGGTTCACTATGCGTGCTCCCAGCAAAATGCCATTACTTCATCGATGCGCGTGGCGCCGGTGGCCAGCATCACCATTCGATCGAATCCCAACGCCACTCCGGCACAGGCAGGCAGGCCGGATTCCAGCGCCGCAATCAGTGCCGGATCCGGCTCGATATCAGGCAAGCCGCGCGCAGCGCGCTGCTTCCGGTCGGCATCGAAGCGCGTACTTTGTTCGGCGGCATCGGCCAGCTCCACGAACCCGTTGGCCAGTTCCAGTCCCTGCACGTAGACCTCGAAGCGCAGTGCGGTGCGCGGGTCTGTTGCATCCAGTCGCGCCAATGCCGCCTGCGATGCGGGGTAGTGATGCAGGCAGGTGACGCACCCATCACCCAGTCGTGGGCCAACGCGCGTGGCAACGAGGAAATCAAGAAGGTCATCGCGCGTTGCGGTGGCAAGGCTTTGCCCGGCCAGTCCGTGCTGCAGGCACAAGGCCGCCAGCTGCTGCGTCGAAACCTCCAGCGCGTCGCAGTGCAACTCGCGCCGGAATGCGTCGTTGTAAGTGAGGTACTCAAATGCAAGCGGCAAACGCGAGGGCAGCAGCGTTGCAACCAGCGCTGCGGTCTCCTCCATGATCTGCTGCAAGTCGAAGCCGGTGCGGTACCACTCCACCATGGTGAACTCGGGATTGTGCGTGCGGCTGCGCTCCCCCGCGCGAAACGTGTGGCACACCTGGTAGATGTCGCCACTGCCTGCGGCCAGCAGGCGCTTCATGGGATATTCCGGCGAGGTGTGCAGGAATCGTGTGGGCTGCACGACCTGCAATGACGCGATCTGCGGATCGGTCACGCCATGCGACAGCACCACCGGCGTCTCGACTTCCAGAACACTTCGCTCATGGAAGAACTCCCGAACCCCCTGCAGCATGGCAGCGCGCTGCCGCAGCGTGGCCAGCATGGCCGTCGGGCGCCAGGATGCGTCATTCACGGGTGATATGGCCCACCTGCTGGCCAAGACGCATGGTCTGGCCAGCCGTGAGGTCAGTGGATAGCGCCACGGCATCCGGCCCGAACAGCAGGATGACAGTAGAGCCCATGTTGAATCTGCCAACTTCGGCGCCGCGTTGCAGCGTGCGTTCTGCCGGCGCCGGCAACGGCAGGGCAGTGGTGCTCCGCGACCATCTGGGCGTCACGTCTCCATGCCACACCGTTGCCATGCTGCCCACATTCAAGGCGCCAATGAAAATCACGGCGAAGGGTCCGCAGTCACCATTGAACAGCAGCACCACGCGCTCATTGCGTGCGAACAGATTGGGTACCTGCGCGGCAGTGGCCTGGTTGACGCTGAACAGGCGGCCCGGGACATACCAGGCCTGGGCCAATGTGCCGGTGGTGGGCATATGAATGCGGTGGTAGTTGTAGGGGGCCAGGTAAATGGTGGCAAAAAGCCCGTTGCGAAAACGCGGGGACCACTGCGGCGCGGCACCAGCCAGCAATGCATCCAGTGAATAATTGTGTCCCTTGGCCTGCAACAGCTGATCTGTCCTGATGGCGCCACATTGGCTCAGGGTTCCATCCACCGGACTCACCAGCACATTTGCATCTCCGGACAGCGGGCGCGCACCGGGTTTCAACGCGCGCGTGAAGAATGCGTTGAAGCTGGCATAGGCAAGCGGATCTTCTTGCACTGCGTCGCTGAGGTCCGGCTTGAAGCCGCGCATGAACGCGCCGATCAGCCAGTTCTTGACCGGTGAAAATCTCACGCGCGTAGCCACCAGCACCACCCGCGAAATCAGGTGGTGCGGCAACACATATTGCAGGGTTACAAACGCAGTGGGCACAAGGATCCTTATGGTCAGCAGCGGGGTTCAGCGGCCGCTGACCAGTTTCAGCAGGTCAGCGCGCAGCCGCGCATAGTCGAAAGGGGGCGTGAATACTGCGCTGAGCGCGCCCCTGGAATTGATGAAATACAGTGTGGCCGAATGATCCACCGCATAGTCGCCGCCAGCCAGTGGCTGCACCGAGCGCACAGCTCCGAGGTTCAGCAGCAGCGGATCCAGTTGGGCATCCTCGCCACGCAGTGCCGTGAAGCCGCCGCCAAATGCCTCAACGTAATGACGCAGGGTCAGTGCGTCATCGCGCGCGGGATCCACTGTGACGAAGATCATGCGCAAGTTCTGCAACCCGGCCTCACGGTGCAGCTGCGTCATCAGCGCCAGCGTGGTCGGGCATACATCCGGACAGTGCGTGAAGCCGAAGAACAACAGGTTGGGACCGCCGGCCAGCCGCGCGTTGTTGAAGGTAACGCCGTCCTGGTCGGTAAGACTGAATGCGGCAACCGGTCGTGCCTGGGGCAGGGCAGTGCCACTGGCCAACTGGGGCGCGCTGACATGCAGCGACCGTGCGACGATATAGCCTGTCGAAGCCGCTGCCACCAGCAGCAAACCCACATAGACCGCAGAACGGTTCTTTGCCATGCCACGATTATTTCACAAGCCGGTTGTCGAGCAGGCCTTACCGGTCAGGCGTGAGGCGCTGCTCACCGCCACCGGCACGCTGCTGCGTGCGCGCCTGCACTTCGGTCACGGCACTGACAACGCCGGGGACGATGCTGCAGCGCTGCTGGCCCACGCGCTGCGACTCAAGGGATTCCTGACCGAGGCGATGCTCAATCGACCGCTGGGCGCAGCCGCGGCCAGGCGCTTCGACGCGCTGGTGACGCGACGCGTCATCGAGCGCATGCCCGTGGGGTATCTCACGCATCGCTGCTGGTTCGCCGGCCTGCCCATGTATGTGGACGAACGGGTGCTGATCCCCCGATCACCCATAGCCGAACTGGTGGAGGCGCGGTTCACGCCCTGGGTAATTCCCAAGGAGGTGCGCAGGATCGCGGACATCGGCACCGGCTCCGGATGCATAGCCATTGCCTGTGCCATGGCCTTTCCCAAGGCAAAAGTGGATGCAGTGGACACCAGCCAGGATGCCCTGGACGTGGCGCGCATCAATCGCCGCAAATATGGCCTTTCGCGGCGTTTGCGGCTGCTCAAATCCAATTACTTCGCAGCGCTCAAAGGTCGCCGCTACGATATCATCGTCAGCAATCCGCCCTATGTCGGCACGGCGGAGTTCAGGCGCCTGCCTCGGGAATACACCCATGAACCCGCCGGCGCGTTACTGGCAGGGCGGGATGGAATGGACGCAGTGCGTGTGTTGCTGCGCAGGGCGGCGCGCCACCTGACGCCCAAGGGCATCCTGGTGGTCGAAGTGGGCAACACCGAGGTGCGAGTCCGGCGCGCGCTGCCAAAGGTGCCGTTCGTGTGGTTGTCATTCGAGCGCGGCGGTGGCGGAGTGTTCCTCTTGACCGCGCAGCAGTTGCGCGCGGCGGGATTTTGATTTGTGAGGTCTGTAAGTGTCGGGTAACAGTTTCGGCAAGTCTTTCGTAGTCAGCACCTTTGGTGAAAGCCATGGGCCGGCGCTGGGCTGCGTTGTCGATGGCTGTCCCCCGGGCCTGCCATTGTCGGAGGTCGACCTGCAGACCGACATTAATCGTCGCCGCACCGGCGTTTCGCAATTCGTCAGCCAGCGCAAGGAATCCGACGCCGTACGCATACTCTCCGGCGTATTCGAAGGCGTGACCACTGGCACGCCCATCGGCCTGCTGATCGAGAACACCGATGCGCGCGCGCGCGACTACGACAAGCTGCGCGACCGGTTCCGGCCGGGGCACGCCGACTACACCTACCAGCAAAAATATGGCCTGCGCGATCATCGTGGCGGTGGTCGTTCCTCGGCGCGCGAGACAGTGATGCGCGTGGCTGCTGGCGCGATTGCACGCAAATACCTGGCGACGCGCCTGGGCGTGAAGATCAGCGGCTACGTGAGCCAGGTGGGCACGATAGTCTTGCAGCCGCGTGATCCTGCCGCGGCCTATGACAATGCGTTTTTCTGCCCGGATCCTTCGCGCGTAACGGAGCTTGAGGAATACATCTGGAACCTGCGAAGTGCTGGAGATTCGGTTGGCGCCAAAGTGACGGTGATAGCAAAGAACGTGCCTGCGGGCCTGGGCGAACCGGTGTTCGACAGGCTGGACGCAGACCTGGCACACGCCATGATGGGCATCAATGCAGTCAAGGCCGTGGAAATCGGTGATGGCACTGCGGCCGCCAGCCAGCGGGGCAGCGAACATCGCGATGAACTGACCCCCGCCGGTTTTCTTTCGAATCATTCCGGCGGTGTGCTGGGGGGCATTTCTTCGGGCCAGGACGTGATAGTGCACCTGACGCTGAAGCCCACTTCCAGCATACAAGTGCCGGGCCGCACCATAGACTTGCGCGGTGCGCCGGTGGACGTGGTGACCACGGGGCGGCACGATCCCTGTGTGGGGCTGCGCGCCACGCCCATCGCCGAGGCCATGCTGGCCCTGACGCTGATGGATCACTACCTGCGCAATCGCGCGCAGAACGCCGATGTGAAGTCGACGACGCCATTAATCTAGTGTTTATTCGTAGAGGAATGTGATGAGCAAGGGTTGGAAAGTTGCGGTGCTGGGGGCCACGGGCCTTGTTGGCGAGACCATGATCAATGTGCTGGAGGAGCGCAAGTTTCCGGTCAGCGAGTTGTTCCCGCTGGCCAGCAGTCGTTCGGTGGGCAAGACAGTCAAACTGCAGGGCAAGAGTTATCCGGTAATCGACGTCGAGACCTTCGACTTTTCGCGCGCCGATATCGGTCTGTTTTCCGCGGGCGCAGAAGTCTCAGCCAAATACGCGCCCATTGCCGGCGCCGCTGGCTGCGTGGTGATCGACAACACTTCGCAGTTTCGTTACCAGGACGACATCCCGCTGGTGGTGCCGGAAGTCAATCCGCATGCCATCGCGCAGTACACAACGCACGGCATCATCGCCAATCCCAATTGCTCCACCATCCAGATGCTGGTGGCACTGAAGCCCTTGCACGATGCGGCGGGCATCACGCGCATCAACGTGGCCACCTACCAGTCGGTGTCCGGTGCAGGCAAGGAGGCCGTCGACGAGCTGGCCACGCAGACAGCGGACCTGCTCAACGGCAAGGACCCCGAGGTCAAGGTGCTGCCCAAGCGCATCGCCTTCAACTGCATACCGCAGATCGACAAGTTCCAGGACAACGGCTACACCAAGGAAGAGATGAAGATGTTCTGGGAGACCCAGAAGATCATGGAGGACGACACCATCCTGGTGAATGCCACGGCGGTGCGCGTGCCGGTGTTTTTCGGGCATTCCGAGGCCGTGCATATCGAGACGCGGCGCAAGCTGACGGCCGCGGATGCGCGCAAATTGCTGGAAAAGGCGCCCGGCGTCACAGTTATGGACGACCGTAAACCCGGTGGTTACCCCACGGCAGCTACCGAGGCAGCGAACCACGACACGGTTTATGTCGGACGGATCCGCGAGGATATCTCGCATGAGCGAGGGCTCGACCTATGGATCGTCTCCGACAACGTTCGCAAGGGCGCTGCGACCAACAGTGTGCAGATCGCGGAAATATTGGTTCGCGACTATTTGTAGGTTAAGTTATATTGCCTCGCGGGCGTGCGCGGCGAGATATCGAACCCAAGTGAATGTTTTTGAACGGGATTCGATGCTTTTGTCAGAGTGTCTCGGGGAGTCCTGATGCGTCTTAGAGTTGCAATCGTGGCAATGTCGCTGCTGGCGGTAGTGCCCGGTATATCCAGTGCATTGGGGCTGGGACCTATCCAGTTGAAGTCGGGGCTCAACGCCCCGCTCAATGCTGAAATCGAGCTCACGGCCACGCCCGAAGAGCTGGCATCGCTCAAAGCGCAGATTGCTTCGCGCGAGACTTTCAGTCGCTACGGACTTGATTACCCATCGTTTTTGACCGGCATCCAGGTCAAAGTAATCCGGGCCACCGACGGCCGCGACGTCATCCAGCTCAACTCCAGCGCCCCCATGGTCGAGCCGTTTGCCACGCTGCTGGTGGAAGCCACCTGGGCCCGCGGCCGCAATCTGCGCGAATACACCGTCCTGTTTGATCCCCCCGTGTTTGCGCCTGAAGGTGCCAGGGAAGCTCCCGTTGCCGCTCCAGTGACCGGTGCTGGCGATCGCAGCGGCGTGGTTGCGCGCCAGCCTGCGGCAGCACCGGCACCGGTGTCTGCGACGCCCACCGCGACTCCGCGGTCCAGTTCCGCAGATGGCAGTTACGTGGTCCGCAAGGGGGATTCGCTGTCTGGCATCACCCAGCAGCAGTACGGGTCGACTTCCAACGACCGGGCCATGATCGCCATTTATCGGGGCAACCCCGCCGCTTTCGGTGGCAACATCAATGAGCTTCACGCCGGCGCAGTACTGCGCCTGCCTGACGAGGCCGCCGTTTCCGCTGTCGATCCCGGCGAAGCAGCTGCAGAAGTCCGCCGGCAATCAGCCGCCTGGAGCCCAGGACGCACCAGCGACGGTGCCGCCACGGATCCGCGTCTGCGATTGGTTCCACCCGCTGCGGGCGGTGGCAGTGCAGGCAGCGCCGGCAATGCCGAGAACCAGGCCCTTCGCGATCGGGTCACCAGGCTTGAGTCCGACCTCGCCGAATCACGTCGGCTGCTCGAATTGCGTAACGCCGAACTGGCGCGCCTGCAGGGTGCAACTGCACCCAAGACGCCGGTTTCCCAGCCCCCCGAAGTTGTCGCGCCCGTTGCACCTGTAGCGGCCACCCCCCCGGCCAGCAATGAGCCGATTGCAGAAACCCCACCCGAAGTCGCGCCGCCCGCGCCGGTTGCCAAACCCAAGCCTGTGGTGGCTGCGCCCAAACCTGTCGCAGGACCGTCGCTTGTCGATCGTCTCAAGGCGCTGTGGATCATCCCGGTAGGCCTGCTGGTGCTGGCCGCTTTGCTGCTGGGCCTGCGTGCCATGCGCCGCAGGCGTACCAATTCCTTTGAGTCCGCATTTGGCACCTTTGGCTCTGCGCCCAACGCATCGCGGGATCTGTCCTCCGACACCTTCCCCATGCGCAAGCCGGTGCTGTCGCAGGATGACCGCAGCATCCTGGTCGAAGAATCCGGCACCCGCGAGCGCCCGGCGTTTGCCAGCGAAGCGCCGCGCACTGTCGATTTCGATGATGCGGACCAGTCGGTCACCGGCACCGGCCTCGACACCGGCACGGCCCTGGACCAGGGCGATCCGCTGGCCGAAGCAGATTTCCACATGGCCTATGGCCTCTACGATCAGGCAGCGGACCTGGTGCGCCTGGCCATCGAGCGCGAGCCGTCACGGCGTGACCTCAAGCTCAAGCTGCTGGAGGTGTTCTTCGTCTGGGGCAACAAGGATCAGTTCCTGCAGACCGCGCGCGACCTGGCTTCATCTCGCGATGTAGCCGAGCCGGGCGAGTGGGAAAAGATCCTCATCATGGGCAAGCAGTTGGCCCCCGAGGACGCCTTGTTCAGCGCCACGTATTCAGGTCCCGGCCCCTCGGCTGTCGACCTCAATCTCGAAGGCGGCCAGAACCATATCGATTTCGATCTGCACGGCGAGCCGGTGGAATTCACGCCTGACGGCATGGACCTCGACCTGGGATCCGGCGGGCCGGATCCCCTTGAAGGCACCGCGCGGCTGGATTTCTCCCTGGATGATCCGGCACGCGGTGGTGATGGGCTGTCGCGCACGGCCACCACCCGCCAGATGGTCCAGCCAGGATTCGGCGAAGAGACTTCGACCCAGCGCATTGCCGCTCCGGAAGGGCAGGAAGGGCCCACCGTCGAGCAGCCGCAGCTGCACGATGGCGGCACCTTGCGCCAGAAGATTGATGCGCAGACGCAGTTCATCGCCAACGACCAGACCGCTGAGCTGGCACTGGATGACCTGGGATTGGACCTGGGCCGCCTCGACACCACGCGTGCATCCCTGATGGATGATTCGCGCATGACGCGCGAACTGGCGTCGCCTGATGCGCCCACGCTGGTGGCTGGCCTTGATGAAACCTCCCGCCGCATGATTGCCGAGGCGCAGGAAGGCCTGCATCCCACGCAGCTGCTGCCGCTGGGCGATTCCACCGACGATGCGGCACAGACATCACGCGTGCCTTCGCTGGATTTCGAGCTCAACTACGATCTGGACAGCTCTGACGCCACGGGCAAGCAAGGCAAGCTGGACGATGGGGATTTCCTGCTGGATCTCGACGTGGGATCAAGAAAGCCGGCCGATGGCGAGCATGTGCAGACCCAGCGCCTCGAATCCCCTCGCGCCACTGAAGTCGATGCCCTGTCGGCAGAGCTCGAACCGGTGACCATGAGCGAGGTGGGCACCAAGCTTGATCTCGCACGTGCCTACATGGACATGGGCGATCCGGATGGCGCACGCAATATACTCAACGAGGTATTGCAGGAAGGCTCGGTCACGCAAAAGCAGGAAGCCCAGCGGCTGATCGATTCGATCCCGGGCTGAGATTCGGCCGGCCTTGTCCGCATACCCATGACGCGCTTTGCCGCCGGTGTCGAGTACGACGGCGGCGCATTCTCAGGATGGCAGCGGCAGGTGGGTCTCAGCACTGTGCAATCGCAGCTCGAAACCGCGCTGTCGCAGGTGCTGGACCATTCCACGTCTATAACCGCTGCCGGTCGGACGGATGCGGGGGTGCATGCGCGCTGCCAGGTGGTTCATTTCGACACCGATGCGCAGCGCGGCGAGCGCGCCCTGGTGCTGGGCACCAATACCAGTCTTCCTGCAACAATTGCCGTTCGCTGGGCGCGCGCGGTTCCGGATCACTTCCATGCGCGCTATTCAGCATCGGCTCGCACTTATCGCTATTGCATCCTCAATCGCCCGGTGCGTCCGGCGCTGGCAGCAGGCAGGGTGGCCTTCGTCTACAAACCCTTGCAGGAGCAGGCCATGGCCGAGGCCGGCCTGTTGTTGCTGGGCACGCATGACTTCAGTGCCTTTCGTGCGGCCGAATGCCAGGCCAAATCGCCGGTGCGCAACCTTTTACAACTGCGCGTGCAGCGCCACGGCGAATTCATCCTGCTGGAAGTCACCGCCAACGCCTTCCTGCATCACATGGTGCGCAATATCGCGGGCCTGTTGATTCATGTGGGCGCCGGCGAGGCTGCCCCTGAGCTGGCTCGCGAGGTGCTGTCAGGCCGCAACCGGCGATTGGCACCGGCCACGGCGCCCGCCGCCGGTCTCTATCTGTGGCGGGTGCAGTATCCGGCGGTGTTCGGCTTGCCTGACGATTCCGATATCATGCTGTCTGCCGCGGGGTGCCCGGCGGACCTGATGGTGTAGGCATGTCCTGGTTTGAAAAGATCGTCCCGTCGCGCATCAATACAGAACGTCGCGTACGTTCCGTTCCCGAAGGCCTGTGGATCAAATGCCCGGCCTGCGATGCAGTGCTGTACCGCGCGGAGCTGGAGCGCAATCTTCACGTCTGTCCCAAGTGCAGCCATCACATGCGCATCAAGGCGCGCGAACGCCTGACGCGCTTTCTGGATCCGGGCACCGGCGTGGAGATCGGCGCCCTGGTGACGCCGGAGGACCCGCTCAAGTTCAAGGACAGCAAGCGCTACAAGGATCGGCTGACGGCCGCCCAGAAAAACACGGGTGAGAAGGATGCGCTGATCGTGCTGGCCGGCAAGCTGCATGAAGAGCCCATCGTGGCCTGCGCGTTTGAATTTTCCTTCCTGGGTGGTTCCATGGGTTCGGTGGTGGGGGAGCGGTTCTATCGCGCCGCGCAGCGCTGCATCGCCGACCGCTCGCCCCTGGTCTGTTTTTCGGCCTCTGGCGGCGCGCGCATGCAGGAAGCCATCCTGTCGCTGTTCCAGCTGGCCAAGACCGCGTCGGCGCTGGCCCAGATGGCGCGCGCCAACCTGCCTTATATATCCGTGATGACCGACCCGACCACCGGCGGTGTATCCGCCAGCCTGGCCATGCTGGGCGACGTCAACATCGGCGAACCGCGCGCGCTGATCGGATTCGCCGGACCGCGTGTGATCGCGCAGACGGTGCGCGAGACGTTGCCGGAAGGATTCCAGCGCAGCGAGTTCCTGCTGGAAAAGGGCGCGCTGGACATGATCATGGACCGCCGCGACCAGCGCGACCAGATCGCGCGCCTGCTGCGACTGCTGATGAAGCAGCCGCCGCAGGCCGCCGCCAGCTAACCGCTCAGCCGACCTCGCTCGCACATGACCTCAACGCGCAGCCTCGATGACTGGCTGCGCATGCAGGAAACCGTGCACGGTCCGGTCATCGACATGGGACTGGATCGCATACGCGCGGTGGCCCAGCGACTCCACCTGCTGCCTCTGGCATCGCGCGCGCTGATTGTGGCCGGCACCAATGGCAAGGGATCCACCGTCGCCTGTCTGGCCGGCATATTGCGGGCCAATGGCTACAAGGCCGGCGCATTCACCTCGCCACACCTGCTGCGCTACAACGAGCGCATCCGCGTCGATGGGGCAGAGGCCTCGGACGCCGAACTCCTGGCGGCATTCGCTGCCATCGAAGCGGCCCGCGGCCAGACCACCCTTACATTCTTCGAATACAACGCACTGGCTGCGCTGCTGGTGTTTCGCGCACGTGCCGTGGAATTCTCGGTGCTGGAAGTGGGCCTGGGTGGTCGCCTCGATGCGGTGAACATCGTTGATGCCGAGGCGGCGATAGTTTGTTCAATTGGCCTTGATCATGCGGACTGGCTGGGCACCGACATCGAGGTGATCGGGCGCGAAAAGGCCGGGGTGTTTCGGGCAGGAAGCATAGCCGTGCTGGCCGATCCACTCATGACGCCATCGGTTGCCGCCGAGGCGCAGCGCATTGGCGCGCGGGCGCTGCAGGCAGGTCGCGACTATCACTACGAAGTGCAGGCGGTCGGTGCAGTCGATGAAAAGAACTCGTGGAATTTCGCAATGCCGGGACTGCAATTGAACGGTCTACCCATGCCGGCCTTGCCTGGTGCGCGCCAGCTGGCCAATGCATCCGCGGCCATCGCCGCTTTGCACGCCATGGGCCTGCCACGCCCGCTGGACGCGCTTGGCGTTGCTGCCGCGCTGCGCGCAGTGGCTGCACCGGGCCGCTTCCAGGTGGTGCCCGGAGCGGTTGAATGGATATTGGATGTGGCGCACAACGAGCCGGCCGCACGCGTGCTGGCCGAAAACCTGGCCGCCCGTCCATGCGCGGGACGCACGCTGTTTGTGGCCGGAATCCTGGGCGACAAGGATGTGGACGGCGTGGCCAGGGCACTGGCCAGCAGTGCCGATGCCTGGATCATCTGTGGCATAGATGCACCACGTGGATTGGGCGCCGCCCAACTGGCAGCGCGATCCGAGATTTTCCGCGACGCACAGCAGGCCAAGAATATTGAGGAGGGCATGCGCATTGCCGCCGGACAAGCACATGCAGGCGATCGCATTGTGGTCTGCGGATCATTCCTGACCGTGGCACCGGCCATGCAGGCGCTTGGCCTATACTAGACAGGTGACCAGCTCAGTCAAAGAACGTCTGACCGGCGCGCTCATCCTCATCGTCGCCCTGGTCATCGTCGTCCCGGAATTGTTTTCCGGCCGACCCGAGCAAAGACCCGCCACCGATGCCCCTGAAGCGCAGGCCGCCGATGCAGGCCCACCGCTGCGCAGCTACACCATGGAACTGGGCGCCGGAAAACAGGTTACCGAGGCAACTGCGCCAACCGCGGTGGCCAATCCTCCGCCAGTGATTGCGCAGCCAACGCTGCCAGTGGCGAAAACGCCGGCACCCGCGGCCAGCAAACCGGCAGAGGCCAGCAAACCGGCAGAGGTCAGCAAACCGGCTGAGGTCAGCAAACCTGTTGAAGCCAGCAGTCCAGTAGAAATCAGCAAACCAGCAGAGCCCGGCAAATCCGTGCCGCGTGGGTGGTGGGTGCAGCTGGGAAGTTTTTCAACTCGCGCCAACGCAGATCGCCTGGCTGCGACGCTGGGCTCCGCCGGGTATGCAGTCAGGGTTTCCCCTACCACCACGAAGAATGGCAAGGAACTGTATCGCGTTCTTGTAGGTCCCTCGGAAGATCGCGCAGCCGCCGCCGCCCTGCAGGCGCGCCTGACTGCAGCCGGTCATAAGGGATCCTCACTGGTCGCGCCTTAGTGCTCATCCCGGAATCACGCCCATAGTCGTGTAGAATTGATCGACCAATGGTTACACTCGACTACATCATCCTCGGCATCGTCCTGATTTCCGCAATCGCCGGATTGATGCGAGGCTTCCTTCTCACGGTGTGTTCGCTGGTCACCTGGGTGTTGGCCGTGTGGCTTTCGTGGAAGCTGGCGCCCAGCCTGGTGCCGCACCTGGGTGGTGCGCTGCGTGTCGAGCCTTATGGCCTGTGGGCCAGCCGCGCGATTTTCTTCCTTGCAATACTGATTGTCGGCGCCATTATCGGGGCCATAGTCAAACATTTCGTGCGCATGTCCATGTTCAGTGGCACTGATCGTTTCCTGGGCTTTCTGCTGGGACTGGTGCGCGGCATAGTGATACTGGGCGTGCTGGCCATCCTGGGCCAGACGCTGCGACTGGATCGTGAAGACTGGTGGCGGCACTCGCGCCTTGCCGCGCAGGTTGACCCTGTTTCGAAGGCTTTGCGCGCGCTGGTGGGTGAACGTCTCTACATCCTGAATTCCGGCGGCGATAACTGAAATTGGAGAAGGCTGGATGTGCGGTATCGTCGGTATCGTCGGTCGTAGCATGGTTAACCAGCAGCTTTATGATGCACTGACCGTACTGCAGCACCGTGGCCAGGATGCGGCGGGCATCATGACCGCCGAAGGGGGCGAGCTCTTCGCCAGCAAGGGTCGCGGACTGGTCCGCGACGTGTTCAGCCAGAAAGACATGGATTCCCTGCGCGGCAATGTGGGCATTGCCCATGTGCGCTACCCCACGGCCGGCGGTGACAACGAATCGGAAGTCCAACCCTTCTACGTCAATGCCCCGTACGGCATCTGCCTTGGGCACAACGGCAATCTCACCAATGCCGCCGAACTCTCCGCGGTGCTGGCGCGCGAGGATCGCCGCCACCTCAACACCCGTTCCGATTCGGAAGTGCTGCTCAACGTGTTGGCTTCCGAGATGCAACGCGTAGGCACGCCGCGCGTGACGCCGGGCGACATCTTCGCGGCCGTCAACGCGGTGTACCGTCGTTGCCGCGGCGCCTATGCGGTGGTGGCCATGATCATCGGGCACGGCGTGCTGGGTTTTCGCGATCCGCACGGCATCCGCCCGCTGGTGCTGGGGCAGCGCAGAAGCGCGCGTGGCATGGAATACATGCTGGCCTCGGAAAGCGTGGCCCTGACCATGCTGTCATTCGAGCTGGTGCGCGACGTGGCGCCGGGCGAAGCGGTGTTCATCGACGAGCTGGGGCGCCTGCATACACAGCAGTGCGTTGCCACCGTCAAGCACACCCCCTGCATATTCGAATACGTGTATTTCGCACGACCCGATTCCATCATCGACAACATCTCGGTGTATCGCGCGCGCATGCGCATGGGCGAGCGGCTGGCCGACAAGCTCAGGCGCGAACATCCCGATCACGATATCGACGTGGTCATCCCGATTCCCGATACCAGCCGCACCTGCGCGCTGCAGCTGGCGCAAAAGCTGCGCATCAAATATCGCGAGGGCTTCAACAAGAATCGCTATATCGGCCGCACCTTCATCATGCCCGGGCAGGAACAGCGGTTGCGCTCGGTGCGTCGCAAGCTCAGCGCCATCGACCTGGAATTCCGCGGCAAGAACGTGCTGCTGGTGGACGACTCCATCGTGCGGGGCACCACCTCTGCGCAGATCATCGAGCTGGCCCGTGAAGCCGGCGCACGCAAGGTTTATTTCGCATCCGCCGCCCCTCCGGTGCGCTTCCCCTATGTTTACGGCATCGACATGCCCGCCGCCTCAGAGCTGGTGGCCGCCGGGCGTGATGTGGAAGAGGTGGCGCGGCAGATCGGCGCCGACTGGCTGGTATATCAAGACCTCGAAGACCTGATCGCAGCCTGCCGCCACGACAATGCCAGCATCAGGGAATTCGACACCTCGTGCTTTTCGGGTGAATACGTCACGGGCGACGTCACTCCCGAATACTTGGCAAGGCTCGAACAGGAGCGTTCGGATGGCGCCAAGGCGCAGCGCCGCGACAGCCCCCTCAAAGCGGTTAACTGAATGGCTGCGCCCAGGCTTGTCCTGGGATTATCTGGCGACTGACCATGCGTTTGCTGCTGATTGTCCAGGATCCACGATATCGCGCGCTGATCCGCCACCACGTCACCTGTGAATGGCCCGATGCCGATGTGGTAATCCGTTCCGGTCGCGAGGCCGGGCAGATGCCGCCGGAGTTCCTGGCGCAGGGCTACGATGTGGTGCTGCTGGACGAGCAATGGCTAGGCGGGCAGGGGTTGGCCTGGCTCGAAAGCCTTGGATCCCGTCGCGGTTTTGCTCCCGTGGTGTTCTTCTGCAGCGACGACGGCGGCGACGTGGCGCGCCGTGCGCGCATCCTCGGTGCCTTCAGTGTCCTGTCCAAGCCCAACTTCCTTCATCGCACCTTGATCGAGGTGCTGGCCGAGGCGGCGCGCATGCACCAGCGTGCGCAGGCCGACTGGCGCGTGTCCCCCGAGGCGGAGCAGTCGCGGCGATTCGGTGCCGTGCGCATTCCCGGCTATCGCTGCGTGCGGCGTCTGGCCGGGGGCTCCACCGCGCAGCTGTACCTGGCCGAGAGTGCCAAGGCCGGTGCGATGATGGTCATCAAGGTCACCCCATCGGTGCACGACGATTCGGGCGTGGATCAATCCTTCGAGCGATTCCTGCAGGAATACGAGATTGCCCATCGCCTGCGTCACCCCAGTATCGTGCGCTGCCATGAACTGGGCGTGGCGGATGACCATGCCTACCTGGCCATGGAATATTTTCCCGAAGGCGACCTGCGCCGCCGCATCCGCGCCGGAGTCACACAGGCCGAATCACTGGATCTGGCAGCGCAGGTGGCCGGCGCGCTGGCTGCACTGCATGACGCCGGAACGCTGCATCGCGACCTCAAGCCTGGCAACGTGCTGATGCGCTCGCAGGATCGCATTGCACTGACCGACTTCGGCCTCGCCAAGCACGCTGCGCTGGCCATGGATATCACTGATCCGGGCATGATCTTCGGCACGCCGCATTACATGAGTCCCGAACAGGGGCATGGCGAAACTGTGGATGAGCGCAGCGATCTCTACAGCCTGGGTGTGATCCTGTATGAAATGCTGACGGGAGAAAAGCCGTTCACTGATCCCAATCCCATGGCCATCATCTACAAGCATCGTAACCAGCCGATTCCGCGGCTACCCGAGGCGACAGCACACTTGCAGGAATACGTGGACGCATTGCTGGCCAAGCAGCCCGGCGGCCGCTACACCACTGCGGTAGAGGCCGAGGCGGCGCTGCATTCGGCGGCTTTGCGGGCCAGGACTGCAGCCTGATGCTGCAGGCGGCCACTCCCGACAGCTGGGTCGATGCGGCCGTGCAGCGTTGGCGCGAGTTGCTCGTGGATCATGCCAACTGCGAAAAGAAAGCGGCGTCCACTGCATTGTCGCTGATGTTTGCGTATCCGGAGGATAGCGCGCTGGGCATCGCACTGGCGCGGCTGGCCCGTGAGGAGCTGCGACACTTCGAGCAGGTGCACAAGCTGATGGCGCGCATGAATGTTGCGCCGGGCAAACTGGCGCCCGGACGTTACGCGGGTGCACTGCGCGCGCAGTGCCGCGCACATGAACCGGCGCGACGCCTGGACCTCATGCTGTGCGGCGCCTTGATCGAGGCGCGCTCCTGCGAACGGTTCGAACTGCTGGCGCCGCGATTGCCACAACCCATGGGCTCGTTCTATGCGGACCTGGCGGTGGCTGAGCTGCGCCACCAGGGGCTTTACCTGTCGCTGGCGCAACGCTTCGCGGAGAGTGAGCCTTCGCTGCACTCCGACGAGATTGCGCGCAACCTGCGGCGACTCGCGATTTGCGAGGCCACGCTGGCAACCAGTCCTGACGCCCAGTTCCGGTTTCATTCCGGCCCGCCTGCGCTGGAAATGGCAGCATGAGTTTCCGCAGCCGCGGCACGCTGTTTAGTTGCATGCTGCTGCTACTGGGGGCATGCACCTCCGGCGATTCCACTCCGGTCGGAACACTGACAACACAGAAGATTGCGGCGCGCGTTGCGCAACAACACCTCAATCGCCATCTCTCGGCGGCCGTGCGCACCTTTGACCCCTTGATGAACCAGGATGTGCCTGGCACCACTGTCGCACAGGATCTGTTCGAAGGACTGTTGCGCACCGACCCGGCCGGCAAAATCATTGCCGGTGTCGCACAACAATGGGAGTGTTCGGTTGACGGCCTGACCTGGACATTTCACCTGCGCCACAACGCCCTCTGGTCCAATGGCGACAAGGTCAGTGCAAACGACTTTGTCTATGCCTGGCGGCGGATGGTGAATCCGGCAACGACCGCACCCATGGCGCAGGAGCTGGCGCCCATTGTGGGCGCCAGCCAGATCATGTCAGGCAAAGCCGCCCCGCAAACCCTGGCCGTCAAGGCTTTGGATGACTACACCCTGCAGGTGCAGCTCAACGTTCCGACGCCTTACCTCGAGTACATGTTGACCACCAGTTTCATGATGCCGGTTCATGAAGCAACTGTTGCTCGGGAGGGTAGGGGCTGGACGCGGCCGGGTGTCATGGTCAACAACGGAGCCTTCCTGCTCAAGAGCGTATCCATCAACGGGCCAATAGAGATGGAAAAAAACCCGCGATACTGGGATGCAGACGCGGTGCGGCTCACGGGAGTGACCTACTACGCGCTGCCCGACAGCTCGGCTGCGACGTCGCGATTCCTGGCGGGCGACCTTGATGTGACCGACAGGTTCCAGATGGAAGACTTCGACTGGCTGCGCAATAGCCTCGGAGCTCAGGTGCGAATCTCCCCGTACACCGGCACCGTCATGCTGGGCATGCACGCTGGAAAGCCACCCTTTGACAGCAAGCCCTTGCGACGCGCTATGGTGCTGGCCATTGATCGCGAGATGATTACCCAGCACCTGATGAAGGGGCAGTACGAAGCAGCGTACGGCATTGTGCCGCCACTGCCGGGTTACCCCCCGTTCAGGCCGGCATGGGCGGACCTCAGGGATTCCGATCGCATCGCCCTGGCCCGCAAGTACTATGCCGAGGCCGGCTATTCGCCGCAGCATCCGCTGGACGTCGAGTTCAACTACAACTCCGGAAATCCGGAAATGAACCTCGTGTTCGATGCCATGGCGGCCATGTGGCGCCAGCACCTGGGCGCCAATGTGAGACTGGCTGGCGAAGACTGGAAAGTGCATCTGCAGAACCGCGAGATCCACAAGCCGCGCATGTTCTGGTGGGCATGGATTGCCGACTATCCGGATCCGCAGACTTTTATGGCACTGCCCCTGACGAATGGCGAGCAGAACTATGGCCGTTACCACAATGCGCAGTATGACGCGCATGTGAAGGCCGCCATGGCCACCGCCAGTCGCGACGAACGCAATGCGCAGTTCAATGCTGCAGAGCGAGTGCTGGATGCCGATGCGGTAGCCATCCCCATTTACTACTACCGCACGCGGCATCTGGTCCGCGATTTTGTGCGGGGCTGGGAAGACAATCCCATGGACAACCACCTGTCGCGCGACCTGTACCTTGAAATGCCGGGGACTCAATAAGCCATGTGGCGGTTCCTGCTGTCGCGTTTGCTGAGCGCCATCCCCACGATGCTGGCCATCATCACGCTGGCATTCATGCTGCTGCGCGCTGCACCCGGCGGTCCGTTTGATGCGGAAAAGGAAATCGGCGCGGAAGTGAAGGCCAAGATCGAGCACGCCTATCATCTGGATGAGCCGTTGCCAAAGCAATACCTGCGCTACCTTGTGCAATTGGCCCATGGCGACCTGGGGCCGTCGTTCCAGTACCTGGACAACAGTGTCAACCAGTACATCGCCGAAGGATTCCCCGTCGACCTCAAGGTGGGCGGATTCGCATTGTTGCTGGCCTGCCTGGTTGGAATTCCACTGGGCGCGCGGGCTGCCTGGCGACGCAACGGCCTGGTGGATCGCGTGGCGGCTGCAGTCTCGCTGGTGGGGGTTTCCATTCCCGTGTACGTGGCCGCGCCGCTGATGATCCTGGTGTTCGCCGTGACCCTGCAATGGTTCCCCGCCGGGGATTGGGGCGGTGGTGCGTGGAGATACCTGGTGCTGCCGGTCGTGTCCCTTGCCTTGCCCTACATCGCCTATGTCACGCGCATCATGCGCGCCAGCTTCATCGACGTGCTGGAGCAGCCTTACATCCGCACGGCGCGCGCCAAAGGACTGGGCACACGTGACATCCTGTTCAGGCATGCGCTGCGCCCGGCACTGATGCCATTGGCCGCATTTCTTGGCCCCGCCATTGTCGGTGCAATCACTGGCTCAATAGTGGTGGAGACCACCTTCGGCCTGCCTGGCATCGGCCGCTCCTTCGTGGAAGGCGCATTCAATCGCGATTACACGATGGTAATGGGAGTGACGATTCTCTATGGCGCGCTGATCATCATTGCCAACCTGGTGGCAGATGTCATGCAGGCGCTGCTGGATCCACGAGTGAGACTGCATTGAATCACACGCTGCCCAGGATCAGCGTCTGGATGCTTGCGGCATTGCTGCTGGCGGCATTGCTGGTGCCGTGGATTTCGCCCTACGATTACTTCACGCCTGCATGGGACCAGACCAATCTCTCGCCTGCACTGGCCGGGGGTCATCTGCTCGGCACGGACCAGTTGGGACGCGACCTGCTGGTGCGGCTGATGTGGAGCACGCGCATCTCGCTGCTGGTGGCGCTGGCGGCCAGCCTGATCAGTCTCTCCATCGGCGTAAGCTGGGGCGTGACTGCCGGCTATCTGGGCGGGCGCACCGATGCCCTGATGATGCGACTGGTGGATGTGCTGTATTCAGTGCCGTTCACGCCCTTTGTCATCGTGCTGACCGTGGTGTTCGGTCGCAATCTGTGGCTGCTGTTCGTGGCCATAGGCGCCGTCTCGTGGCTGGATATCGCGCGCATCGTGCGCGGCCAGACCCGCAGCCTGCGGCATCGGGAATTCGTGGTGGCGGCCGATATCGCCGGCGTCAGTCCCTCGCGCATCATGTTGCGGCACATAGTGCCCAACCTCATGGGCATAGTGATCGTCTATCTGACACTGACCATACCCACGGTGATCCTTACCGAAGCCTTCCTGAGTTACCTGGGGCTGGGCGCACAGGCACCGTTGACGTCGCTGGGTGTGATGCTGGCCGATGGCGCAGCGCAGATGCGCGCACGGCCGCTGATGTTGATCATGCCCGCGACGGTGTTAATCCTGCTGGTCTACTGTTGCAATCGTATCGGCGATCGCCTGCGGGACCGCTATGCCGGCTGAAACGGACCTGCTGCTGCAGCTGCGCAATCTTGCGCTGACCCGTGCCGATGGCCTGCAGGTGCTTCAGGCGATAAACCTCGACGTGCAGCGCGGCGAGATCGTCGCAGTGGTGGGTGAATCGGGCTCTGGCAAATCGCAGTTGCTGTTGTCACTGCTGGGGTTGGCAATGCCTGGATCCAAAACCGGTGGCAGTGCGCGCTTCCTGGATCAGGAACTGATCGGCATGGGTGAATCGCAATTGCGCCGGCTTCGCGGTGATCGCATTTCGATGCTGTTCCAGGATCCCATGTCGGCGCTCAATCCCTATCTGCCCTTGCGCATACAGCTGATCGAAGTCCTGCAGGCGCATCGCCAAATTGGATCCGCGCAGGCGCAGGCCAGGGCGCTGGAAGCGCTGCGCACGGTGCACATGCCAGACCCCGAACAGGTACTTCGCCAGTACCCGCATGAATTATCGGGTGGCATGCGCCAGCGCGCCATGCTGGCCATGGCCATACTTTCGGAGCCGGATCTGCTGCTGGCAGACGAACCCACTACGGCGCTGGATGTCACCACCCAGGCCGTGGTGCTGGACCTGTTGCTCGAACTTCGGGAACGCCTGGGCATGTCCATACTGCTGGTGACCCATGACCTGGGCGTAGTGGCGCGCACTGCGGACCGCGCTGTGATACTCAAGGACGGCCAGGTGGTGGAGCAGGGCAGTGCACTGCAGTTGCTGACCGCGCCCAGCAGTGCCTACGGGGCGCAGCTTCTGCAAGCGGTGCGCCAACTTGAACGTCCACCTGCCGAGCTGGACTCATGACCCTGCCTCCCGTGCTCGAGGTGCGCGACCTTTCAGTACGCCACCTGCGGCGCAGCAGCCTGTTCGCGCGCGCGAGTTACCTGCTGGCGCTGGATGCGGTGAGTTTTGCGCTGGCCCGGGGCGAGGCGCTGGCCATTGTCGGTGAATCCGGAAGTGGCAAGTCCACGCTGGTGCGCTCGTTGTTCCGCCTGCACAAGCCGCAAAGCGGGCAGGTGCTGGTGGAGGGCGTGGACCTGGCCATCCTGTCGCCATCTGAACTGCGCGAACGTCGCCGCAGCATGCAGATGGTGTTCCAGGATCCGTTGGCCTCGCTGGATCCCACCATGACCGTGGAGCAGGTGGTCGCCGAGCCGCTGCAGGCGCAGCGCGACGCGCCGGAAAAAACCGCGGCCCACGAACGGGTGGTGCAGCAATTGATAGCTGTGGGTCTGGACCCTGCATTGATGAAGCGTCGCTCGCAGCGGCTTTCCGGCGGGCAGGCCCAGCGCGTGGCCATTGCCCGCGCCCTGATCGGCAATCCGGCCGTGTTGATCTGCGACGAGCCGGTGTCGGCGCTGGACGCCAGCCTGCGCGCACAGATCCTCGACCTGCTGGTGCAGTTGCGACGCACGCGTGGCCTGTCGCTGCTGTTCATCACCCACGATCTGTCCGCTGCCCGCTACGTTTGCGAAAACACCCTGGTACTGCATCGTGGCCAGGTGGTCGAGCGAGGCACCACCCAAGAGGTGCTCACGCGACCGCAGCATGCGTTCACGCGCCAGTTGCTGGAGTCGACGTTGACGGTTGATCCGGTGTTGGCGCGCCAACGGCGTGCGGGCCTGATTGGCGATGTGGCAGCGCGATGATTTCGTAATACCCATCCGGGCTCAGTGCCAGGTAGCTGCCATTGCCATACCAGTCTCCCAACACGATACGCAGCGCGCTGCCCGCCGCGGTCTGTTCGGTATGCACCGCCGGCCGGTGCGTGTGGCCGTGAATCATCATCGTGGTGCCGCTGATCCTGAAGGCTTCGGCCACCGCGTGCGGATGCACGTCCATGATCTGCGCCTGCTGGCGTTGGGTGTGGGCCTTGCTGCCGCGCCGCGCGGTCTCGGCCAGCGCGCGCCGCGTGGCCATGGGCAATTGCAGGTAACGTGACTGCCACTCGGGATTGCGCACCATGCTGCGGAATTCCTGGTACGAATAATCCGCAGTGCACAGCGGGTCGCCGTGCGAAACGAAAATACGCAAAGTGCCGCGTTCCAGTAGCACCGGATCTGGCAGCAATCGGCAGCCCGTGCGCTGTTCGAAACCCGGGCCCAGCAGGAAGTCGCGATTGCCACGCAGGACGAAGCATGGCGCGCCCGAATCCGTATAGCGACGCAGGGCATTGCACACGGTGTTGCGCGCCGGTTCCGGATCATCGTCACCCACCCATGCTTCGAAAAGATCGCCAAGGATGTAAAGCGCGGCCGCGTCGCGCGCCTCGCCGTCGAGGAATTCAATGAACTGGGCGATGCCCTCGGGTGCGCTGGCATCCAGGTGCAGGTCAGAGACAAACAGGTAGCGGTCGGAACGCATCGTTGGCTTATATTGTAGGCATGTCGTCCGTCACTATTACACGATTCGCGCCCAGCCCCACCGGCGAGCTGCACCTGGGCAACGCGCGCACTGCGCTGTTCAATGCGCTGCTGGCACGCCGCGGCAAAGGTGCATTCCTGCTGCGCATCGAGGACACAGATGCCGCGCGCAGCCTGACCCAGCACACGCTGCAACTGCAGGAGGATCTGCGCTGGATGGGCCTTGAGTGGGATGCCGAGCCGCTGCACCAGTCGCAGCGCGGTGATATCTATAACGCACTGCTGGCAAAACTCGAAGGGCTGGGCGCGGCCTATCCGTGTTTCTGTGGCGCGCGGGAACTGGAGCTGGCGCGGGCAGCGCGAGTGGCCTCAAGCCTGCCGCCACGCTATTCGGGACGCTGTCGCAACCTGTCGATTGATGAGCGCAACGCGCGTGTGGCCCGAGGAGAATCCGCGTCACTGCGATTCGCCGTGCCTGAAAGCGGGGCCGTGGAATTCACCGACATGGTGCATGGCCCACGGCATTTCAACTGCGCCGATATCGGTGACTTCGTGCTGCGGCGCGCCGATGGTTCGGCGTCGTTTTTTTTCACCAACGCGGTGGATGATGCCCTCAGTGGCGTGACCCAGGTGCTGCGCGGTGACGATCACCTGGCCAATACGCCGCGACAGTTGTTGATACTGCGCGCCCTGCAGCTGCCGGCTCCGCAATATGGCCACCTGGCACTGATCACCGGTGATGATGGCGCGCCCCTGTCCAAGCGCAATGGTGCCGTGGGCCTGCGCGCGCTGCGTGAGCAGGGAATCCTGCCTGAGGCCATCGCCAACCACCTGTACCGGCTGGGGCATTCCACTGCGGCTGAAGGATTGCTGTCGCTGGAGCAGATGGCCGGCCTGTTCGACACCTCGCACCTGCAGCGCTCGCCGGCACATTTCCAGATGTCGCAGCTGCTGGGCTGGCAGCGTGAGGCCGTACACAAGCTCGATACTCCTCGCGCCGCGCAGTGGCTGGGCACGCGCCTGCCGGCCGATCTGACGCCCGCTCAGCGCGATAATTTCATTACTGCGCTGCTGCAAAACGTGGTGCAGCCCGACGATGTGCTGCCCTGGGTGCAGGTGGTGTTCGGGATGCAGCCCGCGATGGATGAAGAGGCCGCAGTCGTGGTTGCTGCCGCTGACAAGAACCTGTTTGCCGCTGCGGCCGCAGCGGCTGAGGGCAACGACTTCGCCGCCATCAGCGCTGCGGCAAAAGCGGCCACCGGGCTGCGTGGCCCGGCACTGTTCAAGCCCCTGCGCGCCGCGCTGACCGGCCGACTGGCAGGTCCCGAGCTGGGACCGCTGCTGCGCGCAATGCCCCAGGGCACTGCACGGCAGCGGCTCGCCCGATTCGCGTAACATCGCCCGATGCTGCGCATACATAACTCCCTTACCGGGAACCTCGAGCCGTATCGACCCATGGTGACGGGCAAGGTGCGGATGTATGTCTGCGGTATCACCGTGTATGACTACTGCCACATCGGCCACATGCGCATGATGGTGGCTTTCGACGTAGTGCAGCGATACCTGCGTTATTCAGGTCTCGAAGTGACCTATGTGCGCAACATCACCGACATCGACGACAACATCATCAGGCGCGCCGCCGAGAACCGGGAATCCGTCGCGGCCCTGACAACGCGTTTCATCCAGGCAATGGATGAGGATTCGGCGCTCATGGGCGTGGCGCGTCCGGACTTCGAGCCGCGTGCCACGCAGTTCGTGCCGCAGATCGTCGCGCTGATCCAGACGTTGATTGCGCGCGGCCATGCCTATGCGGCCAGCAATGGTGACGTGATGTATTCGGTCACCAGTTTTGCCGATTACGGAAAACTCTCGGGCAAGAAGCTGTCCGACCTGCGCGCTGGCGCGCGCGTTGAAGTGGACGAAGCCAAGCGCGATCCGCTGGATTTCGTGCTGTGGAAGAAATCCAAGCCCGGCGAACCCAGTTGGGATTCCCCCTGGGGCGCAGGTCGTCCTGGCTGGCATATCGAATGCTCGGCCATGTCCATGACGCTGCTGGGCGAGCACTTCGACATACATGGCGGCGGCATGGATCTGAAATTTCCGCATCACGAGAACGAGATCGCGCAAAGCTGCGGGGCCTCGGGCAAACCGCTGGCCAACTGCTGGATGCACAACGGCTTCGTGAATGTTGACAGCGAAAAAATGTCCAAGTCCCTGGGCAATTTCTTCACGCTGCGCGAGGTGCTGCCGCACCTGCGGCATCCCGAAGTGCTGCGGCTGGCCCTGGTGTCCAGCCAATATCGCGGGCCCATAAATTATTCGCTGGCCAGCCTGCAACAGGCGGACGCCACGCTCAGCGGCATCTACAACGCACTGCGCGGTTTGCCAAAACGCGAGGCTGGCGGCGGGGCCGGTAGCGACGCGGAAAAATGGCGTGATGAATTCCGCGCTGTCATGGACGAGGATTTCAATACGCCCAAGGCACTGGCCGTTTTGCAGCGCCTGTCGCGCGAGATCAATGAACGCAAGACTGCCGGTGATGCTGAAGCGGCCGCTGGCCTCGCTGCGGTGTTTCGCGAACTGGCAGCGGTGCTGGGCGTCGCACAACTCGACCCTGAACAGTGGTTTCGTTTGCGCGCGCCGGGTGATGATGTCAACGATCGCGGCGCGGGGCTATCGGATCAGGACATCGAGCGGCGCATCGCCGCGCGTCTCGCCGCGCGCAAGTCGCGTGACTTCGCCGGCGCGGACCGGCTGCGTGATGAGCTGGCGCAGCAGGGTGTGATCCTCGAGGACAAGCCCGACGGCACCACGCTTTGGCGACGCCGATAAAGCGGCGACGCCGCTAGGCGTTACCCAAGTGGTAGGCCTCGAGCGTGTTCTGAATCAGCATGGCGATGGTCATGGGGCCGACGCCGCCGGGCACCGGCGTGATCCACGACGCGCGCTCGCAGGCCGGCGCGAACTCCACATCACCCACCACCTTGCCCGAGGGCAACCGGTTGATGCCCACATCAAGCACCACGGCGCCGGGCTTGATCCAGTCACCCTTGACGAATTCAGGCTTGCCGATGCCGGCGACGATGAGGTCTGCGCGCCGTACATGGCCAGGCAGGTCCCGGGTCTGGCTGTGGCAAATGGTTACCGTCGCGGCGCGCATCAGCAGTTCCAGCGCGGCCGGGCGACCCACGATGTTCGACTGGCCCAGGACCACCGCATCCATTCCCTTCACGTCGATGCCGACATAATCCAGCATCTTCATGCAACCGTAGGGCGTGCACGGCCGCAGGCGGGGAGTGCGCTGCGCCAGCAGACCCAGGTTCAGGGGATTGAAGCCGTCAACGTCCTTGTCCACGGCAATGGCATCGATCACGGCCTTGCTGTCGATCTGTTTGGGCACGGGCAGCTGCACCAGGATGCCGTCGATGCTGGCATCCGCGTTGAGCATCTGGACCACATCGATCACTTGCTGCTGCGTGGCGGTGGCCGGCAGCACCTTCATCACCGAGCGCATGCCCACGCCCTCGGTGGCCTGGTGCTTGTTGCGCACGTATATCTGCGAGGCCGGGTCTTCACCCACGATCACCACGGCCAGCCCCGGCGCCCGTTTGCCTGCTGCCGTAAGCGCTGCCACCTGGCTCTTGATGGTCTCGCGCAATGACTGCGCGATCGCTTTTCCGTCCAGCAAACGTGCCGTCATCACTCGCCCCCTGTAAAACGGGCCGTAGGGTATCATCGCGCCGTCGGGGCGTGGCGCAGTCTGGTAGCGCATCTGCTTTGGGAGCAGAGGGTCGGAGGTTCAAATCCTCTCGCCCCGACCATTTTCCGGGGCTTTGATTTGCGCCGGTTCGTATATACTCCCGCCCCCCTAGCGGGGGAGAATTTAGAAGTGATCAGCCTGTGCATGACCCCATCGAGACGGTTGCCCTGAACAGGGCGCCCGTAGCTCAGTGGATAGAGCATCGGCCTTCTAAGCCGAGGGTCGCAGGTTCGAGTCCTGCCGGGCGCGCCAGACTGATCGCTGATTGATGTGTTCGATGGTGGACGTAGCTCAGCTGGTAGAGTCCCGGATTGTGATTCCGGCTGTCGCGGGTTCGAGTCCCGTCGTCCACCCCATTTTTATGGGCCGTTAGCTCAGTTGGTAGAGCAGTTGACTCTTAATCAATTGGTCGTAGGTTCGACTCCTACACGGCCCACCATTTCTTTTCTCGCCCTTGGCGAAAGTGGCGAAACTGGTAGACGCGCAAGCCTTAGGAGCTTGTGGGGCAACCCGTGAGAGTTCGAGTCTCTCCTTTCGCACCAGCTATTGATGAAGGATCTTGCGATGCAATTTACAGTGACGAATACCTCAGATCTCGGGCGCCGAATCGAGGTCGAGATTCCCAATACACGCGTGGCCGGCGAGGTGGATCGCCGCCTGCGTGATCTGTCGCGCACCGCCAATATCCGCGGCTTTCGCAAGGGCAAGGTGCCGCTGCAGGTCATCAAGCAGCAGTACGGCCAGCAGGTGCGCGGGGATGCGGTCAATGAACTGATCCGTCAGTCCTATACCGATGCGGTGGCCAAGGAAAACCTGCGCCCCGTGGGCGGGCCGACCATCGAGCCCATCCAGATCGAAGCGGGCAGCGACCTTAAATTCGCCGCCCTGTTTGAAGTGCTGCCCGAATTCACCGTGGGCGCGGTGGAAGGCTATGACATCAAGCGTTCGGTGGCCGGCATCACCGAGACCGACATCGACGCCATGCTCGAAAGCATGCGCAAGCAGCAGGTCAAATATGTGCCGGTGGAGCGCCCCAGCATTTCCGGCGACCGCGTGACCGTGGACTTCCTGGGCCGGCTCGACGGCGTTGCCTTCGCCGGCGGTGAAGGCAAGGACATGCAGGTGGTGATCGGTTCGGGTCGCGCCGTGGCCGACTTCGAAACCGCATTGATCGGTGTCACCGCAGGGGAATCAAAATCAGCGCCCGTGAAATTTCCCGACACCTATGGCAGCCCCGACCTTGCCGGCAAGACCACAGAATTCGACCTCACCGTCAAGGCGGTGGAAGAGGAATTCCTGCCGCCCATCGATGATGCTTTTGCAGTGGCCTTCGGGCTGCCCGAAGGCGGGGTAGCGGCGCTGCGCACCGAAGTGCGTGCCAGCATGGAGCGCGAGGCGGCCGAGGCTGCGCGCGCCCGCTTGCGCACGCAGGTGTTCGATACCCTGGCACGCGAAAATCCAGTGCAGGTGCCGCGCGCATTGCTCGATCAGCAGGTCCAGCAGATGCAGATCGAGACCATGCAGCGCATGGGCCTGCAGGATGCCAGCCAGATTCCCTCCCGCGAGCTATATGCAGAGCCCGCCCGGCGCCGCGTGATGCTGGGGCTGCTGATCGGCGAACTGGTGCGTCGCGAAGGGTTGAAGGCGGATCGACAGACCATAATCCAGCGCCTGGATGAACTGGTGGGCGCTTACCCCAATGCCGACGAAATGCGGCGTGCCTACCTGCAGGACCAGAACGCAATGCGCCAGATCGAGACCGGCGTGCTCGAAGACCAGGTGGTTGACTGGGTCCTGGGGCGCGCCCGTGTGACCGACTTACCAGTCAGCTTCGCCGAACTCACCGGTTTTGGCCGCCCGGCCTCTGACCAGGCGTAGAATACCCAGCATGAACGAACGTGCACTGAATCTGGTACCGATGGTGGTGGAGCAGACGTCGCGGGGCGAGCGCGCCTACGACATCTATTCGCGCCTGCTCAAGGATCGCGTGGTATTTGCCGTGGGTCCCGTCGACGATTACATGGGCAATGTCATCGTGGCGCAGCTGCTGTTCCTTGAATCGGAAAACCCGGACAAGGACATCGCGCTGTACGTCAACTCACCCGGCGGTCATGTGACTGCGGGTCTGGCCATCTACGACACCATGCAATACATCAAGCCCGACGTGTCCACCATCTGCCTGGGCCAGGCCGCCAGCATGGGCGCCATCCTTCTGGCCGGTGGTGCCAAGGGCAAGCGTTTCGCGCTGCCGCATTCGCGGGTGATGATTCACCAGCCGCTGGGCGGCATGCAGGGTCAGGCGGCCGACATGGAAATCCATGCCCGCGAGATCCTCTACACCCGCGACCGCCTCAACGAGATTCTGGCCAAGCACACGGGGCAATCCGTGGAACGCATCAAGAACGACACCGACCGCGACAATTTCATGCGGGCCGAAGATGCCGTCAGTTATGGCCTGATTGACCGGGTGCTGTCCGATCGCGCCTCCTTGCCTGCGGCAAGCACGAAATAGCGCCGCGGGGCGTTTTTTTCCCCATAAGTTACAAGGCGTTATAGTGACGCACTGCTTTGCGTGCCAAGGCAGTGTCGTGATATATACAGTACATGAGCGACGACACCCGCGGACGTACTGACGACGGCAAGCTTCTCTATTGCTCCTTTTGCGGCAAGAGCCAGCACGAGGTGCGCAAGCTGATAGCCGGCCCCTCCGTATTCGTCTGCGACGAGTGCGTCGAGCTGTGCAACGACATCATCCGCGAAGAGCTTGAGGATAAAGCCGAGCGCTCGCGCGACAAGCTGCCCAAGCCCCACGAAATCAAGACCGTCCTCGACGAATACGTCATCGGCCAGGAACGCGCCAAGAAGACGCTTTCGGTTGCGGTCTATAACCACTACAAGCGACTGCAGACCCGCAATCCGGGCGGCATCAAGGCCAAGGACGATGTCGAGATCGCCAAGAGCAATATCCTGCTCATCGGTCCTACCGGCAGTGGCAAGACCTTGCTGGCCGAGACCCTGGCGCGCCTGCTCAATGTTCCCTTCACCATTGCCGATGCCACGACGCTGACCGAGGCCGGCTATGTCGGCGAAGACGTCGAGAACATCATCCAGAAGCTGCTGCAGAAGTGCGACTACGACGTCGAGAAGGCACAGACCGGCATCGTCTACATCGACGAGATCGACAAGATCTCGCGCAAATCCGACAACCCGTCGATCACGCGTGACGTGTCCGGCGAGGGCGTGCAGCAGGCGCTGCTCAAGCTCATCGAGGGGACCATGGCCTCGGTGCCGCCGCAGGGCGGGCGCAAGCATCCCCAGCAGGAATTCCTGCAGGTAGACACCTCCAACATCCTGTTCATCGTCGGCGGCGCGTTCTCGGGCCTCGACAAGGTGATACTCAACCGCACCCAGAAGGGCGGCATTGGCTTCACTTCGGATGTGCGCAGCGTCACCAGCCGCCCGCATGGCACCGACCTGTTCCATGACGTCGAGCCTGAAGATCTCGTCAAATACGGGCTGATCCCCGAGTTCGTGGGCCGCCTGCCGGTGGTCGCAACCCTCGAAGAGCTCGACGAGAAGGCGCTGATCTCCATCCTCAAGGATCCGCGCAACGCCCTGACCAAACAATATCGTCGCCTGTTTGAAATGGACGGTGCCGAACTGGAATTCAGCGACGATGGCCTGTCGGCCGTGGCGCGCAAGGCCATGGAGCGCAAGACCGGTGCCCGCGGCCTGCGCACCATTCTCGAGAACATCCTGCTCGACACCATGTACCAGTTGCCCACGCTCAAGAACGTGAGCAAGGTGGTGGTGGACGAAAGCGTGGTGCTGGGTCATGCACCGCCTTACGTGGTTTACAAAACCGAAGACGCGCGCATTGACAAGCCGCACGCCGTCGACGAACCGCGCCGCGCCACGGGGTCTGGCCACGGCTGAGGAACCTCTATGGTTCCTCCTGGCGGTTCGACTTCGGCCGCTCCTTGAATTCCGTCGGTCGAGGTACCATGTACGCTCGATACGCTGTTCAGCGCCCGCGACCCAGGAGTCCCCTTGACCGAAGCAGCCAAGACCGAAGCAGTCACCACCGAAGACGCTATTCCAGTTTTGCCGGTTCGCGATGTAGTGGTTTATCCGCACATGGTGCAGCCGCTGTTCGTTGGCCGGGAGAAATCCATCCTGGCCCTGGACCAGGCCATGAAGGCCGATCCACGCCGCATCGTGGTGCTGTCACAGCGCCAGCCGGATATCGACGACCCCAAGCCCGATGACCTCTACCGCTTCGGCACCATTGCCACGGTGCTGCAGCTGGTCAAACTGCCCGATGGCACCGTCAAGGTGCTGGTCGAGGGCGTGGAGCGCGCCAGCGTCGACGAATTGCATGGGGGTGACTACTACACCGCCAAGGTCACGCCGCAGGCCGACGTCGAGCAATACGACGAAAAGGAAATGGACGTGCTCACCCGTTCGGTCATTTCCCAGTTCGAGCAATACGTAAAGCTCAACAAGAAAGTTCCTCCGGAAATGCTGACTGCGCTGGCCGGCATCGAGCAGCCGGGACGCCTGGCCGATTCGGTTGCCGCGCAGATGACGCTCAAGCATGCCGAGAAGCAGCAGGTGCTTGAGATCCTTGACGTGCGCAAGCGCCTCGAGCACATCCTGGTCGCCATCGAGGGCGAGATGGACGTGCTGCAGATCGAGAAGCGCATCCGTGGGCGCGTCAAGGCGCAGATGGAGAAGTCGCAGCGCGAGTACTACCTCAACGAGCAGATGAAGGCCATCCACAAAGAGCTCGGTGAGATGGACGAGGGCGGCAACGAGATCAACGAGCTCGAATCGAAGATCGCCAAGGCCGGCATGAGCAAGGAGGCCAAGGACAAGGCCACCGGCGAACTCAACAAGCTCAAGATGATGTCGCCGATGTCAGCCGAGGCCACCGTGGTCCGCAACTACATCGACTGGCTGGTCAAGGTGCCGTGGAAGAAGCGCTCGCGTGTGCACAAGGACATCGCCAACGCGCAGAAGGTGCTCGACCAGGATCACTACGGCCTCGAGAAGGTCAAGGAACGCATTGTCGAATACCTGGCGGTGCTGCAGCGCGTGGACAAGATCAAGGGGCCTATCTTGTGCCTGGTGGGCCCACCGGGCGTGGGCAAGACCTCGCTGGGTCAGTCCATCGCACGCGCCACGAATCGCAAGTTCGTGCGCATGTCCCTGGGCGGGGTGCGTGACGAAGCCGAGATCCGCGGCCATCGCCGTACCTACATCGGCTCCATGCCCGGCAAGGTCATCCAGAATATGACCAAGTCCGGTACGCACAATCCGTTGTTCCTGCTCGACGAGGTCGACAAGATGGCCATGGATTTCCGTGGCGATCCGTCTTCGGCGCTGCTGGAAGTACTCGATCCGGAGCAGAATTCGGCGTTCAATGATCACTACCTGGAAGTCGACTTCGACTTGTCAGAAGTGATGTTCATCTGCACCGCAAACAGCATGAACATCCCGGCGCCGCTGCTCGATCGCATGGAAGTCATCCGGCTGCCCGGTTATACCGAAGATGAAAAGGTCAACATCGCCAAGCGTTACCTGGTGCCCAAGCAGACCAAGGCCAATGGCTTGAAGGATGCAGAGCTCAAGATCGCCGACGAGGTGCTGCTGGACATCGTGCGTTACTACACGCGCGAGGCCGGTGTGCGTAACCTCGAACGCGAGATCGCCAAGATCGCGCGCAAGGCCGTAAAGGGCCTGCTGCTCGAGAAGAAAAAGGGCGCCACGGTTTCGGTCACCTCCAAGACGCTCGATAAATACCTGGGCGTGCGCCGCTTCCGTTACGGCGAAGCTGAAGAGGCGGATCGCGTGGGCCATGTCACGGGCCTGGCATGGACCGAAGTCGGCGGCGAGCTGCTGTCCATCGAGACCGCGGTGCTGCCGGGCAAGGGTCGTCCCATCTTCACCGGCAAGCTGGGTGACGTGATGAAGGAGTCCATCCAGGCGGCCATGACCGTGGTGCGCAGTCGCAGCGATGTGCTGGGCCTCGAGAAGGATTTCTACTCCAACATCGATTTCCACGTGCACCTGCCCGAGGGCGCCACGCCCAAGGATGGTCCTTCGGCCGGCATCGGCATCTGCACCGCCATGGTGTCGGCGCTGACCAAGATCCCGGTGCGCTCGGATGTGGCCATGACCGGCGAAATCACCCTGCGCGGCGAAGTGCTGCCCATCGGTGGCCTCAAAGAGAAGCTGCTGGCCGCCAGCCGCGGTGGCATCAAGCACGTGCTGATTCCCATCGACAACGAAAAGGATCTGGTCGAGATCCCCGACAACATCAAGGGCAATTTGCAGATCCACCCGGTCAAGTGGATAGACGAAGTGCTGCAGTTCGCATTGACCCGCCAGCCCATACCGCTGGCCACGGCGGTCATCGAACCGCAGCCCGGGGCAGTGGCCAAGCGCGTGCGGCGGGCCCGGCGCGTCTCCAAGGGGCTGCGGGCGCATTGACGGGTTCATTGGGCAGGCGGCCTTGCTACTGGCAAGGCGCTTGCCTAGACTACGCGCCCTCGCGAACGGCTATAGGGGTTGTCGCGGGTTGGAGATGGCGCAATGAGGAGGGTGCTTAGCTCAGCTGGTAGAGCGTCGCCCTTACAAGGCGAATGTCGGGGGTT
>JBDTPN010000004.1:0-169103 GCA_039932715.1 Pseudomonadota bacterium | reverse complement strand
CATTACCACCAGCGCATCAAGGCATTCCATGTGAAGGATGCCGAGTTCCGACCCACTGGACGCTCGGGCGTATATGGCGGCTACCAGAACTGGGTGGATCGCCCGGCGCGTTTCCGCTCACCTGGCGATGGACAGATTGATTTCACCGGCATCTTCAGCAAGTTCGCACAGTACGGCTACGCAGGCTGGGCGGTGCTGGAATGGGAGTGCGTGCTCAAGTCTGCAGAAGATGGCGCCCGCGAAGGCGCGCCGTTCATCAGGCGCCACATGATCCGCAGGACGGACAGGGCTTTCGACGATTTCGCCGCCACTGGCGCAGACGCATCCACGAACAAGAAGATACTGGGTCTATGAGGGTTGCTGTTACCCATGGCCCGTAATTGTCACCCGGGAAGGAACTACGCCATGAAACGCAGTACTGTGATTGTAGTAGCGCTGATAGTTGCCGCTGGATCCGTGGCATATGCCCGTATCGAATCCATCTTCCTGCAGAGCTTGCGCTCAATCCGCTCGGAGGTTCGTTGGGTGCCATCCTCCGAGGCGTCGGTCGACCTTGATGGCGACTGGATGCCTGACAACATGGCCCTGGGCAACGTGACGGACGGGGTCGTGCTCGCCATCAAATCCACAGCCACCGGCAAATTTCACTACGTCGATTTCAGGGTGGAAAAGGGGGACCCGGATGCCTTCTGCGCTGTCCCGGTCAAGTTGTCGAAGGTCGCCCTTTCATGTTCCGCCAATGCCGCGGGCATGCCTGGCTGCAAAGAATCACCCCGCACCTATTCGCTGGTGCTCAATGATGGAAGCTGTGCGCCCATCAACGTCTACTGGGATCACGAGCAGAAGGGTCCGGTCTGGTGGAGAGCGCCCGCGGCTGGGCAGTGATCGCGTTGCAGGGATTTGAAAGCCGGGTGTACAAGTCTCTTAATTAAATCGGGAAAAACTCATGTCACGCACATTCAACGCAATCATGCGAGTGGTCAGCAGCCTGATCGGCATCGCGATGGTCATGATGGGCATAGTGTGGATGCTGCAGGGTCTCAACCTCGCGTTTCGCGTCGGGTTCATGGTCAACCAGCCGCAATGGACCGTGTACGGCGCATTGCTTGCGATTATCGGCGTCGCGCAGGTGGTCTGGAGCAATACGCGGCAAGCGCGGGCTTGAGCAATGGCCAAGGTCAAGGCAAAGCGTACCCCGCGCAAGGTACTGCACAAGGACGGATCCCTTTGGGCAAAGGGCTACATGAAGGGTGAAGTCATGGATGGGCCCTGGAAGTGGTTCCGCAAAGATGGGACCCTCATGCGGTCTGGCGGCTTCGACAACGGGGTCCAGATTGGTGATTGGGCTACCCACGACAAGAATGGAGTCGTCGTCAAAGTCACGCGCATGACGAGCAAGCCAGCAAAGCGCAAATGACCAGCACCAACGCAATCTTTGCGCTTGAGGGCGGCTGCGATTGCCGGCAAGTGCGCTATCGGTTGGAAACGGCGCCGCTGTTTGTCCACTGCTGTCATTGCCGTTGGTGCCAACGGGAATCCGGCGCGTCGTTTGCCTTGAACGCCATGATCGAAACCACGCGTGTGACTGTGCTGGCCGGCAAGTCGGAGATTGTGAACACCCCTTCCCAAAGTGGTCGCGGGCAGCAGATCGCGCGCTGCCCCACATGCCGGGTAGCGCTCTGGAGCCACTATGCAGGCGGCGGGCCGGTGCTTTCATTCGTGCGTGTGGGCACGCTGGACAACCCGGATGAGTTGCCGCCGGACATCCACATCTTCACCGAGTCAAAGCAACCGTGGGTGATGATCCCCGAAGGCAGGCCTGCCGTCGCGGCGTATTACGACCGCGAGCGGCATTGGCCTGCGGAAAGCCTGCAACGGATGCTCGCGCTGATGCCACAGATAGAACAGCACAGAAAATCGCTGTAAGAGGTCATATGCGCATTTCGATTGCTCTCGGTCTGATGGCAATCGCCGGTTGCTCGGCGACCGGTACCCCTTTCAAGGACCATCCCGCGCACAAGGAACCGGTGCCCGCCCACACTTCTCGAATCATCGTGTATCGGCTTGACCGGGCGCAGAACTCCACTGCGGTGGCGAAATTGAAAATGGACAATGCGCCGGTTGGTGATCTTCGCGAGGACGGTTTCTTGGCTCGCGACGTGGCGCCGGGCGCTCACACGTTGAATGTCGACCTCCCCCTGGAACCTGGTACCTGCGACCTCAGGGTCGAGATCGCCGACGGCGAGACCGACTATTTTCTCGTAGCACCGCGAGTGGCCAATGCAGTGGCCAAGACACCAGGAACAATCGCCCAGGTCTTTACCGATATCTTTGTTCCAGGTGTTGCACCTTTCCTGCTCGGCGAGGCAGCCATCCAGGCCGGGGCAGCGCTCGAATCCGCAAGCAGGAAATGTGGCGGTCCGTTCTCAATGGTGCGAGTCGTGCCCACTGCAGCCGAGGCAATGCTCCTGGAGCTGCGCGAGTCGAAATGACAGCGCGCTTACGTCGCGCGCGATGCCACTGCAGTGCCGAGCCTGGCTCCCGGATCGCGAAAGAAGATCAGGAACAGCAGCATCACCACGAAGGCCATGATGGCGGGCACCATCCAGATGGTCTGCCACAAATGCCGCGTGCCGGCATCGGTGGCAACGGTGTAGTGATCGACAACGGCGCCAGCCGCCCATGAGCCGATCAGCTGTCCCACGCCATACGTGATCACGTGGATGAATCCCTGTGCAGCGGCTCGCTGGCCGCGCGCAACGGATTTGTCTACATAGATCTGGCCGGTGACGAAGAAGAAATCAAAGCACACGCCGTGCAGGATGATGCCGGCATAGAGCATCCCGACCAGCGTGCTGTTGTTGCCATAGGCGAACAGCACATAACGCAATACCCAGGCCGCCATGCCGATCAGCAGCATCTTCTTGACACCCAGGCGCACGAAGAAGAACGGGATCAGCACCAGGAACAGCACTTCGGACATCTGGCCCAACGTCATCTTCGTAGCCGCGTTGTGCATGCCTGACTCGTTGAGGAAGGCGTTGGCGAAGCTGTAATAGAACGACAGCGGAATGCAGATCAGCAGCGAGCCGATGACGAAGATGGCAAACGACCGATCCCTCATCAGGGTCAGGGTTTCAAGGCCCAGCGCCTGCGCGATGTTGGGTTTGCGATCCGGATTGCCGGGTGGCGTAGCGGGCAGCGCAAAAGCGTAGAGACCCAGCAGCACGGAAATTACGGCGCCGATCTTGAGTGGAATATTGGTGGGCTCGATGGAATAGCCCAGCATGTTGGGCGCGATGAGGCCGACGACAAACCCGACGACTATCCAGCCGAAGGTGCCGCAGGCACGCACCAGGCCGAACTGCTTGCCCGGATCGCTCATCTGGTGAAACGAGACGGCATTGGCCAGTCCCAGCGTGGGCATGAAACAGATGGCGTATGCCAGCAGCGTCCAGAAGAACGTGGTGGGGTCAGTGATGCCCGAAAGCCACCACAGGATTACCGCGCCCATCAGGTGCAGCACGCCCATGACCTTCTGGGCCTGGAAAAAGCGGTCGGCCAGGGCACCGACGACAACCGGGGCAAATATGGCGCCCCAGTTGAGCGTGCTGTAGGCGGCGCCCACCTGCAGCCCATCGAATCCGATCTTGAGCAGGTAGGTGCTCAGGGTCACATACCAGGATCCCCACAACGCAAACTGCAGGAACATCATCACGGACAGCCGCAGGCGGACGTTCGGATTCATGGATTTCCCCGATGGCTCAACGCCAACGTTCTCGTTATGCTCGGCAGCTTACGGGAATCGGGGGGATAACAACATGGCCGGAAAATTGTTCATCGCTGCGGCCGGGCTGCTGCTTGCCAGCGCAGCGGCCATGTCGCAGGAACTCACCATCACCAATGCGCGCATCGTTGTTCGCGATGGCACGGTGATTGGAAAAGGTTCGCTGGTCATACGCGCTGGGAAGATTGTCGCCGTGGCGGCGGGCGCTCCAGCAACCAAGGCCGGCAAGGTCATCGATGCCAAGGGCATGACGGCGATGGCCGGGTTCATCGACGCCCACCGTCATATAAATGCCCGCGAGCCGAAAACGGAAATGCAGCGCCTGCTTGATGCCGGCTTCACCACGGTGTTGTCAGGCGGCGGCGCCCCGGAACCTCTGGTGCAATTGCGCGCTGATATCGACAAGGGCGTGATCAACGGACCTCGCATCATTCCATCGGGCGGCACCTTTCCGCTGGGCCGGGCCACGGAAGAGACCGGTCGCGCAGAGATCCGCAGGCTGGCGCAAATGGGTGTGAAGTACACGGGTGAGTTGATACTGACACCGGTTCCCGGGCCCACCGAACAGGAACTGCTGGTGCTGCGCGCCATGCTCGACGAAGGCAGCAAGGTTGGCGTCGGCGTTCAGGTGCACGCCACCAGCACATCAGCCATGGATGCCGCGGTGGCCAACGGCGTGAAACTGCTGGTGCACATCCCCAACAAGAACTGGATCACCAAGGAAGAAGCCCAGGCAGTAGCCGCGTCAAAGGCCAGGGTGCTGATGGCCATGGCCTTCGGGTCGCCGGTGTTCGGCGTGTTCGCCGACGACAACAAGCCGCGGTTTCGCGACGGCAAGCCCTGGCCGGACGGCATTATCGACGGCGTGGGCGGTGGCAAGGAGGCCGGCTATTCCATGGTCAACTCGCGCACTCTGTTTGATGCCGGCGTGGTGATCGGCAATGGCATGGACACGACTTACGACCCGCCGGCCGGGTTGGCGCACGAATTGCGGTCCTGGAACGTGGTGTTCTCGCACCAGGACATGGTCCGGGTGATGGGCCCCAATACGGCCGATTACCTGGGGATGGCGGACCAGATCGGCACCCTGGAAGTGGGCAAACTGGCGGATCTGGTGCTGCTGGAGGGTAACCCCATGGACGGTTACTGGAACTGGCTCAAGCCCAGGATGGTCATACTTGGGGGCAAGGTTGTGGTAGACGCCAATAAGGCGCGCTGAGGGGCAGTTTCATGAGGATGGTAGTGGCCGTGCTGGCTGGCCTGGCGATCTCGGCGCTGGTTTCAACCAGTGCCCTGGCGCAGGGGATTGCCGATCCCGGCTTCAAGAGCGCGGGTCGCGGCTGGCCCATGAAGGCCGACGCCAACAAGTTCGCGGTTACCGGCGCCACGATGCGGCCGGCGCCGGGCGCGCCGGGCTTCTCCAATGTGCCCGGCATACCGGGCGCCACACCGGCCACGCAGCCACGGGTATTCGTGGGCCTGGCACGTGACGGCGCAGTGCCTCCCGGCGTCACACCGCTGCCGGTGGACATGTTCACCACCAAGGATTTCTACAAGGACCGCGCGCTGTGGTCCGACCCACGCTATTTCCGCTGCAACAGCCCGGCTGCCATTGAAGAACTGTGGGGCGCCGGTGGCGTCAGCCTTGTCGATGCAAAGGTGGGGCCGACCACGGCTCCGTGGGGCATGTGCGATCGTGACTATCCGCGCGCCGCAATCGTGAGTCCCTATCCGTTCAAGACCGCACAGGCACATTACGAAGCGCTGCTGGCCGAGACGAAAAAGCGCGGTGGCCCGACCATCCACACTTATGCAACCGTGCCGGGCGAGTGGACCGGTCGCTACCAGCATCCCGGATTTACCCCCGGCAATGCCTACTGGTACCGCATGCGCTACAACCAGACGTCCACCATCCTGTCGCTGCTGACGCCTGAATACCAGAAGCGCATGGTGCAGGAGACTTATCACCAGGGCACATCCAACACACCGCAATGGCAGTCGCAGTACTGCTGGCCGGAAGGCTTCATGCGCCGCTGGCATGAGTTCGCGGTGTGGGAGCACTACATCATGGTGACGCCCGACGACGTGCAGATCATGGCGGGTGTGGCGCGCAACTTTGTCACCAACATCCTTGTCGGCCGCAAGTTCGACATGACCGGCTCGGTACCGCACATCGGCAAGGACGTGCCGCGCTGGTACGGCGAGACCATCGGGTTCTGGGACCACGACAGCCTCATCACCTGGACCTCCAATATCCAGGGCTGGAAGGTGCATGCGGCCTACGAATATTCAAACAAGCTGCAGACCATCGAGATCTACAGCCCCAACCGCGACGCCAGGGGCAAATTCCTGGGGCTCAACCATGAGGCCATCTTCTATGACCCCGACGCCCTGGTTGAGCCGGTCCGCATCGTCCGGAGCTATGTCAAACTGAGCGGACTAAATGAAGGCGACCCTTACGTCTTCATCGAATGCGTGCCTACAATCTATCCGGTCAAGGGCAGGGCCACATCCGTGACCCCGGGCCAGACCATCGAGTTTGAAGTCCCCGACATGTACGGTCGCCCCTGGGCCCAGATGTGGGAGAAGTACTCTGAGCCGGGAATGGAACGGCCGAAGGAAGAGGACATCTTCAGTTTTGGAAAGGAGAAGTAGCTTGAAGTCGTATAGCAAATTCGGCGCGCTGGCCATCACGGGCCTGGCTGCTATCGGTGTGCTGACCGTGGCACCGGTCAGCGCCCATCACTCCTTTGCCCTCTATAACAATGAGGTAACCAAGGTTTTCACCGGCGTGGTCACGCGCGTGAATCCCGATGCCAACCACCTGCAGATCTTCTTTGCCCCGATGAATGCCGAGCGCACGAATGTGGAGCGCGGTGCCGATGGCAAGCCCATCATCTGGGCCGTTGAAATGACCGGCTCTGCGGCGGCGGCCGACCAGGGAATTTCGGTGGGCAGTTTCCCGCCCGGAACCGTATTCAGCGTCGCCATGCATCCGCTGCGCAGCGGCGAGCTTGCCGGTTCGCGCGAGGGTGGGCTCGTCCAGTGTCCGGCAAAAACTCCGCCGGCTCCGGGCAAGCATTGCGATTCGGTTACGGGCAGCACGCCGCATCCTGCAGGCATGGGTTTGGCTCCTTCCAAGGGCTGACCGGATCGGGCTGACCTGTGTCGTCAATCGTCGCGTTTGCCCACTGGCTGCAGTCCACGCAGTTCAGCATTGCCATCCAGTCGACCCTGTGGCTGATGCCGCTGGTGCAGGCGATTCACATCGTGATGATCGGCATCGTGTTCGTCTCGCTGCTTGTGATCTGCCTGCGCGTGCTCGGACGTATGCGCATGGACGAAAGCATTGACACGGTGTGGGCGCGGTTCGCGCCGTGGATGTGGACCGCCCTTGCGGTGATGGCCGCCACCGGACTGGTGATGATATGCGGTGAGCCGGTGCGCGAGGCCACCGCGACTTCGTTCTGGCTCAAGATGGCATTGGTCCTCGTCGCCATCACCATGGTCAATGGTTTGCGCCGCAGCCTGTCGGGGCGTGCGGGACCGCCGTTTTCGTCTGGCGCGCGGTTTATGGCCTATGCCTTGATCCTGGTCCTCGTGGCGATCGTATTCCTGGGGCGGTTCATCGCCTATGACCTTGAGGTCTGGGGCTCATGGACCTGAACAGCTTTGCGCAGACGGTGCATGGATCGGCGCTGGCGGAATTCATGCGCAGCTCGCTAAAGGCCATGCCCGTGGTGGAATCCATCCACGTTTTCTGCGTGGCACTGATTTTCGGCACCATCCTCATCGTCGACCTGCGGATGCTGGGCTATCCGGATCCGAAACGGGCCTGGACCAGAACCTACCGCGAATTGATCAAGGTGACCTGGGGTGCCTTCGCCGTGGCCGTGGTGACCGGCGTGATGATGTTCGCGCCCAATGCCATCACCTACGTGGGCAACACGGCGTTCCGGCTCAAGATACTCACGCTGGTGGTGATCGGCATCAACATGGGCATCTTCCACCTGGTGATGCAACGTAATGTCGGCAAGTGGGACAAAGACGTGCGCGCGCCGTTGGATGTGCGGCTGGCGGGCGCGCTGTCGATTTTGCTGTGGGTTACCGTGATCTTCCTGGCGCGCTGGATAGGATTTACCAAGGGCTACGACTTCACTGTCCCCACGGACGTGCAGTTCGATTTCTCCAAATAGTTTTGTTCAGGCAGTAAGGCGCACGCGCGGTACGCGCGGCGTTCGCACGAACAAGGCAGCCAGCTTGCGGCTCGCCACATAAAACGCCGGCGTGAACAGCAATCCGAACAGGGTCACGCCTATCATCCCGAAAAACACCGCCACGCCCAGTGCATGACGCAGCTCTGCGCCCGGCCCACTGCCGAAGGCCAGCGGTATCACGCCGAAGATGAACGCGGCGGAAGTCATGAGTATGGGGCGCAATCGCGTATGCGCCGCAGCAATGGCGGCATCAACGGGAGTGAGTCCACGCTCTTCTCCCTGTCGCGCAAACTCCACGATCAGGATGGCGTTCTTTGCGGCCAGCCCGATCAGCACCACCATGCCGATCTGCGTCAGGATGTTGTTGTCCAGATGCATCAGGTTGACGCCCAGTATGGCGGCCAGCAGGCACATGGGCACGATCAGGATCACCGCCAGCGGCAAAGTCAGGCTCTCATACAGCGCAGCCAGAAAGATGAATACAAACGCCACACCCAATGCAAAGGCCAGCGCGCCGGCATTGCCCGAGACCTGCTGCTGAAATGCCATGTCAGTCCACTCGAAACCCATGCCCGCAGGCAGGGTGGCGCGGGCAATCCTTTCCATTGCGGCAATGGCCTGGCCGGATGAATGCCCAGGCGCGGCATCGCCCTGTATGTCCGCAGCCGGATGCAGGTTGTAGCGCATCACGCGATACGGCACGGTGGTCGGGACCATTTTGGCGACGGCGTCCAGCGGCACCATTGCACCGGAAGCCGAGCGCGTCTTGAGACTGCCAATCCAGTTCTGGTCCTGTCGATAGCTGGTATCGCCCTGCGCGATCACCTGGAAGGTGTGTCCCAGCAGCGTGATGTTGTTGACATAGGTGCCGGCCAGGTAAGTCTGCAGCGTCGCGTACACATCACGCGCCGGCACACCCAGCATCTCCGCCTTGTCGCGATCGATTACGGCGTCGAGCGATGGATTGCGCGTATTGAAATTGCTGAATGCACTGCCGATGGCCGGATCGGTGACCGCCGCTTCGCTGAGCTGTTGCACGGCATCTTCAAGCGCCTTGTATCCCATGCCACCGCGATCCTCCACCATCATGCGGAAGCCGCCGGTGGATCCCAGGCCACGCACCGACGCCGGTGCCGTAACGCGAATATCGGCCGCCGTGACGCCGGCCAGGCGCTTGCGTATGTTCTCGGCAATCACCAGTGATGTCAGCCCCTGTGGCAGGCGCTCGTCGAAAGGCTTCAGGATGGCCCACATCTGCCCGGAGCTGGTCGAATTGCTGAAGCTGATGCCATCCATTCCAGAGTACACGGACGCGGAAGAAACACCGGGTGTGGCCAGCACGATGGGTACCACCTGCTGCACGATGGCATCGGTACGCGCGAGGCTCGAGCCCGGCGGCATGGTGATGGAGATCGGCACATTGGCCTGGTCCTGCGCCGGAATAAATCCGCGCGGAGTGTCCTGCATGCGCCAGACGGTCAGCGCCAGCAGGCCCATATAGAGAATCAGCAGCAGTGCGCCGCGGCGCAACAGCACGGCGGTTGCCTTTCCGTAGCCAGCGGCCAGGTTTTCCATCCAGGTGTTGAGCGTCTCGCCAAGTTTGTGCAGACGTTTGCCAACCGGGGATTTGCCTGCGTCTGGATCGTGAGACTTGAGAATGGTCGCGGCCAGTGCCGGCGAAAGCGTCAGCGACACCACCAGCGAGATTACCGTGGCCGATGCGATGGTAAGCGCGAATTGCTTGTAGAACTGTCCGGCAATGCCACCCATGAAGGCCGTGGGCACGAACACCGCGATGAGCACCAGTGCGATGCCGATGAGCGCGCCGCCGACCTCGTCCATGGTCAGGTGCGCGGCCTCGCGCGGCGCCATGCCGGCACGGATATGGCGCTCCGCGTTCTCGACAACAACAATCGCATCATCCACGACAATGCCAATGGACAGCACCAGCGCGAACATCGAAAGGTTATTGAGCGAGAATCCGAACGCCGCCATCACCGCCAGCGTACCGATCAGCGAGACGGGAATGGCAAGCAACGGTATCAGCGCCGTGCGCCAGCGCTGCAGGAAAAGAATGACCACCAGGACGGCCAGAAATAGAGCTTCGAACAGCGTGTGCTGCACCGCCTCGACTGCCGCGCGCGTGAACGAAACCGGGTTGAAGATGATCTCGTAGGCCACGCCCGGCGGGAACTCCTTCTTGAGTTCCTCCATGGTGCGGCGGATGTTGTCCTCGGTCTCCAGCGCGTTGGTATTGGGCGCCTGGCTGACGCTCAGCGACACCGCGGGTTCCATGCTCTTGTAGGCATTGATCGCGTAGTTCTGCGCGCCCAGTTCCACGCGTGCCACGTCACTTATGCGGGTGATGCGGCCTGCAGTGTCGCGCTTGATGATGGCCTGCAGGAATTCCTCCGGCGAATCCAGCCGTCCCTGCGCGCGCACGTTGAGCTGGTAGGCCGCCGGGTTGTCGTTGAACGGCGGCGCGCCGATGGCGCCGCCGGCCACCTGCAGGTTGTTGTTGCGCAGGGCAGTGACAATCTCTGTCACGGTGAGATCTCGGCTGGCGGCCTTCTCCGGATCTATCCACACGCGCATGGCGTAGTCGCGCGCGGCATTGGTGGTCACGTCGCCCACGCCCGGCGTGCGCAGCAGGCGCTCACGCACCTGCAGGCTGGCGTAATTGGCGATGTACTTGCGATCGACGCTGCCATCAGACGTGAACATGTGCACTATCAGCAGCGTCTCGGTGGAGGCCTTGCGCACCGTGATGCCCAGGTCGCGCACTTCCTGCGGCAGCTGCGTCAGCACTGTCTGGATGCGGTTCTGCACGTCGACCTGTGCGATGTCGATGTTCGTGCCGGCCTTGAATGTCACCGTGATAGAGACCCGCCCCTCGCCGCTGGATGACGAGGACATGTACATCATGTTCTGGATGCCGTTGATCTGCTGCTCCAGTGGAGCGGCCACGCTGTCGGCAAGTTCTTCGGCGGTGGCGCCCGGATATATCGCCGACACCGATACTGTGGGCGGTGCGATCTGCGGGTATTGATCCAGGGGCAGGGTCAGGTATGCGATGAGGCCAATCAGCGTGATGACCACGGACACGGCCGCCGCAAAGATGGGCCGCTCGATGAAAAAGTGCGACAGGCGCATGGGACTACTTGGCTGGCAACGACAGCGCGCTGTTCTCGCCGCGCGAGACACCGGATGGGAATGCGGTCACCACGCCTTCCTTGACGGTGACCTTGCGGCCCGGGCGCGCGCGCTGCACCCCGCTGATGATCACGCGATCCGTAGGCGCCAGGCCTGAACGCACCACGCGCAATCCGTCGATCAGCCTGCCGGGCTCCACGACTTTCTGCGTCACGGTGCCTGCAGTGTCGACCACATAGACCACATGCCGCGTCTGATCGGTGACTATGGCTTCATCGGGCAACATCAACGCATCAAACGGTGCCGAATCGAACAGGCGCATCTGCCCGAACATGCCCGGCGAGATGAAGCCATCGGGGTTGTCGATCACGGCGCGCCCACGGATGGTGCCGGAACTGCGGTCCAGCGCGTTGTCCATGAAATCCACGCGTCCCTTCCAGCGATATTCCGTCTCGTCCTGCAGGCGGATCTCCACCTGGCTGTTGCGTGTGCCGCCCGCTTCGCGACGATACTTGAGCAATGCGGACTCCGGCGCGTCGAACAGGAAGCGGATCGGGCTCTCGCTGACGATGGTGGTCAACAGCGTGGTGTCCGCCACGACAATATTGCCCGCGGCCAAGCGCCGGTACGAGGCACGCCCGGTGATGGGCGCGGTGACGCGCGTGAAAGACAGATTGAGTTCCTGCATGGACATGGCCGCCTGCGCAGCGGCCAGTGCGGCAGCGGCCTTGAGTTGCGCGGCGACGTTGAGATCCACCTGGGCCTTGCTGACCAGTTGCTGGGCCACCAGTGACTGGGTGCGCGACAGATCCGCATCGGCGTTGGCCAGTGCCGCGCGCGCGCCAGCCACGTCTGCCTTTGCACCGGCCAGCGCCGCGGCATAGGGGCGCGCGTCGATGACGAACAGCAGCTGGCCCCTGGTGACTTTCTGTCCATCATTGAAGTGAATGGACTGGATGGCGCCGCCTATTCGCGGACGTACATCGACGGAATCGACCGCTTCGAAGCGGCCGGAATAGTCATCCCAGTCCGAGACGCGCTGCGTCAATGGCACGGCGACGACTACGCTGGGCAAGGGCTGCGGGGGCGGCGCCTGTTTGCTGCACGCGGCGATCAGGACCAGACCCAGTGTGCAAAGGAATGCGCCGGGTATCGTCACCAATCTTGCCATGCGCACGCTCCACCCCGTTATTTGCACGGAGGATAGCAGCCCGCGGGCAGTTCAGGCAGCCACGGCCACCGGCGAGCGGATCAGGTGATCGAACGCCCCCAGCGCCGCAGCGGCGCCACCGCTCATGGCGATGACGATCTGCTTGAAGGGCACGGTGGTGCAGTCGCCCGCTGCAAACACCCCGGATATTGAGGTCTGACCGCGTGCATCGGTTTCGATTTCGCCGTGCCTCGACAGCGCGATGGTGCCCTTGAGCCAATCGGTGTTGGGGATCAGGCCGATCTGCACAAAGACACCAGCCAGTTGCACGGCATGGGATTCGCCGCTGCTGCGATCACGGTACACAAGGCCGTTGACCTTTTCGCCATCGCCGGTGACCTCGGTGGTCTGGGCGCTGGTGATGATGGTGATATTGGGGAGGCTCTTGAGCTTGTTGACCAGTACGGCATCTGCGCGCAGCGTCGCATCGAACTCGATCAGGGTCACGTGGCTGACCAGTCCGGCAAGGTCTATGGCCGCCTCGACTCCCGAGTTGCCGCCACCGATGACTGCAACATCCCGGCCCTTGAAAAGCGGCCCATCGCAATGCGGGCAATAGGCGACACCACGATTGCGATATTCCTTTTCGCCCGGCACGTTGATTTCGCGCCAGCGGGCGCCGGTGGCAATCACCACTGAGTGCGCCTTCAACGATGCACCGCCCGCGAATTGCACTTCGGTCAGTGCATTGCCCGGATGCGCCGGGATCAGTTTCTCGGCGCGCTGCAGGTTCATGACCTGCACGTCGTGCGAGCGCACATTCTGTTCCAGCGCCGCGGCCAGCTTCAGACCTTCGGTCTCGCGCACGGCCACCAGGTTCTCTATGCCCAGCGTGTCGAGCAACTGCCCGCCAAATCTCTCTGCGGCCACGCCGACGCGTATGCCCTTGCGTGCGGCATAAATAGCGGCGGCGGCACCGGCCGGGCCCCCACCGACAATCAATACATCGAAGGGCGCGGCATGGTTGAGCTGGGCAGCAGCGCGGTCGGCCGCACGCGTGGCCCCAGCGCTGTCCAGTTTCGTGAGTATCTGTGCCAGTTCCATCCGGCCCTGGCCGAAGGCCTCGCCATTGAGAAAAATGGAGGGCACGGACAGGATGCGCCTGGCGGCGACTTCCTGTTCGAACAGCCCGCCGTCAATCATGGTGTGCGAAATGCGGGGATTGAGCACGGCCAGAAGATTGAGCGCCTGGACCACGTCCGGGCAGTTCTGGCAGCTGAATGAAATATAGGTCTCGAATGCGAAGTCGCCATCCAGTGCCTGTATCTGCTGGATGATCTCGGCGTCGACCTTGGGTGGATAGCCACCCACCTGCAGCAGGGCGAGCACCAGTGAAGTGAATTCATGACCCAGCGGCAGGCCCGCAAATGCAATGCGGGCCTGCTCGCCGGGGCGATTAAGTGCAAACGAGGGCACCCTTGCATCGCCGCCACGAACTTCACTGACCGTGATTCGGGAAGACAACGAAGTCAACTGCGCCAGCAACTCAAGCATTTCCAGCGAACCGGAGCCGTCATCGACGTGCGCGGTGATTTCCACCGGCGCAGTCAGGCGCTCCAGGTAACTGGCCAGTTGCGACTTGAGTGTGGCTTCGAGCATGTCGTCAGATCTTTCCAACCAGATCCAGCGACGGTGCCAGGGTCTTTGCGCCAGGCGTCCACTTGGCCGGACACACTTCACCCGGATGCGAGGCCACGTACTGCGCGGCCTGGACCTTGCGCAGCAGTTCCTTTGCGTCACGGCCGATGCCGTTGTCATGGACTTCGAGCACCTTGATCAGGCCCTCTGGATTGATGACGAAGGTGCCGCGCAGCGCGAGGCCGTCCTCTTCAATCAGCACTTCGAAGTTACGCGCCAGGGTTGCGGTCGGATCGCCGACCAGCGGGTACTGAACCTTGCCGATGGTGTCGGAGGTGTCGTGCCACGCCTTGTGCGCGAAATGGGTGTCGGTGGATATACCGTAGATCTCCACGCCCAGCTTCTTGAATTCCCCGTACTGCTCGGCGAGATCGCCCAGCTCGGTGGGGCAGACGAAGGTGAAATCGGCGGGATAGAAAACGAAGACCGACCATTTGCCCTTGAGGTCGGCGTCGGTGACGTCTACGAATTTGCCATTATGAAAGGCCGTGGCCTTGAAGGGCTTGATCTTCGAATTGATGAGCGACATGGGTGGCTATCCTTGATGTGGGTTGATTGCTTGAATGAAGGAGGCTACGCACCAGCAGCCCGTTTAGGAAATCAATTGTAGTGATTGAATCGATAGAGGTTATCTATGAAGATTGCCCCGCGTTGCCCGCCCCGAGGGGGTGCGGTCATTGTTCAATCGCGAGCACAGGTAGCTCACCACTCCGACCCAGCATTGTGCAAGCCGGGCTGCGCCTTGGATGCGGCGGGTGGGGGGTGTTCCAACGTGGTGCCAGGCCTTTGGCACTACGGTTGCAATATCGAGGTTGGGTTACTGACAGGAGACCCAACATGCTCAGGAAATACACTCGATCCATAGTGAGCAGTCTGGCGTCACTGGTTGCAACGGCTGTTTCAGTGCTGCTGGCCCTATCCGCCGCAACCTAAACCAGCCTACATGAGGTCAGGCGACCTCGATTCGCGACGTGCCGGCCTCGACGACACAGGAATGCAGTTTGTGTCGGCTTGAGTACGGATCGTCCACCTCGTCGATCGCTATAAGGTCGGCGTGCAGTCGCTTTGGCGAGACGCGCAGCGACAGGTAGCCCTGTGCGCCTTTGGCGATTTGGAGGTTTGGATTTTCGACGCGCCAGCCATCCAGCTGATCCTGCGGCCGCGGGTCCGAAGAGATTGCGCCGACGACAAATTCGCTTGCCACCGCCGGCGTGTCGAGCTGCTCGGGCACGGCGTTGATGCTGCCGGCAAGGAATGCGTGAAGGTCGCCAGACAGAATCACGGGATTTGCCGCGCGGCGTTGTTGCAACGTCGCGAGCAGTCGTGCGCGCGCGGCGGGGTATCCACTCCAGGAGTCCGTGCTGTAAGCACGGCCGTCGCCGGACTTCTCGTCCAGGTGCGACATCACGGTGCCCTGCGCGATAAATGTCCAGGTTGCCGGATCGCCGGCCAATCCCTCGTCAAACCAGTTCTCCTGCGCCGCGCCCAGCATTGTGCGATCTGCAAGTGTCAGGTCCGTGCAACTCGAATCGCTGCGATTGCCGCCAGCGCGTCCCGGCCTGGCACAGGCCTGTGGTGAACGGTACTGGCGCTGATCCAGCAAATGGATAATGGCGAGGCTGCCCACGCGACGGCGCGCGAAAATAGGCGTTTCGTTGCCGCGAGGCGTTGCTGAAGGCGGCAACGGCAAGTGTTCGAAATATGCCTGATAAGCGGCCGCTCGACGGGCGAGGAACTGGGCCGGGTCTTCGTTGCGGCCGCTGTTGCGCCCCGAGTAATCGTTGGCGACCTCGTGGTCGTCCCAGGTGCAAAGCCAGGGCGCGGCAGCGTGTGCGGCCTGCAGTGAGGGATCAAGCTGATACTGTGAATACCGCAGCCGGTAATCGTCCAGCGTCTGGCACAGGTTGCCCACGTGTGCGCGTACTCGGTTGTGCAAGGGCGCGCCTTCATAAATGTAGTCACCCAGGTGCACGATGGCGTCCGGCGCATCGGCAGCCAGGTATTTGAGCGCGGCGTAATGTCCATGTTCATAGTGCTGGCAGCAGGCCACGGCGAGGTGCAGTTCTACCACGCGCGAGCCAGCTGCTGGCAGCGTGCGGGTCCGGCCATTTGCACTGCGCTGACCACCGGCGGTGAAGCGATACCAGTAGTGGCGCGCAGGCAGCAGGCCAGCGACTTCTACGCGCGCACTGTGCGCAAAATTGGCGGCCGCAATGGCGGTGCCGCGCAGCAAACCGCGCCTGAACCGTTCATCCTCGGCGATTTCCCACTGCAACTCGATGTCCGCCGGCGGCATGCCGCCATCTGGTGCCAGCGGATCGGGGGCCACGCGTGTCCACAGGACTACCGATTCATCTGTTGGAAATCCGGAAGCAACGCCCAGCCGAAACGGATTGTCAGCGCTATGCCACTGCGTTGCAGCGTGCGCGCGCGCAAGCAGCGATGTCGCGCCTACGGCTGCGAATCCCTGCAATGCCTTCCTGCGGCTGAAGCCCACCGCTATGCCCGCGGTGCTGGATCGAGTTCCAGTTGCGGCAGGTCCTGTTGTGCAAGTCCCTGGATATCGCCACCTACCCCCAACAGGGCCATCTTTCCAGCCTCCAGCTGCTTCTCGCGCCGGGCCCAGCGTTGCAGTGTCTGGTTCTTTTCCGATTCCATCTCTTCGCGCATGCGCTGCAGGGCTTCAAGCACGCCCTTGAGCTTCTGCGCAAACTGCGGCGAAGTCACGTAGTCGTAGACCGCTTCCATCTTCTCGTCCTTGCCGGCCGAGGAAACACGCTGCTTGTGCACATCGAGCAGCCCGCCGCGCAGTACTTCGGCCAGCTGCAATGCGAATTGCCATGTGGACACCCACACACCATCCACCAATCCGAATTGGGTGCCGGGCAGCCATTCCCTGGGAGTGGCACTGGGCATGGTCACGAGTACGCCCACGTCCGCCGCGCAGCCGCGCATGTCTTCCTTGAGTTTGACCAGCCACTGCGGGCTCCACGTGGATGCGCGCTTGGTTTCCCACAGCAGCACGCCCGCCACGGCTCCCGCGCGCGATTGCACATGGTGAACCACATCGCCGCCGCGTACTCCCTTCTTCACTTCCTCGATGCGGTCCAGCGGACAGCTGCGGCGCAGGCCTTCCTCCAAAGCCAGTTCCAGCACTTCGCCCTGCAACTGCTGTGAGCCTTGCTCGGCCTTGCGCTGCATGTCGGCCACCTGCGCCTTCATGTCGTCGATGGTTTTCTGCAATTCGGCCTTTTCGAGTGCGGTGCGCTCCTGCTCCTGCACGCGCACCTGGGTCTCGCGTTGCGCCAGCTGCGCATCAACCTGGCGGTGGACTTCCAGTGCCAGGGCTGCCTTTTCATCCTTGAGTTTCTGGCGTTCCTCGCGCAGCTGCAGTTGCTCGGTGCGCAACTGCGTGACCTGGGCCTGCGCCGCGATGAACTGCTTTTGCGTGGCCTCGATCTGCAAGCGCGCTGACTCCGTGGCCTGCGTTCGCGCCTCTGTCACTGCCCGCTGCTGCTGCTCGGCAAGGAGTTTTTCGCGCAGCTGCGCGCGTTTTTCGTTGGCCAGGCGTTCCGCCTCGCGCACGGCCTCGATGGCCTGGCTGCTGGCGGTCTCAATGCCTTCGAGAGCCTGGCGGGCGAAACCTTGCTCCAGAGAAAACTCCTGCTGGCATTTGGGACAGGTGACGCGTGCGTCGGGTTTGAGGACGTATGTGGCACTTGAAATCATGGCTGGGGTCGCTCCAGGGACAGCGATTTGAGTTCCAGCACATCGCGGATCGCCGTGCCGTCCCAGTGATAAGCATAGTGCTTTGCCACCCGGCAGGGGCCAACCTTGTCTGGCCAGAACACGGCCGCGCACTGCCCGCCGGCATGACGAACGCTGTCGTACACCAGGCCATTGGCATTGGCGGCGCGCAACTGCAGTGCCAGGCGCTGGCTGGCCGAGTAGTCGTCAGGGTCATGCATGGTCGGATATGCACCGCGCAGGTCATGCAGCGTGCAGGCGATGCGACATTGATAGCTGCGCATCTGCAGCTGCATTGCCGGTTCATGCGTGCGTGCCAGGAAGTTTTCGCGGTGATGAACGGTTTCGCGAATCGCCGTCTCGACGGCGCGACTGGCGTAGAACACACCGAAGCTGCCATCCGAGAAACGCGAACCCTCCGGATTGAGGTGCGTGAAGGCGGCCATGATCGGTGTGGAGCCTGGCCCCGCCACCCAGCGCTCGCGCGGCGTGAGCAATAGCGGGCCCATTTCCTGGCGCAGCCTGGGGTTGGTAAGGGCTTCGACGGCCGCCAGCGCTTCGAAATCCCCAGGCGCGGCGATGCGGTCCCACGGTCCCACCGCCGGGTAGCGGCTGGGCACAATGCGCCACGCCGGCTGCCAGCGGATGCGCCGCTGGGGGATGCCGTGAATATCAGCCTCGCTGGTTTTATCCCCGCTGGGCATCCAGGTACTGTCGCACTACAAAGAGATCACTGACGTTGCCGCCCAGCATCCGCTGCAGTGCGCTATGTCCCCCGAACAGCGGTGCCGTATTGGGTTCGCTGATCCAAAGATCGGCTCGCTGTGGATCGGGCAGCAATATTTGCAACGCCTTGTATATGCCCAGCAGGTAACTGATGCGCTCCAGCGCATCGCGTGGCAGGGCGCCTTCGCGCGCCTTTTTCCACTTGAAATAGGTGGAGGCCGGCGGGTTGCCCAGCAGTATGCGTTGCTGGGCGGTGTTGAGGCCCCAGCGATCAGCGATCTGGAAGAAGGCCCGCAAGGCGGGGGCGGCGTATTGGCCCCTGGACAGTTGCGGGTCGGCAATGACGGGCTTTGCAGTCATGGACGCATGTTACTCCATGTATGGAGTTAATTACATGATTTATTCGCGTGTGGAGTTTCTGAAGGCCGCGCGGCGCCCGGTGCTAGCCTGCGCCAAAGATCAGGGGGAACACCATGTTGAAGTGGGACGAGACTGCCGGCCAGCACCTTCCCGACGATTCCCTGCTCAGCGACGACGAGCTGGCCCGCTGTGCACGCGCCGACACCCAGGCGGGCCTCGATGCCCCGCGCACCCCCATTCCTACGCAGATCATTTCCAACGGCGAATACATGCCTTTGCCGCAAAGCGGCAAGCAGAAGCGCGTCGAGGCACGAATCAACGAACTGGCGGATGAGGCCAGGGCAAAGCTGGGCGTCTCGCGGCGCAGTTTCCTGGGCGGCACCGGCGGCATGGCCGCCTCGTTCCTGGCGATGAATGAAGTCTTCGGGGATTTCTTCGACATCAACAGCAAGGGGTTGCTGTTCTCCGAGGCCTATGCCGAATCCGGGCCGCCACGCGACCTGTTCGTGTTCGACGACCAGTTGCACATGGTGCGCGGCAGTCGCTATGACGCCGCCGCGCCACTGCGCGCGCTGGCGCAGGGACCGAGTGCCACCAGCTTCAAGTCCAATCCACTCAATCCGCGCGGCGTGAAGGACGAGCACGGCGAAGCCTGGGGCGTGTGGAATCGCGCGCTGGTCGGGCTGCCCAACTCGCCCGAGAATTTCCTGATCACGCAGTTCATCAAGGACGTATTCCTCGACAGCCAGGTCACGGTGGGCCTGCTGAGCAATGTGCCGGCCGGCGTGGTGGATCCGCCGGGCGCCAAGGCGCCACGCAACATCAAGGAAGCCCAGGCTGGCGAAATCCTCACCGCGGCGCAGACCGCGGCGGCGCGCGATTTCGTCAACAAGGTCAGCGGCTCGCAGCGCATGCTGGCGCACGCCCTGCTTTATGTGGGCAAGGGCAATCTCGATTACATCCGGCAACAAGCCGAGGAATTGAAACCCGATTCCTGGAAAGGCTACAACATCGGCACCTCGGCCAAGGTCGACAACGATCCGTTGAGCCCCATGCGCCAGTGGCGTCACGACGATGAGGCGGTTGCCTATCCCACCTTCGAGCTGATCCAGTCTTTGTATGAGAAGAACAAGGCCACCAAGCCTGGCCAGAACAACATCTGTGTGCACAAGGGACTGGTTGATGGGCAGGCGCCGCGCCCGGAAATCGGTCATCCGGCGGATCTGCCCAAGGCAGCAAGGGATTGGCCCAAGCTCAACTTCATCACCTATCACGCCTGCATCCAGCCGGCGTTTTTCAATTACGACTCGCTGATGGAAGTGCGCTCGGGAAAACTGCGCGAAGGGGTACCGGATATCAGCTGGACCACGGAATACGCGGTGCTGTGCCGCGACTTGCCCAACACCTATGCCGAAATCGGCACCACCTGGGCTGCATCCATCGTGACATTCCCGACGGTGGCGGCGCACCTGCTGGGTCAGCTGCTCAAGTTCATGGGTCCGGATCGCGTGGTGTTCGGTTCGGACTCGGTGTGGTGGGGCTCGCCGCAGTGGCAGATCGACGCGTTCTGGCGCTTCCAGATTCCGCAGGACATGCGCAAGCGCTATGGCTATCCGGAGCTGACGCCGGAGATCAAACGCAAGATCCTGGGGCTCAACTCCGCCAGGCTTTACGGCATCAAGCCGGCGCGAAATCTGGCTGCGCAGTTCAAGCCGGTGCCCAAAGACTACGCATCGAAAATGACCCCGGAATTCAGGCGGCTGATGGAGGTGGACAAGCCAGTGGCCGGCACCGATCAGATGGACCTGATGCGCCACCGCTACGCGGCTGCGGGCGGCGCGCCCGATCACATGCGCTATGGATGGATCACAAACACATAAGCTGATCGGTCTCTTATAACCAATTGCTAACCGACGTAAGACTGACCCGGTAACCACCGGTTCCTAGGCTTGGAAGCCTGTGAACTGATCACTTGGGAGATGTCTTGTGAAGATCCGAAGCCGCAGCGTGGCCGACGCTGGTCCGAGGTTGTGCAGGATGCCCATCGCCATAGCCGTGCTCGGTCATCATGGGCACATGCGATTCACCCCCTGCATATGCCTGATGGTGCTGTTCGGTTTCCTTGCCAGGGATGGCGAGGCAGCTGAGGGTCCTGCGTTCAGGATCGCGGGCAGCGTGCGAATGCGAGAGGACATCCTCGACGGGCAATTTCGGCCAGGGTTCAACGAAAACCAGGACCTGTTCAGCATGCGCTCAACGCTGCTTGCGGAGTGGAAGCACGACAACTGGCGGTTGGGCGCAGAGCTCTATGACAGCCGCGCCTACGGCGCTGATGCGGGTGACCTGTTGTCCACCGGCGAGGTCAATGCCTTCGAGTTCGTGCAGGCCTATGCCGTGCGCAATTTCCCTGATGCACTGGGCAAGGACACATCGGCGCAGGTGCAGGTGGGGCGGTTCACCATGAACCTGGGATCACGACGGCTGGTGGCCGCCGATGACTTTCGCAACACCACCAGTGGATACACCGGTGTGCGTGCGGACTTCTCGCTGCGCAACAAGACCGCAATTACCGCCTTCTACACTTTGCCGCAGGAGCGCCGGCCCGACGACATCGATTCCCTGCGCCACAACGACATACAGATGGACCACGAGAGTTTCGACCTGCAGCTGTGGGGGCTGCTGGCTTCCAAATCCGGATTGCCCGGTAGACTGACGGCAGAAGCAGAGTATGTCGGTTTGAAGGAAGCAGATGAGCCAGGTCGTCCCACGCGTAACCGCGACCTGAGTTCCTTCAGCGGGCGAGTCATTCGCGATCCCAAGCCCGGGGAGTTTGATTACGAGGCTGAGGGCATTGTGCAAACGGGCAGCATTCGCTCCAGCGCTGCTGCCAACGCGTCGCTGCAGGATGTCTCCGCGTGGTTCGTGCACGTGGATGCCGGCCGCACATTCGATCTCAATGGCAAACCGCGCCTGTCGCTGGAATACGATTACGCCACCGGCGACGACAGCAGTACGTCTTACGGAAGATTCGACACGCTATTCGGCATGCGCCGCGCCGACCTGGCGCCGTCCAGCATTTACGCACTGCTGGGTCGCACCAACCTGCAGACACTGGGACTGCGCCTGGAATCCGCAGTCACGCCGCGTCTGGATGGCTTCGCCGCGGCGCGCGCAATCTGGGCCGCTTCGGCCACCGACCAGTTCTCGACCTCTGGTGTCCGCGATGCCTCGGGAGCATCGGGCCGCTTTGGCGGCTACCAGTTCGACGCGCGCATCCGGTATTGGCTGGTGCCACAAACCCTGCGGGCGGAATTCAACGGTGACTGGCTGCTCAAGCGCGGATTATTGCGCGATGCCCCCAATGCCACCCCCTACGGAAATACATTGTTTCTCTCTTTTGCCGTGACTGCTTCATTCGGGAGATCGTTGTGAAGAAGATTGCTCTGTTAATGGTGATGGCCTTGGTTGGCACCGGCTGCGCCGAGAAAACCCATGACGTCACGCTGCTCAATGTGTCCTATGACCCGACGCGTGAACTTTATGCCGACTACAACACTGCCTTTGCGGCGCACTGGAAGTCGACCAGCGGACAGAATGTGCGCATCGATCAATCGCATGCCGGCTCTGGAAAGCAGGCCCGCTCCGTGATCGATGGGCTGGCGGCCGACGTGGTGACACTGGCCCTGGCCGGCGACGTCAATCAGCTGGTTACCAAGGGCAAGCTGCTTTCCCCCGACTGGGAGTCACGTCTTCCCGACAACAGTGCGCCCTATACCTCGACCATTGTGTTCCTGGTTCGCCATGGCAACCCCAAGAACATCCACGACTGGGGCGACCTGGTGCGCGAAGGCGTTGCCGTGATTACTCCCAATCCCAAAACCTCTGGCGGTGCGCGCTGGAATTACCTGGCGGCCTGGGCCTGGGCACTCAAGCAGCCCGGTGGCAGTGATGAGACTGCCAGGGAATTCCTGCGCAAGCTGTATCACAACGCGCCGGTGCTCGACACCGGTGCGCGCCAGGCACTGACCACGTTCGCCCAGCGCGACATCGGCGACGTCTTCATCTCCTGGGAGAACGAGGCGTTCCTGGCCACCAGGGAACTGGGACCGGACAAGTTCGAGATCATCGTGCCGTCCGTGAGCATTCTTGCCGAACCTTCGGTAGCCGTTGTCGACCAGGTGGTTCTCAGGAAGGGCACGCGCGCGGTAGCGCAGGAATATCTCAAATACCTGTATTCGCCCGAAGGCCAGGAAATCATTGCCAGGCATTACTATCGCCCGCGCGATGCGCAGGTGGCCGCGAAATACGCCAGCCAGTTTCCTGCCATCACCATGCTGACCGTCAAGGATTTCGGCGGCTGGGAAAAGGTGCAGAAGGAGCAGTTTGCCGATGGCGGAATTTTCGACCAGTTGCTGGCGCGCTGACATCCGCGCCTGAAGCCGGCGCATCCGCGTATGACTGATAGGACTTCTCTTCAACCAGCACCGACCCCAGTCGCAGGTTGATCGCACGCTTGAGTTCCGCGCGACGATCATTTGTCAGATACACCTGGCGCGCCAGCTCGATGAAGCGCGCACCGAAATCCTTGCGCCGCTCCTCTTCGCGGATGTGATCTTCGATGTTCCAGAGAGTCTCGTTGACCTGTGTCAATTGCGCCTCGGCGTCGGGCACGGGTTGCTGCACCCGTGCATGCCATACCTGCTCCAGTGCGCGCAATTCCAAGCGCACATTGGCCAGTTTGGCCGGATCCGCAATGCGTCGTTCCTTGATGCGCAGGATAGTGATCTTGTCGAGCAGTTCGCCCGCTGATATGGGCACGCTGATTTCGCTCATGCCGCGCGCCCCGTCGATACAGCCACCAACAGACGCCTGAGTTGTGCGATGACCTGATCGACGCGGATCAGGTCCATGACCCCCGGAAGTTCGATCTTGCGCGTCCACTCCAGCTGCTGCGGTTTGCGCTTGAGGAATTGCTGCGCTGCCCGGTCATAGGCGTCAACGCACCAGCGCTGTGATCGATACGGCCCGCTGCGCGTCAGCCGTGTGGCAGCGTAGAGACCGATGACCGGCGTGTTGACCAGCGTCGCCATGTGCACGGGGCCCGAGTCCGGTGATAGCAACACGGTGGCGCGCGCCAGCACCGCCAGCAGCTCCGGCAACGTGTCCTGTCCAACCAGGTCAACAGGAAAGGTACGGGCATGCGCGAGAATGGCATCCGCCATCGCACGTTCCTGGGGCGACCGGCCGCCGCACAGCAGCACGCGCATCCCCTGAGCACGGCTGGCGTGATCCGCGACTCGTGCGTACTTTTCCGCCGACCAGTTGCGCAGTGGATGGCTGGCGCAGGGGCTGATCACCAGAGTGCGCTGATTGGGGGGAATCAGCGCGCCCGCACGGGCCACGGCCTCGACGGGCAAGGGCAGGATCCAGTCCTGGACGCGGGCGCTGACACCCAGCGCATCGGCAAATCCCAGGAAGCTGTCCAGTACATGTTCATCGCGGCGTGCCGCCACCCTTTCGTTGGTGAACAACCATTGCAGTTCCCGCGCACGCGCCCGGTCGAAACCGATACGTCGGTTTGCACGGATGCACAGGCTCACCGCGCTGGCGCGCAGCGAATGTTGCAGGTCGAGCAGCACGTCGAACTCGCGGTGTTGCAGCCGCTTGCGCAGCATCAGCAGGCCGGCAAGGCCGGTGCGCTTGTCGTACTCGATGAATTCCACGCCTGATATCAGCCGCATCAGCTTGGCTTCGGTCTTGCCAATCACCCAGGTGAAGCGCGTCTCCGGCCAGGCCGCCTGCAGGCTGAGCAGCAGCGGCACAACGTGGCACGTATCCCCGATGGCGGAGAGGCGCAGTAAGCACAGGGTGCGTGGCGCGGTTGCATCCGTGTTCATGGCGTATGAATAGTCGGTGAGCTGTGGGGCTGTCTGATGACCCGTGGTCATGAGCACCATACCGACTGGATGGTGCCGGGAAATTTAAGTTTTCGAAACGACCCCCGCTCCCGATCTTGTCAGGATTACGTCAGGGTTACAGCGTTTCGTTATTCAACGACCAGTTTGTAACCGGACACCGGGGCGGTCTGCAGCAACTGCGGCACAGCCGGGTTGGCCTCGATCTTCTGGCGCAGGCGATGCACCAGCTGTTTGAGGAGCTGGCGATCACCGGCGCCGCGATGTCCCCACACCAGTATCAGCAGGCGATCGGAATTCACCGCCCGCCCCGCCTGCGCCAGCAATGCCTGCATCAGCCGAAATTCCAGTTTGGTCAGCGGCACGGCTTGGCCGGCGCCGATGTGCACGGCATTGGCTTCGGAATCGAGCGTGACGCGACCGGACACCAGTGGGCCGGCATTGCGTTCCAGCTGCGCGCGACGCAACAGCGCCCGCACGCGCGCCAGCAAGGTGCGCGGACTGAATGGCTTGGTGAGGTAGTCGTCAGCGCCCAGGTCCAGCGCGCGCACCAGGTCCTGCTCTTCACCGCGGGCGGTCAACATCATCACCGGGATGGTGCTGCGACCGCGGATGGCCGAGCACACTTCGAAGCCGCTGGCGCCGGGCATGTTGATGTCGAGGATGGCAGCGTCGGGTGCCGCGGCCGCGAATTGCTGGATGGCAGCAGTGCCATTGGTGGCTTTGACTACCAGATAACCTGCCTGTCCCAGCGCGTAGGCAACCAGGTCGAGCAGGTCCGGATCATCATCGGCAACGAGGATCTTCAAGCAGTTTGTCCCGCGGGCAGGTTGAGTTCAAAGCGCGTGTAACCATCGGCGGTACGGGAGAAAGTAATGCTTCCGTCATGACGCTGGATAATGGATCGCGAGATGGCCAGACCCAGTCCCATGCCGCCTGGTGCGGGCTCGACGCCGCCACGTTCAAACCGTTCAAACATGGATTTCTGCGCACTGTCCGGCATGCCCGGTCCGGCGTCTTCCACCCACGCGACGATTCTCTCGCCGTCGCGGCGCGCACCCACGCGAATGCCGGTGTGTTCGGGCGCGAATTTGCTGGCGTTGGCCAGCAGATTGACGAACACCTGCGTCAGACGCAGCGCGTCGCCATTCAATGACAGGTCGCCCTGCAGGTTGCGCTCGATGTGCTGTGATCGCTGACGCAGCAGCGCATCCACCAGACCGTTGGCGTCATCGATCACATCGGTGAGGTCGAGGCTTTGTTGCCGGACATCCAGCTGACCTGCTTCAATGCGCACGCTTTCGAGCAGGTTGTCGATCAGTCGCGTCAGTCGCAGCGTGCTGCGCTCCAGTGAGATCACCAGCTCTTCGTTTTTCTCTGGAGTGCGGGTGGCCAGCCCCTCGCGCAGCAGTTCGATTGAAGCAAGCTGCGCCGCCAGCGGTGTGCGGAACTCATGCGATATATTGGCCAGCACCGTGTCACGCGCGCGCCGCACACCTTCCAGTTCGGTTTCATCCCGGATCACCTGCACCTGCAGATCGTCCACCGGCCTGGCGCTGATCAATACCATCCGCCTGTCACCTGCCGGTGTGCGCAGGTTCTCGACCGCCTCGGCCTTCTCGCGCTGCCGCGCCGCCAGGATGGGGCAGCTGGTGTCGCAGGGCAGCTCGTCATCTATGCAATGCGGCTTGAGCACATCGCCGCAAAAACGGCCGATGGCTTCTTCAGCAGGAATGCCCAGCAGTTTGGCTGCCTGCGGGTTGAGGTAGCGGATGCGGCGCTCGCGGTCGACGGCATACACGCCTTCGACAATGCCACCCAGCACTGCCTGCGATTCGGCGTCGCGCTTGCGCAGCGTGTCGGTCAGATCGATCAGGTTGCGCCGCATATCGTCCATGGTGCGCGCCAGCTGGCCGATTTCCGCCGGGCCGCCAGTAGGAATTGAAGTGGCGAAATCGCCCTGTCCCAGCCGCAGCGCTGCATCGGTCAGTGCTTCCGCGGGACGCGTGACGCGTCGGCCCAGCAGCACGCCGCCCAGCAGGGCCAGCGCCCCGAGGACGCCGGCGACGGTCAACAGCCGCAGCTTGAGCCCATGCACCTCGCGATCAGTGGGCTCGGATGAAATGCGCGACTCGATGAGCACCACGCCCTCACCAGTGGACGAGAACACCGGATAGCTCGAGGCATAGCTGGCCTGTTTGCGTAACTGAGCAACGGCGAATCGGCCGTCGGCCAGCGCCGCCGTGTGCAGCTGGGTGAAGGCATCCTCAGTGGCGGTATTGAATCCACGGTAGTCGCGGAAGCGGATGGTTGCGCCGGTCTGCAGCCCCAGGCGTTGCGCGAACTTCTCATCGAGTCGATGCGCGACTATGACCCTGGCACCCACGGCGAAATCCGGCATTGCACTGGTGGCTCCCAGGAAAGCCGGTGGCGCCTGCTCGGCGTTGCTATCGGTTCTGCGCGGCGCCACCAGGAAGCGCTCGCCCTGCTCGCGGATCGCAGCGGTCAATTCGTTCCAGGGAACGTCCGTGCCCGCGGCCCCCAGCAACTGGTCACCGTCGAAAACGGCGCAGGCGTCCATGTTTGCCGTGGCGCAGAATCGCTGCAGGAAGAGCGGCAGCACGGTCAGATCCCGGTCGATCAGCAGCCTGCGCAATGTGGGACGCTCGGCCAGCACTCGCGCATAGGTCAGCGCATCTTCACTGGCGCGCGTGAGTTCGGCGCGGGCATCGGCACCTGCCAGTTGCACGCGGGCGCGCTCCTGCGAATCGGCCAGTCGCCCCAGCAGGTCGATGGCAAACCAGGACACGCCGGCGGCGACCAGCACCACGATGAGTACATTGATCGCTGCCAGCCACCAACCCAGGCTATTGCGTTTCATCGGTGCCGATACCCGGCGCGCCATTCCACCAGCGACTTGATCAACAGTGTGGCCACTGCCAACAGTGACAGCAGCGAAGCCACTGCGAAGGCGCCGACGAAGTTGTAGTCCTGGTAGAGACCTTCGATGTGCAGCGGCATGGTGTTGGTCAATCCGCGGATATGGCCTGACACTACGGAAACCGCGCCGAATTCACCCATGGCGCGCGCGTTGCACAATATTACGCCGTACACCAGTCCCCAGCGGATCCGTGGCAGCGTCACATTGAAGAACGTGAACCAGCCCCCGGCGCCCATGGTGATGGCCGCCTCCTCCTCATCATTGCCCAGCTGCTGCATCAGGGGAATCAGCTCGCGCGCCACGTAGGGGAAGGTAACGAACATGGTCGCCAGCACGATGCCTGGCAGCGCGAAGATGATGCTGATGTCATGTGCTTGCAGCCACGCGCCGAACCAGCCCTGCAACCCGAACAGCAGCACATATATCAGGCCGGATACCACCGGCGACACCGCCAGTGGCAGGTCGATCAAGGTGATCAGGAAACTCTTGCCCGCGAATTCGAACTTGCCGATGCACCAGGCGGCGCAGATGCCGAACACCGTGTTGAGGGGCACCACAATGAGGGCGGTCAATAGCGTCAGCCGGATGGCCGCGCCGGTTTCGGAGTTGGAGAAAGTGGCCAGATAAGCACCCCAGCCATGATTGAGCGCCGAAGTGAACACCACAGCCAGCGGTGCAAACAGCAGCGCACCCAGGAATGCCAGCGTGATACCGATGAGCAGCGCGCGGACCATCAGTTGCGTCCGGCGACCAGGCGGCGTCGACCCCAGACCTGCAGCAGATTGATCATGAACAGCATGAAAAAGGAAATGATCAGCATCACGCAGCCCAGCGCGGCAGCGGCGGCGTAGTCGTACTCCTCGAGGCGGATGATGATCAGCTGCGGGGTGATCTCGGTCTTGAGCGGGATGTTGCCGGCAATGAAGATCACCGAACCGTATTCACCCACGCCGCGTGCGAAGGCCAGTGTAAATCCGGTCAGTAGCGCGGGCAGTACGGCCGGCAGGATGACGCGGATAAACGCATAGCGCGGACTGGCGCCGAGGATTTCCGCAGCCTCCTCCACATCCCTGGGCAGTTCCTGCAATGCCGGTTGCACCGTGCGCACCACAAACGGCAGACCGATCAGCGTCAGCGCCACGGTGATGCCCAGCGGCGTGTAGGCCACTTTGATCCCCAGCGGCTCAAGGTATTGGCCGATGAGACCATTGCCTGCGAACACGGCAGCCAGTGCAATGCCCGACACGGCCGTTGGCAATGCAAAAGGCATATCGATGATAGCGTCGACGAAGCGACGGCCGGGAAAGCGATAACGCACCAGTGTCCACGCAATGATGAAACCGAACACCAGGTTGATGGTCGCGGCCACCAGTGAGGCGCCAAAGCTGAGCCTATAGGACGCCAGTGCGCGCGGATCGGTGATGACATGAACGAAGCGCGCCCAGTCCATGCTGGCGCTGCGCATCACCAGCGCTGTCAGTGGCAGCAGCACGATGGCGCAGAGGAAGAAGGTGGTGAATCCCAGGGTGATGCCGAATCCGGGGATCACACTGGGATCGCGCTGGCCTCTCATGCAGCACCGCGATACACCACAAGCACGGGCACAGCGGGGGCGCCGTTGACCAACGTGGCAAAAGCGCCGGAGATATCTTCGATGCGGGTGACGCCCAGCACCAGCATGGGCGCCTCGAGCGTGGACAGTTGCGCCAGCAGGGCGGCCGGACCGCTGCCGCTGAGCAACTCGGTGCGCACTTCAAGTCCATGTGCAGCCTTGGCCTCGGAACGTGCGTCCAGCAACGCGCGCATTGCGGCCGACCGCTGGTCGCGGCGTGCTTCCGGTGCCACGGCATAGCAGATGGCTTCGGCGGGGAGATGCCGCAACAGGCTGGCGGCTACCGCCAGCGTCGCATGACGCACCCCATCACCCATCCACTGTATGCAGATCTGGCGCGGCAACGCCGCGCCCGGTGGCAACACCAGCACTTCATGGGCGCCACGACGCAGCAGACTCGCGGCCAGCGCACCGGCGCCCGGTCCACTTGCGATGGCAGCAACGCCTGCGGCCGGCGCCCGTTGTTGCACGCCTTCGTCCAGCAGGTGTACGGCCACCCGCGTTTTCATCCTGGTGGCCAGGGCGTCGAGCAAGGGATTGGCAGCGATGGCATCCGCTTCAGCCTGCGTCGCCGCACAGGCCACGAAGCTCGACAGCGGTGTGGGCAGCACATGCAGGCGCCGCGCACCCAGCGCCACCGTGTCGCCCACCTGCAAGGGAAAGGCGCGCTGTTCGGGCTGCGAACGGGTTGCCTCGATACGCTGCGTCGCGTCGGCACTGCCGACCAGGCGTGCGGCGTCCGGGTCATCGAACAAACGCAGGCGCAGGCGCTCCATGGCGCCGGTAAACAGCAGCTCTTCAACCGTGGCGCGCGCAATGTAATTGGAACCCAGTGCTTCGCGCGTTGCCGCGATCTCCACTTCTTCAGGACGCATTACCGTAACCACTTCGTGTTCGCGACCCGGAGCCACGGGATTGCGTGCCGCCGCATCCACGGGAGTGGATCCAAAGCGAATGGCGTCGGGCCCTTGCTGCGCCAGCAACAGGTTGGCAGCGCCCAGAAACGTGGCGACAAAGCGCGTGGCCGGTCGCGCGTAGAGTTCCTGTGGCTGCCCCACTTCCAGCAGCCGCCCCAGGTTCATCACGCCGATGCGATCGGCAAGCGCAAAGGCTTCTTCCTGGTCGTGCGTGACCAGCACCGTGGTGACGCCCAGTTCGCGCTGCACCACGCGAATGGTGCTGCGCAGTTCGTCGCGGATCTTGGCATCGAGCGCGCCAAACGGTTCATCCAGCAGCAGCACTTGCGGTTTGTGCGCCAGCGCGCGGGCCACGGCCACCCGCTGTTGCTGGCCGCCGGACAGCTGCGACGGCAGGCGATCGTCCATGCCTTCCAGCGCCACCAGGCGCAGTAGCTCCGCGCGGCGTGCGCGGCGCTCTGCCGTTTTCATGCGCCGGACCCGCAGGGCGAACTCGATGTTTTCACCCACGGTCATGTGGCGGAACAAAGCGTAGTTCTGGAACACGAAGCCCACGCCGCGATCACGCGCGCCCATCTGCGTGACATCCTGGCCATGCAGGGCGATCTGGCCGTGATCGATACCGGACAAGCCGGCAATGGAACGCAGCAAAGTGCTCTTGCCGCTGCCACTGGGGCCCAGCAGCACGAAGAACTCACCCTCGGGCACTTCCAGCGACACGTCATTGACGACGGGTTGCCCGTGATATCGCTTTGTTACCTGGTCGAGCGTGATGGACATATCCGCCCATGTTAGCAACTGGCAGTGATCCACCGAACGCCGGCGCGGTTATAAAGCGGTTATGAAGTACACCAGATGCGTTACTTCCCTCCGGACAACGCCCAAACGATGGCCTTGCCTCCCTCACTATTGGCGATAAGTGGCACAAGGAGTGTCATGACGAAGAAGATCACGGCGCCGATAATGGTTACTCGATGCAGGCGCCGCTTCGCTACAAGGTCGTTGACGATAATCGCACCGACGAGCAGCGCCATGCCGCCGAGGGCGAAGATCACGTCACTGCCCGTGCTCGAAGGCTGACTGAGGTCAGTCAAGGTATTGCCGAATACCGGCCAGCGCGCGAAGCGCGCCGCGGCGGGAAGGATAATCGCGATGCTGCCAAACAGCATCAACCGTTTGTGCGACTCGCTGCGCTTGCGTAGCAGGATTGCCGCGCCGATGAAGCCGACAAACTGCAGGGATGAGAAAGCGTTGAGCCAGAAAATATTCTGGATCAGATCGATGAATGGAGTCAGGTCGGCACCCGCTGCACGGATCCGCCCGGGCATCGCAAGCTGCACACCCATTCCCATGACAGGAATGAGCACTGCGAAAGCCAAGGCCGCCCAACCGATCTTTCGGTGCACTTCGAGGCGGCCATTGCCAGCCAGCGCAGCTTGGGTCACGAGCAGCGCAAACCAGGCGGAAAGCACCATCCCATGGAGGTAGAAGTATCCCTGCATCTTCGGCAGCGGGAAGAATGCGCGACCGAACAGGGTGGGCATGAAGCCGGTAAGCACGATGGCGGCCATCACCAGCGTCATGCCCATATAGAAGCGACTGCGAACCGCGGCTTTCACACGGGTGGGCGCAACGGCGCTGAGAACACCTGGTTCCGTAGACATTCTTGTTTTTCTCCCAAGCCTTTGCGAAGACTACAACAAGAACGGCTATTTGCCGATGCAGAACCTGCTGAAAATCTCGCCTAGCAAATCGTCGCTGGTCAGGTCACCCACGACTTCGCCGAGCGACTGCTGTGCCGAGCGCAGTTCCTCGGCGGCAAGTTCCGGATCCGGGCGGACCAGATGCGCCCGCGCCTGATCCAGATAAGCGCTGGCGCGGCGCAACGCCTCGACGTGCCGGGCACGCGCGGAAAAGGCGCCACCCACTGCTTCTGCTGGTCCTGCGAGGCCCGCCAGATGCGCGCGCAGCTGTTCAAGCCCGGTGCCGGTGGCCGCGGACACGGCAAGCTGGTTCGTGACCTGACCAACGGCGTTTGCCGTGCCTTGATTGACCGCTTTTCCCTTGCTGGCAATGAGGTCGACCTTATTCATGACCACTGTCACCGGCACATCAGCAGGCAGCGACTCGCGTTCCGCTTCGAGGCTTGAAGCCCGGGGATCATCGACAGCATCGACGACAAACAACACGTGATCGGCGCGAGTGATGGCATCGCGCGCACGTCGCATGCCCTCTTCTTCAATCGCGTCGCCGGTCACCGCGCGCAGGCCGGCAGTGTCGATGAGTTCAAATGGAATACCGCGTATGGTGACCTGCTCGCGCAACAGGTCGCGTGTGGTGCCGGCGATGGGTGTGACGATGGCGGCATCGAATCCCGCAAGGCGGTTAAGCAATGTGCTCTTGCCAGCATTGGGTCGCCCGGCAATGACAACAGTGAGCCCTTGAGCCAGCACCCTGCCCTGAGCTGCGGCCGTCAACAGCTGCTGCAGATCGGCGCGCAACAGATCAGCGCGCGTCCGCAACGCGGTGTGAGCAGCCAGATCCAGGTGCTCTTCCGGAAAATCGATGCCTGCCTCTACCTGCACACGCAATGTGATCAGGGCCTCGCGCAGCGCGGACACTTTCGCAGAGAACTCCCCCTGCAATGAACGCAGTGCCGCGCGCGCCGCTGCGCGCGAACCCGCGTCGATCAGATCCGCAATGGCTTCGGCCTGCGCCAGATCCAGCTTGTCATTGAGATAGGCGCGCTGGCTGAACTCGCCCGGCAGCGCACGCCGCGCGCCCAGTTGCGCCAGGTGTTCGAGCAGCGCTTCGACGATGACGGTGCCGCCGTGGCCATGCAGCTCCAGCACGTCCTCGCCGGTGAATGAATGCGGTGCGGGAAAATAAAGGGCGAGGCCTGTGTCCAGCGCGTCGCCCGATGCATCAGTCCAGCGCGCAAAGGTGGCGTAGCGCGGTGCGGGCAGCGCACCCAGCAAGGCGCGTCCAATGTCTGGCACGTTCGTTCCGGAAATCCGGACAATCGCCACGCCGCCGCGGCCTGCAGGCGTGGCCGCTGCCGCGATGGTGTCGCCAGTCATGGTGGCGCAGCCTCGCTAATCGCGAGGTCTTGCTGCCGCTTCTATGCGCCGGTTGACGTTCCATTGCTGCGCGATGGTGAGGCAGGTGTTGACCACGTAATACAACACCAGGCCGGCGGGAAACATCGTGAAGGTGGCAGACATCACCAGCGGCATGATCATGAACATCTTGGCTTGCACCGGATCCGCCGGCGTCGGGTTCAACTTGAACTGCAGGAACATGGCACCGGCCATGATCAGCGGCAGGATGAAAAACGGATCGCGTGAGGAGAGATCCTGTATCCAGCCGATGAACGGCGCCTGGCGCATCTCCACGCTTTCCATCAACACCCAGTAGAACGCCAGGAATACCGGCAACTGGATCAGCATGGGCAGGCAACTGGAAGCCGGGTTGACCTTTTCCTTCTTGTACAACTCCATGGTGGCGCGACCCAGCTTCTCGCGATCATCCTTGTAGGTTTCCTGTATCTGCTTGAGCCGCGGCGCCACCAGTTTCATCTTGGCCATGGACTTGCCGCTGGCTTCGGACAAAGGATAGAACGCCAGCTTCAGCAGGAAGGTCACCGCGATGATGGACCATCCCCAGTTGCCAAAGATCTTGTGGGCCTGCTCGAGCAGCCAGAACAGCGGCTTGGCAAGGAAGGTCAGCTTGCCGTAATCCGCAGCGCGCGACAGTTCGGGGTGGATGGCCTCGAGCTGCTGCTGCAGCTTGGGACCGACGAACACCGTCTCCTTGAGATTGGCGGATTGGCCCGCGGCAACGGTGTGGCTGGGACCGACCACGGTCTCCAGGAATTCGTTGCCGTGAACGCGCAGCGTGTAGTGGTTCTGCTCCCCTATGGGCGGCGCAATGGCGGTTACGAAATGGTGCTGCAGGGCGGCGATCCATCCCCCCGTCAGGTCCCGCGACAGGGTCGAGTCTTCCTTGTCCGTTACCTTGAGCTTCTGGTACTTGGTACCGTCATAGAACGCCGGTCCCACGAAGGCATAGCTGCTGACGTTGAAATACGAACGCTTGACCGGCGGTCGGTCGTGCAGGATCTGCTCGTAGGGCGCCACCGTCCACGGCGCGGGACTGCCGTTGGTGATGGCGTATTCCACATCCACCCGATAGCCGCCGCGATGGAACACCAGCGTCTTGGTCACTTCGACGCCCTCGGCGGAAGTCCACTTCAGCGGCACCTTTAATTCGCTCTCGCCTGGCTGCAGGACAAAGGAAGTGAAGTCACTCTGGAATGTCGCCAGGTGGTTGGGATATTCGCCGGCGCCGGCTGTTGCTGCTCCGGCCAAACCAGACTGCAAGAGGTATTGGTCGCCGGGCCCGTTGTTGCGCAGCAGGCGGACCTTTTCCGGCAGGCCCTTCTGCACCGGATAATCCAGCAGGTCGGCGCGCTGCAGCTCACCACCGCGCAGGCTGATATCCACGTCGAGCACGTCGGTACGCACATTGATCACCGGCGCCGTGGCGCCGGCAGTGGCGACCGCGGGGGTGGGCAAGGAACCACCCGCAGCGGTGACTATCGGAACGCTGGTGGCGGTGGCAGAAGCCGCGGTGGTCGAGGCCGGAGATGACCCGTTTTGCGGCAGGGCTTTAGGCACCGCATCGGCCAGGGGATTGGCCGCCTGCGCCACGTCGGTTGCCTTCTGGGTGGCGGCTTTGGCCGCGGCGTCCTTTGCCGCGTAATCCATCTGCCAGGTCTGGAAGTTCACAAACAGGATCAGCGCCAGGCCGACCCACAAAAAGATGCGGATGTTTTTCATGGTACGGGATCAATCCCGCCTTGGTTGTAGGGGTTGCAGCGCAGCAGGCGCCAGGCCGAAAGCGATATGCCTTTGAGGGGTCCGTGTCGCTTGATGGCCTCGGCGGCATAACAAGAGCAGGTGGGGTGGAAACGGCAGCATTGTCCCAAATGTGGACTAATCACCACTTGGTAGCCGCGTATTAGTCCAATCAAGATACGACGCATCGTTTTCCGATCTCGGTCCACAGGGCGGTTAGGCTCTCGCGAAGGCGCGCATTATGCGCGGTTCTGACTCCCGGGCGACCGCCAACCACAAGGTCGATGGAGGGCATCTGCGTGGCGGCCTGGCGGAAGGATTCGCGTACCTGGCGCTTCACTCGATTGCGCGCCACGGAGTTGCCCACGGCCTTGGCCCCGATGGACAAACCCAGGCGCGCAAACCCGAGTTGATTGGGCGCGGCATTGATCGAAAAGAAGCTGTCGGAAACGCGCATGCGCAGTGCATAAACCCGATCAAAGTCGGCTGCCTTGAGCAGGCGCTGGCGGGGGTTGAAACCCTGTCGCGAAGAAGGGAGCGCGCCGGTCATTGGGCGCGGCAAACCCGCTTAAGGGATCAGGCGCTTGCGGCCCTTGGCGCGGCGCCGGGCGAGCACTTTGCGGCCATCGGCCGTGGCCATGCGTGCACGGAAACCGTGCGTGCGAACGCGCTTGATCTTGCTGGGCTGGTAAGTGCGTTTTGTGGCCATGGCGGTTCAGTTTGCGACGGAAATGCGGGCCGCGCAGGGTACTTAGCGGGGGCCTTCAAGTCAACTGCCGGAAGCGAGTAGACTCGCCAGCCCCCATGAGTGCACAACAAGAACAATCCACTTTATGGGCCGAGATCCTGGCCCTGCTTGAGCACGATTTTCCCGAGCAGCACGTGGCCATGTGGCTGCGTCCGCTGCAGGCCATCGAGGACGCCGGCTCGCTGCGCCTGATGGCGCCCAACCGGTTCGCCGTGGACTGGGTGCAGGCCAACGCCATCGAGAGGATACGCACGCTGCTGCGCGAGCGCGTGGGGCCGGACATCCAGGTGCTGGTCGAGGTGGGTTCGAGGCCCGTTGCCGCGCCGGCCGCACCTGCTGCCGCTGAACCTTCGCGCAATGGTGCACGACGTCCCAATCCTCCGGCCGTCATGCTGGCCAGTCGCCTCAACCCGGATGCAACCTTTGATCTGTTCGTCGAGGGCAAGAGCAATCACTTTGCCAAGGCCGCTGCCATGCAGGTGGCCGAGAACCCCGGCAAGGCCTACAACCCGCTGTTCATCTACGGCGGCACGGGGCTGGGCAAGACGCACCTGATGCAGGCTATTGGCCACGTGATCAAGGCGCGCGACCCGGATGCGCGCGTGGCCTATGTGCACTCTGAACGCTTTGTCGGCGACATGGTCAAGGCGTTGCAGCACAACACCATGAACGAGTTCAAGAACTCCTATCGCTCGCTGTCGGCATTGCTCATCGACGACATCCAGTTCTTCACCAACAAGGACCGGTCGCAGGAAGAATTCTTTCACACGTTCAACGCGCTATTCGAAAGCCAGAACCAGATCGTGCTGACCTGTGATCGCTATCCGCGCGAGATTGCCGGACTCGAAGAGCGCCTCAAATCGCGCTTCGGTTGGGGACTGACCGTGGGCATCGAACCACCGGAACTTGAAACCTGCGTGGCTATCTTGATCAGCAAGGCGCAGGCCGGTGGCGTGGCTTTGCCCGAGGAAGTGGCGTTTTTCGTTGCCAAGCGCATCCGCACCAACGTGCGCGAACTGGAAGGCGCACTGCGCCGGATCATGGCCAATTCGCGCTTCACCGGTGAGCCGATAACGCTGGATTTTGCGAAGGAAGCGCTCAAGGACCTGCTCAACCTGCAGGCACGGCTGGTGACCATCGAGAACATCCAGAAAACGGTGGCCGACTATTACAAACTGCGTGTATCGGATCTGACATCGGAGCGCCGCAGTCGCTCGATTGCGCGGCCGCGCCAGGTGGCAATGGCGCTGGCAAAAGAACTGACGTCGCACAGTCTTCCGGAGATCGGCGCCGCGTTTGGTGGGCGTGATCACACCACCGTGATCCATGCCTGCAAGCGGGTGCGTGAGCTTCGTGAAAGTGATTCACGCATGCGTGAGGATTACTCAAACCTGCTGCGAACTTTGACCGGATGACGACCGCGGTACAACTCTGTGGGCAACCCTGTGAGTCAGTTGTGGGGGAAAATGTGGATGAATGCGTGCACATGGTATGCACAGGTTGCAGGCAGGCCATACCACCATTCATGCGTGCAAAAGCCGTGTGTAACTCCATGACCTTTATGCCCGGACTGATTTATCCTCACTACCCACAGGCTCTATAACAGTAGCTATAGTTTTAAATACCCTTAAGGCCAATGACATGAAATTCACCGCCACGCGCGAACAGATACTCGGACCCTTGCAGGCCGTCATCGGCGTGGTCGAACGCAAGCAGACGATGCCGATACTGGCCAACGTGCTGCTTGCCGTGAAAGGCACGAGATTGGCGATCACCGGAACGGATCTCGAAGTGGAACTGGTTGCATCCGGAGACGTGAGTGTCCAGCAGCCCGGCGAGATCACCGTGCCTGGACGCAAGCTGCTCGAGATTGCGCGCGCCATGCCGGACAAGGCGACGGTCACGGTTACCATCGATGGCGACAAGGTCAAACTCAGTGCCGGTCGCAGCCGCTTCGTGCTGACCAGTCTGCCCGGCGCGGAATTTCCGGTGGTGGAGTCGGTGAGCGCACAGCAAACCCTCAGACTCTCGCAGGCCGAGCTCAGCCGTTTGCTGGCCAAGACGCATTTTTCCATGGCGCAGCAGGATGTACGCTACTACCTCAACGGAACTTTGCTCGAAACGGACGGGAAAATAGTGCGAACGGTGGCGACTGACGGTCATCGTCTGGCAATTGCTGAGACGGACCTCACCAACGCAGGCAAATCCATCCAGGCACAGCAGGTGATCGTTCCGCGTAAGGGCGTCCTGGAGTTGCAGCGCATTCTTGGCAATGAAGGTGAAGTAGAAATCACTATCGGATCCAACCACATTCGCCTCGAGATCGGCGACATTCGCTTCACTTCGAAGCTAATTGACGGCAAATTCCCTGAATATGGGCGCGTGATACCGGCCAGCCCCGGCAAAACCATCGTGGCGGACCGCGACCAGCTGCGGGCCGCCCTGCAGCGCACCGCCATCCTGTCCAATGAGAAATATCGCGGTGTCCGTGTCAGCCTCGCGCCTAACGCCTTGAAGCTCCAGGCGCACAATCCCGAGCAGGAAGAAGCCCAGGACGAGGTCGAAATTGACTACAAGGGCGGCGACCTGGAGATCGGCTTCAACGTGACTTACCTGCTGGACGCGCTCGCCGCTATAGACACCGAAACGGTGGAAATCGGTCTGACAGACGCCAACAGCAGCTGCCTGATCCGCTCGCCGGGTACCACCAATGCACGCTACGTCGTAATGCCAATGCGCCTGTGAGCGCGCCAGTACCGCGCCGTTCCGCCAGTCGCCCGTGAGTCTGGCCCAGCTCAAGATCAGTCAGCTGCGCTGTCTCAGGGAGGCGGAGCTGGCCCTGGGGCCGCATCTCAACCTGATTTATGGCGCCAACGGTTCCGGTAAGACCTCCCTGCTGGAGGCTGCCTTTCTGGTCGGCCGGGGTCGATCATTCCGCACCCGGCACACCGACAGCCTCATTGCCAGGCACACCGATCACCTGACCCTGTTTGCGCAGACGCAAAGCCCGGCCCACAAGATCGGGTTTGAATACCGTCGGGACGAGGCTTATACGGCTCGCCTCGACGGCCGCGACGTGCAAAGCCTTGCCGAGCTGCCCGCGGCTTTTTTCGTCGAGGTCATCGATCCGGAGGTACACCGGTTGGTGGAGGGCGCGCCCGCGGAGCGCCGACGCTGGCTGGACTGGGGAGTGTTCCACGTGGAACCAGCTTTCCTGGAGCATTGGACCCGATTTAGTCGAGCGCTACGCCAGCGCAACGCGGCGCTGCGCCAGGATCAGGATCCCCGGCCCTGGGAAGCAGATCTGATTACCCATGGGGAGCGGGTGGCTGCTCTGCGCGGCCAATGGTTTGAAGGATTGAGACCCTACTGGCAGGCCGCGATCTATCGGCTGTCCGGCTTGGAGCTGGATCTGAGCTATTACCGCGGGTGGTCGGTGGAGAGAGATCTGGCAGACGTCTTGGCCGAAGGCTGGGCGCGCGACCGGGAGCGGGGTTCCACCCAGGGCGGACCGCAACGGGCAGATGTGCAGCTGCGCCTGGCCGGCAAGCCGGCCCGCGAAAGTCTGTCGCGTGGTCAGCAGAAACTTGTGGCTGCCGCCATGGTGTTGGCCCTGCTCCAGCGACTTCGCGACCAGCAGGTAACTCCACCCACTTTGCTGCTGGATGACCCGGCTGCCGAGCTGGACGCCCACCGACTGGCCGCGCTGGTGGAGCTGGTGACCGAACTGAACTGCCAGTTGTTGATTACTTCGCTGAGCCCGGATCAGCGGATTTTCGGCCAGCCAGAACGAGTGTTTCACGTGGAACAGGGCAGCGTTCAGGGGGTATACTAATAAGGAGTAACACGAGGTTTGCTGATGGCTGACGATCAAGTCTATGATTCCAGTAAAATCAAAGTCTTACGTGGTCTTGACGCGGTGCGCAAGCGGCCCGGCATGTACATCGGCGACACGGATGACGGCAGCGGCCTGCATCACATGGTTTTCGAGGTCGTCGACAACGCCATAGACGAGGCGCTGGCGGGTCATTGCACCCGCGTACAGGTGGTCATTCACGCCGACGAGTCGGTTACGGTGCGCGACAACGGGCGCGGCATTCCGGTCGATATCCACCCCGAAGAAGGGGTTTCTGCAGCCGAGGTCATCATGACCGTGCTGCATGCCGGCGGTAAGTTCGATGACAGCTCTTACAAGGTCTCCGGAGGCCTGCATGGCGTTGGCGTGTCGGTCGTCAATGCGCTTTCCGAGGTACTGGACCTTACCGTGCACCGCGATGGCAAGACCTACACGCAGCAATACCGCCTGGGTGATCCGCAAGCGCCACTCGAAGCCACGGGCGTGACCACCGAACGGGGCACGACCATTCGTTTCCGGCCGTCGAGCACCATTTTCACCAACATCGCATTCAGTTACGAGACGCTGGCCAAGCGACTGCGCGAGCTTTCCTTCCTCAATTCCGGTGTGCGCATCGAGCTCGATGATGAGCGTGAAGATCAGCGCGACGTGTTCCAGCACGATGGCGGCCTGCGCGCTTTCGTGAAGCACCTCAACCGCGCCAGGACTCCCATCCACGAATCAGTGTTCTGGTTTACCGCACAGGAAGGCGCCACCACGGTGGAAGTGGCCATGCAGTGGAACGACTCCTACCAGGAGAACATGTTCTGCTACACCAACAACATTCCGCAGAAAGATGGCGGCACGCACCTGTCGGGTTTTCGCGCGGCGTTGACGCGTACGCTCAACGACTACATCGAAAAGGAAGCCAAGAAGGAAAAGCTGCAGACCACCGGCGATGACGCTCGTGAAGGTCTCACAGCCATACTTTCAGTGAAGCTGCCGGACCCGAAGTTTTCCTCGCAGACCAAGGACAAACTCGTTTCGTCTGAAGTGAAAGGCGTCGTCGAGAACAAGGTCGCGGAAAAGCTCTCGGAGTTCCTGCTCGAACATCCGCAGGAAGCCAAGGGCATCGTCGGCAAGATCCTTGACGCAGCCCGCGCCCGTGAAGCGGCGCGCAAGGCGCGCGAACTGACACGCCGCAAGGGCGCATTGGATATCGCAGGGTTGCCAGGAAAACTGGCGGACTGCCAGGAGAAAGACCCGGCGCTGTCGGAAATATTCATCGTCGAGGGCGACTCCGCCGGTGGCTCTGCCAAGCAGGGCAGGGACAGGCGTACGCAGGCCATTCTGCCGCTCAAGGGCAAGATTCTCAATGTGGAGCGCGCGCGCTTCGAGAAGATGATTTCCTCGGCCGAGGTGGGCACGTTGATTACCGCACTTGGCTGCGGCATCGGGCGCGACGAGTTCAACATCGACAAGCTGCGCTATCACCGCATCATCCTCATGACCGATGCGGACATCGACGGTTCGCATATCCGGACGCTGCTTTTGACCTTCTTTTTCCGGCAGATTCCGCTGCTCATCGAGCGCGGACACATCTACATCGCGCAGCCGCCGCTTTATAAAGTGAAACGCGGCAAGCAGGAAATCTACGTCAAGGACGACAACGAGCTCAACCAGCTGCTGCTCAACAGTGCCATCGACGAGTCGGCGCTGTTCGTAAACGAGGGTGCGCCGCCGCTGCAGGGCGCGGGCCTTGAAATGCTGTCGCGCCAGTACATGGAAGTGCAGGCCATCATCAAGCGCTGGAGTCGTCGCTATGACGCGCGCCTGCTGGAGCAACTGACCTACGTGCCGGTGCTGCCGGCAGAAGCCTTCGAACAACCCGAGCGACTGGCAACCTGGGCGCATACACTGGAAGGCGCGCTCAATGCGCCCGGCGATGCGGGCCGCAAATACCAGATCGAAGTGGTGCAGGTGGCCGGCGACGCTGCCTCCGATGGCACCGCGACGCGTCGCGCGCGGCTGCTGGTGCGCCGCAGTGAGCACGGCAGCGTGTTCGAGAAATCGCTGCCACGCGAGTTCTTTGTGTCGGCGGAATATCGACGCATTGCAGAGCTGGGCCAGACGCTGTTGGGCATGATCGGCGAGGGCGCCTATGTCACCAATGGCAACCAGCGTCGCGAGGTGGGTTCGTTCAAGGAAGCCATCACCTGGCTGTTTGATCAGGCGCGCAAGGGCCAGACCATGCAGCGCTACAAAGGGCTGGGCGAGATGAACCCGGAACAGCTGTGGGACACCACCATCAATCCGGCATCGCGCCGTCTGCTGCAGGTGCGCATTGAAGATGCGATCGCGGCCGATGACATCTTCAACACGCTGATGGGCGACCAGGTCGAACCACGGCGCGAATTCATCGAGAAGAATGCATTGGCTGTATCGAACCTGGATGTCTAGTTGACCGATGAAGAACTGCGCGCCTGCCTGCGCGTATTGAAGGCCATCCAGGAAGATCGCGGATTACTGACGCAGCTTACGCAGCAGCAGCGTCGCGAGCTGCTGACGCTGGCCGGCCTGGTTGCCAAACCTGATCAACGGGAAACGCGCCAGCTGGCGCGAGCCTTTCGCCGCGACGAGCGGGCGTCAGCGCAAAAGCAGGATCGACAAGCACTGGAGCGCGCCGGACTGCGCATCCAGCGGCTCCGTGAAACCTATGCGCCGCTGTGGTTGCCGCCGCCGGAAACGGAAATAGAGGCGCCCGCACTGAGCGCGGCCCGCGCCTGCTATGTCTGCAAGCAGCCCTATACCGACGTGCACCGCTACTATGATTCCATGTGCACGCCCTGCGGTGATTTCAACTACGCCAAGCGGCAGCAAACCGCGAGTCTTGATGGCAGAGTGGCCTTGGTTACGGGCGCCCGCGTCAAAATCGGGTTTCAGGCAGCGTTGAAGCTCTTACGGGCCGGCGCACATGTGGTGGTGACAACGCGCTTTCCAGTCGATGCGGCGGGTCGTTACGCGCAGGAGCCTGATTACGCCTCGTTCAGCGAGCGGCTGCAGATCCACGGCATCGATCTGCGGCATTCGCCCAGCGTCGAACGCCTGGCGCGCTGGCTTGGCGAGACTCTGCCGCGACTGGATTTCATACTCAACAACGCCTGCCAGACCGTGCGTCGACCGGCTGGATTCTTTCGTCACCTGCTTGATGGCGAAGCGCGCGGATCAACGGCTGTTCCTGCCGCGGCGCGCGCAACGCTGGCGCAACACGATGCGCTATGCCAGGCGCTGCTCGCGCCTGCAGCTTCACAGGGGCGCAGTGTCACCGCCGCAAGTGGCGGCCACAGGGAAGGATTGACACACAGTGCAGCTCTGTCGCAGCGCCGCTACCTGGACGAAGACTACCTTGAGGGCGAAGCGGTGTTTCCCGCCAACCACTTCGACGAGGACAGCCAGCAGGTGGACCTGCGTTCAGTCAACAGCTGGCGACTGCGCCTTCATGAGGTCGAAACGCCGGAACTGATCGAGGTGCAGCTGGTCAATGCCATCGCGCCCTTCATACTCAACGCGCGCCTCAAGTCCCTGATGATGCGCAGCGGTGCCCGCGACTTGCACATCGTCAATGTCAGCGCCATGGAAGGGCAGTTCTATCGCACCACCAAGACCGACAAGCATCCGCACACCAATATGGCCAAGGCGGCGCTCAATATGATGACGCGCACCAGTGCGCCGGATTACGTGCGCGATGGCATCCACATGAATGCCGTCGACACCGGGTGGGTGACGGATGAGGACCCTGCTGTGCACGCGGCCAGAAAAGTGGAACAGGGTTTCGCGCCGCCGCTCGACATCATCGACGGGGCCGCGCGCATCGTGGATCCCATCTTCGACGGGCTCAACAGCGGCACCCATCTCTGGGGACAGTTTCTCAAGGACTACAAGCCGGCGCCCTGGTGAGAGGCGCGCTAAACGCGAGTCAGCTGGAGACCTTGATTGCGAAACCACCCCAGAACATGCGTTTGCCATCAAACGGCATGTTCTTCGGGCCAAAGGCGGCCATGCGCGGATCGGACATGGCCTTCTTCATCACCGCATCACGATGGCGGCGCGACTTGTAGACGATCCAGGAAAACCAGACTTCTTCGTCCTTCTTGAGCTTCACGCTCTGGGGAAAAGAAGTGACCTTGCCCGGCTGCACATCGTCGGCCACGCACTCACGGTATTCAAGCGCTCCGTGATCCAGCCACACCTTGCGGCCCAGCCTGGCCATGCGCACGTACTGGGCGCGCTTGGCTTTGGGAACCGGCACAACAAATCCATCTACGTAGTTACCCATGTTGTACTCCTTGCATCAGCCCGTGGCGGGCAGTTGGTCTCCTGGCACCCAGAAGCCATGCACCTGCGGCGCCGCGCGATACGGCAGCTTGATGGTGGCGATGGCGCCCTCGCTCATGTGCTGCGCGTCCACCACCAGCAGATCCGAGCGACCTGCTTCCTTGGCGCGCGCGCACAGACCCACCAGATAACCATCGCCCTCGGGCGCCCCCTTGCGCCGCGGCACGAAGCACATCTCGGAGACCGAGGCATCCGGACCGGGATTGAACACGTCGACCTTGCCTGTCTGGTGATCGAATCGCAGCCAGCCACCACCACCAGGACCACCACCGATGAGAAAGCCGTAACGATAGGGCACGGTGTGATAGCGATCGTCCTGGCGTGCCAGTCCACCGCCGTACTGCGGATACATGACCTTCATGTCGAAAGGGCGAACCGTTTTCTTGGAGGTATCCACCGAGAAACGGCGCACATGACCCGCGGCCTTCGCCGGATCGAAAGGCTCATGCAGGTTGGTGAACATCGGAAACTGGTTGGCATCGCCGCCGTCCATGTCCACGTACACCATGTCGCCATCGGTCCAGCAGCCCATCACATGTGTACACATGGTGGTCGGACCTTTGAGCCACTGCACGTCCTTGCCGTCGCCGCCACGGCGCAGCACACCCAGGTAAGTGTCCTTGGTGGAGTCCCAACCCCAGTGCAGGCCACCGGCCTTCATGCGTTCCTCGCCCAGATAGGCAAGGGGATATACCAGGAACACGATGTGCTTCTCGGTGATGGCGTAGTCGTGGATCTCGCTGCAGTAGGGCGCCTTGACCCAGGTCTGCCAGATGGTTTTGCCCTGCGGCGAGATCTGGTAAATATTGATGTCGGTGCTGCCCAGCCCCTTGGCCTCGTAGCCGAAGGCCAGCAGGTCACCGGTGTGCGAGTCGTTCTTGGGATGCGCGGTGAAGGTCTGTCCTTCAACCTTGCCGTCGAAACGGTAATTGCTGTCCAGCGTTTCGAGTGTGTGCGGATCCAGCGCGGCCGGCATGGTGTCCTCTTTCATCGCCAGCACGCGCCCGTTGTGATACCAGACCTGCGTGTTCTGCGTGCCGCGAGAGAGGCCCTTTACGCTGGGATCGTCGGTGTAGGGGTTTCGATAAACGCCATACAGCGACTTGCGTGCCTTGTGCTGCGCCTTCCAGCGATCGTTCTTGACCCAGCGGCTGAGGTAATCCACATGTCCGTTCTGGATGCGGAACATGCTGGCGTGACCTTCGCCGTCGAAACCAATGTCGTAGTTGAGGCTTTCGGGTTTTGGATACTGGGCGTCGGGACCCACGCGATAAAAGGCCCCGTTGAGATCCTCGGGCAACTTGCCTTCGACCTCGCAGTCGTAAAGTGTGTTTTCAGAGCGGTTGACCTGCACCGCAAAGCCATTGGCCGGCGTGCTGCCGGTGCCGCCGGAGCCGAACTTGCCTGGTTCCTTTGGAAACCTGACCTCGGCCTGCGCGGCAGAGGAACCCAGCACGCCTGCGGCGCCTAGGGCTGCGGCACCCACGGCAGCGCCGGATAGAAACGTGCGGCGATCGGCCGAGGGAAGCTGCTCGCTGTCTTTGCGGCTCATATCAAACCCCATTTTATGTGTTGCCCGGGCGCGGCCATTTTAACGGTTAAAACGCCAGGCGCGACTGCTTCTGCGTCTGGCCCTGCTGCTGTGACAGCCGCTGTACGCCTGAAACATGGGGTGTGGGGAAGAAAGTGCGCGCGATGACATCGTGCACGTCGCTGATGTGCAGCTGCAGGTTGTCAATGAAGTCGTGCAGACCCGACTGGTCTAGTGCCTCAAGGGGGGCACGCGCCACGTAGCGGCGCGCGGCATCCAGCCGGTCGACCACCGGCTCGCCGCGCTGCAGCGTCTTGAGGTCCAGCTCTACCTGGTCGAGGCAGAACATGCAGGCGCGCGGGAACTGCCGGTTGCGCAGCAGGAACTCCAGCACATCGGCACGCCGTACCCGGGAACGCACCGCGCCGCGATACATCTGATAAGCGGAAAGCGACTTCAACACGCTCATCCACTGCACGGTGTCGAAGGGTCGCAGTTCCGGCGTCTCGGCTGGCAGCAGCTGCGCGGAACGCACATCGACTATGCGACTGGTCATGTCGGTGCGCTCGAGGTTACGCCCCAGCTTGAGGAAGGTGTGCGATGCGTTGCGGCTCATGGTGCCGTCGAGCACGCCGGAAATCTTCTGCAGGTTGCCGACCACGTCGTTGAGGAACCTGAAACGCATGCGCTTGGTCAGGCCCGTTGGCAACTCGCGCACGAACTCCGAGTGGAACTCATTGAGCATTTCCCAGGCTTCGTTGGGCAAAATCTCGCGCAGCGTGCGCGCGTTCTCGCGCGCGAGGTGCAGGGACGAGAACAGTGAACCGGGATTCTCCGGATCGGCCACGAGGAAGTGCACCACGTCGCGCTCTTCGGTGCGGGTGCCTTTGGCATCGAATTCAGCGCGGTTGCCGCTGATGTCCACCAGGGGCAGCCAGCCAGGAGCGATGCCCTTGGGCAGGTCGAGCAACAGATGCGCATTTACGTTGATGATGCGCGCGGTGTTTTCCGCGCGCTCCATGTAGCGCGACAGCCAGTAGACGTTTTCCACTACACGGGCCAGCACCCTTAAGCCTCCGTGTCCACGATCCAGGTATCCTTACTGCCGCCGCCCTGCGAGGAGTTCACCACCAGTGATCCCTTGCGCAATGCCACGCGCGTCAGTCCGCCGGTGGTCACGCTGGTCTGCGGGCCACTGAGTATGAAAGGGCGCAGGTCGACGTGGCGCGGTTCGATGGCATCTCCCACCAGCGTGGGCACCGTCGACAGCGTGATGACCGGTTGCGCAACGAAGCTGCGTGGATCCGCCTTCAATGCTTTCGTGAACTGCGCGCGTTCAGCTTTCGTCGAAGACGGTCCCATCAGCATTCCATAGCCGCCCGAGCCATCCACGGGCTTGACCACCAGCTCATGCAGATGCGCCAGCACATGTGACAACTGATCCGGTTCGGCACAGCGATAGGAAGGCACGTTGGCCAGGATGGCGTCCTCGCCGAGGTAGTACTTGATCATGTCGGGAACGTAGGTATAGACCAGCTTGTCGTCGGCAACACCGGCGCCCGGCGCATTGGCCAATGCCACGTTGCCCTTCTTCCAGGCACGCAGCAGGCCTGGCACACCCAGCGTCGAATCGTCGCGGAACGCTTCAGGATCAAGAAAGTCGTCGTCGATGCGCCGATAGATGACATCCACGCGCGACCAGCCATCAACGGTCTGCATGAACACGCAGTCGTTGCTGTCGACGGCCAGGTCGCGACCTTCGACCAGTTCGCAGCCCATCTGCCGCGCCAGATAGGAATGTTCAAAGTAGGCCGAGTTGTAGATGCCCGGCGTCAGCACCACCACTTCGGGCACTTCGCCCTTGCGTGGCGACAGCGCGGCCAGCGTGTCGTAAAGCTGCGAGGGGTAGTCATCCACCGGCAGGATGGTGGAATTCTCGAACAGCTCCGGAAATACGCGCTTGATCACCTGCCGGTTCTCGAGCATGTAAGACACACCTGAAGGCACGCGCAGGTTGTCTTCCAGCACGTAAACCGTGCCGTCCTTGTCGCGGATCAGGTCGGATCCGCAAATGTGCGCCCACACACCCAGCGGCGGACTGACTCCCTGGCAACTGGGCCGGAAGTTCTTGGAGGTGTGGATGATCTCGGCGGGCATGCGCCCGTCGCGGATGAATTTCTGCTTGTGGTAGATGTCATCGATGAACAGGTTGAGCGCAGCCGCGCGCTGGATCAGACCTTTCTCGATTCGCTGCCACTCCTTGCGCGAGATGGTGCGCGGGATGATGTCCAGCGGCCAGGCCCGATCTATGGAGCCGTCCTGCTCGTGATACACCGTGAAGGTTATGCCCATGGCGCGAATCGCCATCTCGGCGGCCTGCTGGCGCACTGCGATTTCGGAACCGCCCAGCTCGGTCAGATAGCCCAGCAGGGCCCGCGCTGCGGAGCGCGCGCCGCCGCCTGGACCCACGAGTTCATCGTGCAGCCCGGCAGTGGGGTACGTAGACCAGTTTGTTTTCATTTGTTGGGAGGTTCCGAAGCCAAATTACCAGAGTGCAATGGCCGGGTCCAAACCGGAGCAAAAAGCGCTGGGGCGCTGCCTCGCAATGGTGCCGAGCAGCCCATTGCTGCGACGATTTGGTGCGTTCGGCGCGCGGCGTACCGAGTCTATACTGCGAGGATGTCCATCCATGTCGCGCTTACCCACGTTACCCATTACCGATACGACAGGCTCGTGGAAGTGGGGCCGCAGACCGTCAGGTTGCGACCTGCCCCGCATTGCCGGACGCGCATTCTTTCTTACTCACTCAAGATCGAACCTGCGCAGCACTTCATCAACTGGCAGCAGGATCCGCAGGCCAACTACCAGGCGCGCGTAGTGTTTCCAGAGCCCACCCGTGAATTGCGTTTCGAGGTCGGGTTGGTCGCCGAGATGTCGGTGTTCAATCCCTTTGATTTCTTCCTCGAGCCGGCGGCCGAGACGTTTCCCTTTGTGTACGACGCGCTGTTGCAGAGCGAACTGGCCCCGTACCTGATCAAGCTTGAAATGGAACCGCTATTCGCGGCTTACCTGGCCCAGGTGCCCCGCGAGCCCAAGCGCACCATCGACTTCCTGGTTGAGCTCAACATGATGCTGGCCAGGAACGTGGCCTACCTGATCCGCATGGAGCCAGGTGTACAAACGCCAGAAGTAACTCTGTGCAATGGCTCGGGCTCCTGTCGCGACTCGGCATGGCTGCTGGTGCAGCTGCTGCGCCACCTGGGGTTGGCCGCGCGCTTCGTCTCGGGCTATTTGATCCAGCTGACGCCCGACATGAAATCGCTCGATGGCCCTTCGGGACCCAAGGCCGACTTCACCGACCTGCATGCCTGGTGCGAGGTCTATCTGCCCGGCGGCGGGTGGATTGGACTGGACCCAACTTCAGGATTGCTGGCCGGCGAGGGCCACATTCCGCTGGCGTGCACGCCTGAACCAGGTTCGGCTGCACCCATAGAAGGCATGGTCGGCAAGAGCGAGGTCGAGTTTCATCATGAGATGAAGATCGAGCGCATCTTCGAGTCGCCGCGGGTCACCAAGCCCTACACCGAAGAACAATGGCGCGACATCGAAAGCCTGGGCCACGCCATTGATGCAAAGCTCAAGATGGATGATGTGCGGCTCACCATGGGCGGTGAACCCACGTTCGTTTCAATTGACGACCCCGATGGTGCCGAGTGGAACGTTGCGGCCATGGGACCGGACAAGCGGCGCCTGGCCATCGATCTCTACGACAGGCTCAAGAACCAGTACGCGCCGCAGGGTCTGGCGCATTTCGGCCAGGGCAAGTGGTATCCGGGCGAGCCGTTGCCTCGATGGTCACTGACCTGCTTCTGGCGCCGCGATGGCGAGCCGATGTGGCGCGATCCCAAACTGCTCGATGATGAGCGCACGCCGCGTGCAGTGTCGGCAGCAGACGCGGGCGCATTTCTGGAAGCAGTTGCGCAGCAATTGGGTCTTGCTCGTGACGATGTGTTCCCGGCCTACGAGGATGAGCACTATTACCAGCGGCGCGAACAACAGCTGCCCATCAATGTCGAGAGCAAGGATTCGCGGCTCGACGACAAGATCGAGCGCGCGCGTCTGGGGCGCCTGTTCGGGCAGGGGCTCGACGAAATAGTCGGCTACGTGCTGCCGGTTCGGCGCGAGCTGGCCGGCTCGGCGTGGCAGACCAGTTCGTGGTTCCTGCGCACGCAGCGCTGCTACCTGGTGCCCGGGGATTCGCCACTGGGCCTGCGCCTGCCGCTGCAGTCCCTGCCCTGGGTCTCAAAGGAAGATTATCCCTACACGCACGAGCCTGACCCCATGCAGCCGGCGCGCGCGCTGCCGCGCCATGCCGAGTTACGCAATCTGCAGCGCGGCACGCGCAAGGACGCCAAAGCGGCTCCCAAAGGCGTTGCCGCGAAAGCGCCGCTGCCGGGTAAATCCGCAGCCCACATCATCAGGACGGCCTTGTGCGTGGAGATTCGTGGCGGACTGCTGCATGTGTTCATGCCGCCCACCGACACGCTCGAGGACTACCTCGAACTGGTGGCGGTGATCGAGGCCACGGCCGAATCGCGGCAACAGCCGGTGGTCGTCGAGGGCTACGAGCCGCCGCGTGACGCGCGCCTTAACTCCTTCCGCATCACGCCAGATCCGGGTGTCATCGAGGTCAATATCCATCCGTCCTCCAGCTGGGATGAACTGGTCGGTCGCACCACTCATTTATATGAGCAGGCCCGGCAAACCAGGCTGACCACCGAGAAGTTCATGCTCGACGGGCGGCACACCGGCACTGGCGGCGGCAATCATTTCGTGCTGGGCGGCGAAACGCCCGCGGATTCGCCGTTCCTGCGCCGGCCGGATCTGCTGCGCAGCCTGCTGGCCTATTGGCACAACCATCCTTCCTTGTCTTATGTATTCGCCGGATTGTTCATCGGACCCACCTCGCAGTCGCCACGTGTCGATGAGGCGCGCAACGATTCATTGTATGAACTGGAGATCGCGTTCCAGCAGGTGCCGCCGCCGGGAGAACCCTGCCCGCCCTGGCTGGTGGATCGACTGTTCCGCAACCTGCTGATCGATTCCAGCGGCAACACGCATCGCGCGGAATTCTCCATCGACAAGATGTATTCGCCCGACGGCCCCACCGGGCGACTGGGATTGCTCGAACTGCGCGCCTTCGAGATGCCGCCGCATGAACGCATGAGTCTCACGCAGCAACTGTTGCTGCGCGCGATGGTGGCGAGGTTCTGGCGCGAGCCCTACGATCCGCCGCGACTGGCGCGCTGGGGCACCGAACTGCACGACCGCTACATGCTGCCGCATTTCCTCGAGCAGGATTTCGCGGACGTGATGACAGAGATGAACAAGGCGGGGTTCGCGCTGGACAAAAGCTGGTTCGAGCCGCACCTGGAATTCCGGTTTCCAAAGTTCGGGGATTTCGCCACGCGCGGCATCCAGCTGGAACTGCGCCAGGCGCTGGAACCCTGGCATGTAATGGGCGAGGAAGGCAGCGCGGGCAGCATGGTGCGCAACGTCGACGCCTCTCTTGAACGATTGCAGGTGAAGGTGACCGGGCTTGCGCCCGACCGTTATGTAATCACCTGCAATGGCAATGTGCTGCCCATGCAACCCACGGGCGTGGTCGGCGAGTTCGTTGCAGGTGTTCGCTATCGTGCCTGGCAGCCAGCCTCGTCACTGCATCCCACCATCGGCGTACACTCGCCGCTGGTTTTTGACCTGCTGGATACCTGGATGAACCTCTCGCTGGGCGGCTGTCGATATCACGTGACGCATCCGGGCGGTCGCAGCTACGACAGCTTCCCCGTCAATGCCTTCGAGTCGCAGAGCCGGCGCCTGGCGCGCTTCGAGCGATTGGGTCATACGCCGGGTGAAATGCATGCGCATCAGCCGCCGCGCAATGCCGAATATCCGTTCACCCTTGACCTGCGGCGCGTGTGATCTCGAATACGGGTCTGCGGCAGCGAATCGCCTCCGCATCCGCTGCACGCTATGACGAGCTGGCTGATACGCAGGGACTGCGTCCACATTGGCAAGGCCTGGTTCAACAGCTGCGAGGCGAAGGTTCAGCCGATGCCATCCGGCGTTCGCATGAGCAGACGCGCCGGCTGGTTGTCGAAAATGGCGTCACCTACAACGTCTATTCGGATCCCCAGGGCGCGGATCGTCCCTGGGCGCTGGACCCATTGCCGTTTGTGTTGCCGGCTGACGAGTGGCGCGCAATCGAAGCCGGCGTCGCCCAGCGCTGCGAAGTGCTCAATGCAGTGCTGGCCGATGTTTATGGTGCACAGCGGCTGATCGCCGAGGGCCTGGTTCCCGCCGAGTTGCCCTATGGCCATCCCAATTTCCTGTGGCCCTGTCGTGATGTGAAACCCGCCGATGGAATCTGGTTGCACCTGTATGCGGCGGACCTGGCGCGCGCGCCGGATGGCCGGTGGTGGCTGCTTGCCGACCGGTCGCAGGCACCTTCCGGCGCCGGCTATGCGCTCGAAAATCGCGAGATACTGACGCAGGTCCATGCCGGGGTGATGCCGCAAGTGGGCGTGCGCCGCGTCAGCGGATTCTTCGATGCGCTGCGCGCCGGCATGCTGCAGTCCGATGATGGGCAGGCACCCCTGGCGGTGATCCTCACACCAGGACCTTTCAACGAAACCTATTTCGAACACGCCTACCTCGCGCGACAACTGGGCATTCCGCTGGTGGAAGGCAGTGACCTGACCGTTCGTAGTGACGTGCTCTATCTCAAGACACTGGTTGGCCTCAAGCGGGTGCAGACCTTGTTCCGGCGTCTTGATGACGATTACTGCGATCCGCTGGAGCTGCGCGGTGATTCGGCGCTGGGCGTTGCCGGACTCATCGGTGCACTGCGTGCCGGAAATCTCACCGTGGCCAATGCGCTGGGTTCGGGCGTGCTCGAATCCGCGGCATGGCTGGGGTTCCTGCCGGCGGTGGCCGAACGCCTGCTGGGCCAGAAACTGCTGCTGCCCGAGGTGGCCACCTGGTGGTGTGGCGAGCGCCCCGCACTGGACTACGTGTTGGCCAATCTCGATCACGTGGTCATCAAGCCCACCTATCCCAACCAGAATTTCGAACCCATATTCGGCCGCGACACGCAGGGGCCGGCGCGCGAGAATCTGATCACCCGCCTGCGCAACCGGCCCTATGCCTACGTGGCGCAGGAACACGTGCATCTGTCACAGGCGCCGGTGTGGCGCAGCGCCAGTTCCGCAGAACTGGATTCGCGCGCGCTGACCATACGTGTGTATGCCTGCAAGACGCGCGACGGCGTGCACGTGATGCCCGGTGGACTGGCTCGCATCGCACAGCCGGATGCCGCCGACGTGGTGTCGTCGCAGCGCGGTGGCGGCGCCAAGGACATCTGGGTGCTGCGCGATCAGCCGGAACCGGCGATGACGAACACGCCAACCTGGACTCCGGAACAGCGGCGCAATGACATTCCCTCACGACTGGTGGAAAACCTGTTCTGGCTGGGGCGCTACAGCGTGCGCTGCGAAAATAAACTGCGCCTGTTGCGCGGCGCGCTTCTCGCCGCACGCGACAGCGCCCCGGGGCGTCACGCACACCAGTTATGCGTGAAACTGCATGTCATGGGCAAAGAAGAAACCCCGGATCACGCATTGCGCGATGACGATTCTGAAGGCGTTGCCGCAGACATCCAGCGTTTTGCCTGGAGTGCGTCGCAGGTGCGCAACCGGCTGTCGGTGCGCTACTGGCGCGGCGTGGTGATGCTGCAGCGCCAGCTGCAGGAAGCGTCGATATCCAGCAGCAGTCCACGCGAGCAATGCGAGCGCCTGCTGCTGCAACTGGCGGCACTCAGCGGCTTTTGTGACGCCGACATGACGCGCGACGAAGGTTGGCATGGCATGCACCTGGGGCGCGCCATCGAGCGCGCCCAATTTCTGGCCGCCATACTCGACGCCTCGATCTCAGACCCGCTGGCCACGTCCGAGTCGCTCGAAGGATTGCTCGAAGACGAATGTCATCCCGGATCGCTGGCCTTCCAGGTGCAGAAAATCCACGCCCACCTGGCGCCGCTGTTGCCCGAACGCGAGCAGTTCCAATGGCAAGTCGCCTCTTTGCCGGCTGCGTCCATGGACGCGGTGCAATTGCGTGACCGGCTGCAGCAGTTGACCGCCAGCATTACCGCGCTGTCGAACCGGCTGTCGCTGCGGTTCTTCGTCCACGTCGACGAAGACTCGCGTTCCCTTTACGTCTGACCCCCTGCCATGCGCTACCACATCGATCACCAGACCACTTATCGCTATGCCAGCGATGTGCTGCACTCGCATCACCTGCTGCACCTGATGGCGCGGCCCTCGGCTTGGCAGGAATGTGTGGAATCCTCGATAGACATTGCGCCAGGCCAGCATCGACGCGTCGATCAGGTCGATGCCTTTGGTAATCCTGTGACCCGCATCGAGCTGGCGCAGCCACATCGCGAATTGAGCGTGCATTCGCGGATGCTGATCGATGTCTATCCGCGCGCCATGGTGCCTATGGAAGACACCTGGCCGTGGGAGAAGGTGCGCAGCGCCTGCGTATACAACGGCACCGAGCTGGATCGCGACGTACTCGATGCCTGCCGCTTTCGCAACGAGTCGCAGCATGTACATCTCAAGCACCTGTTCTGCGTGTACACCGAGGGTTGCTTTACCGCCGGCAGGCCGATACTGGCCTGCGCCAGCGCCCTGTGTGACCAGTTGTATGCGGACCTGACCTACGCGCCCGGCGAGACCACCATCAGCACCTCGGTCACCGAAGTTCTGCAACGCAAGCGCGGCGTGTGCCAGGACTTCGCCCACCTGATGATCGCGTGCCTGCGCTCCCGCGGATTGCCGGCGCGCTACATCAGCGGCTACCTGCGCACGCATACGCCGGTTGATGCGCCCGCAGCGCTGGTCGGCGGCGGCGCCACCCATGCATGGGTGGCCGTGTGGTGCCCGCCATTTGGCTGGGTTGAGTTCGACCCCACCAATGGCGGATTCGTGGGCACAGACCATATCTCGCTGGCCTGGGGGCGGGATTTCGCCGACGTGTCGCCGCTGCGCGGCGTCATCCTGGGTGGCGCGGCCCACAAGCTCTCGGTAAAGGTTCACGTGGCGGCGCAGGAAGGCGCGGGTTAAGGACAAGAATTCAGCTTTTCGGCCAATCTGTGGAATGATTCCCGACCGTGAGTCCTTCCCCCAAAACCCTGATCGCCGTCTGCCTGTTCCTGCTGGCCGGCGCGACCCATGCGGCGGCGCCAGCGGGCACCGACGATCTGGCGGTGCAACAACTGCTGGTGAAAACCTGCGGCAACTGCCACAACAGCACCGATTGGGCAGGCGGGGTGGCCTTCGACACTCTGTCGATGGGCAACATCCATGGCGATGCCGAGGTGTGGGAAAAAGCCGTGCGCAAGGTGCGCGGCAGGCTGATGCCGCCACCGGGCGAGACCCAGCCCGACGCGCAGACCCTGGCCACATTTGTCTCCTGGCTCGAAACCCGCCTGGATGCGGGCGGCGCCGCAAACCCCGATCCCGGATACGTGGGTCTGCACCGGCTCAATCGCACGGAGTACGCGCGCGAGATCCAGCGCCTGCTCGACATCGACGTCGACGTCAATACGCTGCTGCCCAAGGATGTGTCCAGCGAAGGGTTCGACAATGTCGCGGCGTCACTGCGTGTATCACCGGCGTTCCTCGATCAATACATCGCGACGGCGCGCGTGGTCAGCCGCCAGGCCATCGGTCGCGTGACCGCCAAACCCAGCACCCACGACTATCGCGTCAACACGGCCATCGACCAGGATCAGCATATTGACGGATTGCCACTGGGCACGCGCGGCGGCACGACGGTGGTGCACGATTTTCCCGCCGACGGCGAATACGTTTTCAACATCCGCGATTTTCTTTTCATGGGCGCCGGCTACGTCACCAAGGTGGATGACAGGCAGCGCGTGATCCTGACCATCGATGACGTGCGCGTATTCCAGCAGGAATTCGGCGGGCCGGAGGATCTCAAGTCAGTGGACCAACGCCAGTCGGCCGCCGCGGATGAGATGCAGTCGCGCTTCAATGGCATCCGCGTGCGCGTGAAGGCCGGCCCGCATCGCGTGGGTGTGGCGTTCGTGCAGCGCACATTTGCCCAATCGGATTCACCGCTGCAGCCCATGGCCATGCTGCCGGAAATGGAACGCGTACCCACCATTCCCGGTTTCGACATTTCCGGGCCCTTCAATGTGACGGGCATCAGCGAAACCGCCAGCCGGCAACGCATCTTCATCTGCCGGCCTGCCAATGCGACGCAGGAGTTGCCCTGCGCGCAGCGCATCCTGACAAATCTTTCGGCCGCGGCTTTTCGTCGGCCGGTCACGGATGCGGATATCGCTGCGCCACTGTCGTTCTACAAAATGGGGCGTGAGACCGGCGACTTCGAGGCTGGCATCGAAAGTGGACTGACGGCAATTCTTTCGAGCACGCGGTTCCTGCTGCGCGCCGGACCGCAGGGCCAGCCACTGCGCGCCACCATTGAAGATTTATCCGACATTGAACTGGCTTCGCGGCTCTCCTTCTTTATATGGAGCGAGGGGCCGGACCAGAAGCTGGTGGATGTTGCGGCCAGTGGCCACCTGCACGATGCGGGAGTGCTCGAGGGGCAAGTGCGCCGCATGCTGGCGGATCCGCGCTCGGATGCGCTGGTGACCAACTTCGCTTTCCAGTGGCTCAACATCGGCCGCATGGACAACATCCAACCCGATCCCGTGGTGTATCCGGATTTCGACACTAACCTGCGCCTGGCCTATCGCGAGGAGATCCGCCTGTTCCTCGACAGCGTGCTGCGCTCGAACCGCAGTGTGCTCGACCTGCTGCGATCGGATACCACCTTCCTCAATGAGCGCCTGGCCATCCAGTACGGCATCAAGAACATACGCGGTGACCAGTTTCGCAAGGTGCAACTGGCGGACGCCAATCGCTGGGGACTGCTGGGCAAGGGTGCGGTGCTGATGGGCACTTCCTATGGCAATCGCACTTCGCCGGTGCTGCGCGGCGCGTGGGTGATGGAAACGCTGTCGGGCACGCCTCCCACTTCGCCGCCACCGGGCGTGGAGCAGTTCAAGGAAAACGAGCCTGGCAAGCAGGCGCAGACTGTGCGTGAGCGACTGGAAGCGCATCGCGCACAGAAATCCTGCAATGCCTGTCATGGAATCATGGATCCGCTGGGCTTTGCGCTTGAAAACTACGATGTACTGGGTGGCTGGCGCGATCGCGACCGCGACGCCGGCACGCTCATCGATGCCAGCGGGCGATTGGCCAGCGGCATCCCGGTCAAGGGTCCCGCCGACCTCAACCAGGCCCTGCTGGCCAACCCCGATCAGTTCGTCCAGGCACTAACCGAGAAGCTGATGGTCTATGCCCTTGGGCGTCCGGTGCGGTACCAGGACATGCCGGCGGTGCGCGCCGTGGTGCGTGAGGCTGCCGGCCAGGATTACCATTTCGAGGCCATCGTGCAGGGCATCGTGATGCGCGATGCGTTCCGCAAGCGGCTGCTGCCGCCGGAACCTACGCCAAGCGTGGGGGGATAAGCCATGTTCATAACCCGAAAACACCTTTCACGCCGCACACTGTTGCGCGGGGCCGGCGTTGCCGTCGCGCTGCCCTTGCTCGACGCCATGATTCCCGCGGCCACTGCATTGGCCAAAACCGCGGCGGCTCCCAAGCCGCGGCTGGGCTTCTTCTATTTTCCGCATGGCGCGGTGATGGAGAAGTGGACGCCGGCCACCGATGGCACGGCCTTTGAACTGCAGCCCATTCTCGAACCCCTGGCCCCTTTCCGCGACCAGCTGACCATTGTCAGCAACATCGGCAACAAGCCCGGTGAAAGCCGCGCGGTGCATGCACTGGTGCCTGCTACGTGGCTGTCCTGTGTTCATCCCAAGGAAAGCCTCACCCCTGAGATGGCGCTCACCGTGGACCAGATCGCAGCCAAACACATTGGTCAGGAAACCCCGTGGCCATCGCTCGAAACCGCAACGGCCCAGGGACATGGAGCCGGCAGTGCCTGTGAGCGCGGCTACGGATGCAGCTATTCGGGCACGCTTTCCTTCAGCACGCCCTCGACGCCGCTGCCGGTGGAAAGCAATCCGCGGCAGCTGTTCCTGCGCCTGTTCGGTCAGGGCGACACGGCCGCGGAACGCAGTTTCCTCAACCGGCAGACCGCGAGCCTGCTCGACATGATCTCCGGAGAATTCGGTTCGCTGAAACCCACGCTGGGATCAGCCGACCGCCGCACGCTGGATGATTACCTCACCAGCGTGCGCGAAATAGAACGTCGCATCCAGAACAGTGACAAGGGCGACCTGGCCAAGGTCAAGTTGCCCGACGTGCCGGGTGCCACGTCCGAGAATTTCGACGAACACCTCAAGCTGATGTTCGACCTGATTGCGCTGGCCTATCAGGGCGATCTCACGCGGGTGCAGAGTTTCATGATCGCGGCGGAAGTCAGCGAACAGACCTACAACCACATCGGGGTGCCCGATGCGTTCCATGCGCTGTCGCACCACGCCAATGATCCGGCCAAGAAAGAACGCCTGTCGAAGATCCAGCGCTATCACACGCAGGTGTTTGCCCGTTTCGTCGACACGCTGGCGAAGATGCCGGATGGCGACGGCAGCATGCTGGATCATTCCATCCTGCTGTTCGGCAGCAACATGAGCAACAGCAATGCGCACAATCAATACCCGTTGCCAACCGCATTGCTGGGTGGAGGCTATGGTCGCGTCCGTGGCGGACAGCACATCAACTTCAAGGAGCGCACGCCGCTGGCCAATGTGCTGCTGACCATGCTGCAGCGTTCGGGCATCTCCATAGAGCGGGTGGGCGACAGCACCGGCGCTATTGCGGAGATCTGAGTTGGCGCGCGTGTGTCAGCCATCGCGAGCCTGTCAGCTATCGCGCGCCACCTTGCTGTGGCTGGTGTGGGCCGCTTCCGGAATCGGCAGCGTGCATGCCGCTGCCGTAGTGGATCTTGTCGAGGCGCCCACGCCCTTGGTAACGGCTGCGCGCATGCGTGACACGGCAACCTTGACCGCACTGCTGGCAAAGCCGCACGCCGACGTGAATGAGCACTCTGCCGATGGCACCACCGCGCTGCATTGGGCGGTGTACAACAACGACCTCGATCTGGTGGGCCGATTGCTGGCTGCAGGTGCCGACGCCAAGGCGGCCAATGACTATCACGCCACGCCACTGTCCGAGGCCGCAGTGGTGGGAAATCCGCAGGTGCTGCGCAAATTGCTGGATGCGGGTGCGGATGTCGAATCCACCAATGCTGATGGCCAGACAGCGCTGATGGTGATCGCACGCAGCAGCAATGTGGAGGCGGCGAAGCTGTTGCTCAAGCGCGGCGCCAAGGTCAACCGGCACGAACAGTGGCGTGGCCAGACACCCTTGATGTGGGCGGCGGCCGAGGCACAGCCACTCATGGTCAAGCTGCTGATCGAACATGGCGCGGAGGTAAACGCGCGCTCGAAGGTCAACGAGTGGGAACGCCAGGTGACGGCCGAGCCGCGCATGCAGGCGCGACCCACCGGTGGGTTCACGCCGCTGCTGTATGCGGCGCGACGCGGCTGCGCCGAATGCGCCAGCCTGCTGATCAAGGCCGGTGCCGATGTGAACCTCACGGATCCGGACGGCGTGACGCCGCTGTTGCTGGCATCCCTCAATTTCAGTTTTGATACGGCCGCACTGCTGGTGCATCACGGCGCCGATGTAAACAGGTGGGACATCTGGGGACGTTCACCGCTGTACGCAGTGGTGGACATGAACACGCTGCCCATCAGCGGCCGCGCGGACCGTCCCACGCTGGACAAGATCAGCGGCACCGAGCTGACCCGGATATTGCTGGAAGCCGGAGCCAACCCCAATCTGCAGCTCAAGCTGTTTCCTCCCTACCGCTCACTGCGCGACGATCGCGGTGCGGATGGTCTGCTGGCAGTGGGTACCACACCGCTGATACGCGCTGCCAAGGCCGGTGACCTGCCGGCAATAAAACTGCTGCTGGCACACGGCGCCAATGTTGAGCTGCCCACGGTCAATGGCATCACACCGCTGATGGCCGCAACGGGCAATGCCTCCGCCAGCCTTGACACGCGCGGGCGTTACAAGAGCGAGGAACAGGCAATGGAAGCGACGCAGCTGCTGCTGGCTGCCGGCGCCAACATCAACGCGCGTGATCGCCAGGGACAGACGGCCCTGCATGGCGCAGCGGCCCTGGGCTGGAATGGCCTGGTCGAAACCCTGGCCGCCAAAGGCATCGACTTGCAGGCCAAGGATGCACGCGGTCGCATGGCCATCGACCTGACCCGTGCCTCGGTCACCACCTCCGGTCGTGGTGGATCGGGCGCGGCGCATCCTGAAACCGAAGCGCTGCTGCGCAAGCTCATGGCCACCACCGGCACATGATGCAGCGGCGTGCATTTCTGGCAAATGCCATGTCAGCGGCTGCAGCGGGTATGGCCGCGCGGGTGTCTACTGCGTCTGCAGCGCCTGCAGCATCGCAACTGGTGCTCACGCCGCTGACAGACCAGCTGACGCTGATCACCGGCGGCGGCGGCAATGTCACCGTGTTCAACTCCCCGGACGGCGTATTGCTGGTGGATGGTGGTTCGCAGCAACAATCGCGGCAGGTGCTCAAGGCCGTGCGCGACCTCACCGGCGCGCGCCTCATACACACGCTATTCAACACCCACTGGCATTACGACCAGACCGGCTCCAACCCCGAACTGGGGGCGGCCGGCACGCGCATCATCGCGCACGAAAACACCCGGCTGTGGCTGGGCACGGTGATCGATTCGAAGTGGGAACACCGCACCTACTCACCGTTGCCGGTCAAGGCACGACCCAACCAGACCATCTACACCTCGGCCAGTCTTGAATTCGGTGGTGAGAACATCGACTACGGTTACTTGCCGCAAGCACATACCGATGGCGACATCTATGTGTATTTCCGCAAGGCCAACGTGCTGGTCGGGGCCGATGTGCTGGCCGCGGGTGCGTGGCCCATACTCGACTATTCGACCAATGGCTGGATTGGCGGCATGGTCACCGGCACGCAGACGCTGCTCGACATGTCCGGGCCCGCGACCAGGTATGTATCGGGCAAGGGCGCATTGCTGTCGCGCGAACAGGTACACGAGCAAAACGCCGTACTCACCACCATGAAGCAGCGGCTGTCAAATCTGCTGGCGCAGGGAATGAGTATCCAGGACATGCTCGACACCGCGCCCGCGCGCGATTTCGAAGCCCGCTGGGGTGATGCGACGCAATTCATCACCAACACCTGGTATGGAATTTCGCGGCGACCCGGAGAGCTGGGCGTCAATATCGTCTGAGCCAGGTCCGCTAGTGTGGCGCGGGCAGCGACACGATGAATACGGTGCCACCGGTTTCGCCTGGCTTCACGGAGATGAAGCCATGGTTGGCCTGCACCAGCTGTCGCGAAACGCTGAGACCCACGCCAGTGCCGCCCCGTTTGGTGGTGAAAAACGGGACGAAGATGTTGTCGAGGTGCGCCGGGTCGATACCGGGACCATTGTCCCCAACCTGAATCAGCACCCGCCCCTGGTCATTGAGCGATGCCCGCAACTGTATGCGCGGATCGGATGTATCGGCGAGCGCCTCGATGGCATTGCGCAGCAGATTGATAAGCACCTGCTCGATCTGGCCGGCATCGGCATGGAAGACAAGCCCCTTCTCGCACCGGACTTCCATGGTCACGTGCTGCGCAGCAAGCGCATCGGCCATCAACGTGCGCACACGCTCCAGCAACGGTTGCAATTCCCCGTCGGCGATTGCCGCAACAGGAATCGAGGCAAAGCTGCGATAGGCCCTGACAAATTCAAGCAGTCCGCTGCTGCGCGAGTGGACTGCGTCCGCGCTGCGCTGCAGATCGCTGCGTTCGTCGCCAGTCAGGGTCAGGGCAGTGGCGGGATTAGCTTCATCAGCAGCCAGGGATTCCTGGATCAGTTTGCTCAGCGAGATTATGGGTGTAACTGAATTCATGATCTCGTGCGTGAGCACGCGAATCAGTTTCTGCCATGATTCGATCTCCAGTCGTTCCAGTTCGTCGCGTATGTTCTGGAAAGACACCAGCTTGTACCGACGGTCCAGCAGCCTGAAGCAGGTGCAGTAGAGCACCAGCTGCAAGGTGTCGTCCTCGCGCTGCACACGCAACAGGTCGCGATCACTGTCGCCGAGTCGCTCGAGCAGTTCCGGCATTCGGGCATCGAACCGTGAGAATGACTTGATGCTCAATGGTTGTGGCGTACCGAACAGGCGCCGGGCGCGTCCATTCATCATGGCCACGTGCCCCGCGTCGTCAAAGCTGACCAGGGCAACTCCCACGTGCTCGACCACTGCTTCCAGGTACTGGTGATTGGCCGCCTTCTGCAGGCTGAGGCGCGTGAACTGTGTGCTCAGCACCCGGTACGCGTCTTCAAGCTTGTCGAATACCCGCCCCTTGCGCAGCTCGGAAAGCGGCACGGAGTAGTCATGGTGCGAGATGGAACTCAGGAAGCTGCTCAGATCACGCAGCGTGCGCTCGACATACCAGATCAACTCCACCACCAGCAGCACGGCAATGAGTCCCGCGACCAGCGGTGTCACCAGCCAATGTTCGTCAATCCAGCCCCAGACCCCGATGCTGATGCAGCTGGTGAGCAGCAACACCCTTGCGGCGACGTTGAGACGGAAATTACTCGATGCCATGCCGGGCCATCTTGCGATAGAGAGTGGTGCGTCCCAGCCCCAGTGCCTGCGCGGCGCGCGTGAGATTGCCCTGGAACCGATCTATGGCCTGCTGGATCGCCAGTTTCTCAAGTTCGTCGAGGTTGAGCGTGGCCGTGGTTGACGTCGGCAGCGCGGCGGGTGCCGCGAACAACACATCATCGATGGGAAAGCTGCCGTTCTCACTCATGATCACGGCGCGCTCGACTGCGTGCTTGAGTTCGCGCACGTTTCCGGGCCAGCGGTACTGCTGCAGCCTGGCCAGTGATTCGGCAGGAATGGACAGCGGGGCGCGCCCGTACTTCTGAGCGAAGTGCTGTGCATAGTGCGTGATCAGCAACGGGATATCCCCGGCGCGTTCGCGCAGCGGCGGGATGCGAATCTCGATGGTGTTGATGCGGTAGAGAAGATCCTGCCGGAAGCGCGTCGGATCCCGCAGCTGCACGGGGGAAAGATTGGTGGCGCACAGCACCCGGGCATTGACACGGATGAGCCGGTCGGATCCCACGCGCGACACCATCATGGTCTCCAGGACGCCCAGCAATTTAACCTGCATGGCCAGGCTGAGATTGCCGATCTCGTCGAGGAACAGCGTGCCGCCAGAAGCGGCCTCGAATCGGCCCGCGCGATCCTCACGCGCATCGGTGAACGCACCCTTGCGATGACCGAACAATTCGGACTCGAACAGCGTTTCGGTAATGGCTCCCAGGTCAACACCCACGAAGGGCTGGTCATTGCGCAGGGAGTGTCGGTGGATGGCGCGCGCTACCAGTTCCTTGCCGGTGCCGTTCTCCCCCGTGATCAGCACATTGGCGTCCGTGCGCGCTACCTTCCCGATGTCGGCGACCACTTGCCGCATGCCGCCGTTCTCACCCACGATGCGCTCCGCGCCGCGGGTATCCAGGTCGCTGAGTGCGCGCTGCCGCCCGCGCAACTGCTTCACTTCACGATCTGCGCGACTGAGTTGCGCCACGGCCGACACCGTCGCGATCAGCTTGGCGTTGTCCCAGGGCTTGACGACGAAGTCAGCCGCGCCCTCACGCATGGCATGTACCGCTTCGTTGACCCCGCCGTACGCAGTCATCAGCACGACCTTGGCGTCGGGCGCGAGACGGTGCGCCACCTTGAGCCAGTGGATGCCTTCTTCACCTGAAGTGGCGCCGGCGGTGAAATTCATGTCGAGGAGAATCACGTCAAACGTGTGCTGGGCCAGCAGCAACTCTATGGACGCAGGCGTGCAGGCGGTTACCACCGTTGGAAAGCGCCGCTTGAGAACCAGCTCGGCCGCCAGCAGTACTTGCGCGTCGTCGTCGACGATCAGGATTTTGGCGGTTTCAATTCCCATTGCGTGTCCTATTGGAACATCTATCGTTCCAAATCGGAACAGTTGTATGGCCAGAAGGTTATCGCCTGCCTATGTGAATTGATCTTAAATAGCTGATTTAGAACACATATAGGAACATGTTCCAAAATGGCACGGAGTTTGGAATGTAGCGATGCGTGGATAAACCTATTGAGAAGAAACCCCGCTCTGCAAAGCAGTGGGTGATCTGGGGGATGCTGGCCCTGGTGGCCGCGGTGGTCCTCTGGCAGTTGTATAGCCGCTCCGGCGGTTCGCGCCTGCGCATCGATTCCACACGCATCACCACGGGCGTGGTCGCCACGGGAACATTCCGTGAGTACTACCCCTTCGACGGGTCGGTAGAGCCCTTTACTTCGGTGTACCTGGATATAGAAGAAGGCGGCCGGGTGGAGAAGATCTTCGCTGAAGGCGGCGCGCACGTGGAGAAGGGCGACCTGATCCTGCGTTTCTCCAATGCCCAGGCGCAGCGCACCTCCATTGAAACCGAGACGCGGCTGCTCGAGACGCTGGACACCAACCGCAACACGGAATTCAACAGCGCGCGCAGCAGCCTGCTGCAGCAGGAGGCCCTGCTGGACCTGGACCACGAGATCATCGACGTCGAAGCCAGGTTCAAGCGCTATGACACGTTGATGAAGACTCCCGACAGCCCGATTTCCCGGGAACAATTTGAAACCACGCGCGATCAGCTGGCATATCTCAAACACCGGCGCCTGCTGCTGACGGAACGCATGCGCCAGGAAGAAATCCTCAGCGCCAACCAGATCGCGCAGGCCAAGAAATCCATCGTGCGCCTCAACGAGAACATGGAGCTGCTCAATCGCATTGTGCAGAGCCTCGAGGTGCGCGCTCCCATTTCCGGCTATCTCTCTACCATCGACGCGCAGGTGGGACAGAACATCAACCGTGGCCAGCGCATCGGCCAGATCGACCTGCTCGACAAGTTCAAGATCCGCGCGCGCATCGATCAGCTCTACATCAGCCGTGTGGTGGTCGATACACCCGGGCACGTGACCCTCGACGGCAAGAGCTGGGAGGTCAAGGTGCAGAAGGTCTACCCGGAAGTGAAGAACAGTCTGTTCGAAGCCGACATTGTGTTTGTCGATGCCGTACCCGACACGCTCAAGCGCGGCCAGACCGTCACCGTGGAACTGAGCTTCGGCGCGCCCTCGCAGACCCTCATCGCCTCCAAGGGTGGGTACTACCAGCAGACCGGCGGCCGCTGGGTGTACCTCATCGCGAAGGACGGCAAGTCCGCGCACCGCGTCGACGTAAAGCTTGGGCGGCAGAACCCGCGCCAGGTTGAAGTGCTCGAGGGACTGACCGAGGGCGATCGCATCATCACTTCGGGCTATGACACCTACAACAATGCTGAAGAACTGAAATTCAGCGAAGCCGTTCAAACCACCCAGGAAAAGAAATGATCATCGAAACCCAGAACCTGAAGAAGATCTACCGCACGGATGTCGTGGAGACCACTGCCGTCGACGGCATCAACTTCACACTGAGTGAAGGCGAGTTCGTATCGATCATGGGGCCGTCCGGCTGCGGAAAATCCACGTTGCTGCATATCCTCGGGCTGATCGACAGCCCCAGCGATGGCACCTACAGGTTCCTGGGCGAAGACGTCTCCGGTTATCCCGAAAGCAGACGCGCCGTGATCCGCAAATCCCACATTGGCTTCGTCTTTCAGAGCTTCAACCTCATAGACGAACTCACCGTCTATGAAAACGTGGAGCTGCCGCTGATCTACGGCAACGCCCCTTCGCATGACCGCAGGGCGCGCGTCGAGGCCGTCATGGAGAAGATGGATATCGCGCACCGCCGCGATCACTTCCCGGCGCAACTGTCCGGTGGCCAGCAGCAGCGTGTAGCGGTTGCGCGCGCGCTGGTCAACAAGCCCAACCTGATCCTTGCCGATGAACCCACGGGAAACCTTGACTCAGAGCATGGTGATGAGGTCATGAAAATGCTGCTCAAGCTCAACGAGGAGGGCACGACCATACTGATGGTGACCCACTCTGCGTCCAACGCCTCATTCAGCAGTCGCATCGTCAACCTGCTGGATGGTCATGTGGTGTCCGACAAGTCAACGAGTGCCCTAGCATGAACAACTACTTTCTGGTGTTGTTGCGCATGCTGCGCCGGGAGAAGCTCTATGCGGCAATCAATATTGCCGGCCTGTCACTGGGCATCGCCTGTTGCCTGATCCTGGCCCTGTTCCTGCGCAGTGAACTGACCTACGACCAGCACTATCCCAAGTACAAGAACATCTATCGCCTGGTCAACGAGTTCACCACCGGTGGCGCCAACGACAAGTTCGCGGCGACTTCGCGCGTCATCGGGCCGATGATGAAGGCGGAATATCCGGAAGCGGTCCTGGACTATGTGCGGTTCCAGAGCAACTCCAACCGCGGCGGCGTTGCCGTGCGGCACGGTGACGATGTCTTCTACTGGGAAAACAGCTATTTCGTCAGTGATAATGTCTTTGAGCTGTTCCCTCCCAAAGTCATTTACGGTGACCCGAAAACAGCCCTCAAGGAGCAGGGGTCCATCGCAGTCAGCGAAACCTTCGCCCACAAGTATTTCGGCAACGCCAATCCCATGGGGGAGCTGATTACCACCGACGGCGGCGTGAACCAGAAGATAACGATGGTATTTGCCGACCAGCCGCAGAATACACACCTCAAGTACGACATCCTCTGGTCCGAGAACCTGCCGTTTCTGCGCGATTCCGACAATCCTTCGGTTCGCCGGCAGCAACTCTTTGGAATCGGCAACTTCACCTATCTGCTGATGGCGCCGGGATTCAAGCCCGCCGACTGGGCGCGGATGAACGATGAGTTCTGGAAAAAATACATGGAGGACATCGGCAAATCCTACAAGGCCGAATGGCACAGTTGGTTGCAGCCGCTGGCGGATGTGCACCTGCAGACCGAGGTCCAGGACAACCTGCCCACCGGCAACCGGATCTACCTGTACGGCTGTGCCGCGGTGGCGCTGTTCATCCTGCTGGTCGCCTGCATAAATTACATGAACCTGGCCACGGCACGCGCCACGCGACGTGCCCGTTCAGTGGGCATCCGCAAGATCCTCGGGGCGACGCGGGCATCGCTTGCCATCCAGTTCCTCGCAGAAGCAGTGCTGTTTTCGGTGATCGCCATGGTGCTGGGCGTGGTGATCGTCGAAGTGGTGCTGACGCTGACGCCCATCAATTCCCTGATGGGAAACCAGGTGCATTTCGACCTGCTCAAGGACCCGACGCTCGGTCTATGGTTGATTGGCCTCAGTGTGGCGATGGGCTTGCTGTCAGGAGCCTATCCGGCCTTCTACCTCTCGTCCTGGGCTCCGCTGACTGCGCTTACGGGCAAGCAGAACGCGGGCAAGGCCAACCTGCGCCTGCGCGAAGCGCTGGTGTTGCTGCAGTTCACCATTTCGGCGGCCGTGATCGCCAGCACTCTGCTGATGGGTGCACAAATGCGCTATGTGGCCAACAGATCTCTGGGCTTTGAAAAAGAGCATCGCCTCATCGTCACCATGCGTGGTGCGCCGACCATCGATAAGTGGTCGACCATCAAGAGTGAGCTGCTCAAGAACAGCCATATTCTTGGAGTCGCCATTGCCGCCTCGCCACCGGGATCAGCTGGTACGCCGGTGAACCTGGCACAGGTGGAGCAGGAAGACGGAAAAATCGAGCCCACGCAGCTCAACAACTTTCCCATCGGCGAAGGGTTCGTGGATGTGCTGGGTCTGAAGGTGCTGCAGGGCCGTGATCTCTCCAAGCGCCTGCTGACCGATGTGGGCACGAATGTGCTGGTGAATGAAGCCCTGGTACGCAAGATGGGCTGGACCAGCCCTCTAGGCAAGCAGGTGACTGTGCGTGGCGAGAGCGGCCGCGTCATCGGTGTAGTCCAGGACTTCAATTTCAAGTCACTGCACACATTGATTGAACCGCTGGCGGTGTACCCATTGAACATGGACCTCAGTGGCATGGCGGACATCAACAAGCCGTTCATCCAGAACTACCTGGTGATCAAGATCTCGTCCGAGGGCATCTCCCAGACCCTGGGGTTCATCGAAAAGATAATGGCCGACGCCGACGCCAGGCATCCGTTCGAATACACCTTCCTCGACGATTCGCTGGACAAACTCTACAAGTCCGAGAACCAGCTGCTGAAGCTGATAGCGATTTTTGCAGCCATCTGCATCTTTATCGCTTGCCTTGGCCTGTTCGGACTGGCGTCATTTACTACCGAAATGCGCACCCGCGAGATCGGCACGCGTAAGGTGCTGGGGGCCACCACCTGGCAGATCATCGGATTGCTGGCAAAGCCGATCATGGTCCTGGTGCTGATCGCGGCAGTGCTGGCCGCCGTCATTTCCTACTTTGCCATTGATGAGTGGCTGTCCACATTCGCGTACAAGGCGGGGATCAATCCGCTGATCTTCCTTGTGTCCGCGATTGTCGCTGCTGTCGTTGCCTTTGTTACCGTCGCTGCGCAGTCCTATCGGACCGCCAGCGCCGATCCTGTAAACGCTTTGAGACACGTCTGATTCAAAGGGGAGACATCATGTATAAATGGATAAGGACGACCGCGCTGGCCACATTGTTGCTGGCAAGCACTGGTGCAATGGCCGCCGCAGCTGCGGCACCCGCTGCAGCGGATCTCGCGGGTGTATGGCAGGGAAAGCTGGCGGTTGATCCCAAGAACTCGCTGACCATCCAGTTCACCTTCGCCAAGGACGCGAAGGGTGCATACACGGCGGTGCTCAACTCGCCGGACAATGGCGCCATCAAGAACACGCCAGCCACTGGCGTGACCTGGGATGGCAGCAATGTGAAGTTGCAGGTTGCCGCTCTGAGCGGCTCCTATGCCGGCGTACTGAAGGACGGGAAGATCAACGGTCAGTGGACGCAGCCGGGCGGTGCGCTGCCGCTGGTGTTAAGCCCATACCAGAAGCCAGTCATGACGAAGGCTGCAATGGACGCCCTCAACGGCGATTGGCTTGGCACGGTCACGGTGGGCCCCAGCCCCGTCAACACGGTGTTCCAGTTCAAGAAGAACGACAAGGGCGAATTGGTCGGTACTTTCGGCATTCCGGACCAGGGCCTGACGGATTCGCCCATCACTGATCTGGAATTCGATGGCACCAGGTTGAGCCTCAACGTGCCGCGACTCCGGGCCGGATACGCCGCAACCCTTGTCCCCAACCAGCTCAACGGAATGCTCAAGATTGCCGGGCCCGGCGTGCCTCCGGAGGGACTGCCGCTGAACCTGAAGCACGGCGAATATAAGGCAAAGGTGTATCCGCTCAAGTTCAGCACCGAAGAATTTGCGGCACTCAATGGCTCGTGGAAAGGCAAGCTCGAAATTACACCGCCAAATGGCGGCCAGAAGGTCGTTCTGTCGATGGTGTTGAGGTTCGGCACCAGCGACAACGGGCAGTACGTGGGATACATCGACAGCCCTGACCAGAAGGCGATGAACATCGCCATTACGGACGCGAGCTTCAAGGATGGCAAGCTGATGGTGAAGGTGGATGCAGTCAAGGGTGAGTACAACGGCACGTTGGCGGGGAAGACGATCACTGGCACCTGGATGCAGGGGCCCATCAATACACCACTGGTATTGACCCGGTAACAATGGGAAGCAGCATCTTCTTCCTCAACGTGCAGGAACGGGGCAGCCAGAGCTGGGAAAAAATCCGGCGATTCGGATTCATCTCGGCTGGCTGCCCGCGCGCACTGGATGCGATTTCCGAGTTCCTGCCTGGAGACACCATCGCCGCATACCTGCCGGGGCGCGGGTATGTGGGCGTGGGGGTGGTGCTCAAAGGCCAAAGACCCGAAACCGATCATGCCGAATTCAGGCTGCCCATACGCTGGCTATGCACGTTTGATCGCAGTGAAGCCAAATGGTCGCCGCGCAGCGGTCTCTATGCCTCGCCGCAGATCAAGGCACCCATTTCCAACCAGCCGATCACCTTGCGCTATCTTCGCGATGCCTTCGGCATGCCGCTCGCCACGGCTAGCCCGGGTGGCGCAAATTAGGGCGGAGTCGCCGGCGACATCTTCGGCAGATCCAGTTCACCTTCGTTGGTGAACCGCACCGAATTCATGGAGCTGGTGTGCAACTTGCCGCTCAACTTGTAGTGCACCTTCTCGGGCATGGCCCCGCCGCCGAGAAAGCCCAGCGCCTGACGCGCCATGCGCATGGCCGATGCCGTGACCGGTACCGCGACGACGGATTCGCCGAAGCGCGGCACGGTGCCTGACATGTCAGTCACGCCGGTGGCGAATGTCTTGTTTTGCACATCCATGGAAACCGACGCGCCGTTGTAGACGATTTCCTTGTCATTTGGATTCTGGACACGCAGCTTGACCAGCATGCGCAATTCCATGCCTTCGCCCTGCAGCGGTTCGAATCCCGCAACTGTCACATCCAGTGGATCTGGCAAAGTCGCGCATCCCGAAAGGCCCAGCACGGCTGCAGCCATAAGGATGAAGAACGTGATCTGGCGATCCTGCACTGGATTCTCCCTGTCCTCTGGTGGCGTTGCGGCAGTGTGCGCGACCAGCGAGACACATGGCAACTCAACCCCTACAATCGGCAAAATAATTTCGAGCGGGGTCATCAAATGAAAACACTGTTGTCCGGTGTGGCAGCCGCCGCGTTGTCGCTTTGCTCCTCAGCTGCATTTGCCGCAGAAATTTCCTGCAACCGCGCGTGCCTGGCCGGTTTCATGACCACCTATCTCAACGCGCTGGTCAAGCATGACGCTGCCAGCCTGCCCGCGACCCGCAACATCAAGTACACCGAAAACGGCGTGCGCCTGGCGCTGGGGGACGGGCTATGGCAAACCGCATCGGCCATGCCCACCTATCGCGTGGATGTCATCGACGAGCAAACCGAACAGGTCGGCCTGCTGGGCCGCATCAGCGAGAACGGCAACATCAACTGGTATGCCGTGCGTCTCAAGGTCGAAATGGGCAAGCAGATCTCGCAGATCGAGGTGCTGGTCAATCGCAGTCTTTCGGCAGGCCCAGTGCCCGGTGCAGCGGCCAAGGTCCCCACTGAGCCGCATCCCCTGATGATGCAGGTGATTCCGGAGAACAAGCGCTCGCCGCGCGCAACCCTGGCCGCGGCTGGCAACGCGTACTTCACGGGCCTTGATACCGAAGAGAGTGGCCGCAATGTGCCCTTCTCGCCGGACTGCCAGCGGCGCGAAAACGGCGGCATCATGGCCAACAACCCCGATGCTCCTGCAGATTCAATGCAGCACCTGGGCTGCAAGGCCCAGTTCGACACCGGCTTCTCGGTGATCGTCACGGACATCCGTGAGCGTAGGTTCGACGTGGTGGATCGGGTAACGGGCCTGGCCTTCGGCTGGGGCTACTTCGATCACAACGGCAGCATCCCGAAGTTCACCAACCGGCCCGGCGGGCCGCTGGTGGATGTCGCGCCCACGTTCCGGCAGCCGTTCTCGTTCTACATAGCAGAAGTGTTCAAGGTCGTCGACGGCAACATCCGCCAGATTGAAGCGGTGTTGACCACGGTGCCATACGAGATGGAATCGGGTTGGTAAACCAGGAGAAATGCAATGACACTCGAAAGGATTCGGATTGCAGGCGTAGTAGCAGCGTTGTTACTGGCGTTGCCGGCGGTGCCAGCGTTTGCTCAATGGACTGGCAAGGGAGAGGTCGGTATCGCCAACGCGACAGGCAACAGCGATTCGCTGAGCGGCAACGCGAAGCTCGAGGTCGGCAAGAAGGCCGGCGACTGGGAGCACAAGCTGGGATTCTCCGGGGTCTACGCATCCAATGATAGCGACACGACCACGCAGCGCTGGGAGGTCTACGGGGAGTCACGCCACACGTTCAGTGTGAAGAACTTCTGGTATGGAGGCTTTCGTTATGAGGACGATCGCTTCAGCGGATTCAATTACCAGGGTTCGGTATCCACGGGTTTCGGCCGCAAGTTCGTCGATACGGACAAGACCAAGTTCTCGGCGCAGGTCGGTGTGGGCTACAAGCTGTTCGAAACGCGCGATTCGATTGATCCGGTGACGCTGGTGCCGATTCCCGGTGGCACCGACAATACGGCGGTGCTGGTGGGCGGATTCGACTGGGACCATGTGCTCACCGCCACCACGTCGGTCTACGATCACTTCACCTTCGAGGCCGCATCCGAAAACACATTTCTCAAGAATGAAATCGGAATGCTCGTGAAAATGACAGACCGCATGGCGCTCGCAGTCGCATTCAACGTGCGCCACAACACCGATCCGCCTGCCGGCTTCAAGCAGACCGACACCCTGACGACGGTCAACCTCGTTTACGAAGTGAAGTAGCTGCCGAAGCTCAGGGCTTGTTATGGGCGTTGGGATCGAACTTGAGGGCGGCAGGGTCCTTGGCGACACTGTCCCAGTGCTCGGCAATCTTCCCGTTCTCGACACGGAACAGGTCGAAGTGCGTGCCCGCGTATTTTGATCCCGGCTTGGTCGGATCGTCCGCGTAGCTGACAGTGGCGAGCATGACCAAGTCTCCTTCGGCCATGATGGAGATCACCGGAAACATAATTTTGGGCTGGATGTCGCGCACCGGCCGTGAGTTCTTCATGTACTTGATCAGCTCGTCACGACCCGAAGCCACGTTGGGGTTGTGCTGGATGTAGGTGGCGGTGAAGTACTTCTCTGCCTGCTCCACATGGGCTCCCTGGATGATGACGCGCCACATGTCGAACACCAGTTTCTTGTTGGCCGCCAGCTTCGGGTCATTACTCTTGAGCAGTGCCATCTGGTCCGGCGCCACGTAGGGTGGCGCCTGGGCCAAGGCACCTACTGCAAAGGCAGCGGCAATTCCGAGGCAGATCAGGTTCAATTTTTTCAAGTGACCCCCAGCTCAAGATGACTGTTGTGGAAGATATCCTACGACAGATTCTGCGTGTCGGCGCGTTCGTGCGCCAGCCGGTCCATGTCCAGCTCGAACCACATGGCGTTGAGGATAGCGAAGCTGCTTGCCAGCCCCAATCCCAGAATCCAGCTGAAATACCACATGACTTGCCTCAGTAGGTCGAATCCGGATTTGTGCGGATGTGTTCGGCGGTCACCGGTCCACGCATGACCCGATAAACCCAGGCCGTATAAGCGATGACCATGGGCAGAAACACGACGGTCGCAATCAGCATGATGGACAGCGTGCGATGGCTGCTCGACGCATCCCACACCGTCAGGCTGCTTTCCGGATGCGACGATGAAGGTAGCAGGAACGGAAACAGGCTTGCGCCAATGGTGCCGATAACCGCGGCAATGCCAATGGCGCTGGTGACGAAAGCCACGCGCCGCAACTTCGACAATGCCAGCAATGCCACGATCAAGGGAGCTGCGAGCCCCACCAGCGGCAGCATGCGCAGCAACGGCCAGCGTCCATAGTTGTCGAACCACGCGCCGGGCTGCGCGACGACGGTCTTGGCCAGTGGATTGGCGACACCATCAGGCAATGCACCGCTGGTGATATGCAGACCGTATCCGGAGCGCCACAACCAGAAGCCTGCGCCGGCGAAAATCAACAGCCATGCCAGCGCCAGGAAGCGCGAAGCCTGCGCGGCACGCTGGGCGACGGCACCCTCGGTCTTGATCACCAGGTAGCGCGCGCCATGCGTGGCCAGCATCACGACGCTGAGCAGGCCGCAAAACACAGCAAAGGGGTTGAGCAGGTAGAACAGGCCGAAGCCATAAGTGGCACGCATTTCATCGTCGAATTGAAAGGGGACGCCGCGCAACAGGTTGCCCATGGCCACGCCGAACACCAGCGCGGGCACGAAACCCGCGATGAACAGGCACCAGTCCCAGATGCTGCGCCAGCGCGCGCCTGGCATCTTGCTGCGGAACTTGAAACCCACCGGTCGCAGGATCAGCGCAGACAGCACCAGCAGCATCGCGAGATAGAAGCCGGAGAAACTCGTGGCATAAAGCGTGGGCCACGCCGCGAAAATGGTGCCACCCCCGAGGATGAACCAGACCTGATTGCCTTCCCACACCGGACCCACGGTATTGATGACCACGCGTCGTTCGACATCGGTGCGTCCGACAAAGGGCAGCAGCATGCCGACGCCCAGGTCGAAGCCGTCCATGATGGCGAAGCCGATTAGCAGCGTGCCCAGCAGCAGCCACCAGACAACCTTGATTGCGGCGAATTCAAGCAGCATGTGCCGGCCCGATGCGCACGTACTTGAGCAGCAGGTAGACATCCACCACTGCAAGCACGGAATAGAAAACCACGAAGCCCGCGAGGCTCACCGCGACATTGCTGGCAGGTATGGGCGAGACGGCCAGGAACGTGGGCAAAATCCCTTCGATGGCCCAGGGCTGGCGGCCATGCTCGGCCACGATCCATCCCAATTCCGCGGCTACCCAGGGCAGTGGCAGGCTGCACGCCGCCAGGCGCAAGTACCAGCGGCTGGACACGCCGCGTCGCCGCGCGAGGAACGCCAGGTAGAAACCGGTGGCGAACAGCGCGATGAAGAAGAAGCCCAGCCCCACCATCAGCCTGAACGACCAAAACAGCCAGCCCACCGACGGCACCGTGTCCCATGCAGCCTGATCGATCTGCTGTTCAGTGGCAGTAGCCGGATTGTCCACATAGCGCCGCAGCAACAATGCATAGCCCAGGTCCGCCACGTGCGCCTCGAGCTGTGCGCGCGCCACCGCGTCTGATGGAGTGCGCCGCAATACCTGCAGTGCCTCATAGGCGGGAATGCCGGCGCGAATGCGCCCGCGCGCGTTATCCACCAGCTCGTATATCCCCTGCACTTCCTTGTCGATGGACCGAGTTGCAATCAGTCCCAGCATCCACGGCACCTTTACCTGCGCGTGGGTAGTGCGATGCTCCGCGTCAGGAATGCCAAATAGCACGAACGGGGCTGGCGCGGGCTCGGTGTGCCACATGCTTTCGATGGCGGCGATCTTCATCTTCTGATTCTCACCTGCCGTGTAGCCACTCTCGTCGCCGAGGACGACAACCGAGAGCGCGGAGGCAAGGCCGAAACTCAGGGCAACCACGGCCGAGCGGCGGGCAAAATCTACGTGCCGACCCTTGAGCAGGTACCAGCAACTGATGGCCAGCACGAACACCGAGCCGGTCACATAACCCGCGCTGACGGTGTGCACGAACTTGGCCTGGGCGACGGGATTGAAGATCACAGCGCCAATGGACTCCAGCTCCATGCGCATGGTGTCGGGATTGAACCTGGCGCCTACCGGGTTCTGCATCCACCCGTTGGCGATCAGTATCCACAGCGCCGACAAGTTGCTGCCAATGGCCACCAGCCAGGTGACGACCAAGTGTTGCAGGCGCGTCAATCGGCTCCAGCCAAAGAAGAACAGGCCTATGAATGTGGCTTCGAGGAAGAACGCCATCAGGCCTTCGATGGCCAGCGGCACGCCGAAGATGTCACCCACATAGTGGGAGTAATAGGCCCAGTTGGTGCCGAACTGGAACTCCATGGTGATGCCTGTGGCCACACCCATGGCAAAGTTGATGCCGAACAGGATGCCCCAGAAGCGGGTCATGTCGCGCCAGATGGTTCGGCCGGTCATGACGAAGACACTTTCCATGATGGCGATCAGCACCGAAAGCCCGATGGTCAATGGCACGAACAGAAAGTGGTACAGCGCCGTAACGCCGAACTGCCAGCGCGAAAGTTCCAATACCGCTGAACCGGTCATCGCCGTTCTCCGTGGTCGCCGAGAATGGCGTTTGCCGCTGTGGCCGGGCTTTGCTGCGGTCGCATCCGCGGCGCAAAGAATAGCTGGTACAGCGCGACCAGCATCACCGCCTTGATGGTCAGTGCAATCAGTATGTCGCGTCGCAGATTCATCTGCGTTAAGAGTATCCTCATTGAATTGCTTCCGGGGGTTCCATGAAGAATTCGCTGGCGATGCTGGCCACGCTGATCATTCTCATTCCCGTTATCGCGCCCTGCAAGGCCAGTAACATCACAGTCGCAGGCGAGCCGCTGGTGGACCCTCCCACCTTGATTTCCCTGGGATTTGAGTGGCCCATCCAGGGTGACGATAACCGCAACGCGGTCGCCACCATTGAATATCGGCGCAAAGGAGAGTCGCTGTGGAAACGCGGCCTGGACCTGCTGCGCTTGCAGGGCGAAGAGACGTATCTGCGCGGGGCTCTCGACTACACCGCGCCCAACATGTTCTCGGGAAGCCTGTTCGATCTGGAGGAAGATTCGGATTACGAAATCCGCTTGTCTCTCACCGACCCCGATGGAGCTGGCGCGGCCAACGGGAAGCGCGTCGAAAGGTTGATTTTGGCGCGTACCCGCGCGGAACCGAAGCCCGCCATGGGCGGCAAGGTATATCACGTGTATCCACCGGGCTTCACCGGCCAGAAACAGCAGCCGGCGTTTGCCGGATTGCTCGAGGCCTATTACGTCGCAGCGCTGGGCGGCGACTGGAGCCGCGCATCGCCGCCGCGAGTGCACGCGGGCGATACCATAATGGTGCACGCAGGCGTCTACCTTTCCAAGCATGATCATTATTCGCACGAGATCAATTCGCGCTTCACCACCTGCTGCTCGACGCCGTGGGACGGCACGTATTACCTCACGCAGGATGGAACGCCGGAAAAGCCCATCGCCATCGTGGCGGCTGGCGACGGTGAAGTAATATTCGATGGCGACGGCAACACGGTGCTGTTCAACCTGATGGCCGGCGATTACCAGTACTTTGAAGGCATCACCTTTCGTAACACTGGCACCGCCATCGAAGCCGGGCAGAAGCTGATTGCGGGGTCGAAAGGCCTGACGGTGAAGCGCTCGAAGTTCTTGAATGTCGGTACGGCAGTGCATTCCGACTGGTCCGGTTCAGCAGGCTTCTACATTGCCGACAATGACCTGCTTGGGCGGGAGAACCTCAACTCGCTATTTACCTGGTACGCCATCAAGCCCTGGATCGATTTCCCGGATTTCGCCGAACGCGCGAAGATGAAGTCGTTTTATGCCATCTCCGTGTACGGACAGGGACATGTGTTTGCCTACAACCGGGTGCGCGGTTTTCACGATGGCATCGACCACGCCACCTATGGTATGCCCGACAGCTGGCCTGACACACCGCGCGATCGGATGCCTGTGTCCATCGACATCTACAACAATGATATTTCAGTGGTGCACGACAATTGCATAGAGGCCGACGGCGCCATGCACAACATCCGTGTCATGCGCAATCGCTGCTTCAACGCGCCGTTGGGCGCGATGAGTCCGCAGCCCATTTTCGGTGGCCCGGTGTATTTCATCCGCAATGTCGTCTACAACGCCAATTGGGGGCCGGTGAAGATACACGCCGATCCGGCGGGCATTTTCTATCTCAACAACACCTACGTAGGCGAGTTCCGCATGCTTACCCCGGCATCGAACCTGCACCTGCGCAACAACCTGCTGCTGGGCCAGGGAACCAATCCGCGCGTACTCGCCGTGGATACGTTTACCAACTACAGCAGCTCCGACTACAACGGTTTTCGGGTCAACCCCGGTGCGGCCACTTCGTTCGCCTGGAACTCACCGCCTTTCGACGTGGTGCGCGACTACTACCCGCAGCGCAAGGCCGTGGATACCGTTCCCGTGTCACAGGCTGTGCCCTTGGTGCAGCGATCGTATGCCACGCTTAAGGAATATTCGCGTGGCACCGGCCAGGACAAGCACAGCGTATTGCTCGACTACAACGTGTTTGTGAACGCGCGCATGCCAGACTATTCAGATCCCACACATGTGGTGCAGCCTGAAAGCGTGAACCTGCAACTCAAGGCAAAGTCGAAAGCCATCGATGCTGGCGTGGCCCTGCCCAATATCACCGATGGCTATAGTGGCAAGGCACCGGATCTCGGCGCGTATGAATATGGGCAACCCGAGCCACACTACGGCCCGCGCGCGCCCTAGTGCGCCGCGGCAGCCAGCAGGATCTGCACCACTTCGGCCGGCTTGTCGAGCATCAGATCATGTCCGCCGTCGAGCGTGATCGAGCCCCAACCGGCTGCCTGCGCCTGCTGATAAAACTGCGCAAAAGGTGATCCCTCCCATCCAGTTGCCATTACATATGTGGTTCGCTGCGCCGCATAGGGTTTGCCCGATCGCAGCACCGGCTGCTGGAAGGTTGCCAGAGATTGCATGGTGCATTGCCTGTCCACCCAGGCGCGATCCGCCTTGTTGACGTTGAACACTTCCGCGGGGATGGGTGGCACTTTCCAGCCCTCTCCCACTTGCCGGCACAGATCCAGCTGCATGCTTCGCTGCTCTTCCGGGAGTCTGTCGTGAAGGCATTGGCCGGACTCCGGCACGAACGCATCCAGATAGACCAGGTGCGAGATTTGCTCCGGGATGCGATCGGCAACGCTGCTCACCACGCAACCGGCGTAGGAGTGGCCACAAAGCACCACGCTATCCAGCTCTTCCCAGCGGATCAGATTGACCACATCCTGTATGTGGGTCTCGAGCTTGATCTTCGGGTCGAGCAGATGCACGCGTTCGCCGCAACCAGAAAGGGTGGGGGTGAACACCTCGTGGCCCTGACGTTGCAAAGCTGCGCGCACCCGCTGCCAGCACCAGCTGCCATGCCATGCGCCATGAACCAGTACAAACGTGGCCATTTTCGTCCCCCGGGGACCCCTCATGAACTCACTCAAGCGGGCCCATCAATCGTGGTTGGTGTAGATTCGCCTTTCCGATGATGACCGTTTTGGCCAGAGGGAGCGATAACAATGAAGAATATTCTGACCGCAATTGCCCTGACGTTGGCAATGCCAATCGTGCCGGGACTCGCGCTTTCTGCCGAACCGGAATACACCACCATCCACATGGAAATAGACGTGGCCAGGCCCGCCAAAGAAGTCTGGGCAAAGATCGGAAAGTACTGCGACATCACCGCCTGGATGAGCCTGGAGTGCAAGATCACCTCAGGTGATGGCGGCATCGGCACGGTGCGGTCCCTGGGTGGTGGCCGGATCATCGAGATCATGGTCGCCCAGACCGAGCTTTCTTATGGCTACACCCAGCCGGTCATGGAAGGGAAGTTCTACAATCTCTACCACGGGTTCATGGAAGCACGGCCGGTTACTGCCAGAACGTCCAAGATGATCTACACGCTGATGTATGACCTTTCCGACAAAGCTGACAAGACTGCCAAGGATGCCGACATCGCCGGGCGCAAGACAAGATTCGAGGGTGCACTGGCCAACATGAAGAAGATCGCCGAGCAATGAACATTGGTGTGGAGATCAGTCTGTATCCCATCAATGCGGATTTCATTCCGCCCATCCAGGCATATATCGACCGTATCAACACCTGGCCACGGCTCAAGGTCATCACCAACGACATGAGCACGCAGGTGTTCGGAGCGTTTGACGATGTCATGCCGGCGGTCACCACCGAGATCCGGCGCAGCTTCGAGCAGAACGCGCTGTGCGTATTTTCCATGAAGGTGCTGGGACCTTTCACGCCGGGTAGCTACTGAAGGGACGCAAACCCATATGGCAACGAACAAACTCAATATCTTCTACTGGATAGCCACGGGGCTCTTTGCTGCGTTCCTGCTGATGGACGGGGTTCTCGGCCTCATGCACGAGAAAACCGGGCTCGAAGTAATGAACCATCTGGGCTACCCGGCGTACCTGATGAGCATCCTGGGAGGGTTCAAGTCCGCCGGTGCCATTGCGATTTTGCAGTCGCGCTACAACATCCTCAAGGAATGGGCTTTTGCCGGATTCTGGATCAGCTGCATCGGCGCATTCATGTCGCGCCTGTTTTCCGGTGATAACGTCGGCCTGCTGCTATTTCCCCTGGTGTTCCTGGCCATTTCGCTAATCCCCTACATGTTGTGGAAGAAGCGTGGCATGCCGCGCAGCAAGGTCTGGTAGCGGGCCCGACTACTCCGCTTTGCGCGCCGGATCGTAATCCGGCCGCACGGTTCCCAGTTTCCGGGCAACTTCGAATGCCGATGGATAGAACTGCGTGAAGGTCCATTCCACGGCGCCATTCCTGCTGTGGCAGCCGTAACAACTGGCCGTACGTGGAAACGGTGCTGCGCTTTCCTTCAGGCCCTGCGGCCCATCGAATGAAAAGTAGGACCAGCCGCCATCGGGATATCGTTTCGTATCCTTTACCGACGCTTCGATGGCACGCAGCGCGCCCTGGGTCCGGCCACCCGCGTTGATGGAGACATTCTCATCAGCGCTGCGGATTTCCAGCATGAACATGGTGCCTTCCGGCCAGCGGCCCGTCTTCATGAATGCCCGATAGCTTTCCGGATTCACGAATGCATTGTCGAAAGCAGGTGCCTGGCCAGCCTGCGGTCGATTGGGGCCGTAAGTCATGCCCAGTCCACTGGCCAGGAAAATCCATTCGCGATAATCGGTGGGACGCACCAGTTCCCCGGTGCCAGTGAACTTCGGGCCCGCCGCAAGTGCAGCGCCGCCTCCGAGGAAAAGCACCATGCTGATGGCAGCCCTGCGAATCATCGTGATGTCCCCTTCATGTAACGCGCCCGCTCCCGTGCAGGAAACTTCTCGATAGCATAGCGCAGCATGGTTCGCGGCATGCGCGACGCATGCATGTCGAGGAAGCCGCGCTCCACACCTGGATCGCGATTACCAATCTCGCGCAGCATCCAGCCCACGGCCTTATGGATCAGGTCCTCGTGATCGTCGATCAGCAGTGCCGCAATGCGCAGCGCATCGACGTGGTCGCGCTGGCGGATATAGCACAGGGTGGTGAGCATGGCGATGCGCCGCTCCCAGAGGCAGCGCGACCGTGCGAGCCGGTCAAGCAGGCGCCGATCACGGTGCTGCAGGTGTGGTCCCAATATCAGGTGGGCAGAGCTGTCGACCAGATCCCAGTTGTTGATGTGTCGTCGCCTGGCCAGATACAACCTGGCGATGCGCCCCTGCTGTGAGCTATCACCAGTCTGGTACTGCCTGACCAGCAGCAGCAGCGCAAACAGTCTTTCCTCGTGCCAGGTTGATTGCAGCAACGTGCTCACCGTTGCAAGTGTCGTCTCCTGAAACAACGGTAGCAGCCTGCGCAGCTGCGGCACGCGAATGCCCAGAAACCGATCGCCGGCGCCGTAAGCCCCCGGGGCGGTCTTGAAGAATCGCTGTGACGAGCGCGCAACAGCAGGCTGGGCAAGCCCGTGCAATACGCCGTGGATGACCGCATGCGAAATCCCCATGCGCAATCATAAGACGGTTGCGTCCCCTGGCAGCTTGCACGGCGAACTTGCCGGGCAGATACTCTGGCCACAATAAACCGAGGGAGTGGGAACATGCTCGTTGCAATTCTGATAACAATCGTCATCGGCGCCGTCATCGGCTGGCTTGCGAACATGATCGTGAAAAGTGGCCTTGGGCTGGCGGGCGACATCATTGTCGGCATCGTCGGCTCGGTCTTGGGTGGCTGGCTGCTGCCACGACTCGGCGTGTTCGTGGGCATGGGACTGCTGGGGACGATCATTTCGGGTGTCATCGGTGCGGTTATCATTCTGCTGATCCTGAAGATGATAAAACGCGCCTGAGCCTGACTCGCGAAGAGTTCGCGGCGTTCATTGCGCGGTTCGAGGCGTGTGGCCTTTCGAAACAGCAATGGACGCATCAGGCGCACCTGATCACTGGCTTCTGGTATCTGGGGCAGTTTGATCAAGCCGAAGCGCTGGAGACGATTCGTCGCAACATACGGCGACACAACGAGTCTGTTGGCACGCCCAACACCGAGACGGGTGGCTATCACGAGTCCATCACGCGCCTGTACTTGATCGCCATCCACAGGCACATGCGCGCGCATCGCGGCCAGTCGTTCGAGGCGTCGTTGCGGGCGTTGCTGCAATCAGAGCTGGCCAGCAGCACATGGCCCCTGACGTACTATTCACATGAGCGGCTTTTCTCAGTGGCGGCGCGTCGTGGCTGGGTAGACCCGGACCTGCAGCTGGAGAGTCCGCAATCGTGAAAAGCAGGATATATCCGGAGTTCGAGCATCGCAGCCAGCCGGTGATCAAGACGCGGGAGCTGCTGCTGCGCCTGGCACACAGCACATTGGTCGGCCTGGTGCTGGTTGGCGTTTCGCTGCTGGCCGGAATGATCGGCTATCACGTGCTCGAGAATCTCAGCTGGCTGGATTCTTTCCTTGACGCGTCAATGTTGCTGGGAGGAATGGGGCCAATTCACACGCCCATGACACCTGGCGGCAAGCTTTTTGCCGGCCTCTATGCGCTGTATTGCGGATTGGCAGTGATCGCCGTTGCCGGCGTGATGCTGGCTCCCCTTGTGCACCGGTTTTTGCACAAGCTGCATGTAGAAGCGCAGAAGCAGCGATGAAAATGGTCTGCATTGCGCTGCTCTGTGCTGCGGGAGCCAATCCGCCAAGCCAGGCAGCAGATTCGCCACCCGTGACCGCGCAGCAGCTCAATGCTGTGGCCTCCTCGAAAGTTGGCACCGTTCTGTGGACGCGCAGGACCGACCGCTACACATTGCAGGTTGTTTTCCCCAGGAGGGGCCGCCCGCTTCCTGTGGACGAGGGGCGCACTCCTGCAAATCCGGTGGTAACACTGTGGCTTCTAAGGGCGGACGGCACGGCCATCTCAGCCGTCAGGGAGGCGCCACACCCTGTAATGAAGGGCGCTCTTGCGGACGAGGTTGAATTCTCGACCTCTCTTGCTGGTGGAGAAGAGGCGGTGGCCGCAGCGATCCAGATCGATGACGAGTATTTCATCGAACCCCTCAGGCCTATGAGTCACAAGGGAACTTGAACTCCCGCGCGAGTTCCTATTTCCGGCATGCCCGCAGGAAAAAGTCGCAGGGTTCGCATAGCTGCCCTGGCACTGGCCGGTGCAGTCAACGCGCTGTTCCTGTCACTTTGGCTGTTGAGCCGTGTGCCTGTTGCGCCCGAGACAGGGGTCATTGCGATGACATGGATCAGCGTGCCGGCGCCAGCCCGGTCGCTACCCAGGTCACCCCCAGTGCGGGACCGGCGCACCGCTACTACAGTGCGCCCGCCCGTACCCGTGTCCGAGTCAGTCTCGGTAACGCCCGAACCCATTCCAAGCACAGCCTTTACTCCTCGCATTGATTGGGACGCAGAGGGCCGGCGTTCAGCGCGCAACGGCTCCGACCATGCGCGTGAGAATCCCGCTCCTTCCCTGGATTCAAAGCCAAAGGTTTTGGTACTCCCCGATATCTCCAACCTGAAGCACAAGGCAGGCGATACCGAACACTTCGAGGGCGGCAAAGTAATTACCTGGATCAATGAGCGTTGCTATCTCACCAACCAGCCAGGGGCGATTGGTTTTGGCGGGACGTCCGTAAAGGTTTGCAAGAAGCGCAGCATGGCTGAGCGCGAAAGCGCAGCGCTGGCCGCCGAGCTCGAGAAGGCGGTAAAGCCCGACTACCTGAGCCGACCACTGCCATCACCGCCGCCTCCACCTGCGGGGCTAGCGCCCGATATCGAGACATCTGGCGACTTCCCGGACAGCATCTCCCCGATTTAGGGCAGCAATCATGTCGAATAGATCACATTTATGCCTAAAAAGACCTTATTAACAGTGCTAAATATATAATATAGCTAAATAGGACTCTATTAGTCATTTTCTCTGCCTTGAAATGTGCGTTTAAGTACATATAATGACCATATGAACAGTCCAGCCATCTCCGTCCCCGCCCTACTCTCTGTCGACCAGGTCGCCGGCCAGCTTGGCATGCAGGCCCGCACAGTTCGCCGCTATGTGAGGGACGGAAAGCTCAAGGCCGTAAAAATCGGCAAGCAATACCGCATCGCTGCCAGCGATCTGGCCACATTGACCGGTAAACCCGTTACTCCAGAAGCGCCGGTCCCGCGGCACCGGCACGTCGAAGCCTCTACAGTGGTCCAGATCGACGCAATCTCGCCGCCGGATGCGCAGCGGGTCGTCAACGGTTTGGGCGGAGCGATCCGCGGTCGCGACCGCAATTCCGACACGCCGCTGCGTGTCGATACGGTCTATGACGAGACCCGTGCCCGCCTCAAGGTCATCATCACCGGCAGCCTGGCCAGCACCTCGGTGTTGCTGCAGATGATCGGGCACTACACGCAGTAGCCGTCCGAATGCCATGGGGTAAGCTACCGATCCCATGCGAGGCACGCAGCCCCTATTCCTTATCGCCGCGCTTGGATGCGCCCTGATACTGACCAGTCTGTCGGCCACGGCTGCGAGCAGTTCGTCCAACACGACCAAAGCGGCCAAGCCAGCCAAGCCCATCAGCGCATTGCCGGATCTGAGCTGGGTGCCGCCGGATGACGATTTCGACTGGATCCAGCTCAAGTCCGGTGAATGGCTCAAGGGCCAGCTCAAGGCAGTGCAGGATCACGACCTGAACTTCGACAGTGAGGAGATGGACTACCAGACCATCGAATGGGAAAAGATCCGCCAGCTGCGCACCGGACGCAATGTGCAGATACTGCTGCTGGATGGAGAGGTCGTGACCGGTCGCGTGATGATCACGCCCACCGAAGCATGGATGCTGGCGGATCCCGGCAAGAAATGGCCCCGCGACCAGGTGCAGAGCATCACCAATGGCGGTAGCAAGGAACGGTCTTACTGGTCAGGGGACATCTCCGTGGGCTTGACCACGCGCTTTGGCAACGTCGAACAGACCGACTACAACAGTTACGCACACTTGCAGCGTCGTACTCCCAACAATCGGCTGTTGCTGGACTACATTGCCAATTACAGCGCAGCGCGCGATGAGGTCAACTCCAACGACTGGCGCGTATCCGTGCGCCTGGACACCTGGCTGACGCAGAAATTGGCCCTTTCGTTGCCGGCCCTGGAATATTTCTCAGACCCGATCCAGAACATCGGTGACCGTACCACCGCGGGCATGGGACAGTTCGCCAGCAAGTCCGCCGGCGATACGACCCACCACGCACTGGAAAACTTTCCGTGGATCTAACCAAGAAATTCAAGGTCGACGTATCGGTCTCCTGGGATCGCACCGTGAGCCCCGAGCTGACCGCTGACGGACCCCAGCCGGAGTCGGACGACGTGCGACTGGTGTTCGGGCTGGGGTACGAGTTCTAGAACTAAAAGAAACGGACGGGAGGGGAAGATGGAAGAACAAATAGCCGCCCCAACGCGGGAGTTGCCGCTGCAATTTCATGCAACCGGCGCCGAATATTTCCGCATCTGGATCGTCAACCTGCTGCTGACAATCATCACCCTCGGAATCTATTCCGCCTGGGCCAAGGTGCGGCGCCTGCGGTATTTCTACGGCAGCACATCGCTTGACGGCACCAGCTTTGAATATCACGGCAAGCCCATACCCATTCTCAAGGGTCGCCTGATTGCCGTCGCCGCATACGCGGTGCTCGCCCTGGGCGGCAGGCTGTCACCCTACGTGGCTTTCCTCATGCTGCCGCTGATTTTTTTTGGTGTTCCCTGGATCATCGTCAAGGCGCGACTGTTCCAGATGCGCATGAGTTCCTGGCGTGGCCTGCGGTTCAATTTTCACGGCAACTACACCGGCGCGCTGGGCGCATATGTGGGCTGGATGCTGCTGGCCATGGTGACGCTGATGATTCTGTGGCCCTGGGCGCTGTGGAAGCAGAATCGCTACCTGCTGGGCAATGGGGCTTACGGCACCGAACGGTTTGAGTTTCACGCCACCAAGGGACAGTTCTACAAATTCTGCCTCATCGGGCTGGCCCTGCTGCTCGCAGCCTTATGCATGGCGGTACTGCCCATACGCATGCTTTACACCGCGCATCCGGAACTGCTACGGCCAAATCCGAATGCCTTGCCGGTCGAAGCCGCCATGGTGAGTCTCAAGTTAGCGGGTGCCATTTACCTGTTTGCCGGCCCACTGATACTGCTGGCTGTCGCCTGGTTTCACGCCAGGCTGCTGGATGTGTCCATTGGCGGATTGACACTCGGACCGCATCGCGTGTTCGCGCGACTCAGGACATGGCCGCTGTTCTGGATCTACCTCACCAACCTGCTGGCAATGATCTGCACGCTGGGACTGTTCTATCCCTGGGCCAAGGTGCGCATGCTGAGGTACCAGACGGCCAACATAGGGCTCATCGCCCATGGGAGCCTCGACCAGTTCGTGGCCGATACCCAGACGCAGGCCAGTGCGGTGGGCGAAGGAATGCACGACGTATTCGACATCGACTTCGGCTTCTGATGATCCAGGGTCGGTACTTTGATACGCATAGCTCGGCAGCCGGCGTGGCACAGCTGGAGGCAGTTGCGCTGGAATCGGTGTGCCTGCATGTCAACGGCCAACGCCAGATGTTCGGCCTGGCGCAGCTTGAGATCTCCGATCGCATCGGCAGCATTCCGCGGCGTTTACGCTTCCCCGATGCGTCGGAGTTCGAGACCGATGACAACGATGGCGTCGATGCACTGCTGGGCGCGGCGGCGCCACGGCAAACCTGGGTGCATCGGTTGGAGCGCAACTGGGGCATAGCCGTGGGCGCCCTGGTTGGCGTTGTCGCCGTGAGCTTTCTGTTCGTACGCTTCGGGTTGCCTGTGGTTGCAGGGTGGGTGGCAGCGGTACTGCCGCCGTCGACAGACAACATCATCGGCCAGCACGCCATACAGATACTGGACCATGGCTTCCTGAAGCCCAGCACGCTCGACGCGCAGCGCCAGGCAAACTTGCACAACCTGTTCTCGCGCATGACCGCGTCGCTGAATGACGGACACGACTATCGCCTGGAGCTTCGTGATTCCCCCGCTTTGGGCCCCAATGCAGTGGCATTGCCGGCAGGCATTGTCGTGATGACCGACCAGCTGTCGACACTGGCAGCCAATGATGAGGAACTGATGGCGGTGCTGGCGCACGAAATCGGTCACGTGCGCGGCCGTCATGCGCTGCGCCAGATGATCGAGGGCGTGGGCATTTCAGCCATCGCGGTAGTGATCCTCGGCGACATGAGCTCGGTCACCGCGTTGGCCAGTGCAGCACCGGTGCTGTTGCAGTCACGCAATTCCCGGCAACTTGAAAGCGAAGCTGATGCATTCTCGCGGCAGTGGCTGCGCGACAACCACATTCCGGAACAGCGCTTCGATGACATACTGTGCCGCATGATCGGACCGGAAGATAAAAAGGGCGCGCAACTGCCGCCATTCCTCGCCACCCACCCCGCGATCCAGGATCGCGCCCACTGCCCAAGCGAAGGTAAATAGATGGACATCTACTCGTTCTCGGCGCGCCGCCTCGGTGGTGCGGAAGAATCGCTGGCGGATTTTCGCGGCAAGGTGTTGCTGGTGGTCAATGTGGCCAGCCAGTGCGGCATGACGCCGCAATACACCGGGCTCGAAGCGCTATATAGAAAATACAAGGATCGCGGGTTCACCGTGCTGGGATTTCCCTGCAACCAGTTTGGTGCGCAGGAGCCTGGCAGCGAGGCTGAGATCCAGTCGTTCTGCAGCACCAACTACGACGTCACTTTTCCCATCTTTGCCAAGATTGAAGTCAACGGTGCCGGCGCGCATCCGCTGTATACCTTTCTCAAGGGCGAGAAGCCCGGGCTGCTGGGCACCGAGGCCATCAAGTGGAACTTCACCAAGTTCCTGGTCGATCGCGATGGCAAAGTGGTGCGGCGTTACGCGCCCACCGAAAAGCCGGAAGACCTGGATTCCGCGATAGCCGCCGCGCTGCTGTAGGACCTGCATGTGACCAAACAGGAACGCAAAGTCATCCTGGCCTCGTCGCTGGGCACCATCTTCGAGTGGTATGACTTCTACCTCTACGGTTCACTTGCGGCCATCATCGCCAAGCAGTTCTTTACCAATCTCGATCCGACTTCGGCGTTCATCTTTGCCCTGCTTGCGTTCGCCGCCGGATTCGTCGTGCGTCCATTCGGCGCCCTGGTGTTCGGTCGGCTGGGGGATCGTGTAGGCCGCAAGCACACTTTCCTGATCACCATCGTGATCATGGGCGTGTCCACGTTCCTGGTGGGCGTGCTTCCCGGGTATGCAACGCTGGGCGTGGTCGCGCCAGTTGGGCTGATCGCATTGCGATTGCTGCAGGGCCTGGCGCTGGGCGGAGAATATGGAGGCGCGGCCACCTATGTAGCCGAGCACGCGCCCAGCAATCGTCGCGGTGAATTCACTGCGTGGATACAGACCACGGCCACGTTGGGACTGTTCCTGTCGCTGATGGTGATACTGGGCACGCGTACCGCGCTGGGCGAAGAGGCATTCGCCGCCTGGGGCTGGCGCATTCCCTTCCTGGTGTCCTTTGTGCTGTTGCTGGTCAGTGTGTGGATTCGCATGTCCATGGCTGAATCCCCCGTGTTCCAGAAGATGAAGGACGAAGGCCAAACCTCGAAGGCGCCATTGAAAGAGGCCTTCGGCCAGTGGCAGAACCTCAAGCTGGTGATATTGGCGCTGCTGGGATTGACCGCCGGACAGGCCGTGGTCTGGTACACGGGGCAGTTCTACTCCTTGTTCTTCCTGACGCAGACATTGAAAGTGGATGGCGCAACCGCAAACCTGCTGGTGGGCCTGGCGCTGCTGATCGGCACGCCGTTCTTCCTGTTCTTCGGCTGGTTGTCGGATCGCATTGGCCGCAAGCCCATCATCCTTGCCGGCTGCCTGCTGGCAGCGCTGACCTACTTTCCGCTGTTCAAGGCACTGACCACCGCAGGTAACCCTGCGCTGGCCCACGCACTGGCTGCATCTCCAGTGCAGCTGGTGGCCAATCCGCGCGAATGCTCGTTCCAGTTCAACCCCACCAACACGCTCAAGTTCACCAGCAGTTGCGATGTGGCCAAGCAGGCGCTGGCCAATGCTTCGGTCAACTATGACGAAGTGGCCGGCAGCGGCGCGGCATTGGTGCGAATCGGTAGCGTAGAGCTTGTCGCGCCAACCGCGGCGCAGGGCGATGGACCGTTTCGCAAGGAGCTGGGCGCAGCGCTGAGTGCGGCGGGCTACCCGGCGGCGGCGGATCCAGCCGCCATCAACAAGCCCCTGGTGGTGGCGATACTGGCATTGCTGGTGCTGTACGTGACCATGGTCTATGGCCCCATAGCCGCGGCGCTGGTGGAAATGTTTCCGACGCGCATTCGCTACACGGCGATGTCGTTTCCCTATCACGTGGGTAATGGCTGGTTCGGTGGCCTGCTGCCCACCACTGCATTCGCCATCGTGGCGCAGACCGGCAATATCTACAGTGGACTGTGGTATCCGGTGGTAATCGCGGCCATCACATTTGTCATCGGTGCACTGTTCATCCGCGAGTCGCGTGGCCAATCATGGCGGACCTGAATTGGCCTCGACGAATCGCTGTGCTTCCTCGTTGATTTCGCGCGCGTCACGTCCCCTGGTCTCAATGGGCGGCCCGATCACCACGCGAATCGTGCCGCGCTTCTTGAGAAAGCCGCGGCGCGGCCAGAAATAACCGGCGTTGTGCGCCACCGGCACCACCAGTGCGCCGGTGGCCGAGGCAACTGCCGCGCCGCCCACGCCATAGCGCCGGGTTTCACCCGGCGGCATGCGCGTGCCTTCCGGGAACACCACAATCCATAAACCTTCATCGAGGCGCTGGCGTCCCTGTTCAATCATCTGTCGGACGGCAGCACCGCCGGCGCCGCGATCAATGGAGATGCAGCGCAGCATGCGCAGTCCCCAGCCGACGAAGGGAATCCACGTGAGTTCGCGCTTGAGCACCCAGGCCTGCGGCGGCAGTATCGCGGCCTGCGCGAAGGTTTCCCATGCCGACGAGTGCTTCATCAACGCGATGCTGGGTTGGCTGGGCAGATGTTCGCGTCCTTCCACCACGTAGCCAAGCCCGCACAGCAGCTTGAGCGCGCCCAGCAGCGTGCGTGACCAGAAGCGCGCCAGCGCGAAGCGGCCGTGTATGGGCAGGAACACGCAGGCGAGGGTGAACGGAATCGCGTACAGGAACGTGAAGAGCAGGAAAAACGTGGTGAAGATCAGCGAGCGCAGGTGGTTCACGGCAACTCGCCCCGCAGCACAGCCTGGCGCATCGCCGGATCATATGCGAAACCCAGCAATGCCAGTTGCGCCGGCGTGGTGGTGTAAAAATCCATCAACTCCTGCCCCGCAACCGCCTTCGCCGCCGCTTCGCACATGACCATGGACGTTGCCGCACCCACGGCACAGATCACCAGCTTGGCGCCTTGCATGGCATCAGCCATAGATAGCGCGGGATACACCAGTGCGCCCGCCATTAGCGAGCGCATTGCATCGCGCGCGGCTGTGTCGTCGAGCAGGATGTCCCAGGCGCGCACCGCATAGCCACGCTGCGCCAACGCGGTGGCCAATGCGGCGCCGGATTCACCAAAGCCGATGACGCACACCGTTGCTGATGGAGTCAACAAGACCTCAGGCATGCATGGTGACATTGCCGCGGCGGTCCTTGAAGCGCCAGCCCGCGGCGGTGCGCACGAAGGTATCCGTCCACGTTCCCATGATGGGGCCATTGCCCTTGCGACCCTTGCCGGGCACCAGCTCTTCGGTGGCTTCTCCCAGGTAAAGCACGACGATGGAAAGACCTTCGGCGGTGTCTGGTCCGGTCTGCCGGATGCGGATATTGAGATTGAAGTGCTGGGTTACGAGATTGCGTGGTCGTGCCGCGAACGCCTCAAGAATAGCCCCGGCGCCGCTGATGACCACACCCGGATTGGTGGGCCGCGCAAAGGTCGCATCCGCAGTCACCAGCTCGGCAAGTCGTGGGGTCTGCCCGCTGTCGATGAAGTGCGCGAAATCGATGATCAGGTTGCGGCACTCTTCGATGCAGGTCAGTTCTTCAGTGGTCATGCGTTACTCCTTGAGCTGAGTCAAATGGGGCAATAACTGCCGAGGTCACCAACCTGCTGCTTGTGGGACAATTCATGGCCAGGTGGATTCTGGAGCGTGGGCAAAAATGGCGCAAATCATGATTCAATAGCGCACTTTTTTGGGAGTTTCGGGAATGGTAGAGACCGGTCAGCAGCTATGGGCCCCCACCCCGGAGCGTATTGAGCGTGCGCGCCTGACGGCGTTCCTTCGCTGGCTGGAGGCCAACCACGGCTTGACGTTTTCCGACTTCGAGTCCCTGTGGCGTTGGTCCACCGACGACCTCGACGGATTCTGGCGGGCCTGCTGGGATTTCTTCGGCGTCGAGGCGACAAAGCAGCCCACCGCCGTGCTGGGCAAACGCACCATGCCGGGCGCCGAGTGGTTCCCGGGTGCCGAGATCAACTACGCCCGCCACATGCTGCGGCATGAGCGACCCGATGCCATTGCGGTGCTGCACTTGAATGAACGGCAGGGGTTGCAGTCGGTTTCCTGGGAGGAACTGGGCGCAAAGGTGCGCATCGTTGCCACCCAGCTGCGCAAACTGGGTGTGAAACGCGGCGATCGCGTTGTGGCCTACATGACCAACGTTCCGGAGGCCCTGATCGCCATGCTGGCGACCACCAGCATCGGCGCGATCTGGTCATCCTGCGGACCGGACTTCGGTACCCCTGGTGTTCTGGACCGTTTCTCGCAACTTGAACCGATCGTTCTGATCCACGTTGACGGATACCAGTATGGCGGCAAGCCCTTCGACCGCCGACCGGAAGTGGAAAAAATCCTGGCCAAGCTGACCAGTGTGAAACACGTGATCCAGCTGCCTTACCTGGATCCGGCCAATCCACGGGCATTGACCCCCAACACTATTTTCTGGAACGACCTGCTCAATCACCCCCCGGTATCGCGCGAGCAGTTCAAGTACGAAGAAGTGCCGTTCATGCATCCGCTGTGGATTCTTTTTTCATCGGGCACTACTGGGTTGCCCAAGCCGATCATGCACAGCCAGGGCGGCATCATGATCGAGCAGCTCAAGCACATCGCTTTCAACTTCGACTTGCATGCCAACGAGCGCCTGTTCTTCTTCACCACCACCGGCTGGATGATGTGGAACTTCCTCGTGAGCTCGCTGCTGTCCAACGTGGTGCCGGTTCTCTATGACGGTAACCCGGCCTGGCCCGATGGTGACGTGTTGTGGAAGATGGTTCAGGATTCAAAAGCCAATATGTTCGGCGCGAGCCCGACCTACCAGTCGATTCTCGAGAAAAACGGCATCGTGCCGAAAAACAGTTTTGATCTTGCAGGGCTTGATTCGGTGATGCTGGCTGGTTCGCCGGTGTCGCCGGAATGCCAGGCCTGGTTCCACGAGAACGTGAAGCGCGATGCCTGGGTGGCGCCGGGTTGTGGCGGCACCGACATCTGCTCGGGATTCGTCGGCGGCGTCGTGACGCAGCCGCAATACGCGGGCGAGATCCAGGCGCGTTGCCTGGGAGTTGCCGTGCACGTCCTGGATGAGAAGGGCGAGCCGGTCATCGACGAAGTCGGCGAGATGGTGGTCACCCAGCCCATGCCTTCGATGCCCGTGGGGTTCTGGAACGACCCAGGTGATCAGCGCTACATCGAAACGTATTTCACCGAGTTTCCCGGCATGTGGCGCCAGGGCGACTTCTATCGCATCAACGCGCGCGGTGGCTGCTTCGTGCTGGGGCGCAGTGACGCGACGCTCAACCGCTTTGGCATCCGCATCGGTACTTCGGAAATCTATCGCACCATCGTGCTGGTGCCCGGCGTCGAAGACGGGCTGATCGTCAATCTCGACCTGCCGGGCGGCAAGTTCTTCATGCCGATGTTCGTGAAACTAACTGAAGGAATGGTGCTCGACGCAGCACTCATCAAGCAGATCAACGACAAGCTGCGCAGCGAGTACACGCCGCGGCATATTCCCGACAAGATCTACCAGGTGCCGCTGATTCCCTACACCATCAGCGGCAAACGCATGGAAGTGCCGGTGCGCCGCATTCTTTCGGGACACCCGCTCGCCAAGTCGGCCAACCGCGATGCCATGGCGAATCCCAAGGCGCTGGACTTCCTTATCGAGTACGCTGCCAAACAGCAGGACTACAAGATGTAGCAGGGGGGTCGCGTTCGATGGGGGATTCGAAGACCGTTCATGTCGATGACCTGATCGACCGGCAGCAGCTGACCGGGCGCACCTGGTTCATGCTGCTCCTGCTGATGATCGCGCTGTTGTGCGATGGATTCGACCTGCAACTGCTGGCCTTTGCTGCTCCCCGACTTGCGCACGCCTGGGGAATAGAGCCACAGAAACTCAGCTACGTCATCTCGGCCAACCTGTTCGGCATGATGCTCGGGGCGATTTTCCTGGGCAGCATGGGAGATCGCTTTGGCCGCAAGCGGGTCATTGTCTTCGGCACCGTTTTGTATGGCTGCATGTCATTGGCATGCCTGCTGGCCGAGAACCGCCTGCAACTGGGCATTCTGCGCTTCATCACTGGCATGGGCCTTGGAGGAGTGCTGCCCAACGTGATTGCGCTGACCGCCGAGAATTCGCCACTGAGGCGGCGCCCGATGCTGACCAGCATCCCCATGATCGGTATGTCCCTGGGTAGCGGCATGCCTGCGGTTGTTGCCGCATGGCTCGTGCCCATCTTTGGCTGGCATGCGCTGTTCATCGTGGGCGGCATCGTGCCTGTGATCGTTGCCCTGATGATTGCCTTCGCGCTGCCCGAGTCGCTGCTGTTCCTCACCTATCATGCAAAGGATCGTGAGGAACTGGCGAGCAGGGTCAAGCAACTGGATCCTTCGCTGACAATTACACCCGACACGGTGTTCTCCCTGCGCAATCAGCCGGCGAACGGCCGCAAAAGGGGCAGCTTCAGTGAGCTGTTCGCTGGCAGCCTGCGCGTGACCACGCCGCTGCTGTGGGTAATGTTCGCCGGCACCCTGCTGTCCATGCATTTCATCAATAGCTGGATGTCGGTGATGCTCAACCAGGCGGGCCTCTCCGAAGTGCAGACGGCGCTCACCAACGGAGCGCTGCACTGGGGTGGCACCATTGCGGCGATTATCACTGTGTTTGTACTGGGCCGGTTAGGCCTGCAGTGGGTGTTGGCGCTGTTGCTGCTGGGGCTGGCAGCGGTGCTCACGATTGCAACCACCGGTTTTGCATCAACCCTGCTATTGACCACTGCGGTATGCGTGGCCGGATTCGGAATCATCGGCTGCCAGGGCGTGCTCAATGCGACAGCAGGGCTCATCTATCCGGTGTCGTGCCGACCCACGGGTGCGGGCGCCGCACTGGGAATCGGCCGCATCGGCTCCCTCAGCGGACCATTGGTCGGCGGCTACTTCCTTGCCCAGCACATGCAGACGCAGCACATGTTCTATGTGCCACTGGTGCCGCTGGGACTGGCCACTGTCGCGACCGTGATCCTGCTGGTCCGCAAGGTGGATATCCGCAGCGAGAGTAAATAGCGCTACTGATTGGGAGTTACGGCGATTTCTTTGGGCCGGGGCAACTGCGCAATCCAGTCGTAAGGCAGGCGATAGGCGCGATAAACATCGTTGCGTCCATTCACGAAGTACGGACACATGTACTCCCAGACGATCTTTCCGGCCGTCGTTACCTCAAACAGTCGACCACCAGCGCCTTCTGTGATGAACGTGTTGCCATTGGGCAGGCGCTGCGCGCTGCTGATATTGGTGCTGAAGAATCCGGCCGGCGGTGCGTAGGACCAGACCAGGTCCAGCGTGACCGGGTTGATTTCCAGCACCCGCGAGGTGGCGCGCGCGAGCGCACCGTAGCCATTCAATGCGATGGGTGAATTGAACCCGTAGCCGCTGGAGCCGCCGTTGTCGAAAACGAGAAGGTTACCCGCGCCCGGCAAGCCCTTTGGAATGAAGTGCGCGTGATGTTGACCCACGATCTGGCCGATCTTGCGCAGCGGCACCGATTGGCTGAAATCAGGACCTACGCGCCACACGACCTTGCCATCACGGCCGATAATGGCCAGGAAACTGGCTTGCCGGCTGCTGATGATCACGTTGCCTGGGGCAAACCGCATGTCTCCCGCATCGAACCAATGGTTAGGCCCGACGTAATGAGCTGAGTTGATGTGCAGCCAGTCGAAACCGCGGCCCGTACTGCCTTCTCCGGGACCGGGACCGGGACCCGCTCCCGCACCCGCTCCGGCGCGGATCGCGGCGCGCGCCGCGGCGTCGAATCCGAATTCATCGGCGTGCTCGCCGGCGATCCATTCCCACAGCAGCTTGCCTTGCGGGGAATACTCCAGCAGCCGATCGTCTTCGAGCATGCGATCCGTCACATCCGGCTGGTTATGGTTGAAGTGCGTGAGCACCAGCGTGTTGGCGCCGTTCGAAGCAGGTTTTGCCTGCGGGGAGTAATACCCTGCAGGCAGATCCGCGCGCTGCCAGTCGTGATGCTGCCGCAACGAGCTGAACGGCTGGCCGTCGCGCGGTTCGATCTGCTGGTTGCCGGACAGGCGCCACAGTTCCTTGCCGGTGAAATCGCGCTGCACCAGTTCCAGCGACTCCTGGTGTCCCGGACGTGCACCACTTGCAGCGATAACCTCGCCGCCCGGCAGCACTCGTGCCGGACCACCAGCGGAATTATTGAAATCTTCCCATTGCTTGACGGCCTTGCCATTCATGTCGATGACCACGACGCCCGGCGGTCGCAGCAGCGTGAGCACGGTGTAACCGCTCCACGTCTGGGCGGGATCGTAGATCGTCGTGCCGGTGGGATAAACCGAAGGCGCGGGCAGGGAGACTGCGGGTGCCAGTCCGAGCAAAAGCAATGCAGACACGGCGATATGCTTCATTCGCTTCCCCCGTTTGAACGTCAGCTGATACTACCCCCGCGCCCTCCCCAAAACCTACCTCAGCTGTACGCCTCACAGAATCAGACGGACTGCCAGGCGGATATTCACAGCGAAATCGCGTGATATCGTCCGGTACTCAGGGGATGACTTTGCGGAGCACAGCAGGGCATGCCGGATATCTTTCTCTCCTAGGTGACCTGGTCTTCCCGACTATAGATGCCGAGGTCAAAAAACTTGCACCCGGACACCCGATTCTCCTTCAGGCAAGATTCTTGAGGCTCAGGTCGGAAGGAAGACGGTCAGAAGCATGGAGTGCGAGACAGCAACTGGCTGCGGCACCTGAGCGTACCGGCAGCCAGTTACCGCCAGGGTTGCTGATGGGCCAACTTCTGATTTCAGTGGACAAGGGACACGACGCAAAAGAGGTTCTGGAATCCGCCAGGCGGCGTTGATCACAGCCCTGAGCATCGGGGATCAGAAACTCATCCAATCCCGCATGGCCCTATCCGCCGGTGGTCCTTACGCCGGTGTCGAAAAACTTTATCTGAACCGCGCCGCGGCCCTTAAGGAACTGCGTCGCGCAGTCCCGCTGGAACAGAACCTGATTGTGCGCCAGGGCGCCTCATTGTGGGCGGCGTACCTCGGAGATCCGACTCTTTCACTGCAAGTGTTGAACGTTGCTGAGGGCGACAGTAACGAATTCACCGGCTTCCAAATATGGCGTCCCGTCATGGCTGAAGTACGCAAGCAGCCGGGCTTCAAGGATCTGGTACGGAAGTTGGGGTTGGTCGAGTACTGGCTTCAGTTCGGCTGGGGTGAGCACTACAAGCCGCTGGGCGACAGCGACTTCGAGTGCCATTGATCGGGCGCAGTTTAGAGGTAGAAGCGCAGCGCCATCTGCAGCAGGTGCTCATCAGCCCGCGGTAATTCGCCCAGCGCGACACGCGCGGAGTAGTCGCTGTGGATATCCAGCCATTCGACAGCAATCTCGACGTGGTTTCGTACTTGCCAGGTCCAGTTCGCTGTCAGCGCATGACCTTCGTCCACACTCAGTGCGCCAGGAAATGCGGAGGCAAGCTGATAGGTACTGAAATCGTCATACCGCACGGCGAATCGGTGTTTGCCCACGGCCTGTGACAGCAACACGAACTCGGTATCGAATTTCCACCGATTGGCATAGTCGGGCCCGGCAGCGGTACCGCCATGCATCCATTGCGCGATCAGGGTGGTGCCGCGTGGGCTGTCATAGCGAACGCCGAGCGTGTCGAATCGGGTATTCCATGCGTAGTCGTCAATGGATTCCAGATACACGGATGGATCTGCGCGGTTATCGTAATGCAGGCCGCTGAGCTCAAATCCACTGTCGTGCTTTACGTATCCGCCCACATGGTAGCCAGCGCGGTGATCGATCTCGGCGAATTCCACCCGCTGGTCACGACCACCATAAGCGTAGGTTCCCAGGTGACCGAAAATGGACGTTTGCCGGTCGTGCATGGCAAATCCGCGCAGGGCCAGTACGACACCAGCCGGATCATTCCAGCCGAAAACCGCGACGTTGACTCCAAAATCGAAAGCGCTGCCGCTGCCCTCGCCAAGGTGCTCCAGTGAGTAGCCCACGCCAATGGTGCGAAGCTCTTCGCCCACCCAAGTGTTGAGCGCGGAATTGCTGATGGTGTAGGGATTGGTCCAGCCTGGTGCGCGGTTTTCCAGAGAGATCGGCGCGTAGAACGCACCGATCTTGAGGTTTGAGCGCCATGCGGATTGCGGCACCGGCCGCCATTCCATCCAGGCCTCCGTCACGCCAAGAGCATTGTGTTCGTCGAGGCTCCACGCCGACAAGTCCACATTCGCGTGCCAATCGCCACCGGGGGATCCGCGCCATGCAAAACGTGCTCGGCCAAGATTGAGCCCATCGTCATTCGCAGGGTATCGCAGCTTGCCCCATCCACCGTCGACGAAACTCTTGCGCCCGTCGGAATCGACCAGTCGCAGGTCCAGGCTGGCTTCGATTTCAGCATGCGCGGCTCCAGCAACTGCAGAAAGCAGCAGCATAAAACAGCGAGACAGGTTGAGAGGGTTGCGCATCAGTACGCATCCCAGTTGGCAGGTACCGTCGATTCAGCGCGCAGCTTCAGTGGCGTGGCTACACGCAGTGTCAGTGAGGTTCCTGCAGACGCATCAGTGACCCGCACCTGTTGCTCGATGATGGGCCGCATTTCGCGCGACAGCGGATGCCACACCAGCACAGTGTATTCACCTGGCTCCACATCCGCTGCGTTCCAGGCGCCACTGGTGTCGGTGCGTCCGTAATACTGTCCATCAACCACGAACACATAGGCACGCATCTGGTCGTGGATGTTGCAGCCTATGGTCACGACGCCCGCGCGATCAAAATCAACCGGTGGATTTGGACTGCCGCGATACAGCGGGAACTGGAACTTCTTGGCCGGCGAAAACGAATAGATCTGGTGACTCACCGTATCGCTATTAGGGAAAGTCACGCGCGAGCCCACCGGCACGATCAGCACGTGCGGGACGAACTCGCGATTCATCTGGTCCATGACGCCTTTGGTGGGTGTTGCCGGGGGTCGACTGGAATTTGTACTGCGCACCACCACCACCGTGCCAGCCAAAACCGACCCGTCCACGGCAACTACGCGCAGGTCCAGCCGGGCCGCGGCTGCCTCCTGAATCCCCAGGGTCGGCAACGCAAGCGCCAAAACGCTGGCCAGCGCCCGCGTATGGAATGCAGTTCCCAGTTCCATTCTCTGTTGATCGCTTCCTGTTTCCGATCGCCCTAGGATCGTCCCAAGTCATTGAACACATTCCCATGCTCACTTTTCGCAATCGACTTCTCATCCTGCTGATAGGGCTGGTCATAGGTGCCCAGACCGTGACCTTCGTCACGGCATTGGCCCGCACCTCAGCCTCGGAGACACAGCGGGCGAATGCGCAGCTGGCTTCAGGCGCACAGATTGCCCGCAAGCTGATCGATTACCGCGAACGACAGCTGGCCAACGCCGTGGCCGTATTGGCAGCCGACTACGGGCTCAAGGAGGCAGTGGGCTCGGGGGACAAGGCCACGTTGGCATCAGCGCTGGGCAACCACGCCGCGCGAGTGGACGCGCAGCTGACCGTGGCTTTCGATCTCGACGGCGCAGTCATCGCCACCGGTGAGGGCACGCGCCCCATCGATGCCGCACTGGCAAAAGCGCTGATCGAGCAGGGTGAACACAGCTCGAGCGCGCCGCGGTTCGTGGTGTCAGGCAACGATGTGTACCAGGTGTTCATGGCGCCAGTGCGCGCCCCAGATGAAATCGCACGCGTCGCGCTGGGCTTCATTGTCAATGACGCGCTGGCAAAGGAAATGCACGACCTGGTGGGTGTGGACGTCGCATTCATGACCGACACCACGCGCGGCGCACTGGCGAGCGTGGGCGCTACGCCTACCGTCGTGAAACTCGCCACTGGCGACTACCTGGCCATACGCACGCGACTCTCGACTGCGCAACCCAATGTCGACATCGCCCTGTTCAAACCCATGACCGAAGTGCGCGCGCCTTACCGACAGCTGGCGCTCAACCTCAGCCTGATTTTTGGCGTGACGCTGGCAGCGGCGGTTGTCGCCGGCATCTATCTTGGGCGCAGCGCCGCGCGACCCGTGCAACGCATGGCAGAAGGTGCCCTGCGCGTGGCGGCAGGCGACTACTCCACGCATGTTGAAGCCGCCGGTGGCCAGGAACTCGCAAACCTGGCCGAAGCATTCAATGGCATGCAGACCGGCATCGCACAGCGCGAGGCCCGCCTGCTGCATCTGGCACGACACGACGATGCCACGGGATTGCCTAACCGTCGCCATGCGGAAGAGTGGCTGGCGGCACGCCTGCAATCTGCTGGCGTGCACGAGGCCGCCATCATCATGCTGGGCGTCACCAACCTGCAGGAAATGTCCGCTGGTCTGGGTTCTGGCATAGCTGACGAAATGATCCGCCACCTGACCGCGCAACTTGCGCGCTGGCAGGGGGAAAACGGACTGGTGGCGCGCATGGACACGGCGCGCTTCGTGGTGCTGGTCGATGGCACTTCACCCAATGCCTTGCCGGCACTGGCGCGGTCGGTGCGCGCCAGTGCGCTGTTGCCACTGCAGACCGCAGGTGTTTCCTTGCAGGCCGCCGTGGTGGTGGGCGTGGCACGTGCACCCACGGATAGTTCCAACGCGGTGGAAGTACTGCGCTGCGCGGAGGCGGCCATCGAAGCGGCAATCGAAGCGCACCTGCCCATCGGATTCTTCGAACGCGCCGACGACGAAGCCCAGCGTCGACGCCTCAAGATCGGCGTGGATCTGCCCGATGCGCTGGCGCGCGATGCACTGCATCTTGTATATCAACCAAAATTGCGATTGTCGGATCGGCGCTGCGGAAGTGTTGAGGCGCTGGTCCGTTGGCAGCATCCGGAATTCGGGAATATTCCCCCCTCGGAGTTCGTTGCCATTGCCGAGCGTACCGGCGCTTCTGCGGCATTGACCCGATGGGTATTGGGCAGTGCCCTGCAACAGCTGGCGAAGTGGCACGCAGCCGGCCTGCACATGGAAGTGGCCGTCAATCTTTCGGCCACTGACCTTGTGGATCCGGACCTGCTTGAGCACATCCTGGAATCGCTGCGCAAGGTGCATGTGCCGGCGGACTCACTGATGCTCGAAATCACCGAGAGTGCATTCATCCACGATGGAGCCACCGCGAGCCGCAACATGGAGTTGCTGCGCGTGGCCGGCGTAAGGTTTTCAGTGGACGATTTCGGCACCGGCTATTCATCGTTGTCCCAGCTGCGCCAGCTGGCGGTGGACGAACTCAAGATCGACCAGTCCTTCGTGCGCGGCCTGGCCACCAACGCCGAGGACGCAGCCATCATCAGGGCGGTCATCGATCTGGGACACGGCATGGGACTGCGCATCGTTGCCGAAGGCGTGGAAGACGCAGCGCAGTTGCGGCGGCTAGTGGATCTGGGCTGTGACTATGCGCAGGGCTACCTGATCAGCCGGCCGCAGCCAGCTGCAGAGCTGGAGCCGCTGCTGCGCAGCGCCGGTGTGGTAACCGGCGAAACACAGCAGACGGCGTCACTGCGGGTACTGGAACTGCGGCGGCTCAAGAGCTGAACCGCCGCGCAGGTTGCACATTGAGGTCAGGCCTTCTTCGGAATCGCGTCCCCGGGCACCCACCAGCCGTGGATCTGCCCCACAATGCGCGTAGGCAATTTCACGGTGGCAATCGGCCCCTGCTCCAGGTGTTCAGCGTCGAGGATCACCAGGTCCGCACGGCCCGCTTCGGCAGCATACGAACACACACCCATGAGGTAACCGCTGCCTTCAGGCGCGGTCTTGCTCTTGGGAGCAAAGCAGCACTCGGCCAGCGAGCCACCGGCGGGTGCCTTGTAGAACTGCACCTGGCGTGTGGAATGGTCCATGCGTGCGTAAGCAGAACGCGGCCGCTCGCCCGCAGCCGGATGCGGGTCCTGCGTGGGCAGAAAGCCGATCTTGTAGGGCATGGTGTTGTAGCGGTCGTCCTGGCGCGGCAATGCACCGGCGAACTCCGTATATAGAGTCTCGATGCCGTAATCCTTGGGCGTCTTCTTCGACAGGTCCACCGACAGGCGCGTGATATGACTGGCGCCGCGCACCGGATCCCAGTGTGAGCCGTCACGCATGGGCATGAATGGAAACGGGTTCGACAGGGACATCTCAACGTCAACGTTCAACCGCTTGCCGTCGTCGAAGCAGCCCATGATGTGCGTTGCGCTGCGCTCCGGGCCTTTGATCCACTTGATGTCCTTGCCATCGCCACCACGACGGAAATAACCGAAGTACGTTGGCTGTCCCGAGTACCAGGACCAGTGAATGCCGCCGCGCGCCATCTGCTCCGGGTCGTAAGCCAGGGGAATCACATAGAGCACGATGTAGTGCTGCGTGACGGCGTAGTCGTGGATCATGCTCACATAGGGCACGGTGACCGTGGCGTCCCAGACCTTCTTCCCGGCAGGGGTGATTTCGAACACATTGACCTGGTCCGAGCCCAAGCCCTTGGCCTCGTAACCGAAGGCCATCATGTTGCCGGTCTCCGAATCCGTCTTGGGATGCGCGGTGAAGGGCTGCGTGCGTGGCAGCTGTCCGTTGAAGGTGTAGACCGGATCGATGGTTGCGAGTGTGTTGAGATCCATGGCGGCCGGTGGACTGTCTTCCTTGAGCGCCAGCAGCATGCCGTTGTGATGGATGATGTGGGTGTTGTGCGTGCCGCGGCTCTTGCCCTTGACGCTGGGGTCATCCATGTACGGATTGCGATACATGGGAAACAGGATCTTGCCGGCCTTCTCCTGCGCCAGGTAGCGCTCGTTGCGCACAAAGCGGCTCTTGAAGTTCACGCGGCCGTTTTCAATGCGAAACATGCTCACATGCCCCTCGCCGTCGAAGGGGATATTGCCGACGTGCAGCGGGTACTGCGCATCCGGCCCCACCCGATAAAACGCGCCGTTGAGGTCGGCGGGAATCTTGCCTTCGATCTCGCAGTCGGTGACGTCGAGCTCGGCGCGGAACAGCCGTGGCATGCGCGGTCCGGGTGCAGCGTAACGCTGCTCGATATCGCTTGGCCGTGGCGCAGCCGAGTTGGCCGGCGGCCCCGGGGGTGCCTGCTGTGCCTGTGCAGTGACTGAAAGTGCCGCCGCGCCGACTCCGGCCGCCGCACCGATTGCACCGCCCATGAACTGGCGGCGATCTACGGACTTTTCCATGACATTCCCCCGGTTATCTGTTCCCAAGGATCATACACATCGCCATGCGAAATCCACCAGATGGACCTGCTCGACGCCCGCGCACAGGTCAAGGCCGACACCCTGGATGCCGCTGGACTGCGCGCCGTTGAGGATAAGGCCAGCGCCGAGGTCGTAAAGTTCCAGGAAGACCTGGGCCTGCAGGTGGTGGGTGACGGTCAGTGCCACGCACCCAGGACGGCGCCCATTACCACGCAATTGGCCACCTGATATCCGGCGTTGATCAGGAACAGCTTGAGTGGGCGCCTTTCGAATAGATAGGTCATGCCAATTGCCATGGCCATGAACATCAGGCTCACGAAGAAACCGGTGTGCGCGCCACCCTGCCATGAATGGTTCTGGCCCATCAGGAATGCCAGGCCGAAGGCAATGACCACATTGACCACGTAGGCGGAGGCGAACAGGCGCACGGATTGCGCAGTAGACATGTTACCCGTCGCCACGCCGCTGGCCTTCATCCAGGCCTTGCTGAACAGCGGGCCGTACCACAGGCCGCCAATGACAAACCCGGCCAGGGCGGTGACGAGGACATGGAGGATCTGGGGTGTGCCGATGTCATGCATGACGAACTCCTTTTTAACTCAACCCGGCAGGCGTGAAAGATCAGCGATACCCATGAACAGTCCGCGCAATTGCGTCAGCAATGCCAATCGATTGGCGCGCAGCGCCGGATCCGGATCCATCACCATCACCTGGTCAAAAAACGCGTCCACCGGCTTGCGCAGCCATGCCAGTTCAGACAGCGCCTGTGCATAGGCGCCTACGGCGATGTGACCGGGAACCGAATGCTCGGCGGCAAGTACCGATTGGTAAAGATCGCGCTCCACATCACTTTTGATCAGCATGGGATCAACCTGGCCCGAGGCAGTCTCTGCGCCGGCCGATTTCTTGAGCAGATTGCCGATGCGCTTGTTGGCGGCAATGAGACTGGTCGCCTCGGGCAGCGCCAGAAAAGTCAGCAGCGCGCGCACGCGCGCGTCGAAATCCAGCGGTGAGCGCGGGCGCATGGCCAGCACTGCATCGCAGGCCTCGGACGTGATACCCGGGATGGGCGGCCCACCATCGGGGGGCTCCAGCCATGCATTGCGCTGTCGCTCCATCATGTAGTCATACACTTGAGCCGCCACTTCAGCGCGGCTGGGCAATGGCTTGCCACCTGCGGTCACCGGAACTTCAAACACCGTATGGGTGCGCAGCGACTCATCAATCAGATCGATGAGATCAAGGGGCAGGCGACGCTCATAGATCATGCGCCCGATGCCGATGGCTGCACGGCGCAGCGCGAAAGGATCCCTGGTGCCACTGGGCTTCTGGCCGATGGCAAATACGCCGGTCAACGTATCGAGCTTGTCGGCAATCGACACTGCCAGGCCACTATGCGTATTCGGCAACGTGTCGCCGGCGCCGCGCGGCTGGTAGTGCTCGTCGATGGCCGTGCACACTTCCTGTGGTTCACCATCGGCCTGCGCCAGGTAGCGGCCCATGACTCCCTGCAATTCCGGGAACTCGCCGACCAGGTTGGTCACAAGATCGCACTTGGCCAACTGCGCTGCGCGCGCCGCCAGTTTCTCGTCGCCATCGATGCGCGCGGCGATTTCGCGCGCCAGGTGTTCGATGCGTCGCACCTTGTCACCAATGGAACCCAGCTGCGCCTGGAACGTGACCGCATCCAGCTGCGGCAATCGCGCGGCCAGAGGTGACTTGCGATCCTGTTCCCAGAAAAAAGCCGCGTCGGCCAGGCGTGGCCGAACCACGCGTTCATTGCCGGCGCGCACCACGGCTGGGTCCGTGCTTTCGATGTTGCTCACGGTAATGAACCAGGGCAGCAGGCTTGCATCCGCAGCAGCCACCGGGAAATAGCGCTGATGATCCTGCAGCACCGAAACCAGCAATTCGCGCGGCAGGGTCAGGAACCTGTCCTCGAAGCGACCGGCCAGCGGCACCGGCCATTCCACCAGTGCCGTGACTTCGTCCAGCAAGGCATCGCTGATCAGCGCCGTGCCGCCTAGTCCGGTGGCAATGGATTCAACGCCCGTGCGGATGGTGGCGCGGCGTCTGGCAAAATTGGCAATGACCTTGCCGCGTTTCTCCAGCGTGGTTTCATAGCTGGCCGGTGAGCTGATGCGCAGCGCTTTGGAGGAATGAAAGCGATGGCCGCGCGTTTCATTGCCGCTGCTGGCTCCCAGCACGGTTGCGGGAATGACTTCCGCGCCGTGCAGCAGCACCAGCCAATGCACGGGTCGCACGAACTGCGCGTCACCGGCTCCCCAGCGCATGCGTTTGGGAATGGGCAACGCGTCCAGTGCCTCGCTCACCAGTTGCGGCAGCAGTTCCCGTGCCGCAGCGCCGGGTTTCACGCCGGTGAAACTTAAGGCTTCATTACCCTTGGGATCCTTCTCACGACCCAGTTCGGCGAACGCAACACCGCAGCTTTGCGCAAATGCCTGCGCCGCGCGCGTGGGTTGCCCGCTGGCATCCAGCGCCGCACTCAAGGGCGGGCCACGTCGTTGCAGCTGTTGATCAGTTGCCTGCAGCGCCAGGCGCTTCACGCGGACTGCGAGGCGCCGCGGTGTGGAGAAAGATTCTACGGCCCCGTGCACCAGGCCGGCTGCATCGATGCGACTCAGCAATCCATCACGAAATGCTTCTTCCAGAGTGCGCAGCGACTTGGGCGGCAACTCTTCAGTGCCCAACTCCACCAGGAAATCGGCGCGCAGGTTCATGGGGATTTCTGCCGCGCCAGCATGGGAAAGCCCAGTGCCTCGCGGCTCTCGAAATAGCGCTGCGCCACGGCGCGCGACAGGGCCCGCACGCGCAGTATGTAACGCTGGCGTTCAGTGACTGAGATGGCGCGGCGCGCATCGAGCAGGTTGAAGGTATGCGAGGCCTTGAGCATCTGTTCATATGCAGGCAATGCCAGCCTGGCGGCCAGCAATTGGTTGCAGGCCTTCTCATGTTCTTCGAAATGCCGCAGCAGCACGGCCACGTCCGCGTGTTCGAAGTTGTAGGCCGACTGCTCCACCTCGTTCTGGTGGAACACGTCGCGATAGGTGACGCGACCCAGCGGGCCATCGGCCCACACCAGGTCGAACACCGACTCCACGCCCTGCAGGTACATGGCCAGTCGCTCGAGTCCATAGGTGATCTCGCCGGTAACCGGCCGGCAATCCAGCCCGCCCACTTGCTGGAAATAAGTGAACTGCGTGACTTCCATGCCGTTGAGCCAGACTTCCCAGCCCAATCCCCAGGCGCCCAGCGTCGGGGATTCCCAGTTGTCTTCGACAAAGCGCAGGTCGTGCACCTGCGGATCAAAGCCGATGTGCCGCAGGCTGCCTAAATAGAGATCAAGGATGTCGTGCGGCGAGGGCTTGATCACCACCTGGAACTGGTAATAGTGCTGCAGGCGGAAGGGGTTCTCGCCATAGCGGCCATCCGTGGGTCGTCGCGACGGTTGCACATAGGCCGCGCTCCAGGGCTCCGGACCAATGGCACGCAGGAAGGTCGCGGAGTGGAATGTTCCCGCGCCTACTTCCATGTCGTAGGGCTGCAGCAAAACGCAGCCCCGGGCGCCCCAGTACTGCTGGAGCGCCAGGATAAGGCCCTGGAATGTGGGCGGCGGCAGGCCGATTTTCGGGGTCGCCATAATTATTGGCGCGAGTATATCGGCAGTCGAGGCCCAACCTGTGTCATGCCGAGCGGGAGGGGCGCGCCCGGTTCTTGTGCGGGCCATGCTCCATGTTGATGCAGGGTCCTGGACAATGCACTATAATAGTGCACAACCCCACTCACACACCTTCAAATTGGAACTAACCAATTGATTTTAAAGGCCCCGGCAGTTGGCACGGGGCCTGCATCAAACTGGGGCCTATTGCTCGAGAACCAATGCTTTTACCGGAGGAGCCATGACGACAGCCAACGACGTCCTGAAGATGATCAAAGAGAAGGAGGTCAAGTACGTCGATTTCCGATTCTGTGATACCCGCGGCAAGGAACAGCACGTCACCGTTCCTCACCATCAGGTAAAGGAAAGCCTGTTCATCGACGGCAAGATGTTTGACGGTTCCTCCATCGCCGGATGGAAGGGCATCAACGAGTCGGACATGATCCTCATGCCGGACCCGAAGACCGCAGTGCTTGATCCGTTTTTCGAAGACACCACGCTCAATCTGCGCTGCGACATCATCGAGCCTGCGACCATGCAGGGCTATGAGCGCGATCCGCGCTCGCTGGGTCGTCGGGCCGAGGCGTATCTAAAATCCACCGGCATCGCCGATGGCGCGCTGTTCGGTCCCGAGAATGAATTCTTCATCTTCGATAGCGTCAAGTGGCACAGCCAGGTCAACAGCACCGGCTATACCATTGATTCCTACACTGGTGCCTGGAATTCAAACACGGATTTCCCGGACCGTCCCAACTCGGGCCATCGCCCCGGAATCAAGGGCGGCTATTTTCCCGTGCCGCCAGTGGATGCCTACCAGGACATTCGCAGCGCAATGTGCAATGCACTGGAAGAGATGGGCCTTGAAGTCGAAGTGCACCACCATGAAGTGGCCACTGGTGGCCAGTGCGAAATCGGTGTGGGCGCCGGCGGTCTGATCAAGAAGGCTGACGAAGTGCTGATACTCAAGTACGTGATCCAGCAAGTGGCCAATAGCTACGGCAAGACGGCGACGTTCATGCCGAAGCCGCTGGTGGGCGACAACGGTTCGGGCATGCATGTGCACCAGTCGCTGCAGAAAGACGGCAAGGCGCTGTTCGCGGGCGACAAGTACGGCGGCCTGTCGGAAACGGCGCTGTTCTACATCGGCGGCATCATCAAGCATGCCAAGGCCATCAATGCGTTCACCAATCCCGGCACCAACAGCTACAAGCGACTGGTACCAGGCTTTGAAGCGCCGGTGATGCTGGCCTACTCGGCCCGCAATCGCTCGGCGTCGATTCGTATTCCGTGGGTGCCCAATCCCAAGGCGCGGCGCATTGAAGTGCGCTTCCCGGATTCACTGGCAAATCCATATCTCGCGTTCTCGGCAATGATGATGGCTGGTCTCGACGGCATCCAGAACAAGATCCACCCGGGCGAGCCCGCGGACAAGGATCTCTACGACCTGGAGCCGGAAGAAGAGAAGCACATTCCGCAGGTATGTCATTCGCTGGACATGGCGCTGGAACACCTCGACAAGGATCGTGGGTTCCTCAAGGCCGGCGGCGTATTCACCGACGACGTAATTGATTCCTACATCGCATTGAAGATGCAGGAAGTTACCCGCTACCGCATGAGTACCCATCCATGCGAGATGGACATGTACTACAGCATGTAGGGCCTCTGGTGGCCGCCGGCGACGCGATGTTATGTCGTGCCGTCGGCGGACTTTTGAATGCAAGGGAAATGGGACTATGCTGATGCCCTATGCGCAAAGTTGCCTTTCTCCTGCTTACCGCTTGCGCCACCCTGGCGCTGTCGGGAATGCTCATGGCGGCCGAGACCTGGCGATGGAAGGACGCCAACGGCGTCGTCCATTATTCGGACAAGCCGGCGCCCGGAGCCGAGCGCATCGAAGTCATTGCGCCCAAACCCAGCATTTCGGTGACGCGGCCGCCTGTGGCCCAGCCGCGCGCAGCGGCGGCGGCCAACGAGGAAGCGGATTCGCCGGCTGTGGTGCCTTACACGCGTTGCGTAATCACTTCGCCGGACAACGAAGAAACATTCAATGCCGTCAATACAGTGTCAGCGTCCCTGCTGCTCGAGCCGGCACTGCAGCCCGGGCATCGTATCGAAATGCTGCTCAACGGCAACATCGTGAAGGATTGGCCGCAGCAAGCGTCGAGTCATACGCTCACCAACCTCGAACGCGGCAGTTACACATTGAGTGCGCGGGTGCTCGATTCTTTCGGCGGTTCGGTTTGTGCCGGGCCGACCATCAATTTCTTCGTACACTTGCCCGTCATGAGACCGCAGGTGCAGCACCGCTAGGTTGCTCCCTGTGAGTGCGCTGCGCGAATATTCTTCGCCGCTGTCGCACTTCGAGCCCACCGAGCTGCTCGACACACTATCCACCGGCATCGTGGTTCTCGATGGGCAGCTGTGCCCCATCTACGCCAACGTCAGCGCACAGGATTTCATGGCCGTGAGCCTCAAGCAGGCGCGCGGCCGACCGTTCGCCGATCTGTTTTTTGATCCACGGCAATTGTTGTCGGTGCTGCGACGTTCACTGGATCGTCTCGAGACCTGCACCCAGCACGAGATCTCGCTCAAGGCCATGGGCTCGCCGGCACGGCGCGAGCCACACGTGATCGATCTCATCGTGACGCCTCTGGAAGGCCAGGTCACCGGAACACACTTGCTGGTAGAGCTGGCCGATGCAACGCAGCGGCAGCGCATATCGCGCGACGCCGACATCCTCGTCGGCATGGATGGCAGTCGCCTGATGGTCCGCCAACTCGCGCATGAAGTGAAGAATCCGCTTGGTGGATTGCGCGGTGCAGCGCAATTGCTCGACAAGGAACTGGCCGATCCGGCGCTGCGCGAATACACGGCCATCATCATCAATGAAGCTGATCGTCTCACGGCTCTGGTTGATTCCATGGCCGGAGCCAATGGTCCGCCAGCCAAGTCGCGGCTCAATGTGCATGAGATGTGCGAGCACGTGGTAAAACTGATCAGTGCCGAGGCGCCCGCGGATGTGCGGGTGGAGCGCGATTACGATCCCAGCCTTCCCGAAGGGGTGTTTGATCGCAACCAGATCATCCAGGCACTGCTCAACGTGGCGCGCAATGCATTGCAGGCGGTGGGTAGCGCCGGTCGCATCATCGTTCGCACGCGGGTGCGCAGCAATATCAGCATCGGCGAAAAGCGCCACCGGCTGGTGGCCGAAATCGATGTGGAAGACAACGGCCCGGGGGTTCCCCCCGACCTTGCCAAGACCTTGTTCCTGCCACTGGTGACCGGTCGTGCCAATGGCACGGGGCTTGGCCTGGCCGTGGCGCAGGACCTGGTGACGCGACACGGCGGCATCATCGAGTTCCTCAGCCAGCCGGGCAAGACAACTTTTCAACTGCTATTGCCGCTCGAGGGCTTATCCGAATGAATACGGCGTTACGCGTCTGGTTGGTCGATGACGACGCATCGATACGTTGGGTGCTGGAACGCGCCTTGAAGAATGCCGGCATGGCGCCGCGCCTTTTCGAGGCAGCTGAGTCCGCACTGACTGCGCTGGGAACCGATTCGCCCGATGTACTGGTGACGGACATCCGCATGTCAGGAAAATCCGGACTCGAATTGCTCAAGCGCGTGCATGAGCAGCACGCCGACCTGCCGGTGATCGTGATGACCGCGCATTCGGACCTTGGCAGTGCGGTGTCTGCATACGAGAGCGGTGCTTTCGAATACCTGCCCAAGCCTTTCGACATCGACCAGGCAGTTGACCTGGTGCGTCGCGCCGCGCAGGCCGGCGAGCGTTCGGGCATTGCTGCGCCGCCACCGGCGCAGATGTCTGAGTTGCTGGGGCGCGCGCCGGCCATGCAGCAGGTGTTTCGCGCCATCGGTCGATTGTCGCGATCCAGCGTGAACGTGTTGGTCACGGGCGAATCCGGCACCGGCAAGGAACTGGTCGCGCGCGCTTTGCACGAACACAGCCCGCGCGCCAACAAGGCATTCATCGCGCTCAACACATCAGCCATTCCCGGCGAATTGCTGGAGTCGGAACTGTTCGGCCATGAGAAAGGATCGTTCACCGGCGCGGATGCATTGCGCCGTGGCCGTTTCGAACAGGCTGATGGAGGCACGCTGTTCCTCGACGAGATCGGCGACATGAACCTGCCGCTGCAGACGCGATTGCTGCGTGTGCTGGCCGAGGGCGAGTTCTATCGAGTCGGCGGACAGACACCGATCAAAGTCGACGTGCGCGTGATCGCTGCCACGCACCAGAATCTCGAGGATCGCGTCGGCACGGGGCTGTTTCGCGAAGACCTGTTTCACCGGCTCAACGTGATCCGCATCGAGCTGCCGCCCCTGCGCCAACGTGGTGAAGACGTGCCTGCCCTGCTCAATCACTACATGCAGATTGCGGCCAAGGAGTTGGGCGTCGAAGCCAAGACACTGGCCGAAGATGCTGCCGCGGCATTGGGTGCATACAGCTGGCCGGGCAATGTTCGCGAACTGGTGAATCTTTGCCGCCGTTTGACTGTGCTGGCGCCGGGCAGCGAAGTCCATGTGGATGACCTGCCGGCCGAGATCACATCCACCGGGCGTGCGTCCAAGCCCACTGACGACTGGATCGACAGCCTCACCGCATGGGCAGATCGCGCCGCAGGCAGCGATGGCCGGCCGCTGCTGGATGAAGCACTGCCGCGATTCGAGAGCGCCCTGATACGCGTGGCACTGAAGCACACCCAGGGACATAGGCAGGCCGCTGCGCGGCTTCTGGGGTGGGGCCGAAATACGCTGACAAGAAAACTCAAGGACCTGGGGATGGAAGACATACCCGAGTAGGGATTCTTGCGTGTGGTCAAGCGCCCACCGGGTCCGGATACAGCGCTATCGGCGCCAGCAAATCTTCCAGGGCTTCCGGGGTCCAGGTTGTGGAATCGGCAACAAGCGGCGTTGCGGATTCACCAGATGGTGCATCGGCAGTGGCAGCCGGCGGCTCAAGTCCTCGCCGCACGACATCATCGCGCTTCAACCGGCGAATCCGAAAGTGATGAGCGTGCCGCAATACGATCCGGTGGTTATCTACGCCCCGCAGACCATCGTTACTCAGCCCGCTCCCGTGACCACCACCACCACAACCACCACCACGAAAGAGGACGATGACGGCCACAGCACCAGTTCGATGGTTGCCACCGGGCTGCTGTCGTTTGGGGCCGGCTTGCTGGTCGCCGACCTGTTTGACGACAACGACCATTACGGCAACATGTGGCACGGCCCGATGCCGTATTACCCGCCGTATCCGTATCGTCCCGCGTACGGCGGCGGCTACTACCCTGGCAATGCCTACAATCGCCCCAACAACTACGTGCGTGGCGGCAACACCATCAACATCAACTCCAACAACGATTACAACAATCGCTACGGTTCGGAAGACAGGGCCAGGCAGAACCGCAATTCGCCCAAGAGCCCGATTTCATCAGCCAAACCCGGCCGCACCGACCTGAATCAGCTCAATGCCAAGGCAAAGAACGGACCGCAGCGTCGCGCGAAAAGCAGCGGGTCAACAACCCTGGAAAAGTACAGGGCACCTACGCAGGGGCGAAGCCCGGTGCAACACCGGCAGGCGCCAACCGTGCAACCGCTGCAGCACGTCCATCAACCAGCGTGAAGGCCGCGCCCAAGGTGCAGGGAAGTTACGCGGGCGCCAAGCCGGATCGCGCCAACCCCGCAACCGCGGCAGCGAGACCTAGCACTCCCTCGCGTGATGCCGCACGTCCGGCCGCAGCGTCGCGGCCCACGCCGGCCACTCATGCAAATGCTGACCGTGGTCGTCCGCAGGCGCAAGCAGCGGGACAAGCGCAGGCTCGACCACAGCCGCAGCAAGCAAGGCCGCAGCCACAGGCTCGACCGCAGGCACCACAGGAGAACCGCTCGGCCCTATCCGGCGGTGGCGGTGGCAATGCCGATCGCACAGCCAGCGCGCGCGGCAAGAAGAGCATGCCTTCAGGTGGCGCCGCCAAGGCCCGTGCCAATCCGAAGCGCCGTTAAGGAGGACGCCAAAATGAAAGTCGACAATAAATTTTTTGGAATCCTTGTCCTTACCACTGCGCTGCTGCTGGGCGCCTGCGCCAAGCAGGCTGGGCAACAGTCTTTCAGTACGCCCGAGGCCGCGTTCGATGCACTGGTCGCCGCCGCCGAAAAGGATGACGTGCCAGCATTGACTGCACTGTTGGGCAAGGGCGCCGCAGAATTACTGGATTCCGGTGATCCGGTGCAAGACAGACTCGATCGCGCCGCCTTCGTTACTGCGTATCACGACAAGCACTCGCTGCAGTCTCCTGACGAAAACACCCGAATGCTGGTGACGGGTAAAAATGACTCGTCCAATCCGATTCCCGCCGTGAGCGCAATGGCAAGTGGGTGCTTGATGGTGACGCGGGCGCGGATGAGCTGGTATACCGCCGCGTCGGCGCCAATGAACTGGGCGCCATCGGCGTGATGCAAGGCTATGTGGATGCGCAGAATGAATACGCCGCCACGGGCCACGATGGCGACCCGGCCGGCATCTACGCATTGAAACTGGTAAGTGACCCAGGACTCGAGAATGGGCTGTACTGGGAAACTGCCGAACGCGAAGCGGCCAGCCCGGCGGGCGCATTCGTTGCAGCAGCTGCAGCGGAGGGATATCGCAGTGGTGCGGCCGGCGGCCCGACCTATCACGGTTACCGCTATCGCATGCTCTATCGCCAGGGCACCCATGCCAATGGTGGTGCGCGTGACTATTTCAGCAATGGCATGCTGAGTGATGGATTTGGTATGATCGCATGGCCCGCCGATTACGCAGCCAGCGGCGTAATGACATGCAGGGAGCGGACACATGCGCGCTTTGCTGAAATCAAGATGGGTGTGGACCGCGCCGATTGTCGCGGTACTCATCGCAGCGTACGCGTTCGTGGGATTCAGGATTGCACCGGGCATGGTGCGCAAGCAGGCCACGCAGTTCGTGCGCGAGACCTACCGGCGTGAACTGAAGCTGGGCGAGATCCGCATCAATCCGTTCAAGCTGACGTTCGAGGCGCGGGACATTGTGCTGCCCGACCGTGACGGCCAGCCCATGCTGGGATTGCGGCGCTGCTTCATCGATTTCGAAGTGTCGTCGCTGTGGCATCGCGCGTATGTGTTTCGCGATGTGCACATCGACGCGCCTTACATTCGCTCGGTGCTGCGACCCGATGGGTCGATGAACCTTGCCGACCTCGCGGTGCCCGATGATCCCAAAAAGCCAAAATCGGCAATGCCGGCTGTGTGGATCAAGGCGCTTGCCGTCAGCCAGGGAAAAATCGATTACGTTGATCAGGCCAACCGGCGCGAGCCCTTTCAAACAGACTTCGCACCCGTGGAATTCACGCTGCAGGATTTTCGCACCACGCCCGAGGGCGGCGACTTCCATCTCGTCGCCACTGGATACAGTGGCGCGCAGTTCGACTGGAAGGGACGTTTCTCGCTGGCACCGGTGGTCAGCTCGCAAGGCGAATTCTCGATAGAGAATCTCAGCGCGCCCAGGGTGGCGGACCTGCTTGGCGATGCGCTGCCCTTCGGGTTGAGCAAGGGCGCGTTGCAACTGGGCGGCACTTACACCGTGGCGCTATCGAACGTGGTCACGTTGGCGTTGAAGATTCCGACCCTGGCGTTCACGGACCTGGGCCTGCGCGCGCGCACAGTGGATGCGGACTGGGTGCAGGTTCCAGATCTCAAGATCGAAGGCATCGAAGTGGCGATGCCAGCACGGGAGGTTTCGATTGCCGCAGTAAACGCAAAAGGAATCACGGCCACCGGCTGGCTCAATTCCGACGGCACGGTCAGTTTTCAGCAATTGTTCGCCCCAGCGCCAACGCCAATAGCACCAACGCCAGCAGCGCCCGCCAAACCCGCTGCTGCAGGCGACGAATGGAAAGTCAAAGTCGCGACTATCAATGTCAACGCCGCGGCGGTGGATGTCGAGGACCGCAAGATCGCACCGGGAACGCCCTGGAAATTCGCGCCACTCGATTTGCACGTGAAGGACGCGTCGCTGGATTTGAGTAAACCGCTGCTGGTCGAGATGGACACCGTGGTCAACGATCAGGCGCCGCTCAAACTTTCCGGCACCGTCGCGCTGGATCCCCTGCTGGCCGACCTCGACGTGGCACTCGAAAAAGCGCGCATGCGCATTATCCAGCCCTACATTCTTCCATATGCGGACCTGACCATCAGCGACGGCATCCTTGGCCTCAAGGGCAAGTTAAAGATGGCGCCACCGGAACACGAAGGGCCGCAGATCGACTTCGCCGGCGACGTGACAGTGGACGGTTTCAAGTCCACGGATAACACGCTGCAAGAACCCTTCGTGGACTTCAGGCGGGTTCAGGTGCAGAAGCTGCACTATGAAATGTCGCCCGGTGCCGTGCACATCGACCGCATCCTGGTGCGTGAACCCTATGCGCGCGTGATCATCAGTCGCGAACAGATCATCAATATCTCGGCGGTGCTCGATGCCAGGACGGCGGCCATCGACGCGCAGAAAAAGCGCGACGCCGCAGCGGAGCTGGCATCGGAAACCAAGGCCCAGAAGCGCGCACGTGAGAAGCAGGCGGCAGTTGCCAAGAAGGCTGCCGACAAGGCGCGCAGGAAAGCTGGTCCGGTTGTCGTGGCGCAGGCGCCACCGCCAGCCGACACGCTGCCCATCCGCATACGCGAAGTGGTCATCGAGCGTTTCCGCATGAATTTCTCGGATCTCAGCGTCGACCCTCACTTCTCGGCGGATATCCAGGACCTTAATGGCAAGGTCACCGGACTGTCTTCGGCGTTTGAATCCCGCGCCACGGTGGACATGAAGGGCCGTCTCGCCGAATTCGAGCCGGTCACCATTTCCGGAACCGTGCAGCCCTTTGCCTTCGATCGATTCACGGATATCGGTCTCAAGTTCGAAAATATTTCACTGCCCGTGTTCAATCCCTATTCGGGGCGCGTCGCCGGATACAGCATTGCCAAGGGCAAGCTGACCACGGATCTGCACTACCTCATCCAGGACCGCAAGCTCGACGCAAAACACCACATCGAGATCGACCAGCTTGAGTGGGGCGATGCTACGCCTTCCAAGGGAGAGGCCACGTTGCCCGTCAAGTTCGCCACCTCGTTGCTCAAGGACAGGAACGGATTGATCAAGCTTGATATCCCGGTGCTGGGAACGCTCGACGACCCGAAGCTGCGCATCGGCCCCATCGTGTGGCAGATATTCAAGAACCTCATCGTCAAGGCGGTCACTGCGCCGTTCGCATTGTTTGGCGCGATGTTCAAGGGCGCGGAGGATGCGCAGTTCGTGGATTTCGCACCCGGCAGTGCGGACATCGATGCGGCGGGTGTCGAGCGACTCAAGTCGTTGGGCAAGGGGCTTGCAGAGCGCCCCAACGTTTCCCTGGATGTGCCCATCGGGGCTGCAAACGAAGTGGACCGGCCGGTGCTTGCGAAGCAGCTCTATGAAGAACAACTGGCAACAGCCACGCGCGCGGTGGTGGTGAAGGGCAAGAATGTCGCTGATGCGCCGGTGCCTGCGCTGGATACGCTTGAGCCGAAGAAGCAGATTGAAGTACTGACCGGACTGGTAAAGCAGCAGGGCGCAGCTGCGCAGATTCCCGAACCGCCAGCGTCTGCCGAAGGCACGTCACGCGCCGCGGCTAAAGCGCTGCAGGACACCGCTGCCATTGAATACCTGCAGAAGGCCGCACACGATGGGATTGTGGTCAAGGACGCAGAACTCGCTGCCCTGGGCCAGGCACGCGCTGACTCCATCCAGCGCGCATTGCTGACTGACAGCGGGCTTGAACCCACGCGTGTGTTCATGACACGCGAAGGCAGGGTGACCGCGCTTGATGGCAAAATACGATTTGAACTGGGATTGAAGTAACAGACATGGATATGAGCAAGATTCTCGAATTGCAGTACTTCGGCAACACCCTGCGCAGCTGGCTGCTGGCTGTAGCGGTGGTGCTGTCGGTAATGATCGTGTTCCCGGCGGTGCGCGCGTGGCTGGTGCGCAACCGGCCGATATTCCTGGCCAAGGGTCATCCGCTTACCGAACTGATCTCGGTGCTGATAGACAAGACGCGGCCGACGGTGCGCCTCATCGTGGCGCTCTACCTGGGCCTCAAGATCCTCAACGTGCCGGCCAAGGTGGCCGCAGTTGCGGACTTCATCATCATCGTGGGTGCCTGGGTCCAGGTCGCCATATGGGCCGGAGTGACGCTCAAATTTATGCTCGAGCGCAAGCAGCCCGAGGACCTGGACGGCGATGGCGATCTCGACCCCAGTCCGGCCATCAACGTGGTGCTGTTTATTGGCCAGGTGGTCATCTGGGCCATCGTCGTGCTGGTGGCGCTGGCCAATCTGGGCGTCAACATCACCGGGTTGGTTGCCGGCCTCGGTATCGGCGGCATTGCCGTCGCCCTGGCGGTGCAGACCATTCTCAAGGACCTGTTCAGCTCATTGTCGATAGCCTTCGACAAGCCGTTCATGGTCGACGACCTGCTGCGCATCGACAACATCGAGGGGACGGTGGAGCATGTGGGTGTGCGCAGCACGCGGTTGCGCAGCACTTCGGGCGAACAGATCGTCATCTCCAACGGTGACCTGCTCAACAGCCGGATCCACAACATGGGTCACATGCCGCAGCGGCGCGTGGTGATGCGCATCCATATCCAGTACGAAGCCACCCCGGCGCAGGTGGAACAGGTTTCAAAAATAGTGGAGCAAGCCGTCACCGCGCAGCAAGGCGCGCGCTTCGTCAGTTGCCTGCTGGCCCAGCTGGGCACGTACGCCCTGGAATTCGACGTGATCTATTTTGCCAACCCCGGCGTCGCGCCGCACCTGCTGCGCACCAGCGACGCCGTCAACCGTGCCATTTTCCGGCAATTGAGTGAAGCCGGAATCCACCTGGCCTATCCGGTAGCGCGGCAAATCAATGTCTAGGTGACTAGCGACGCACCTCGCGCACGGTTTCACCCAGGCGCTGTACGCCGGCATCAATCTGTGCGGGTGTCAGCGCACAGAACGGCAGACGTAGGAAGCGTTCGCCGCCGCCCTGTGGGAAAAATGCCATGCCGTCGGCAAGGTTGAGGCTGCGCTTGGCTGCCGCTGCACGCAGGTCAGTGGTTAACGTCCCGGGAGGCAGCGTCAGTGAAAGAAAGAACCCTCCGTCTGGCCGCGTTGCCACTGCATCGGGAATGTATTTGTCGAGTGCGGCCAGGCAGGCATCGAGGCGTGGTGCATACAGTTTCTTGAGCTTCTCGACCTGCGGCAGGAGTAATCCTCGGCGACACCATTCATAGGTGACACCATGCGCGAAGGAGCCTGGCGCGATGTAGGTATCCTCTGCGACCTTGCCGATCTTCGCCAGCGTTGCCGGATCACCCAACATGAAACCGACACGCACTCCGGGCGCGATGAGTTTGGTGAACGAACTCATGTGCAGGGTGCGGTGCGGAGCCAGCGAGTAAAGCGTCGGCTCCTGCGTGCCGTGGTAGCGCAGCATCCGATACGGCGCATCTTCCAGCAGCAGCAGGTCGTGCTTCTCGGCCAGCTCGACGATCTGGCGGCGCTTGGCGCCTGAGCACGTGGCTCCCGACGGATTCTGGAAATCCGGAATCACATAGAACAGTTTTGGCTTGTGCTGGGTCAGCAATTTAGCCAGTGCGTCGATGTCTGGCCCGTCGGCCTGCAGCGGTACGCCGATGAGGTTGGCGCCATGACGGCGGAACAGCGTCAGCGAGCGGTCATAGCTGGGCGATTCGGTGAACACCACGTCGCCCGGCTTGATGAACGCCGTGCACAGGAAGTCCACCAGCTCCAGCGAACCATTGCCGGTGATTACCTGTTCCTGTCTAACGCCCTGCCATTGGGCCAGCCAGTCACGCAGCAGCGCCAGGCCCGCAGAGGGCGCGTATGGCAGCACTGCATCAGCGCTCTGTTTCAGGATGGTTGTGGCGCTGTCGGCAAGATCGGCGGTGGGAAAAGATTCGTTGGCGGGGACGCCGCGCGTGAAGTTGATGGTTTCCAAAGCGGACATGGGGATCTCTAGTTTCCAGTGAGTGCGGATACGGTTGCCAGGCCCTGCGCAGCAAGATAGGCGGCAATTCCGCTGTTGATCTTGGGGCAGACCAGGGGGTCATAGAAAAGCGCCGTGCCCACGCCTACTGCGCTGGCACCGGCTATGAGGAATTCGATGGCGTCATTGGCGTTGACAATGCCGCCCTGGCCAATGATGGGTATGCGATGCGGTCGTGCCACCTCGCTGACCTGCGCCACCTTGAGCAAGGCAATGGGTTTGATGGCCGGGCCAGAGAGGCCGCCCTGGCGATTGCCGATGATGGGTTGGCGCGTCGCAATGTCGATGGCCATGCCGGTTACGGTGTTGATCACGGCAAACCCGTCGGTGCCAGCTTCGATGCAGCGCCGCGCGTTTTCCTGGATGTCGGTCTGGTTGGGAGACAGCTTGGTGATCAGCGGCTTGCGCGTCACCTTGCGACAGGCTGCAACCACGCGCGCCGACATGTCTGGCGAATTGCCGAACTGCACGCCGCCTTCCTTGACGTTGGGGCAGGAGATGTTGATCTCCATGGCATCGATGGGCGAGTCGTTGAAGCGCGCGGTGACCTCGACGTATTCCTCCACCGTTGAGCCTGACACGTTGGCGATGAAACGTGTCTCGGTGAAATCCAGCGTGGGCAATATCTGGCGCACCACGTGATCCACACCGGGGTTCTGCAAGCCGATGGCGTTGAGCATGCCCATGGGGGTTTCGTAAACGCGATGCGGCTTGTTGCCCAGGCGCGGCGCCAGCGTGGTGCCCTTGAGGCATATGCCGCCCACATCGCGGTTCGAGAAGCCGGCCACCCGCGTGTATTCCTCGCCAAATCCGACGCAGCCCGACAGCAGCACGATGGGCGACGCGAAGTGCATGCCGCAGAATTCCAGCGCCAGCGAACCCGCAGGGGGTTGCCAGGCGATCGGCGGCGATTCGAGGGCGGCATTCATGTTCAAATTATCGCGCAATGTTCAACATCCTGCTGCTGGAGCCTGAAATTCCGCCCAACACCGGCAACGTGATCCGCTTGTCGGCCAATGCCGGTGCGCGGCTGCACCTCATCGGCAAGCTGGGATTCGACCTGACCCAGCCGCAGCTGCGCCGCGCCGGTCTCGACTACCACGACCTGGCCCATGTCCAGCTGCATCCGGACCTGCCCTCCTGCTTCCGGGCCATTGGCGCCACGCGATTGTTCGTGGTGGAGACCGACGGCCAACGGGGTTATCACGAACCGGCCTACCAGCCCGGCGACAGTTTCCTGTTCGGCCCAGAAACGCGCAGCGTGCCGCGCGATCTGCCCCAGGGCATGCCGCAATATTGCCAGCGTGTGCGTATTCCCATGCGGCCGGGCAATCGCAGCCTCAACCTGTCCAATTCGGTGGCGCTGGTGATCTATGAAGCCTGGCGGCAGCTGGGCTATGCAGGTGCCGCGGACACCCCCGCACCCAGCTAGCTGAACTCCGCTTCCGGCGGTCGGCGCATCAGTTCAAGCACTACGTCACCTGCCTCGGCGCCATCGAACAATACCTGGCAGACGCCCTCGCAGATGGGCAGGTCCAGTCCCAGTCGCGCCGCCACTGCGCGCAACACACGTGCGGCGTGGTAACCCTCGACCACCTGCCCTATCTCGCGCATGGCCTGGTCCGCGGTGAGTCCGCGTGCCAGCGCCAGCCCGTAGCGACGATTGCGCGACTGGTCATCCGTGCAGGTCAGCACCAGGTCGCCCAGTCCGGCCAGCCCCATGAATGTCTTCTCGCGCGCGCCCTGCGCAACGCCCACACGCATCATCTCGTTGAGTCCGCGTGTGATCAGTGCCACGCGCATGTTGGCGCCAAAACCCAGGCCATCAGAAAGCCCGGCACCAATCGCGATCACGTTCTTGATCGCGCCACCGATCTCGACGCCCATGATGTCGGTGGAGACATAAGTGCGAAATGCAGGGGATGCCAGGTCGCCGGCCATCTGCATGGCGAAATCCGCGTCTTGCGATGCGACCACCATGGCGGTGGGCAGTCCTGCGCCCACTTCCCTGGCGAAGGTGGGGCCTGACAGCACAGCCACCGCGTGTTCATTGCCCAGCACCGCGTGCGCCACCTGATGTGGCAACAAGCCGGTGTCGCGTTCGAATCCCTTGGTAGCCCAGGCCACGCGCATGTCGCGCGCCAGGTGCGGAGCCAGCGTCGTCAGGAAAGCGCGAAACCCGTTGCTGGGCACGGCCACCAGCACGTCACTGACCCCGGCAAGGGCAGTGTCCAGTGAAGTGCTGACCTCGAGCAGGTCGGGGAATCTCGCATCAGGCAGGTAGCGCAGGTTGCCGCGCGCACTGCGCATCTGCGTCAGCTGCGCGGCGTCACGGCCCCAGATGCGCGTGGGATTGCCGGCGCGCGCGAACTGTATGGCCAGCGCGGTTCCCCAGGAACCGCTGCCGAGCACCGCAATAGGTGTCTGCGCCGCATTCATGACGCGGCCAGGTTACCTAGTTCGTTACAGCGGGAGTCGTGACCGACTGCGCCTGGGCGTTGAGGTACAGCGCATCGAAGTTTACCGGCGGCAACAGCAGCTGCGGGAAACCGCCCTGCGCCACCAGCTGCGACACCATGGATCGCGCGTACGGGAACAGCACTCCGGGGCAGATGCTGGCGATGGCGCGCTTGGCATCCTCATCGGTGAGGTTCTGCATCACGAAGGCGCCGGCCTGCTTCACTTCCACCAGGAACAGCGTCTTGTCGTTCTGCTTGGCCGACACCGTGACAGTCAGCACCACTTCGTGCAGTGCGTCGGCAATCAGGTTGCTGGTGGTGGCCAGGTCGAGGCTGATCTGCGGCGTCCAGGCGCCGTCGGAACGCGGGCCCAGCGGCGCTTCGTATGAGCAGTCCTTGAGGTAAACGCCCTGCAGCGACAGATTGGGCGCTGCCTGGGTGGCGGCGCCGTTGGTGGTGGCGGGTGTCTCATCGGCCATGGCTATCAACCTCTTTTGAGTAATGAATCAAGTTCGCCCTTCCTGTCCAGGGCGATCATGTCGTCGAAGCCACCTACGTGGTGTTCGCCGACGAAAATCTGTGGCACGGTCCGGCTGCCACGGCTGAGGCGCTGCATCTCGGCGCGCGCTCCCGTCGATTCCTCGACGTTGATTTCGCGGTAGGCCACGCCCTTGGCAGCCAGAAAGTGCTTGGCACGCGTGCAATACGCGCAGTTGGATCCGGTATAAACGACGACGGATGGTGAGGTCATGGGTTTCTCAATTGCGCTGTAGCGGCAGGCCTTCTGCGCGCCACGCGGCCAGTCCACCGCGCAGGGTGAACACCTTGGTGAAACCTTTTGCATGCAGCTGGCGGGTGAGGCTGGACGCCTGCGTTCCCTGCTCGCAATAAAGCACCAGCATCTTGTCCTTGAACTTCTTGAGCGTCTCCGCTGCCATGTCACGCTGTTCAGGCGCCAGGTGACGCGCGCCGGTGACATGCCCGGCCGCAAATGCCGCGGTGTCACGCAGGTCAACGACCTGGGCGCCCTGGTTCATCAGGCGGATGGCTTCCTGGGGCAACAGTCCCGAGTAATTCTGGCTGCGCGTGCGCAGCTCGAACACCAGCACGGCCAAAGCCATCGCCACGGCGAGGCTGACCAGCAGCGAGTGATGCGAGATGTATTCGAGCAGACGTTCCATTGAGTCGGGCCGGTTAAACGGGGCGCGCATTATAGGATGACCATAGCCAGCACTGCGCGGGTTCCCTAGACTTCCGCGCCATGCCCAGAGGTAAACCCAGAGGCCTCTTACCGTGCTGCGCCGCCGGATTACTCCTGTCTATGGGGGCGATGTTGCCGGCCGCAACCACGCTGGCTGCCAGTTCCGACCGCAACAAGGCGGAGGCCAATCTCAAGGCCGTGCAGGACCGCATCGAGCGGGTGCGCCAGCAGGTGCAGCACGACGCGGTGGAAAAAGACCGCCTCAATCGCGATCTCAACGCCGCCGAGAAGTCCGTAGCCCAGGCGCGCGGGGACCTTACCAAGGTGCAACAGCAGCGGGCGCAGCGAAACGCCGCGCGCCAACAGCTGGAAAAGGACAAGGCCGAACGAGAGCAGCAGCGCGCCCGCACCCAGCAGAATCTGACCGACCAGCTGCGCGCCGCCTATTTCATGGGCCGGGATGAGCCGCTCAAACTGCTGTTAAATCAAAAGGATCCGGCACAATTCGGGCGCAATTTGACTTATTACGGCTATTTCGGCCGTCTGCGCGCCAGTCAGATTAGCGAGATCAATCAGAATATCGCCAAAATCGACGAACTTAAGGCCGCGATAGACGAAGAAGATGCAAAATTAGCGCAGCTTGAGGACCAGAACCACGATCGCATCAATCAGCTGGATGCCGCGCGGCGGCAACGTGGTCGGGTTCTGGCCAGTCTCGAAAAACAGTCCAGCGACCGCAATGCCACGCTCAAGCGGCTGCAACAGCAGCAAAACCAGCTCGAGAAGCTGCTCAAGGAGCTCAGCCGGGCCATAGAGGCCGCTCCCTATGACCCCAACGATGCATTTGCCAACCTTCGTGGCAAGCTTTCCTGGCCAGTTTCCGGACGTATTGAAACCAGCTTCGGAGACACAATTGCCGGCGGGTTGCGCTCAAATGGCATCGTAATCGCTGCAGATCGTGGCAACAAAGTCACGGCGGTCCAGGAAGGGCGAGTGGTCTACGCAGATTGGCTGCCGGGGCGAGGACTATTGATCATCATCGACCATGGCAATGGCTATATGAGCCTCTATGGTCATAACGAACAGCTGTTCAAACAGGCCGGGGCCACCGTAAAGGCGGGCGATGCCATTGCCGCCGCAGGAGACTCGGGAGGTCGCAGCCAGAGTGGCCTTTATTTCGAAATCAGGCGCGGCGGCAAGCCGGTGGACCCCAAGCCCTGGTTTCGCACCGCCGCTCCGCCAGCGGGCTGATTTTCGGGCTCCAAAGCCTGCATAAAACCCTTGGGAAATGCCAACTGCATCATCTTCCCGAGGCTGGCATTAAGTCATTCTGACCCGACTGCAACGCTTCCTTTCGTTGGTGACGGACCCGCCTCGAATGACGACTGTGCCGAAAAACATCAACTGGTCAAACCTCGAGCCCTATGCGCAATTGATTGGCGCGCTGCTGCCACGCGCAGCCGGCGTCAGCGTGTTCGATGCCAACGGCGAAGTGTGCTGGACCAGCGATCCTTCAGTGAATCCCGAGCTGCCGCAACTGGTGACGCTTTCCGTTGCCGCGTCGGCTGCGCAAAGTGATGAGCCGGGCGAGCGCGTGCTGCTGCCAGGCGATGGTCCGGTGTACCTGTTCTGGCTGCGCGATGACAACCACGAGTTGATCTGCATCCTGGCCATCAGCTGGCGCAGCGGGGATTTCGAACAGCGCACCTTCGCCTTCGTGCATTCACTGGTGAAGCCGGCCATTGAAGTGCTGCGTCGCGAGCTGGGTTCGCGCGTGCAGTTGCTGCGCATGAACAACACCATGTCCGAGCGTGATCGCGACCTCGACGCATTGTTGCTGGGAGGTGGCGAGGCGGATCGCCGCGAACTGTCCGGCGACGAGATCAAGAACCTGCTGCAGACCGCGACCGCACACCTGCGCTGTGAATTCTCCGCGCTGGTGGTGCCCGAACGCGGCCTGGTGGTGCTGGCCAAGGCCGGTGGACACAACGTCGACACCTCGGTGCTGGCCAAGGTGCACCGTCACCTGCTGTCGCTGGCGCAGGTGCGCAGCGAGCCGGTGGTGCTCAACACTGCAAACTCATTGCCGGGCGTGACGCTGACCTATCGCGTGCTGTCGAGCCCGGTGCGAAATCCATCGGGTCGCGCCGGCGGTGTGCTGGCGCTGTTCCGTGCGCTCAATGGCCCGGAATTCCGCGAGCGCGATGCACAGATGGCTGACCTGCTGGCGCGCCGCGCCGCGACCCTGATTGAATCCAGTTACGACTCGCTTTCCGGCCTGTTGACGCGCAGCGCATTCGAGCAGCGCGCCCGCGCCCTGATGGGTGAGCGCGCCGGTGAACGCAAGAGCACGTGGAGCGGGCTGTATATAGACAGCGATCGCCTGCACGTCATCAATGACAATTACGGCATGTATGTGGGCGACAAGCTGATCGCCAAGCTGGGCGAACTGATCCGCTCGCGACTGGTTCCCGGCGCATTGGCCGCGCGAATCTCTGGCGATCGCTTCGCCATTCTCCTGCCGACAGGACCTGACGAAGCCGTTGCCTTCGCCGAGGCGCTGTGCCAGGGCGTGTCTGCCGTGAGCGCAGTGCAGCTGGGCGCGGGCGAGGACAGCAGCTTCTCCGCGTCGGTAAGCATTGGCGTTTCGGCCATCGTCGATCCACGCGTTGAGTTCGCGCACGCCTTCGCCGTGGCCGAGACTGCCTGCAAGGCCGCCAAGGATCGCGGCCGCAATCGCGTCGAGCTTTACCAGGCCAGTGACTTGTCCATCATGCAGCGTCATGAGGATCTCAGCATCGCGCCCGGCCTGCGCGCGGCCATCAGCGAAAACCGCATGCGCCTGGATTCGCAGTTGATCGTGCCGCTGCCCGGTTCACGCCATGCCGTGCCACATTTCGAATTGCTGCTGCGCATGATTGACGACAAGGGCGAGACCGTTGGCCCCGACCGCTTCATGTCGGCCGCCGTGCGCTACCAGTTGATGCCCACGGTGGATCGCTGGGTGCTCAACGAGGCCATGCGGCAATTGAAGCCGCACGCTGCAATCCTGGCCGATCAGCCGGTGGTATTCACCATCAATATTTCCGGACAGTCCCTCGGGGAACCCGGCTTCGGTGATTTCGTCTGCGACCTGCTGGCCAGCAGCGGACTCAATCCGAAGGTGTTCTGTTTCGAGCTGACAGAGAGTGCTGCAATTGCCAACCTGGCCACGGCAGAGGTGCTGATGCGCCGCCTGCGCACGCTGGGTTGCACCATTGCGCTGGATGACTTCGGCACTGGGCTGTCGTCACTGGCGTACCTGCGCGCGTTGCCGGTGGATATACTCAAGATCGATGGCAGCTTCGTGCGCGACATCCTCAAGGATCCGCGCGCCGAGTCCATGGTGCAGGCCATTGCGCAGCTGGCGCGGTCGATGAAACTGATTACGGTTGCCGAATACGTGGAGTCCGACGAGATCCGCCTGCGCGTGGCCACGCTGGGCGTGGATTACGGCCAGGGGTTTGCCATTGCGCGGCCCGTGCCCATGTCCGACACCGTGGCGGAATTGCCCGTGTATGCGACGCGTGTGGCCTATGGCCGCGAGCTGGATGGGCTGCTGCGTGAAAGCGCGGAGTTCGACTCGCTGGACAGCACCGATGTTACACAGCTGCCTGCGGGCGAAGCTGCGCCGGCTGCTGTGCACGAGGCGCCTGAAGAATCAATCGAAGTGGTGGAAGAAACCGCGGACGATACCGAGCAAGCCATAGTCCTGCACGATCCGGCCACCTATGAAGTGACGGAAGGCGGGGAGCTTGCCCGCGAGCTGGGTCCCGACGAGAACACCCAGCGGCGTCTTGAAAAGGTGCTCGACGATTCCTTCATTGAACGCCGCGCCAACCAGCAGCGCAGGTCCGGCAACTAGTACACTCCGCGCGTGGAGTTCCTGCACCTGATCCTCGATTTTGTCCTGCACCTTGACCGCCACCTGGTCGAGCTGCTGATGCGCTTCGACCTGTGGATCTACGCGATCGTTTTCCTCGTGGTGTTCGCCGAGACCGGCTTCGTGGTGACACCGTTCCTGCCGGGAGATTCATTGCTGTTTGCGCTGGGCGCACTGGCCGCCGTAGACACCAGTGGCACGCTTTCCGCGCCGGCTGTGGCAGCCCTGCTGAGTGCGGCCGCTATTCTGGGCAATACGCTCAACTATTCCATTGGCAGGTACATCGGCGCCAGGGCATTCAGCGGAAATTACCGGTTCATCAAGGTGGATTACCTGCGCCAGACCGAGCGCTATTTCCAGCGCCACGGCGCCCTGACCATCGTGCTGTCACGGTTCGCGCCCATCATCCGCACCTTCGCGCCGTTCGTGGCCGGCATCGGGCACATGCACTACGGGCGGTTCCAGGCCTACAACGTGGTGGGTGCGGTGCTGTGGGTCAACCTGCTGACCTGGGCCGGCTACTTCTTCGGCAACCTGCCGTGGATACGCGATAACTTCGGGTTGGTGACCATCGGCATCATCGTAGTGTCGATGCTGCCCATGGTGCTGATGCTGTTCAGACGAGAAGCTGCCGGATAGCGACGAACAGCACCCATGCCAGCATGATGAGTATGGGCAGCGACGACAGCCCGAAGCCAAGGGCGCGCGACGCGGGGTTGCGGATATAGCTGCGCAAGTAGATCAGGCGGCCGATGAGGTAAACCGTGCCCAGGCCTGCCGCCCCATTGGCGCTGACCTGCAGGGCAAACAGCCATAGCGCCGGCACGAACACCACCAGCAGTTCCAGCGTATTCATGTGTACGCGGAAATAACGTTCGAAGACTTCATTGCCGATGATCGCCGGGGCCGGCACCTGGTATTTCCCGCGCGCCAAGCTGACCAGGGAGCCGAAGGCGATGAACTGCACCAGGGCCAGCACGGTGACGATGGTTACCCAGGGCATGGAAGTGATTGCAGGCATGGTCTTTGGCTCCTTAGGAGATGGCAGAATAGCGCATGGCTACAAGGACACGCGGCTATGCATTGCGGGCGGACATTTCCGCCCCCACATCCCGTGTCTGGACCGCCCTCACCGAACCGGTGCTGCTGGCCCGTTGGCTGGGCGTGGATCCGCGCATCCAGCCGCGCCAGGGCGGCCACTTCTCCGTCACGCTGGCCCCGGGGCTGGCGCGCCAGGCCACCATCGACATCTTCGACCCGCCGCGCCGGCTGCGCCTGATCTACCTGCCGCCTCCCTCACTGCCGGCCCTGGATGCGGCAGTGGTCGACGACTTCCTGATCGGTTGGGAGGACGAGTCGACCGTGGTGCGCGTGCTGTGTTCGGGCGTTCCTGACAACGATGCATGGACCGCGCATTTCAGCCAGACGCGCGGCACCATGGAACGCGCAATGGCGCGCCTCAGGGTACTGGTTGAACAACAGGGGCGAATCGCCTCCATGGATGGAAAGTCATGACAAAATTTCTATTGCGCGCCGTCATCGCAGCGGTGGGTTTGTGGATAGCTACGCTGCTCATCAGTGGTCTCCACATAACAGACCCGATGACACTGATTCTGGCGGCGTTGCTGCTGGGTGTCTGCAACGCATTCGTGAAGCCCATCCTGTTGATTCTGACCCTGCCCATCACCATCCTGTCGCTGGGCATTTTCCTGCTGGTGATCAACGCCGCAATGCTGGGGCTGGTGGCCTGGGTGCTGCCGGGCTTTACCATTTCGGGTTTCGTTGCAGCCCTGCTGGGCGCCATAGTGGTCAGCATTACCGGGCTTATTGGATCACTTTTGACCCGATAGCCGCATCAGAAAGCCTGAATTGTTCCTCTTGTGGGCCAATTGATCAATAATACGCCTGCCAGGATGACCAGCGCCCCTGCCGCCTGCAAGGCGGTGAGGCGTTCGCCCAGGCCTACATAACCCACCAACGCAGCCAGCGCCGGGTTGACGTAGCTGTAGGTTCCCACCACGGCAGGCGTCGCGTGCCGGGCCAGCCAGGCATAGGCAACGTAGGCAAAACACGAGCTGAAAACCACCAGGTAGGCCAGTGACAAAAGGCCCGGTCGGGACCAGTTCCAGTCATGCAATTCGCCGTGCAGCAGCCCCGCCACCGCCAGCATCAAACCGCCCATCAGCATCTGCACTCCCAGCATGGTGAAGATGTCCATTTTCACGGAGTGATTGCGCATGTAGATGGTCCCAAGCGACCACACGATGCAGGCCAGGAGAATGACCAGCTGAGGCACCAGCGGCGTCACGGTTGCAACAGCCGGCGCGGCTGCGCCGGTGAACTGATGGGCCGGCCACACCAGCAGCACCGTGCCAATGAAGCCAATCACCAACCCCGCAATGGCCCGCGTTTCGGGCCGGTGTGACCGCGCGCCGAACAGCCCGAAGATCACTATCCACAGTGCCGACGAGGCGTTGAGCAAGGCGCCGGTATGCGAGGGCACCCACTGCATGGCCCACACCTGCAGCCCGTTGCACACCGAGACGCCCAGCAGGGACATCATCAGCAAATGACCCCAGTGACCGTCCAGCTGCCGGATCGAGAATCCGCGCCAGAAGGCCACGCCCATGAGCAGCACACCACTGATTAAGAAGCGCACGCCGGCGAACAGCAGCGGCGGCAGGTGCAGCACTCCGACGCGGGTGGCCAGATAACTTGTGCCCCAGACCAGGTACACCGTGGCCAGACTCAGCACCAGCAGCCGGCGCTGGCGCGGATCGTTCATTGCTTGGAGTTGGACCAGCGCTTGAGCAGGGGATAGGTCAGCAGCAGCACGCCGGCGGCAATCAAGCCAAACCAGAACATGCCGCGGAAATAGTCGACCATGCCTGCGGCATTGGCGTCGTCCATGGTGCCGGCAAATCGGCTGGCCAAGAGGTTGCCCAGCGCCAGGCTGCTGAACCACAGTCCCATGGACTGTCCGGAGAAGCGCTTGGGCGCAAGCCGCGTGGTGGCGCTCATGCCCACCGGACTCAGGGCCAGTTCACCGATGGTGTGCAACAGATAAGTGAACACCAGCCACAGGGGGCCGGAGGTGCCGGTCGCGCCCACTACGCGGGCCGCGCCTACCATCACCAGGAAGCCCAGCGCCATGCCGATGATTCCGACGGCGAACTTGCCGACGGTGGGCAGGTCACGGCCGCGCTTGTCCAGCGCAATCCACAGCCAGGCCATCAGCGGCGCAAGCAGGATCACAAAAGCCGCAGGCACGGATTGAAACCAGCCTGCAGGAAACTGGTAGCCCAGGATCACGCGATCAGTGTGCCGCTCGGCGAACAGGCTCAGTGCCGAGCCCGCCTGCTCATATCCGGCCCAGAACACCGAGGATGCGATCACCAGCACCAGCAGCACGACGACGCGCTTGCGCTCGGCAGTCGTGAGCCCGGCCAGCAGCAACAGGTATGCAAAGTAGGCGACGACCACGCCCACGATTGCGTACATGGCGCCGCCCTGAAGCGCGATGGGGGAGGTGTGCACGACCCCCGTCCAGGCCAGGATGGCGAGCAGTGCCAGCAACGCAAGGCTGCCCCACAGGAACCACCAGTCGCGACGGCGCGCGCCTTCCGAGTCTCCACCCGGCGCACGCCCGGCGGCACCCAGCAGTGATCGTTTCCACCAGTAGTACGCAAGCCCGCAGGCCATTCCCGCTGCAGCGGCGAGGAAGCCCACATGCCAGCCGTAACGCTGTGCCAGCCACGCGGTAACCAGCGGACCGAGGAATGCGCCGGTGTTGATGGCCATGTAGAACAGCGTGAACGCGACATCACGCCTGCCGCCGCCATCGGGATAAAGCTGGCCCACCAGCGCACTGATGTTGGGCTTGAGCAATCCAGTGCCAAGCACGATCACGCCCAGGCCCACCACGAATATGCCGCTGTGGGTTCCGGCCAGCGCAAGGATCAGATGACCCAGCGTGATCAGCACGCCGCCGCAGAATATTGCGCCCTGCGCACCCAGCAGCCGGTCGGCCACCCAGCCGCCCGGCATGGCCACGATGTAGACGGCCGCGGTGTAGAGACCGTAAATCGCGGTGGCGGTGCGGTCGTCGAGCCCCATGCCACCGTGCGCCACCTGGTCGACCAAGAACAACACCAGCAGCGCGCGCATGCCGTAGTAGCTGAAACGCTCCCACAGCTCGGTGAAAAACAGCGTTGAAAGACCGGCAGGATGTCCCAGGAAAGTGCGCGCGGCAGGCGTGCGCGACGCCTCGGTCACGCGTCTGCGTCCGTGGCTGCAGACTTTTCTTCCTCAGGTTTGCTGACCATGACGCGGGCCATGATCAGGCCCAGTTCATACAACAGCCACATGGGCATGGCCATCAGCGTCATCGAGATGGGATCGGGCGGGGTCAATATCGCCGCGACCACAAAGATGCCGATGACCACATAGCCACGCGACGTGGCCAGTGTCTCGACCGAAACCATGCCCGTCAGCGCCAGCAGCACTACGGCCACCGGGACCTCGAAGGCCACGCCGAAGGACAGGAACATGGTCATGGCCCAATCCATGTAACTGGTGATGTCCGGCATCATCTGCACGCCCGTGGGCGTGGCGCCGGCAAAGAACTTGAAAAGCACCGGGAACACGAACTGGTAGGCGAAAGCCATGCCGATATAGAACAGCAGTATCGATGACACCAGCAGCGGCACGGCGAATTTCTTTTCCTTGCGATACAGCCCCGGCGCTACGAAGGCCCAGATCTGGTACAGCACATAGGGCATGGCCGCGAACAGGGCCACATAGATGGAAAGCTTGAACGGCGTGGTGAACGGCGTCATGACGCCAGTGGTGATCAGCGAAGCGCCCTTGGGCAGCTGCTTGATCAGGGGCGCGGCCAGCGTGTCGAAGATCTGGTTGCGGAAATAGGCCGCCGGCAGAATGAGTATCACCACAACAGTCACTGCGCGCACCAGTCGGGAACGCAGTTCCAGCAGATGCGATATCAGCGTGCCTTCGGCGAGTTTTTCAGACGCGTCGCTCACTTCTGGAACAACTCGGCTTGCTGCGCATCGGCTGGCGGTGCATCTGCTGCAGGTTCAACCGGCGCGGGTGCCGGAGCGTCAGGATCCGCAGGAAACACATCGGCCATGGGCGGTGCGTCGGCGGCGTGCGCGTGCGAATAAGTGTCGGCGTTGGGGTCGGGTATGGGCGCATCACCCGTGGCGGCAGGCTCGGGCATGGGATCGCCATTGAAACCGGGGGGCGGCGGAGGGTTTTTTGCAGGCTTGGACTTCACGTCCGTCATGCGATTGAGCTCCTCGAGATTGATCTCGTTCTCGATCTGCTCGCGGAACTGACGCGCCATGGTGCGCGCCTTGCCCACCCATTTGCCTACCTTGAATACCAGCGAGGGCAGTCGCTTGGGGCCCAGCACCACCAGCGCGACCACAAAGATGACCAGCACCTCGCCAAAGTCGACCCCGAACATGGTGCCTGCTTATGTAGTGCGGTGATCTGAAGCCGAGCTCAAGGGTCAGGCGGACTTGTCAGTGGAAGAAGGCGTGGTTTTCTCGGACTTGTTCTCCGGGAATTCCGCGTCGACGCCCATTGACTGCTTGATCTGTTTGGCAGTCTTGTCGCCTTCGGCTTCGCCCTCGTTCATGGCCTTCTTGAAGTTCTTGATGGCCGAGCCGACGTCGCTGCCGACAGAGCCGAGCTTCTTGGTGCCGAAGACCAGGATGACTACGCCCAGGACGATCAGCCAGTGCCAGATGCTAAGTGAACCCATCGAAGTGCTCCGTAAACCCCATGGAAGGGGATTCCCATCATAAGACAAGGGAGTCCGGGGAGCCCGGAAAGTTCTCAGCTTGTGGGAGGTGGAACACGCAGATTGAAGGTCACGGGCCCGTCATTGGTGAGGGTCACCTGCATATCCGCCCCGAAGCTGCCGGCCCCCACGGGCGCATGCCGGCTGCGCGCGGCCGTGCACAGCGCCCCGAAAAGACTGCGGGCCGCGTCGGGCGATGCAGCATGACTGAATCCTGGGCGGGTGCCCCGCGAGGTGTCTGCGACCAGGGTGAATTGCGGCACCAGCAGCAGTCCGCCGCCAATCCCGGCCAGGTCCAGATTCATGCGTCCAGCCGCGTCGGGGAAAATGCGATAGGTCAGGATGCGATCCAGCAGCCTGTCTGCAGTGGACGGGGTGTCCCCCCCCTCCACGCCGATGAGGGCCAGGATGCCCTTGTCCACGGCAGCCACCGTCTGCCCGCCGATGTCTACCCGGGCCTGCGTCACCCGCTGAATGAGAGCGATCATGTTCGGGCAAAGCATGCCCTCAAGGTGGCTTTCTCGCCAGCCGGTCCGTAATATTCCGGCCGCTTGAGCCGTTATTCGTGAGGGTTATTGATGTCGCGTTCCAGGTTGTTTGGTTTGGTGGCTTCGGTTGCATTTGCCGCCGCAGCCTTGGCATTCGGGGCGCCGGCGAAAGCAGACGGTGACGCGGCGCATGGCAAGGTCCTGGCCTACACCTGCCTGGGCTGCCACGGCATCCCCAATTACAAGAACGCGTATCCCACCTATTCGGTGCCCGAGTTGCGCGGCCAGCACGCGGAATACATCGTCGCAGCGTTGAAGGAATACAAGTCGGGCGAACGCGGACACGCCACCATGCACGCACATGCGTCGACGTTGTCGGACCAGGACATGGCCGATGTCGCGGCCTACCTGGGTGGCGAGGCCATCAAGACGGCAACCGCTGCTGCGGCTCCTGATGCCGCCGGAATGCCGCCTGCAGTGGCCACCTGCGCCGCCTGCCACGGACACAATGGCGTGGGCATCATGGGCATCTATCCCACGATCAGCGGCCAGCACGCGGATTACCTTGAACACTCGCTGACGGCGTACCGCACCGGCGCGCGCAAGAACGCCATCATGGCGCCGTTTGCCGCGCAGCTGAAGCCCGAAGAGATCAAGCAGGTGGCGGAATATTTCGCCGCGCAGAAGCCGGCGCTGCAGACAGTGCCGCGCCGTGAAAACTTCCTGCGCGCAAAGGTCGACTGAGGCCGCGCTAGCGGCCCGATCAAGTCGGGCTCTACTTCAACTGCCGCAGGAACTGCGCCACCGTCGCCAGGTACACATCGCGATTGGCTTTCTTTCGAAAGCCATGCCCCTCATCCTTTGCCGCCAGGTACCACGTGTCGGTGCCATTGAGGCGCAGCTGCTGCAGCATCTGCTCCGATTCACTGGCCGGCACCCGCGGATCGTTGAGTCCCTGCACGATCAGCAGTGGCTTGCGGATGGACTTGGCATTGGTGGCAGGGGAAATGTCCTGCAGGAAGCGCCGCATTTTCGGGTCGCGTTCATCGCCATATTCATTGCGCCGCTGGTCGCGACGATAGGCTGAGGTGTTGGTCAGGAAGGTGACGAAGTTGCTGATGCCTACGACGTCGACGCCGCCGGCCAGCCGGTCGTCGTAATGTGCCAGCGACGACAGCGCCATGTAGCCGCCATAGGAACCGCCCATCACCACCACCTTGTTGCGATCGAACTCGCGTTGCAGTCCTATCCACACCAGCAACGAGCCGATGTCGCGCACCGAGTCTTCACGCAGCATGCCGTCATCCAGCTGCAGGAAGCTGCGTCCATAACCTGACGAGCCGCGCACATTGGGCGCGATCACCACGTAACCCAGTTCATTGACCAGGTATTGCGTGAACGCGCTGAAGCCGGGACGCGACTGCGACTCGGGCCCGCCGTGAATGTCGATGACCACTGGATGCGGACCGGGAGTGCGTGGTGAATAGACGAATGCATCCAGCTGGCGCGACTTGCCGTCCTGCTGATCCCAGGTGGGAAACACGATGCGTTGCGCGGCCACCAGCGTGGCGAAATCGATGGGCCCCAGTTCGCTTTGCGTCCAGCGAGCCAGTGTGGGGGTGGCCGCGTCCAGCGACAGCACATATATATCCGCAGGCGACTGCGCGGTCTCCAGCGTGATTGCCAATTGCTTGCCGCGGCTGAAACGCAGCGAGCGGATCAGCGCGCCGTTTGGCAGCGCGGGCAACAGCACGTCGGCCTGTTGCGTGAGGTCGTGCAACACCAGGCGATCAAGGCCGCCTTCATTGAGGGTATAGGCAATGTAGCGCCCATCGACGCTGAGGTCGAAGCGCTCGGCATCACCGCGCGACTGCGGCGCCAGCAGCTTCTGCTCGCCGGTGAACATGTCCACATAGCGCAGTTCCGCGAATTCACCACCATGGTCAGAGAGGAAGAAAATACCGCGGCCATCGCGCGCGAATCGCGCCTGGCGCACGGACATGGGGCCCTTTTGGCCGGCAGCTGGCTCAACTGCCGTGCGCGCACCGGTGACGGTGTCTGCCAATTCCAGGTAGCTCTCGGTGGCAGACACATAGCGCAGCAGCAGCAACTTGTTGTCGTCCAGCGACCAGTCCTGCACTTCAAGTGAATCGTGATTGCCGGCCACGACCAGTCGCGGCGGCGCGGTGGTCGACGTGTCCACAACATAAATGTCATAGCTGGCGCCGTCTCGCAGCGTGCTATAGAACGCAACGCGCTTGCCATCATGCGCCCATGCCGGCGCGCCGTTGAGTGATTTGCCGTCGGTCAGTAGCCGCTCGCCGCCATTCTTAAGATTGCGCAGATAGATCTGGTGGTTTTCGTTGCCGCCCTTGTCCATCAGGAACAGCAGGCTGTCCACGTCATAGGGATTGGCCACTGCGTTGGCGACGGGCTCGGCATGAAAGGTCAGCTGCTCGCGATAACCCATAGGTGTGCGCAGCCGATGCAACTGCAGGGTATTGCCGAAGCGCGTGCTGATGACAAGGCTGCCATCGGCCAGCCAGTCAGCGATGCTGGCACTGCGTGTTTCCAGGTAGCGCGCCAGCGTGCCGGATTCATCGTTGGGCGCCGGCGGAATTCCGTCATACACCAGGTTGCCGCGTTCGATGCGGCCACCTGTGGCCGAAGGGGCGGGCGCGGCGGCCGACACAATGGATGCGCAGATGCAGGCGGCCAGCGCCAAAAGCAGCGTGGTGGAATAGACTGGTTTCATGACCACACAGTCTACCTTTCCTGCGTTTCGCATCCACGAGGACGGTGCCCGTCTCGAACGCCTGACGCAGGATGACCTTTCTGCGGGCGAGGTGGTCATTCGCGTGCAGTGGTCGGGCATCAACTACAAGGATGCGCTGGCCGCCACTGGCGGCCGCATCGTGCGCCGCTTTCCGCTGGTGGGCGGCGTGGATTTGTCGGGCGTAGTCGAAACCTCCAGTGATGCCAGTCTCAAGCCCGGTGATCCGGTACTGGTCACGGGCTGCGGACTTTCCGAGACGCGTGATGGCGGCTACGCCGGTTTTGCGCGCGTGCCCATCGAGGCGGTGGTCAAGTTGCCGCCACAGCTGTCGCTGCGCGATGCAATGGTGGTGGGCACGGCTGGCTTTGCCGCCGCGCTTGCCATCACGCAGCTGGAACACAATGGGCTCAAACCCGGCGATGGTCCGGTGGCCGTGACTGGCGCTACTGGCGGCGTGGGCTGCGTGGCCATCGATATGCTGGCGCAGCGCGGATACCAGGTAATCGCGCTGTCGCGCAAGCCCGATGCCCAGGCCATGCTGCGGCGACTGGGCGCCAGTGAAGTGCTGGTGGGCGACGCGCATGGCATGGGGCCCAAGCCGCTGGAAGCCGAGCGCTGGGCCGCAGCCATCGACAATGTCGGCGGCGATATGTTGGGTGGATTGATACGCAGCACCCGCATGGGTGGCAGCGTGGCCGCAGTGGGACTGGCCGGCGGATCGGAACTGTACGTCAGCCTGATGCCCTTCCTGCTGCGCGGCGTCAACCTGCTGGGCGTCAACTCGGCGGCCACCAAACGCGACAAGCGACTGGCCATCTGGAAGCGTATTGCCAGCGACCTGCTTCCGCGGCATCTTGACGACATCGTGACGCGCGTTGTTCCACTTGCAGAATTGCCCGAGGCCTTCACCGGCTACAAGGAAGGCAGTCATATGGGCCGCACGCTGGTAAGCGTGGAGCAATGATGGCTGAAACCGTGAATGCGGATCCCGCCATCGCGCGCCAGCGCCTGCTGGTGGTAATGGCCACATTGCTGGAATCACTGCATGAATCCACGGCCGTGCCGGTACTGGCTACGCTTAATCCCGGCCACATGCAATCCGGAGGTGCGCGCATCCCCGGCACTTCCTACGAGTTGACGGCGGCACGTGCTGCCAAGGCCATGGAAGAACTGTTGCTGCTGCGGGGTGCGGTTCCGCAGGGCCTGTGTGCGGCTTTTGCGCAGGCCGATCTTGATGCGCGTTTTGCCGCCCTGACCGGCAAGGATCCCCCGCGCGTCAGCAGTCTCTATTCCTATTGCACGAACGTGGTGGACGCGGGCGAGTCATTTCCGCTGACGCTGCTGCGCCTGCTCGAAGCGGTTGAAGCCATCTTCACTCCGCAACAGGCACGGCGGCTCGACAATCTGCTGTATGCCTGGGGACAGGCGCCACTGGAACTCGACGCCATGCCCGTGCAGCGATTCGTCGCACAGTTCGTGCGCAACGCGGCTCCGTGAGCGGCAACGACGGCCCAATCATAAATGGTGCCGGCCGGCTGGGTGTGACGCTGGATGATGCCCAGGTACAGCAGTTCGAGCGCCTGGTCACCGAACTGCTGCGCTGGAACAAGGCCTATAACCTCACCGCCATCACCGACCCGGACCTCATACTCACGCATCACCTGCTCGATTCACTCAGCGTGCATCCGGAGCTGGTGGGCAACATGATTGCGGATGTGGGCACCGGCGCCGGATTTCCCGGCCTGCCGCTGGCCATCACCAATCCCCAGCGCACATTCACCTTGATCGATGCGGTGGACAAGAAACTGCGCTTTGTCGACCACGCCGCGCGCGAGCTGGGGCTGACCAATGTCAGGACCCGCCATGCGCGGGTGGAGCAGCTGCATGACGCCGGCGTCTTCGACACCGTGGTGGCGCGGGCCTATGCGCCGATGCCGCGCCTGCTGCCGTCGATTGCCACACTGTGCGGACCGCACACCAAGGTGGTGGCCATGAAGGGACGCTGGCCGCCGGCCCCTGGCTCGGATGAATCCGGACCGTTTCCGGCCGGATGGCAGCTGGAGGTGTCGCGGCGGGTGGATGTACCCGGGCTCGACGCCGAGCGGCACCTGCTGGTGCTGCGCCAACACCTGCCGGACACTCATTCCCATTTGTGAAAGGCGCATCTGTAGACTCGTCGCGCGATGAAAAGGGTAATTGCAGTAGCTAACCAGAAGGGCGGCGTGGGCAAGACCACCACGGCCGTGAACCTGGCTGCATCGCTGGCGGCAACGCAGCGGCGCGTGCTGCTGATCGACCTGGATCCGCAGGGCAATGCCACCATGGGCTGCGGCGTTGAAAAGGCCGGGGTGCAGCTTGGCAGCTGTGAAGTGCTGCTGGGCGATTGCACCGCCGACCAGGCCATTGTTCCGGTGGTCGATGGCAGTTTCTGGCTGCTGCCCACCAACCAGGACCTGACCTCAGCCGAAGTGCGGCTGCTGATGTCGGGGGATGGCCGCGAAACGCGGCTGCGAGATGCGCTGGCCCCGATGCGCGACCGCTTCGACCTGGTCATTATCGACTGCCCGCCTTCATTGAACATGCTGACCGTCAATGCGCTGGTGGCCGCCGACAGTGTGCTGGTGCCCATGCAATGCGAGTACTACGCGCTGGAAGGATTATCGGCGTTGAGCGCGACCATCGACCAGATCGCTGCGCAGGCCAACCCGGGCCTGCACATCGAAGGGATACTGCGCACCATGTACGATCCGAGAAACAACCTCTCGACGGAAGTCAGCGGCCAGTTGATGCAGCACTTCGGCGAAAAGGTGTTTCGCACGGTGATTCCGCGCAATGTGCGGTTGGCCGAGGCGCCGTCGTTCGGCAAGCCGGTGCTGCTGCATGACAAGGATTCGCGCGGCGCGCTGGCGTATCTTGCCCTGGCCGGCGAGATGATTCGCCGCGAGGAAGAGACGCCGTGAGCGACAAAAAACCGGCATTGGGGCGCGGACTGGCCGACCTGCTGGGACAGGCCAAGCCGCGCGCATCCACCGCGCCGGTTGCGCCCGGCGCCAATCATCCTGCGCCGGCCGCCGGCGGTGAAGAGCTGGCCAATATTGCACTTGAGTTGCTCGAGCGCGGCCGCTACCAGCCGCGCATCGACATGCGCCAGGAAGCGCTCGAAGAACTGGCCATCTCCATCCGCAACCAGGGCGTGATCCAGCCCATTGTCGTGCGGCCACTGGCGCCGCCGCTGGCCGGCCAGCCGCAGCGCTATGAAATCATCGCCGGTGAACGTCGCTGGCGCGCCGCAAAAATCGCCGGGCTGACCACCATTCCCTGCGTAGTGCGTCGCGTGCCCGATGAGGCGGCCATTGCTATCGCGCTGATCGAGAATATACAGCGCGAGAATCTCAATCCGCTGGAAGAGGCGCGCGCACTGGAGCGTTTGATCGCCGAATTTGGCGTGACGCACCAGCAGGCCGCCGATGCCGTGGGGCGTTCGCGTGCCGCGGTCAGCAATCTTTTGCGTTTGTTGGAACTGGCGCCAGAAGTCGCGGAACTGGTGGAAAAGCGCCAGCTGGAGATGGGCCACGCACGTGCACTGTTGGGGCTGACCGGTCGCCGCCAGCAAGCCGAAGTGGGCAACCTGGTTGCCCGCAATGGGCTGTCGGTGCGCGAAACCGAAGCCCTGGTGCGCCGCATGCTGACCCCGGCCTCGGAGCGTCGGGATGCTGCAGAGCAGCAAATAGACCCCAATGTGCGTGCGCTGCAGCAGGACCTCACGGACCGCCTCGGAGCCAAGGTATTGATTCAGCAGGGATCACGCGGCAAGGGCAAGCTGGTGGTCAGCTATAACAGCCTCGACGAGCTCGACGGCATCCTGGCCCGCATACATTAGAGATCGCTGCCTAAGCACGGACCTTGAACGGTCCCAACCCAGACCGTATACTTCGCGCGCTTTTTAAACGGTCCGAAGTGAGATTTCCGGGGAGCGCAGGTGGCATACAAGCTGCCGGATTTGAGGCGGGTGGCCTACGGGCTGGTACTCGCGCAATTCATTCTCACGGTAATCGTCGCACTGGTCTCTCTGGTTTTCTGGAATCGCAGCGTTGCCCTGTCGGCTGTCATCGGTGGCGGCATCGGCGTGGTGGCCAACCTGGTGCTGGCGCTGGTGGCCTTTCGCAAGCCAGGTCAGACGCTGGCGCAGATGGTCAGCGCGTTCTACGTGGGCGAAGCCGCGAAGTTCGGCGTGACGATTGTGTTGTTCGTGGTGGTGCTGTCCACCATGAAGGGCAGGCTGGTGCCGGGCGCATTGTTCGGCGCATTTGTGGCGACGTTCCTGGTGCACTGGCTGGTGCTGCCGCGGGCGATGCGCAAGCTGGATGGAGTGAAGGGTTAGAGGATGAAGGTCGCTGGTCAACATGGCTGAACACGAAGTACCAAGCACTGGCGAGTACATCCGCCACCACATCACCTTTCTTTCGAGCAAGGAACAGACGTCGATCGTCGATTTTTCGGTGGTCAACTGGGACAGCGTCGGCTGGTCCGTACTGCTGGCCATCGCATTCGCGGCCAGCTTCTATTTCGCAGCACGCAAGGCAACAGCCGGCGCGCCGCGCGGCTTCCAGTCATTCATCGAGCTGGTGGTCGAATTCGTCGACAACACCGTGCGCGACAGCTATCACGGCACCAGCAAGCTGATCGCGCCGCTGGCGCTGACCATCTTCGGCTGGGTGTTCCTGTTCAACTGCATGGACATCATGCCGGTGGATTTCTTCCCGGCGGTGGCAACGGGAGCCGGGCTGTCGCACATGAAAGTGGTGCCCTCGACTGACCTCAACATCACGTTCGGCCTGTCGCTGACAGTGTTCCTGCTGATCATCTATTACAGCATCCGCTTCAAGGGCATTGGCGGGTTCATTGGTGAACTGACGCTGCACCCTTTCCAGGCCAAGAACAAGTTCGTGCAGGCGCTGATCATCCCGTTCAATTTCGTCCTGGAGTTCGTACCCTTCATCGCCAAACCAGTGTCACTGTCGCTGCGTCTCTACGGCAACATGTTCGCCGGCGAGATGATCTTCATGCTGATCGCGCTGTTCACGCTGTCTGCTGGTTTTCAGGGCCTGACGACGTTCGGCGGCTGGATCGGCGTAGTGGCGCAGCTGCTGCTGGGCATCGTGTGGTCGGTGTTCCACTTCCTGATCGGCATCCTGCAGGCGTTCATCTTCATGATCCTGACGGTCATCTACCTGAGCCTGGCCAGCGAGAAGCCCGCGCACTAGGCACTGTTCTGCGTTTTTCGATTCGACGTTTTTTCTGGAGGAAATGATGGAAATTGCAAGCGTACAAGGCATGACGGCTCTGGCCGTCGGCATCATCTTCGGTCTCGGCGCGCTGGGTACCGCCATCGGCTTCGGCCTGCTGGGCGGCAAGCTGCTCGAAGGTTCGGCCCGCCAGCCGGAACTGGGTCCGATGCTGCTCGGCCGCTTCTTCGTTGTCGCGGCGTTCGTGGACGCGGTGGCGATGATCGGCATCGGCTTCGCGCTGTTCTTCACGTTCGCGAATCCCTTCCTGGCCGGCGTCACGCCGTAACGGTTCGAGGAGTCCGCCGTGAATATCAATCTCACATTGGTCATCCAGATGGTGGTGTTCGCACTGCTGATCTGGTTCACCATGAAGTTCATCTGGCCGCCGATCCTTGGCCTGATGGAGGCGCGTTCCAGGAAGATCGCGCTCGGCCTCGCCGCCGCTGAGAAGGGCCAGCAGGACTTTGCGCTCGCCAGCCAGCGCGCCGACGTCGTGATCAAAGAGGCGCGCGAGCGCGCCAACGAGATCGTCGACCAGGCGCACCGTCGCGCGACCGAGATGCTCGACGAAGCGCGCCAGGCGGCTGTGAAAGACAGCGAACGCCTTGCCGCGCAGGCCAAGACGCAGATCGAGCTTGCCACCACCAAGGCGCGCGAAGAGCTGCGCCGCGAAGTGGGGCGGCTGGCCGTGCGTTCGGCGTCGCAGATCCTCGGCCGCGAGATCGACGCGCAGAAACACAGCGACATCATCGGCAAGCTGGCTCAAGAGATCTGACGCATGGCAGACCGCATCACCGTCGCGCGACCTTACGCCAAGGCGTCCTTCAAGGCTGCCTCTGCCGCTGCGCGCCTGGCGCAGTGGTCCGAGGCGTTGAATGTCGGCGCCGCGACGGTGACAGACAAGCGTGTTGCGCCGCTGCTCGGCAGCCCGAGGACGACGCCTGCGCAGCTCGCGCAGCTCGTCATCGACCTCGCCGGCCAGAACGCGGACACGTCGGTGCAGAACTTCCTGCGCACGCTGGCCGAAAACCGGCGACTCGGCTTCCTCCCCGAGATCGCCCGGCTGTTCGACCGGATGAAGGATGACGCGGAAGGCACCGTCGACGTCACCGTCACGTCCGCGGCGCCGCTCGCACAGGCCGAGCAGGATCGGCTTGCGGCGGCATTGGCGAAGCGCTTCGGCCGCAAGGTGCGTGTGCACGCGGATGTGGACGCGAAACTCATCGGCGGCGCAGTGATCCGCGCCGGGGACCTCGTCATCGACGGGTCATACAAATCGAAACTCGACCGCCTGGGCGGCGAGCTGACTGTTTAAAAAGGCGACCAGAACATGTCCATCAAGGCATCGGAAATCAGCGAGCTGATCGGTCAGCGGATCGACAACTTCGCGTCGGCAACCGAGGCGCGCAACGTCGGCACCGTCATCTCGGTGACGGACGGCATCTGCCGCATCCACGGCCTGGCCGACGCGCGCTACGGCGAAATGCTCGAGTTTCCGAACAACCTGTTCGGCCTCGCGCTGAACCTGGAGCAGGATTCGGTCGGCTCCGTCGTGCTCGGCGACTACAAGGGCATCAGCGAAGGCGACACCGTCAAGACGACGGGCCGCATTCTCGAGGTGCCGGTGGGTCCCGAACTGCTCGGCCGCGTCGTCGACGCGCTGGGCCAGCCGATCGATGGCAAGGGTCCGCTGGGCACGAAGCTCACTGCGCCCATCGAGCGCGTCGCGCCCGGCGTCATCTATCGCAAGTCCGTGTCGCAGCCGGTGCAGACGGGCTACAAGGCCGTCGACTCGATGGTCCCGATCGGCCGCGGCCAGCGCGAGCTGATCATCGGCGACCGCCAGACCGGCAAGACCGCGATGGCCATCGACACCATCATCAACCAGAAGTCTTCGGGCATTAAGTGCGTGTACGTCGCCATTGGCCAGAAGGCGTCGACCATTGCCAACGTGGTGCGCAAGCTCGAAGAGCACAACGCCATGTCGCACACGATCATCGTGGCCGCTCCGGCTTCCACGCCCGCCGCGCTGCAGTACATCAGCGCCTACTCGGGCGTGACCATGGGCGAATACTTCATGGACAACGGCGAAGATGCGCTGATCGTCTATGACGACCTGTCGAAGCAGGCCGTGGCCTATCGCCAGATCTCGCTGCTGCTGCGGCGCCCGCCGGGCCGCGAAGCGTATCCCGGCGACGTGTTCTATCTGCACAGCCGCTTGCTGGAGCGCAGCGCGCGCGTCAACGAGCAGTACGTGGAGATGGTTACCAAGGGTCGCGTCAAGGGCAAGACCGGTTCACTCACGGGCCTGCCCATCATCGAGACGCAGGCCGGCGACGTGACCGCTTTCGTGCCCACCAACGTGATCTCGATCACCGACGGACAGATCTTCGTCGAGTCCGACCTCTTCAACGCCGGCATCCGTCCGGCAATGAACGCCGGCATCTCGGTGTCGCGCGTCGGTGGCTCGGCACAGACAGACATCATCAAGCGCCTGGGCGGCGGCATCCGCCTGGCACTGGCGCAGTATCGCGAGCTCGCGGCGTTCTCGCAGTTCGCGTCGGACCTCGACGAAGCCACGCGCAAGCAGCTGGAGCGCGGCCAGCGCACCACTGAAGTAATGAAGCAGAAGCAGTTCGCGCCCATGTCGGTGGCCGAAATGGCGCTGTCCATCTATGCCGTCAACAACGGCTACATGGACAAGGTGCCGCTGGCCAAGATCGTGGATTTCGAAAACGCCATGCAGGGCTTTGCCAAGGCCAGCCACAAGCCGGACCTGGATGCGATCAATGCCGAGCCGGTGCTCAAGAAGCACGAGGCCACGCTCAAGAAGATCGTCGAGAACTTCGTCGCGACGGGCTCTTACTAAGAACTGAGTAGCTAGCAATGCCCGGCACCAAGGAAATCCGCAGCAAGATCGTGAGTGTCAAAAGCACTCAGAAGATCACCAAGGCCATGCAGATGGTCGCGACCAGCAAGATGCGTCGCGCCCAGGACCGCATGAAGCTGGCGCGTCCGTATGCCGACAAGATCCGCAGCGTCATCGGCAACCTGCAACACGCCAATCCCGACTATCGGCATCCGTTCATGGCCAGTCGTGATGTGAAGAACGTCGGCCTCATCGTGATCTCCACCGATCGCGGCCTGGCCGGCGGCCTCAATGCCAATCTGTTCAAGCAGACGCTGTTGACCGTTCGTGAATGGCAGGAAAAGGGTGCCGGTGTTTCGCTTGCACTCATCGGCAGCAAGGGCGCGGCATTCTTCAAGCGCCTGTCATTGCCCATTCTTGCCAGCGTTTCGGGCATGGGCGACAAGCCGCATGTGAATGACCTGATCGGGTCGGTCAAGGTCATGCTCGACGCCTATCGCGACGGCAAGATCGACCGGCTCTATCTGGTGCACGCTGAATTCGTCAACACCATGACGCAGAAACCGCGCATCGACCAGTTGCTGCCGGTGGAGCCTTCAAGCAAGGCGCTGCTGCAGACACACTGGGACTATCTCTATGAGCCGGACGCGTCGGCGATTCTCGATGGACTGCTGATGCGCTACATCGAATCGCAGGTGTATCGCGGCGCCGTCGAAAACGTGGCGTCGGAAATGGCCGCGCGCATGGTCGCGATGAAGGCCGCCACCGATAACGCCGGCAAGTTGATCAGCGAACTGCAACTCGTCTACAACAAGGCCCGCCAGGCCGCGATCACCAAAGAGCTCGCGGAAATCGTCGGCGGCGCAGCAGCGGTATGAAAGTTTTGTTCACTAATTTTTATTTGGACGACGGTCGCGCGTAGCGCGAACGGCGTTGAACCCCGGCCGTAAGGCCGTAGAGAGATACAGAAATGGCTACCGGCAAAATCACCCAGATCATCGGCCCCGTCATCGACGTGGAGTTTCCGCGCGAAGCAATTCCCTCGGTATACGAAGCGCTCAAGCTTGCAGACGTCGATCTGACGCTCGAAGTGCAGCAGCAGCTCGGCGACGGCGTCGTGCGCACCATTGCGATGGGCGCATCCGAAGGATTGAAGCGCGGCCTGCTGGTCAACGCCACGGGCAGCTATATCAAAGTGCCGGTGGGCAAGGCCACACTGGGTCGCATCATGGACGTGCTGGGCGTTCCGCAGGACAACCGCGGTCCGGTCGCCGCCCAAAGCACGCTGCCCATTCACCGCCCGGCGCCTGCGTTCGACGAGCAGGCGGGTGGACAGGATCTGCTCGTGACGGGCATCAAGGTGGTGGACCTGCTGGTTCCCTTCGCCAAGGGCGGCAAGATTGGCCTGTTCGGTGGTGCCGGTGTAGGCAAGACCGTGACCATGCTGGAATTCATCAACAACATCGCCAAGCAATATTCGGGTCTTTCCGTGTTTGCCGGTGTCGGTGAGCGTACCCGCGAAGGCAACGATTTCTATCATGAGATGGCCGAGTCGGGCGTCATCGATCTCGAGAACCTCGAGAACTCCAAGGTCGCGATGGTCTATGGCCAGATGAATGAGCCGCCGGGCAACCGCCTGCGTGTCGCTCTGACCGGTCTCACCATGGCGGAATTTTTCCGCGATGAGATCCAGCCCAACGGCAAGGGCCGCGACGTGCTGTTCTTCGTCGACAACATCTATCGCTACACGCTGGCCGGTACCGAAGTGTCGGCACTGCTGGGTCGCATGCCTTCGGCGGTGGGTTACCAGCCCACGCTGGCCGAAGAAATGGGCGTGCTGCAGGAGCGCATCACTTCGACCAAGACCGGATCGATCACGTCCATCCAGGCCGTGTACGTTCCGGCCGACGATTTGACTGATCCTTCGCCCGCCACGACCTTCGCGCATCTCGACGCCACCGTCGTGCTGTCGCGCCGCATCGCTTCGCTGGGCATCTTCCCCGCGGTGGATCCCCTGGATTCCACCAGCCGGCAGCTGGATCCGCTGGTCATCGGTGAAGAGCATTACAACGTTGCCCGCGGCGTGCAGGCAGTGCTGCAGCGCTACAAGGAATTGCAGGACATCATCGCCATCCTGGGCATGGACGAGCTGTCGGCAGACGACAAGTCCACCGTGTTCCGCGCCCGCAAGATCGAGCGCTTCCTGTCGCAACCTCTCAACGTCGCCAAGGTGTTCACCGGCCAGGACGGCAAGATCGTCCCGCTGGCCGATACGATCCGCGGCTTCAAGGGCATCATCAACGGCGACTACGACCACCTGCCCGAGCAGGCGTTCTACATGGTCGGCGGTATTGAAGAAGCGGTCGAAAAGGCCAAGACGCTCGTCTAAGGGCAACAGACATGGCCAACAAGATTCACGTCGACATCGTCAGCGCCGAAGGCGAGATTTTCGCTGGCGACGCAGAGATGGTGTTCGTGCCGGCCAAGGAAGGCGAGCTGGGCATCACGCCGCGTCACGCGCCCTTGCTGTCGCTACTCAAGGCCGGCGAAGTGCGCATCAAGAACGGCGAGGACGAGCAGTCCATCTTCGTTGGCGGCGGGGCACTGGAAATCCAGCCGCACAAGGTAACCATCCTGGCGGACACGGCCATCCGCGCCGATGACATCGATGAGGCCGCTGCAATTGCGGCCAAGCAGCGCGCCGAAGAAGCGCTGGCCGGCAAGGCCGACCGGCTGGACCAGGCCGAGGCATTTGCCGAACTGGTGCGTGCATCCGAGCAGCTCAAGATCCTTGAGCGACTGCGCAAAATTCGCGGCTGATTGACTAATCGCCCTGGGCCCGGCCAGAGTAGGGCCATGCTCAGTCGCCGCCAGTTTCCCAATGCCAATGTAAGACCTGCGGCTTAAGGACGCATGGTGAATTCCGACGCCCCAAGCCAGCTGCCCCTGTTTCATATCGTTGGTTTCACTGGCCACCGGCAGATAGCAGATCCGCAGCTCATCGGCGGCGCCATTACTGAGGCACTGGATTTCCTCAAACGTGAAGCGCTGGGCGAATGGGTGGTGCTGTCTTCGATAGCCGAGGGCGGCGACCAGCTGTTCGTGCGCCAGGCGCTGAAGCGAGGCCTGGCCTGGCATGCCATCCTGCCGCTGCCGCATGCGGAATTCTCGCGCGACTTCACGCCCGAGCAGTGGAAGGAAGTGCAAGGGCTGCTGATCAAGGCCGAGCACTTGCAGATCAGCAATGATGATGAAGGATTGCGCGATGACGCCTATCTCGATTGCGGCATGGAGACCGTCAACGGATCGGACCTTTTGCTGGCTGTGTGGGACGGTGAGGCCGCGCGCGGACGCGGCGGCACGGCCGAAGTGGTGGAATACGCGCGCTCGATCAGCAGGCCCATACTCATCATTGATGCGACCACCGGTGAGCGTCGCGTAGAGAACTGGGGCGCGCTCAATACGCGCGAGCCGGAGTTGATGAGCCTCAATCGCCTGCCCGACGCGCGCACCTGGGGCGAGAATCCCTTCCACGCTCCCGATGAAGTTTTCGCGTTCCAGCAAAAGTGCGATTATGCAGCCACGAAAAGCGCACCCGGCGTGCGCCGCATGACGGTGTCCACCGTACTGGTGCACGTGCTGGCCACAATGATAGCGGCGGCGAGCCTGGCGTATGGATTGCACCTGGCCTCACTGGCATGGACCAAGTTGCTGTGTTTGGGGTCGGGTGTAGCGGTCGCACTGGTTCTGCGTCGACGCATGCATTCAGAACGCAGCTGGGTCAAGTGCCGGCTGGCCGCAGAGTTCTGTCGCTCGGCGCTGGCCACATGGGGATTGCCGCGCGCCACCAACTTGCTGCAGGATCTCGACCTGCCCGTGGTGCATCACCTAGCGCGTTCACTGCGCATATTGCACGGACGCGCGGCAGCCGTGCACCCGGTTCCGATTGCAGAGTTCCAGCGCATCTATCGCGAACAGCGCATCGAGGATCAACTCAAGTATTACCGGCGCCAGGAACGACATGCATTGCCACTGCTGCACCGCCTGCGCCAGGTGTTCTGGCTGGCCACCATCATGGCCATGGTGTGCGTCACCATCTATGCGTTGACGCTCAGCAGCCACGTGCATGTGCCAGATTGGCTGCAGCACACGGTGTTCGACTTCCTGCCCATCTGCCTGCCCGTGGCGGCGGCGGCCACCATCTCCGTCATCTCCATCAATGATCTGCAGCGCCGTGTCGCAAGATATCGCGACATGCAAAGGACCCTGGAAGCCAGTCGCGCGCAGATTTCCTATTGCAGCACCTGGAACAGCCTGGAGCGCGTGGTGCTGCGCACTGAGCGTGCATTGCTGCAGGAAGTCATCGAGTGGCACTCGCTGGCCAGTTTTAGCGAATCACATTAGCCGCCGGCGCTGATGTTCACCGATTATTAATATCGCGCATTCATCAGCTACAGCCACCGCGACGAGCGCTGGGCGTCATGGCTGCACAAGTCGCTGGAAACCTACCGCGTGCCCAAGCGGCTGGTGGGCAAGGAATCTCCGCACGGCCTGATACCGCCGCGATTCGCGCCCATTTTTCGCGACCGTGACGAGTTGGCCACCGCCACCAACCTGGGCGAGACACTGACGCGCGCGCTTGACCAGTCGCAGTTCCAGATCGCCATCTGTTCCATGGCCTCGGCCAAATCGCGCTGGGTCAATGAGGAAATCCTGGCCTTCAAGCGACTGGGGCGCGAGAGCCGCATCTTCTGCCTGCTGGTGGATGGCGAGCCGGGTTCGTCGCAGGTGCCGAATGGCACGTCATTCACTTCGCTGGTCAACCAGCAAAATGGCGGCGTAGATTTGACGCTGCTGACCAAGGATTCATCAGGAACCTTTCCCATCATTGGCGTGTCGGTTGCTCCTGGCACCGGCATCGACCTGCGTGCCTGCGGCCTCAAGTGCGCCATCATCAATGACAGCACGGGTCATCCCGCGGCGCAGTTGTCGCAGATCAAACTGGCCGAAGGAAGCAGCTTCAACGCCACCGTATTCCGGGTGAAGGACATTCCGGATTGTCGCTATGCCTTCAAAGAGGGATTCCCTGCCTCCAAGCGCACGCTGTGTGCTTCGAAGCCCGGCGTGGTGGTGGGTGTGCATCCCAATGGCACCACCTTTGACATCACCTTCGGACCCAATGGCTTTACGAACACAGGCCTGTCCCCGGGAGCCTTGTCTCCTGCGGCCCTGTATCTCAACGTCACACCGTTGCTGCCCAAGGACGTCACCAGTTCATTCGACAACAGTGGCGTTGCACCCAAGGGTCTGCCCAAGCTGCTGGTGTCACGCCAGTATCGCGGGCAGCAGAATAATTCGTTCCTGTTCGGCGCGATGTTCGTAGTCCTCAACCCCAACGTGCATTACACGGGCACATTCGGCGGCGAATACAACGTGCCGGGCCTCGAAGGCGATGAGTCCAGCCTGGGCTGCCTGCCCACCGACGACCTGCTCAAGTGGGATGTCACCACGTCAGTATCCGAGACCTACGTCAGCGTCGGCGGAAAATACATCGACTCGCTAGCCAACTCCGGCTGCGGTTCGGTCAAGGGTGAGTACGCGCGCATGTCGTTGCTCCCCTATGACCTGGAAGTCGCGCCGGATACCTACGCACCGACCATCATTTCGCTTACACCCAAGCTTACGGTTAACAATGACGCGATGTTCGCGCGGCTGACGCAGTCCCTGTACAACGACTTGGGGTACGCGCTCAGGGACTTGGCCTGCAAGCAGGCGGACCAATCTTCAACCGTGGCGCCGCCGCTGACTGCCGCCCAGTGCGCAGTGCTCAAGGTCAACTGGGACATTGGGTTGATCAAACTGGGTCTTTGCGTCGAAGGCGCGTTCAAGGACGTCCACCATGACTACGGATTGCGGCAGTTCTGCCAGTACTTCCTGTCTTACGGGCTGGATCCGTTAATCAGCAACATCCCGACCAGCACGCCGTCACGGGATATCGCCAATCGCATCGGCGAGCTGCGCGCACGCGCGGTGGTGCTGCGCCACCTCTATGTGACGCGATTCCTGCCATCAATTCCCAACAAGGGCTTCTGCTCAGAGGACGATGGTCACCACGACAGCGACTGAGCATAATGGCCGCCTCATCGCACGACTCAAGGTTGAGTCGAGGGGGCGGCCATGACCAGGTGCATCGTGAACATCGACGAGATTTCGCTCGATGACATGCAGCCCATGTTCAAGCCGACGGGCGACGCGGCGCAGCGGTTTGCCTCGAAGCTGGCGCCGGTGGGTTCGCGCATCGGCGCGCAGCTGCTGGGCTACAACATCACTGCCGTGCCGCCGGGCATGCGCGCCTTTCCGTTGCACAACCATCACGCCACTGAAGAGATGTTTTTCATCGTCAGTGGCAGTGGTGAGCTGCGCATTGGCGACGAGCGGTTCACGCTGCGCGTCGGGGACTTCATCGCCAATCCGCCTGGCGGTCCGGAAGTGGCACACCAGATAATCAATACCGGAAGCGAGGAATTGCGCTACCTGGCCGTGAGCACGCTGGTCACGCCGGAGATCGTCGAATATCCGGATTCAGGCAAGTTCGGCGCGATTTTGCGCAGGAAGCAACCCGATGGATCCCAGCGCGTACTGCGGCACATAGATCGCGAAGGCACCGGGCTGGATTACTGGGAAGGCGAGTAGGGCTAGCGCCTCGCCGCCGACAATTGCACCACATGCTGTCCTGCCTGCGCTGCCACCAGCGCCATCATGTTGAGCACACGTCGTACGGTCGAAGAAGGCGTGAGCACATGTGCCGGCGCCGCCGAGCCCATGAGAATCGGTCCTACCGTTGATGCTCCGGCACTGACCGCCTTCAACACATTGAAGAGGATATTGGCCGCATCGATGTTGGGACAGACCAGTATGTTGGCTTCGCCATGCAGCGGGCTTTCCATCAGGTTGTCCTTGCGGATGACCTCCAGCAGCGCCGCATCCCCATGGATCTCGCCATCGCATTCCACATCCGGCGCCAGGCGCCGGAACGCCTCGTAGCCTTGGCGCGCGCGCGTCGCCGACTCGCGCCGCGATGAGCCGTAGTTGGAGTGCGAGAGGAACGCCACCTTGGGCGTGAGGCCGAAGCGACGCACCTCGATGGCTGACTGCAGCGCGATGCGCGCCAGCAATTCCGCCGACGGACACTCGTTGACGTAAGTGTCGGCGATGAACAGCGTGCGTTTTTCCGTGGACAGCGCGCTCAGCGTTGCCAGTGCAGATTCACCCACGCCCAGGCCGATCACATCCTCGATGTGTGCAAGATGTGCGTCGAAGCGACCGTATACGCCGCAGAGCATGCCGTCCGCGTCGCCCATCTTGACCATCAGCGTTGCAATGGTGGTGGTGGAGCGATGCACCGCTGTCTTGGCTGCATCGGGACTGATGCCACGTCGACCCATGATGTGGTGATAGGTCTGCCAATAATGGCGGAAGCGCGGATCGTCATCCGGATTCACGCATGTGATGTCCTTGCCCAGGCGCATGCGCAGGCCGGCCTTGTCGATGCGCGCCTCGATTACCGAGGGACGGCCGATCAGGATAGGCGTGGCCAGGTCTTCATCCAGCGCAATTTGCGCCGCGCGCAATACGCGTGGATCCTCGCCCTCGGCCAGCGCCACGCGCTTGCGCGTCGAAGCCTTGGCCGCGGTGAATACCGGACGCGTCAGCATGCCGGTGGTCGAGAACATGCGCGTCAGCTGCGCGCGATAGGCATCCATGTCCGTGATGGGTCGCGTGGCAACGCCCGAGGCTGCAGCAGCGGCTGCCACTGCCGGCGCGATGCGCAGGATCAATCGCGAATCGAAAGGCTTGGGAATGATGTAGTCGTCGCCGAACTGCAGCTCCTGGCCCGCGTAGGCGCTGGCCACTTCCTCGCTGACCGCCGCCTTGGCCAGTTCCGAGATTTCCTTCACGCAGGCAAGTTTCATCTCGGCTGAAATCTTCGTTGCGCCGCAGTCCAGTGCGCCACGGAAGATGTAGGGGAAGCACAGAACGTTGTTGACCTGGTTGGCGTAGTCCGAGCGACCTGTGGCAATGATGCAGTCCGGCCTTGCTTCCCGGGCCAGTTCGGGCCTGATCTCCGGTTCCGGATTTGCAAGCGCAAGGATTATGGGGCGCGATGCCATGCCGCGCACCATGTCCTGCGTCAGCACACCACCGGTGGAGCAACCCAGGAATACGTCCGCGCCCGGCATGACATCGGCCAGCGTGCGCAGCGCAGTCTTCTGCGAATAGCGCGCCTTCTCGGGGTTGAAGGAATCGCCACGGCCTTCGTAGATCAGTCCCTTCGAATCGCAGGCGTAGACATTGGCGCGGGTCAGGCCCAGGTCCACCAGAAGATCGAGCACCGCGATGGCAGCAGCGCCTGCGCCGGAGACCACCAATTTAACCTGGCCGATGTTCTTTCCCACCAGTTCGAGGCCGTTGATGATGGCCGCGGATGCAATGATGGCCGTGCCGTGCTGGTCGTCATGGAAGACCGGAATGTTGACGCGCTCGGTGAGCTTGCGCTCGATGTAGAAACACTCCGGCGCTTTGATGTCTTCGAGGTTGATGCCACCCAGTGTCGGCTCGAGCGCCGCGATCATGTCGATCAATTTGTCCGGATCACGCTCGGCCAGCTCGATGTCGAACACCTCGATGCCAGCGAATTTCTTGAACAGGCAGCCCTTGCCTTCCATCACCGGCTTGGCCGCCAGCGGACCGATGTCGCCCAGGCCCAGCACGGCAGTGCCATTGGTCACCACGCCCACGAGGTTGCCGCGCGAGGTGTAAAGCGCCGCCGTGCGCGGATCCGCCGCGATCTCGAGGCAGGGATAGGCCACGCCCGGGGAGTAAGCCAGCGAGAGATCACGCTGGTTGGTCAACGGCTTCGTCGGCGAAACCGAGATCTTTCCTGGCGCCGGCAGGCGGTGGTAATCGAGGGCGGAATCGCGCAGCGCGCTTTCCGCCGGAGTCAGCACATCAGTCATCAGGCTTCGCCTGTAGCAGCCCCCCGTTGGGGCCGACGGATTATCGCGACTGATAACCTGTCGCGCCAGCCGGGGGAAGACCTGTTCGGGCAAGTTCTATTCGGGCAGATCCAGGGGGCTGCGGACCCCCAGCCCGCCCCGGTTGAGCACATGAGTGTAGATCTGCGTGGTCTTGACGCTGGCGTGGCCCAGCAGTTCCTGCACTGTGCGGATGTCCGCGCCCGACTCCAGCAGATGCGTCGCGAAGCTGTGCCGAAAGGTGTGCGATGAAGCGGGCTTGAGGATATTCGCGCGGCGCACCGCCTCCTTGACCTGGCGTTGCACGGAGTCTTCATAAAGGTGATGCCGGCGCCAGGCACCGCCACGGGGCGCGCGCGAGGGACCTCTGGCGGGAAAGACGTATTGCCATCCCAGTTCCAGGTGCGCACCCGGATATTTGCGTTCGAGCGCCTCTGGCAATTCCACTCCGCCGAAACCGTGGGCAATTGCCTCGGCATGCGCCGAGCGAACGCGCGCGATCTGCTCGCGCAATGGCTGCACGAGGGAAGCGGGCAGCACCGAGACACGATCCTTCGCGCCCTTGCCATCGCGCACCACCAGTTGCTGGCGTTCAAGATCCAGGTCTCTTACGCGCAGGTGCAGCGCCTCCAGCAAGCGAAGGCCACTGCCGTAAAGCAGACGCGCCACCAGCGAATACTCGCCAGAAAGCTCCGCCAGAACGCGGCGCACTTCCGGACGGGTAAGCACTACGGGCAGATGCTGTGGCCGCCGTGCTCGCACAATGTTCTCCACCCACGGCACCTCCATCGCGAGCACGTGACGATAGAGAAGACAAGGGCCGCCAGTGCCTTAGACTGTGTCGAAGCCGAGACATTGCGATCGCGCGCGAGATGCGAGAGAAAGCACTCGATCTCAGGTGCGCCCATTTCGGAGGGATGGCGCAGGTGGTGGAACACTATGTAACGTCGGATCCACCCCACATACTGCTGTTCGGTGCGATAGCTGTAATGCCGAACCCGGATGGCCGTGCGCACCTGATCGAGCAGTCGCGGTTTAGCGGACATGCGGCATAACATTCTGGCTATGTTTGACGGGATTCCTGGCCATGTGCTCTAGTACAAACAGGCACATAGCGAGTCCGCAACCATGTTATCCGGTGCGAATGCGGCATTACTCTGCCGCGGTTTATCGTCCCTAATTAAGAGTTAGGTGACACTTGCGTATTCGCTCCGCACAACCCGAGGAAGCGGCGCTCTTGACCAGGCTTGCGATGGACTCCAAGGCATCCTGCGGCTATGCCTCGGACGTTTTGGAGGGGTGGCGTTCTAACCTGACCATTACCGCCGATATAATCGCTTGTCACCGACTCTATCTAGCGGAGGAACAGGGAAGTGTTGTGGGCTTCTACATGTTGAAAGCCGAGGGCGCAGATTGGGTGCTGGAGCATTTGTGGGTGCGGCCCGATCGGATGCGTCAGGGTGTGGGGTCCCAACTGCTTCGAAGCGCTCTGTCCACAGCGCATCAATCGGGCCCATCCCGCATTCACTTGGCGTCCGATCCCAATGCAGCAGGATTCTATGAGCGACACGGTGGCGTGCGTACAGGGTCAAGGTTCGCGCCCATTCCTGGGGTGCCAGACAGGGCGCTGCCGCTTTATGAATTTGAGTCCCGTGTCACCTAACAATCACATACAGCGGGCCGGGACCGATAAAGTGCTAGGCCGCGGGCGGGGAAGTGCTGTGCACGATCAAGTCATTCGCGCCCGCGTGCCAATCCGTTGGCGCCCGGCCGCTGATGTGGGCCGTTAGGCGTCCTTGCGAGGTGAGTGCATGAACTGGGAAGCAATCAGTGCAATTGGACAGGTGGTGGGCGCGCTGGTTGTGGCGGTCACCATCGTCTTCCTAGTCGTTCAGGTGCGCCAAAACTCGAAGGCAATCAACGCGACGATTACCCATGGCAATATCGTGGGATTCAACGAGTTGAACAGAATGCTGGCTGCAAACCCACAGTTGGCAGAGATTCTCGACCGTGGATGTGCTGATTTTTCGCGGCTGACTGCAACCGAGGCCTATAGCTACTCCTGGCTCGTTCGTTCGTTTCTCAATCTGTTCTTGAATCTCTACGATCAATTCCTTCAGGGCACATGCCCAGAACCATTGTGGCGCCGCCATGAAGTGGAGCTTCAGGAGTTCTTGAAGTCACCCGGCGCCAGAGAGTTTCTCAAGACCAATTCGTACTATCAGGAGCTGATCGAGTACATCGATTCCCTGCCGCCACCACGTAGCCATCGAATCGGCTTCAAGCTGGGCACCCAAATTGGACAGCAAAAGAACGCCTAACAAATCGTTGCAGCGGTCCGTGAACGATAAAGTGCTTGCCTCTACAGGGTCGCGGCCGGCCGCTGAACGGGGCCGTTAGGCGACTTGGAGATGCGCTTTCTATGATCCAGCGAGAGACAAGTTTCGCTACGCTGCAGTGATCGGATATGAGGCTCACCGAATAAGCCCGTGCACTTTATGAACGACTTGCAAGAATCCTACCCTGCCACACATGAGCTTGATGCCATGGTCATGGCACCAGATCACCATTCCCCATTATTGGAGAATGGCAGGACTCGCGTTCTGAATACCATGGTTAAGCCAGGCGAGCGAACACCAATACATGCCCATGAGTGGCCTGCAGCGCTATACGTATTGAGTTGGAGCGACTTTGTCCGCTACGACCCGCAAGGCAATGTACTTCTGGACTCGCGAACCATGGGTCCCAAGCCGGCAGTAGGCTCCGCACTCTGGGCCGGTCCGATAGGCCCTCACTATGTAGAGAATGTAGGAACAACCGACCTTCACATTCTCGCGGTAGAACTCAAGGACTGAATGTGGCGGTTCTCTCATGATGTGCCAGTCGCCTAACAACCCGTTGCAGCGGTCGGGTTGCGATAAAGTGCACGCGCCCAAATGTCTCGCAGGCATTGGGGTCGGCGGCTATGCGCCGCAGGTGCGAAGCGCCGCCGCTGAACGGGGACGTTAGGCGGCACCGAAAGGTCGTGCCGAAGTCGATGTTTAAAGCCCACGGAACTCACTCGATCGCGCACAAGGGGCGGGCCTTAGCTATCTCATTACTCTCGCGATCCGCTTCTGGAACAAGTCCTTTGTGTCGTCTAATGTAGGTTCCGGAAAATCACTCGTCAACGGAGGGTCACATGAAACGCTTTGCCTTTGCATCGATAGCTGTTCTCCTTGCCGTTTGTTCGTACGCCACCCTTTCAGCCTCAGCTGCAGATCGCCCACAAGGCGTAGCGGCAGAAAACTGGATTCCTGTGAGCGACCGCTTGGGAATAGTCCTGGTGGAGTCCGGCCGTACTGTGGTCGTGAGCAGCGGAGCAGACCTACAACCACCCACAGGCGGATATTTCATGGTGAAGGGCCACGGCGCCTGGTCACGCTTGGTGGTAGTCGAGCCCATGAAAGGACCAGCGGGTGCCGGCTAAATGCGGACGTTGGCTCATGTCTAAGGTGCCGCTTAACAAATCGTTGCAGCGGCCCGGGACCTATAAAGTGCTCGGGCGCGGGCGGTCCAGTCTCTCGCTCACCTTGGTGCCGCGCGCCCGCGTTCTAACAAACCAGCGGCCGGCCGCTGAACTCAGTCGTTAGGCGGCAATTGTCCGCGTGGTTGCTCAGTTCCGGTGCTGTTAGGCTTTTGGCGTGAAAGTCTCTGACGTACTGCAAATGCTCAAAGACGACGGGTGGTACCTGGCGGCAACCCGTGGCAGTCACCGCCAGTACAAGCACCCTACGAAGCCTGGCCGCGTGACGGTGCCGGGGAAACCCAGTGATGACTTGGCTCCGGGCACGCTCAACAGTATCCTGAAGCAGTCCAGCCTCAAGTGAATTAAGGTAAAGGCCATGCGCTACGCCGTAGTAATTGAAAAAGCCGGGAGCAACTTCTCAGCCTACGTGCCGGATCTGCCTGGCTGCGTGGCGACCGGTGCGAACCAGGCTGAGACGGAAGCGGCCATCCGCGAGGCGATCGAGTTTCACCTTGATGGGATGAAAGAAGATGGAACACCAATTCCACCGCCCTCGAGCCGCGTCGACTACGTGGAAGTTGCCGCCTAACAAATCGTTGCAGCGGGCCCGGACGCATAAAGTGCTCGGCCGCGGGCGGCTGAGCCTGGTGCTCAACTCGCTGTCGGGTGCCCGCGTGCTAAAAGGTCAGCGGCCCGCCGCTGAACGAAGCCGTTAGGCGACACTTTGACGTACCCGCAACTCTACGGTGTTGCTGATCGATACGCCCCTGTGACACACCTCGTGTACGATCGCCCACAAATAGAAAGGAGCTTCGCCCATGCAGAACCAAGTTCGGCTTCTTCCACTTCTGCTCTCGGTCTTTGCCGCGACTATCTGCGCAGGGCTGGCAATTTACCTAGCCGTCGTCGCGCTTCCTGGGCTAGTCCGCCTGTTCAGTGTTCCGGGAGTTGCGGTTGTGAGCGGCTTGTTTTGTTCCCTTGTTGGAACATGGGTAGCCATATCGGCAGGGCACAAGTGGTGGGGGCGCGGCCGAAATTCGGCGAAGGGCCCGGTGCGGTAGCGAGCGCCTTTGAGCGGCCTAACACCTCGCTGAAGCGGACGCGTGAGGAAGGATCCTCATCGACTCACTCTCACTCGTCCGATCATGGCGGCGGTGACGCCGGTGGAGATGGTGGTGGTCACTAACGCCATGGTCGTCATATGTGTTGCATAGCGCGACCATGAAGGTGCACGTTGCCGGCGCCGTGTCGCCTAACAAATCGTTGCAGCGATCCGGGACGCATAAAGTGCTCGGCCGCGGGCGGCCTAGCCTAATGCTCTACTCACTGCGGCGCGCCCGCGTGCTGAAGCGCACGCGGCCGGTCGCTGAACGAAGCCGTTAGGCGGCGCTTGGCAGCCTTCTGCTCAAATCATGTCCGGGTTTGGCGCATCGTAGGCGCTTTAAGCATCATCTTGTTTGCGGCCTGCACTCCAGGCAGACATGCCCGCTTAATGGTTCAGCTGTGTCTCAACGACGAAGAAGGCGTGGCCGCGTTTAAGCAGATACTTCAGGATATTGCCATTGAGCAGGGCATGAGATACATGGACGGGAGCGGAGAGGCAATGCGTGGCCTCCGGGCGGTAAACGCCACGGGGGAACACATGCATTCAAGCGGTGGCTTAGTACATGTCGCTATTGAGGGCGATGATGGCCTCGGACTTAGCGCAGGAAACCTTGGTCTGAATCTCTATGACATGGCAATTGGGTTTTCCCACGAGCCAAGCGACGAAGTGGCAAGCCATTTGTCGGACCTCGTGGTTGCCAAGCTGAAGGAGCGCTGGGCCGTGAAGACGGTACCTGCTGGAAAGGGTGCATTTCCAGATCCGGCCTGCTTGCCAACTGCTCTAGAGGCGTCGACGCCGCCTAACAATCACATGCAGCGATCCGGGAACGATAAAGTGCCGGCCGCGGGCGAGAGACCATAGTGTTCAATCAAGTCATTCCCGCCCGCGTGCAGAAACATCAGCGCCCGGTCGCTGATGTGGGCCGTTATGCGGCGAACCAAGAGGTGGGCACGAAGGGACGCACTGACCTAAACGGAGGGCTCTAAGGTGACATCACGGCCGAACGGAGAGGTGCTAGCCAGAGTCTGCGCGATAGTGGCCGCCATAGCGCTGCTCTGGGGCGGCATCCATTTCACGGTGCACCCCCTGAACTGGATTCACAGCAGGGGATTCATGATTCTCAATGGCTTGTGGGTAAGTGGGAGTTTGTGTTGGTACGGCGTAGCTGGCCAACGCCGAGCGCCGCCTGCTGTCCGGACGTGGTGGTTCTCTATATTGGCAGCGGCGTATTTGGGGTTCGGAATCCTCGGACTCATCTCTGGCAAAGCCCACGGCGTCGATGTCTACGGATTGTTGTTCTGTAACTTGGTGGGGGCTGGATTTGCCGCTCTCGCGATCTTTCCAGGTCTGCTCCGTCCGCATTACCCGTCGTTAGAGAGACCGTGAACGATAAAGTGGAATCTTTAATGATCCGGCACCTCCTTGACGTCGCGCCGCATAACAACCCGTTGCAGCGGTCGGGTCACGATAAAGTGCACGCGCCCGACTGTCATGCTGTCGTTGGGTGCAGTGGCCGTGCGCCGCAGGCGCGGCGGCGCGCCGCCGCTGAACGGGGACGTTAGGCGGCACTCACCGATGCCATCATGGATCAAGGCGTGGGGGCTTCGGTTTCATGTCTTTATCGTCATTGCACTATTGTGCTTGTTAGCCCACTCAGTAATTCCGGCTATCGGGTTTGCTCTAGCCTGGGTTCCGAACTATCCCCTACTCGGCGCCGCCATGATTGGCGCCATACGCTTGCCGCGCCGTCTTGAGTCAGTTCACCCAATTGAACCGGTGCTCTACCACTGGGTCGGAGTCGGGCTGATCAAGTGGATAGTTACGACCCCGGCATGGCTCCTATTAGTAGGACTTGAGGCGCCCCAGAAACCAAAGAACCGCGGCGCATTCCTGGATCGCGTCGAACTTGTGACAAAAGGGGCCGAGATTTGTCACCTTGCGGCCTTTTCTTTCGCGATTTTCATGTCACTCTTCTGCTTTGCAATCGGTGGGATCTCCGCAGCCCTTTGGATTCTCGCCTTCAACGTTGCGCTTAACGGATATCCCATCATGCTCCAACGATCCATACGTTGGCGCGTCCAGCAAGTTCGTGCAAGTCACCATGGAATCGAAGAGGGCGTAGATGTCTGATAGAAGGTGGATTTACGAGCTCCAGCACGCGCCGCCTAACAAATCGTTGCAGCGGTCCGGGACACATAAAGTGCTCGGCCGCGGGCGTCCGAGCCTCGTACTCAACTCATTGCAGTGCGCCCGCGTGCTGATAGGTCAGCAACCTGCCGCTGAACGAAGCCGTTAGGCGCCATGATCTACGGAGTAATAGCAGCGATGGTGGCTGGTCTCGCCCTCGGCGGGGCCGTGGGATATGTAGCCGGCGCTTGGGCATCCAGACGCATAGCGAAGAGTGCAAAACGCCCACTACTGGTGATCGCCGCCGGACATCGCTGGCTGATAGTTTCGGTGGTTCCGTCGCTCATTGCTGCGGTCATTGTTGGTGGCAGCCTGGGAGCAGGGTGGGGAGGAAGTTTGATATCGCCCCGGACAGGCGTGCCGATTGGACTGAGCGTGGGGCTAGCTGCATTTCTTGCGGCAGGCATGTTCTTGGGGGCGACATTCGGCGCGCTTATTGAATCGAAAACATGGACGACCCAGAATTCTAGTCATGGCGGCTAACAATCGCATGCAGCGCTGCGGGTTGAATAAAGTGCCCGGCCGCGGGCGGGCGATCGCCTCGACAAAGAGAGCCATGCGCGCCCGCCTGCTAGAGCGGGGTTGCCCGCGCGCTGATGCGGGCCGTTAGACCTGCGGGACACGTCTCGCCACCTTTGTGGCGGTGGTTGCGGAATCGCGCGGATATGCATATAGTATGCATATGGAGATCGAGTGGGATGCTGCCAAGGCAGCGGCCAATCTCAAGAAGCACGGGGTGAGCTTCGAAGAAGCCGCCACGTCCCTACTTGATCCTCGCGCGCTCTCCCAGGAAGACGATACCTCCAGCGGAGAGGCGCGCTGGGTTTTGGTCGGCATGAGCACCAGCGCGCGCCTGCTCACCGTGATCTACACGTTACGTGCCGAGGATCGACTCCGCCTCATCTCGGCTCGCAAATCCACGCGAAAGGAAGCGACCTACTATGCGTAAGCAGTACGACATGTCCAAGGCCAAGCGCGCCAAGAGCGTTCCACATCTTGCGCGCCTCCAGGCTGCAGCCAAGGGCAAGACTCGCATCACGATCATGCTCGATAACGATCTATTGACGGTGTTTCGAGCCAAGGCTGAGTCTGAGGGCACGGGGTACCAGACCTTGATCAACCGTACCCTTCGTAAAGCCACAGGTACCGTGACTGTTGATGAGGGGACTTTGCGGCGTGTGATTCGTGAAGAGTTAAAGGCGAGCTAATCTGATGCAACGCAGGTCTAACAAGTCGTTGCAGCGGCCCGGGAACCATAAATTGCTTATTCCCACACATCAGCGGCCGGCCGCTGAACTCAACCGTTAGGCGTCATGACACGTCATCTTTCAGCTCTGGTGATTGCGGTCAGTCTATTGCTACTCAGTGGCTGCAGGGACAGCTCTCCCATTGTATCCGGAGAAGCACTTGCACAGGGCACGAGTCATCCTCTGAGCGCCCGCCAAGTGGTATTGCTCAATTCCTGGCTTAAGGAACACCGTGCTGGCTGGTCAGGACTGGTATTGGCTACGCCTCCGACCGGAGACTTTCGCGTTACGGTGCGTCGAGAAAGTGGGATTTCCGGAGCCATAGATTTCTACTCTCAAGAGGGTTGGAAGGGAGCGCTTATGTACTGGGCGAAAGATCCCCGTGACAACATGCAAGGCAGCTTCGACAAAGACGCAGTCAACGCGCTGCGCCAAGAGCTGGAGAAGTCGAGATGACGCCTAACAATCACATGCAGCGAGCCGTGACCGATAAAGTACTTGGCCGCGGGCGAGGAAGCCTCGCGGCGAAGATGACCTTGCGCGCCCGCGTGCTGAAGCGACAGTGCCCAGCCGCTGATGTGGGCCGTTAGGCCCTATCCGGGAGGTACCTTATGCGAATCCGCTTAGTTCCACTTGCCATCGCTTCGCTTGCCGCGTCGGTAGCAGTAGTAGCTGCCGTTGCTTTCGGCGTCGCCTTCCTGCCGATCCTCAGGAGGATCGCACTGGTCCACCCGGCGATGGGCGGCGCTGGGGTTGCCATCATTATTGGCGTTGCCACTGCCTTGATACTTGTGACGCACCGTAGCCGTGGCGGGAAGGAGGAAGATCCTCATGGCGGGCCTCGCGCTGGTGGGCCTAACAAATCGCTGGAGCGCGGCCGTGAACGATAAACTGCCCTGTCATGTTCGCTGTGCTCGGCGCGCTCAGCGAAGCCGTTAGACGCCACTAGCGTAAGAGGTAATTATGGTAACGGAGTACCTGACCAAGCCACCCCGCAAATACTGGGTAGGTGTGTCCCTTGCCAGCGCATTCGTACTGTCTGGTATCGTCGCTACGCTTGGAATTATCTTCAGGCCCGCGGCTGAAACAACCGCGCAGTTGGGGTTGTCTCCAGATCTCATCTTCTGGCTACTGCTTGGCGTGGCTATAGTAGGTGAGGTTGGCGGAATTCTTGGGTTGGTGCTACGCAGAACTTGGGCGACGTCCTTCTTTGGGTTATCTCTACTCTTTACGCCGCTGTTCTACGCCTACGTACTGGTGAAAGGCACGGGCGGGTCGATCATTGGTCCGGTAATCATTACCGCACTGCACGCCGCACTTCTGTGGTTCTCCATCGTGGCAGGAAGGCGCGGGTGGACGCTCCGTGGCGTCTAACAATCACATGCAGCGGGCCGTGAGAGATAAAGTGCCTGGCCGCGGGCGAGGATGCGCCGCGCCCAAGCAAGTCCTGCGCGCCCGCGTACTGATGGCGTTGCGCTCGGCCGCCGATGTGGGCCGTTAGGCGTCGGATCGAAGTTGTGCACGAAATCCAGGGGTCCGCATGAGCATTGACGGCAGCGCTAGAAAGCCACTGATCGTCCGTCCCGAACAAGGGCGAAAATACGACATGGGACGGATGCGCGCCGTCTTCTTTGCCGATGGGGCGGAGACCGCCTCAAGATATTCCATCTCTGAATGGTGGCTCGAACCGCGCACGCGTGGGCCAGGCACCCATTCACACGCCGACGATCACATCTTCTACGTTATTGTCGGGACGCTCAGCATGTTCATAGACGGGGAACGAAATGACGCACCCCGCGGCAGTTACGCCCTAATTCCTGGGGGCATTCCTCACGACTTCGAGAATCGTGGTGAGGAAGAATGTGGCTTCATTAGCATCAATGTCCCAGCAGGCTTTGAGCAGATGATGCCCCGCATTGTGCAATGGTTTAGGGAAAACCCTTTAGGCGATGTGGCCGACGCCTAACAAATCGCTGCTGCGCTCGGGCGGCCGTGGTACTTGGTATGCAACGAGGTAGGAGTCATGGATAAACTGCCGACGATCAGCCTCAGCGAGCCGCCCGGCGCAGAGCTCAGTCGTTAGGCGGCGCACGAGCCTATGACCAACGCACGGGATCTTCCAATTGAGACCGTTCTAATAGACGACCACGTCGTCTTGCGGATTCAAGGGGCAGAGCTATTCGACGCAATTGACGACTACATGAATAGCCTACTAGACGCAGTCCCTCAGGTTCGGATGCCTGGCGCCGGGTCGGGAATTCATGAACTTATCTTTCCAGCGATCGTCACGTCAACTGAAGTTCAGGAGGCTATCTCGCGAATGCCAATGGACGAGTTGATATTCGCGAACGCCGTGGACAATCAGTCGACTGAGAAGTAGCAAACATGAGCCTCTATTGTTGCAGCGCGCCGCCTAACAATCGCATGCAGCGCTGCGGGTTGAATAAAGTGCCTGGCCGCGGGCGATCCAGCGCGTTGCTCATTCAGGTCATGCGCGCCCGCGTGCTGGGGCGTGGTTGCCCGCGCGCTGATGCGGGCCGTTAGGCGGCGCCACTCCACCGTGCATCACATTCAACAACCCTAGAGAGGACGTCATGTTTGACCACGTGGGCTTCGGAGTTACCGACATCTCAGCAAGCAAGCTCTTTTTCCTCAGCGCGCTTAAGCCATTGGGCGTGGCCGTGGTGATGGAGGGGCCATATGGTGTCGGCATAGGACAGAATGCCAAACCCTCACTGTGGCTCTTCGAGTCAAAGGAAACCCCGGCACACCTCCACATTGCCTTCACTGCTGGCTCCCGCGATGACGTTGATGCATTCTACCGTGCGGCAATTGACGCTGGCGGCAAGGACAACGGTGCCCCTGGAATAAGGCCGCACTATCATGCCAACTACTACGGTGCGTTCGTCATCGGTCCAGATGGGCACAATATTGAAGTCGTATGCCACAAACCCGAGTAGTAGGCACAGCGTGTTGGGCGCCTGATTCTCAAGGCATGGTGAAAGCGCCGCCTAACAACCGCATGCAGCGAGCTGGATCACCATAAAATGCACGTGCCCGACTGTCACAGCAGGTTCGAGACTAGTGGTAGTGCGCTAGACGAGCGGCGTCCAGTCGCTGATGCGGGACGTTAGGCGCCGACAAAGAGTGGCGATTTGCGCAATGGGTAAGGTCGAGCTATCGTTGAAGCCATGAAGACCGAAATTCTCAGCGTTCCGGACATAATGGGCGGCACTCCGTGCTTTGCCGGGACGCGCGTGCCATTCCAGACGCTACTCGACTACCTGGAAACCGGGCAGCCTCTGGATGAGTTTCTGCTCGACTTCCCAAGCGTGTCCCGAGACATGGCGATAGCCGCTCTGCAACAAGCTGGAGATCTGGCCCTCGCACATGCGCGTGTTGCTTGACGAGTGTGTTCCTAAACGCCTGCGTAGGGACCTTCCGGGGCACGACGTTGTAACGGTTGTGGAAATGGGGTGGTCCGGAGTAAAGAACGGCAAGCTACTCGCCCTGGCAGCCGCAGAGTTTGACTGCTTCCTGACTGTCGACTCGAACATCGAGACACAGCAACACCTGCCGGATCTACCGGTTGCTGTCCTTCTGGCGCGTGTTGTGAGAAACGACCCCGCAACCCTTCAGTCCATGACGCCGGCGATACGACAGGCTCTTGCCGCAATTCAGCCCCGTCAGTTCTTGACGGTCGGCGCCTAACAAACGGTTGGAGCGGGCGCGTGAACGATAAACTGCATCTCCAATGGCACTGTGCTCGCGCCGCTCAACCGAGCCGGTTAGGCGACATTTCAGTGTCGTGCCGAATCAGAGGTTGGGGCGCTTGAATTTCACCACTTTTGTAACTGCAAGGATCCGCCGTCATGAGCCAAGTTCCAGCCGACACAGATTTGATCCGGCCGTTCATCCCCAGCAAGGACTTCGAACTCTCCAAGCGCTTCTATGAGGCCATAGGTTTCAGTAAGGTCCTGGATAGCGAGGTGGCAATCTTCAACGCGGGCTCTGGCGGCTTCATCCTTCAACGTGCCTTCCAGAAGGACTGGGCGGAAAACACGATGCTGCAAATGATGGTCGATGATCTCGACGCGTGGTGGACACATATCTCGGGGTTGGATCTGACGGGCCGCTTTGGAGTCGCACAACCCAAGGCGCCGGCGATGCAGTCGTGGGGACTTAGAGTTGCATTCTTGTACGACCCTTGTGGAGTGCTGTGGCATATTTGCCAGCGCCGCGCTGGTGCCGTCCAAGACTAAGAGGTGGTGCGCATGTCGCCAAACAAATCGTTGCAGCGGGCCGGGACGCATAAAGTGCTCGGCCGCGGGCGGGTTCGCGTCGGGCCCAGGCGAGTCAGTCGCGCCCGCGTGCTGAAAGGTCAGAGTGCGGCCGCTGAACTCAACCGTTAGGCGACTTGACATCGTAACCTGATACGTTACACTTCGCAGGTGATCGCCAGTTTCCGTCACCGCGGGCTCCAGAAGTTCTTCCTTACTGGCTCAAGGGCGGGAATCCGGCCCGAACATGCGGATAGGCTTCGTCTTATCGTCAGCTGGCTCAATGCTGCGGCGCGGCCACAGGACATGGACCTTCCAGGGCTCAGGCTGCATCAGCTCAAGGGCTCGTTGAAGGGCCGCTGGTCGGTGACAGTGAGTGGCAATTGGCGAGTCACCTTTGCGTTCAGTGGAAAAGATGCCGTACACGTTGACTACGAGGATTATCACTAACCATGGCAATGCAGATGCATAACCCACCCCATCCGGGGGAGATCCTGCGGTCGCTCTGTTTGGAGCCGCTGGGCCTGACTGTGACTGACGCCGCCAAGGCTTTGGGTGTGAGTCGCAAAACACTGTCTTCCATTCTCAACGGACGCGCCGGAGTAAGCCCTGAGATGGCGGTGCGATTGTCGATTGCGTTCAATACGACAGCGGAGAGCTGGCTCAACCAGCAGGTGCAGCACGACCTTTGGCAGGCTGAGAAACTACGCAAGTCCCTAAGGGTTGCGCGATTGGCCGCCTAGACAAGTCGGCTAACACTCACATGCAGCGGTCCGTGATCGATAAAGTGCCTGGCCACGGGCGAGGGCGCGTCACGTCCACGCAAGTCCTTCGCGCCAGCGTGCTGAGCCACCTGCCCCCGGCCGCTGATGTGGGCCGTTGGGCGACAGTAATCCAACACCCCGGAGGCCCAATGAGACACGGTTCTGCTTTGATCTTTGGACTGAGCTGTTGCTTAATTCGGGCAGCGGCGGCCGCATCTCCAGCGCCTTGCCAACCGACGGCGGAATCAAGCCGCAACTTGGCGATAGCCTTCTACACAAAGGCGCTGATTGACAAGCGGCCATTAGTCGCCCTTGAGCAATATGCCTCTGCAGACTTTGTGGAGCACAAGCCCGATGTACCGAGCGGCAATCGCATTACCATCGCCCAGTTCCTTGAAGGCATCATCAAGGCGCTTCCAGAAGCGAAGTGGGAGATTGTCCGGGCAGTCGCAGAAAAGGATTTCGTTGTCTTGCACGCGAAGTTCACGCCTGCACCAGGCGCTCCACCATATGCGATCGCCGACTTCTTCCGCATCAAGAATTGCTCTGTGGTCGAACACTGGGACGTCGTCGAACCGCCTCGCGAGGGTATGCCAAATCAGATATCTCAATTTTGAGTGGTCGCACGTGTCGCCTAACAATCGCATGCAGCGCTGCGGGTTGAATAGAGTGCCTGGCCGCGAGCGATCCAGCGCGGTGCTCAATCAAATCTTGCGTGCCCGCGTGCCGGGGCGTGAATGCCCGCGCGCTGATGCGCGCCGTTAGGCGACACTATGTCAGCGGTCAGGGTTAGGCCAGCAATCGTCTCGGACCGTGCTTCACTCGAAGCACTTCAGTGGCGCGCTTCTTTGCAAAATCCAACTGACCGCGAAGCCCTCCTGGCGAATCCAGACGCGATAATGCTGCCCGTCCAGCAGATCATTGAGAACCGAGTCTTTGTGGCGGAGCAAGGCGGCAAGATCATGGGCTTCTCCGCCATTCTTCCGCGCGAAGATGGAAACTCGGAGTTGGACGCTCTCTTTGTTGAACCAGGCTCTTGGCGCCAAGGAATCGGTCGCGCACTAGTCGACCACTCCTCAACCTCAGCAAAGAGTACCGGAGCAAGTTATCTTCATGTTGTCGGCAATCCGCACGCTGAACAATTCTACAAAGCGTGCGGCTTCGAGTCGTTCGGAACCGAGCGCACACGATTTGGTGTCGGTCTGCTCATGAAGAGGCCCTTGTAGCGATGCTCCACCGTGTTACCGCCGTGCCGCCTAACAAATCGTTGCAGCGGTCCGGGATACATAAAGTGTTCGGCCGCGGGCGGGCGAGCCCGGTGATCAACTCACCGCCACGCGCCCGCGTGCTGATGGGTAAGCGGCCGGCCGCTGAACGAAGCCGTTAGGCGGCTCATCTCTCGGGATCGCTGGAATCGAACCTTCACTGTCTAATAGGGAACAAGAATGAAGAAGATCGACGCTGGTCAATTCATCGGACTTCTAGCAAACCTGGGCACGCTCGTGGGGCTTCTGCTGCTTGTGTTCGAGCTAAATCAGAACCGCCAACTGACGCGAGCTCAAATCCGACACGAGTTGTCTATGGGGATCGTCGAGCATCTCGATGTGGTGGCCAACAATAGCCAACTTGCTGACGTGATTCGCCGAGGCTCCAGTGGAGAGGAGCTAACCCCCGACGAGAGGACGCAGTTCACAATGCGCAGCAATGCAGTCCTTAGATATTGGGAGGACGTCCACTATCAGTATCGTCAGGGCCTTTACGATGAATCCGAGTTCGAAAAGCAGAGAGAGGCGTGGGTGGACTCTTTGAGTCGGAGCGCCGGATTGGTAGCGTACTGGTGCGCAAACCAGAAGCTGTACTCCGCTGACTTTGCCAAAGAGATCGACGGCGCACTCACTACTCACAAATGCAAATAGTCCGAGTTCCTACTCGAAGCTTGGGCCTTAGATGGCAGTCGTTGCCGCGTCGTTGTGAACTCGGCCATGAACGATAAACTGCCCAGTCATATGCGCCACGCCCGGCGCGCTCGGCGAAGCCGTTAGGCGGCACTGGAGAAGTCATGCCCGGTTCAGTTCTCGCAATCTACGCAACATTACACGCCGGAGAAGACCTGCTGCCGCTGGCGACAGCAACTCTCGAGGCCGGTCGCGGAATTGTCGGTGACCGCTACTTTGAACATAGCGGGACCTTCTCCGACAAGCTCAAAGACACCAAGGATTGGGAAGTGACACTCATCGAGCAAGAAGAGGTGGAGCGCTTCAATACTGCACTCGGCAAAGCATTAGGTCCAGGCAGCTTCCGCCGCAACATTGTTACGGTAGGTGTTCGTCTGAATGACTTGGTAGGTCACCGGTTCAAGGTTGGGAACGCGGTTCTTGAAGGCGTACGCCTCTGCGAACCTTGCGCTTATCTAGCGACGTTGCTGGGCCCGGAAGTCGTAAAAGCCATGTCCCATCGGGTAGGGTTGCGCGCGCGTATTGTAGCGGGCGCCAAAGTTCTACCGGGAGATCGGCTAATTGAACGTGCCGCCTAACAGTCGCATGCAGCGCTGCGGGTTGAATAAAGTACCTGACCGCGGGCGGTCAGACGCTGCACTTGAACAAGTTGAAGGTGCCCGCGTGCTGAAGCGGCAGTGGCCGGCCGCTGAATGGGGCCTTTAGACGGCGCTATGGCTCTACCTCCTCTTCGAAAGATCGGCGACACCATCATCCAGCCCGGGCACAGGGCTAGCTGCCATTGCGGCGGAGTTGTGCTTGAGCTACATCTTCCTGACGGTGTGGTGGACGCTCGGCGATGCTCGTGCTCCATGTGCCGAAGAAAAGGTGCGGTTATGGGTGCCGTGCCAATTGAAGGGTTGCGCATCCTCAAGGGGGAGAATCTGCTCTCCGTCTATAGATTCAATACCATGGCTGCTGAGCATTATTTTTGCTCCACATGCGGTATCTATACTCATCATCGCCGGCGCTCCAAACCCAATCAGTACGGGTTCAATCTCGGGTGTCTGGAGGGCGTGGATCCAAACCTAGTACAAGGGGTGCCGGTAAATGACGGTGTCAATCACCCGGCCGATCGTGGCGCCGTCCAACAAATCGCTTCAGCGGACCGGGACCGATAAAGTGCTCGCAACCACAAGTCAGCGGCCGGCCGCTGAACTCAACCGTTAGCCGGCAGAGGAAGCGATTGTGCTAGTTCAACCCAAGAAGCCGCGAGCAACTGTGGTCGAGGATGCGCTTAGCATCACGGCGACAATCCCGTCTCGAAAGCACTGGTTCCTGATTCTCTTTCTTGGAGCCTGGCTCTGTGGTTGGTTCGTCGGGGAAATCATGGTCCCCCTTACGTTCTTTGACGAAAGATCTGGCGCACCGGTGCGGCTCTTTAGCATCACGTGGCTTGCCGCGTGGACGATCGGTGGTGTTGCCGCCATCTACACTTTCGCGTGGAGCCTGGCTGGACGGGAGATCGTCACGCTGGATCAATCGTGCCTATCCATTAAGAAGGAGCTTTTTAGGATCGGTCGCCTCAAAGAGTACGCGCTTGAGCACGTCACAAACCTGCGCGCGGCTCCCGCCCCTTACAATCCCCGCGATCCTCGATCGGCACTGCAGTTCTGGGGTGTGGGTGGTGGACTTGCCGCATTCGATTATGGTTCCGCGACTGTAAGGTTTGGTGCTGCACTAGAAGAAGGAGAAGCCGGTGCGCTTGTTACGACGTTCAAGGAAAGGGCTCGCAAGAGTGGCCACTCTGCCGTCTAACAAATCGCTTAGGCGGCAAAAAAACGCCGGCGATCTTAGACCGCCGGCGCCTCCAGTTCCTCGATAAATGCCTTATTTCTTGGCGAGCGGCCAGTTGTCTGAAACGCCGGTCGCGGCGGCGCCGGCCGAGTCCTTGGCGTATGTGTAGAGCGGCTTGCCCTTGTATGCCCATTGCTTCGACCCATCGTCACGGGCCACGACGCTCCAGTCTCCGTCGGTCTTGGCATCGGCTGCGGCAGTCAGCGGCGGCCAAGCCGTGGCACACCCACCGTTACACGCGGATTTGCTCGGCGCGGAGTCGCGGGCGAACGTATAGA